>NZ_SMSJ01000086.1 GCF_004355005.1 Dankookia rubra
GGCTTCGGCATCCGCACGCCGCAGCAGGCCGCCGAGGCGGCGCGGCTGGCCGACGGCGCGGTGGTCGGCACCGCGCTGGTCGACACCCTGGCCGCCAGCCTCGACGAGGACGGAAGGGCGCGGCCGGAGACGGTGCGCCAGGTGCTCGACCAGGTGCGCGGACTGGCCACCGCCGTGGGGGGCATTCAAGCCGACGCCATGACCGCCTGAACGAAGGACGGTGCAACGCCTGCGCGACACCGGGTTCCGGCTGCGGCGGAGGTTGCGGCGTGCCGATCCCGCCCCTTTTCTCGCCGCCCAGTCTGGTCATGGCGACATGGCCGGCCGGACGGCGCCTTGCTGGGGCGACGCGCCGCGCAGATCCGCAGCGCTGATGCTTTGCCACCGACAGCTGCGCTGCCCCGCCAGCCCGATTGCTTGCAAGCCAGCTTGCCAGCGGAGCGGTCACCCAGAAAGCCAGCCATGCGGCTACTCAAAAAACAAAAAGAGCGGAAATCCAACTATTCTTCCCAGAAACTGCAATACATTTTCGGTGGACGCCGAATTCTATACACGAGTTTTTCAGAATGAGACTGCGATACTTGGGCTTTTCTATTTGTATAATGACGACATGTCTCGTGCCGATACCGACCCAGCGTGCCGTCCAGGCGCAGGGCCGTGATGAAGCCCGACCAGACCTGACAGTTCTAGCCAGTTCATTTCCGCCAGCCGACGACGCCCAACCGCCCGTCGCCCTGTCCTTCTCCCACGAGGCAAAAATTCATGAGTGGAACGACGTCCAACACCGCTTTCGGTGCCGATGACAGCGCGATCCCGGCCGCCATCGGCGGCGGCGGCAGCGCCGGCCCCTCCGTCGGCGCCGGGGATGCCACCGGCCCGATCGTCTCGGTCAATACCTCGGGCATCGACCTCGCCGGGCTGCCGGCGCAGTACTCGACGGCGAGCGCCGATGGTACCGGTCTCGGCTTCTTCACGCGCCAGCTTGAATACGTGCCGACCGCGGTCACGGTGGGTCCGGACGATGCGCTCTATGTCAGCGGATTGTCCGGACTGCCCTACCCCGACGGCTATTCCCGCGTGATGCGTGTCGCCGACACGCATGCGACTACCGGCTTCGACGGCCAGATCGACAGCGGCGTGCCGCAGACCTATGCCAGCGGCCTGTCGCAGGTGAACGGACTCAGCTTCGACGGCAAGGGCAATCTCAACGTCCTCGAGTTCGTCAACGCGGCCAACATCTACGATCCGACGCGGCAGCCGGGCGAATTGCCGCCCAGCGAGCTGATCCGCATCGCGCCCGACGGGGTCCGCACCACGATCTCCGGCCCCGAGCTGAAGCTCGCCAATTACGTGCTGGCGGACAAGGAGACCGGTGATGTCTATGTCGCCATCGGCAATGCCGACATCAACAATGGCGAGGTCCTGCGCTACCACGTCGATGACGCGACCGGGCAGGCGACCTCCGTCGACGTGGTGGCGAGCGGGCTGAACAACCCGCGCGGCATGGCCTTCGGTCCCGACGGCCATCTCTACGTCAACGAGCAGGGCCTCGGCACGCCTGGCGACTCGCCGGATGCCGCGACCGCGCCGACGATCCCCTTCATCCCCGGCGCCGTGGACGAGCGGGGCGGCTTCACCGCCTCCATCACCCGCGTCGACATCGACGGCTCCGGCCAGGAGCGCATCTTCACCGGCCTCCCCTCGATCCGCGAGGTGAATGCCGCGACCGGCGAGGACCGCGTCATCTCCGTCGGCTCGAACGGCTTTACCATCGCGCCCGACGGCACGGCCTATCTCGCTACCGGCGGCGGGCTGACCGCCGCGACTGCCGACGCGCTCGGCCCCCTCGCGCCCTATATCCAGGGGCTGCTGAAGATCGACGGCCTGTTCGACCACGATCCGTCGAACGTGACGGTCACGCCGGCCTTCAACTCCGTCACCTACGCCGCGGAGAACGGTCCCGACGGGTCGCAGACCCTGTTCAACACGCAGAGCAACCTGAACGACGTCGTCGTCGGTTCCGACGGCCACATCTATGCCGTGGATGCAGCCCGCAACGTCATGTACGGCTTCAGCCCGGACGATCTCTCGACGCCCGACAGCGTCACGGTCTTCCAGAAGCAGGCACCGGTGCTGACGCCGCCGCAATATGCCGCCGTCGTCGCGGCTGGCGGCAATCCCTCGCTCGACTATCAGGTCGAGATCGCGCAGACGACCTACAAGGCGGAAAACGGCGCCCCGGACACGCCTGGCCGCGCCGAGGCCGCGGCAAGCTTCTCGCCGGCCGATCCCGGTGCTGCCGCTGCCGGTGCGCCGGCCGGCCCGGCCGATGCCGGCCTGCCGGCAGGCATCGTCGACACTGCCGTCCCGCCGCGCGGCGAGGATGCCTCGGTCGGCACCGTCAATGCCGCGGGGGCCGATGGCCTGCCGGGCAGCATCCCGGTGACCGACCCAAGCTTCCCCGGGCCGATCGATCCGATCAGCCCGCCGGTGCTGCCGGGCAATGTCTATGTGCCCTATTTCGACCCCTTCTTCGGCGGCAACTACGCGCCGGCAACGCCGCCCGTGCTGCCGGCCGGCGGGCACGGCGCCACCTATACCGTCTCGCACCTCTACAGCTTCGGTGACCGGCTGGTGGATGACGGCGGCAGCTACGGCGCCGCCGCCGTGGCCCAGGCCGCCGGTCAGCCGGCGCCGAACGCCTCGCCGGTCTACTACCAGGGCGGCTTCTCAGACGGCCCGAACTGGACCGACAACCTGGCCAAGATCCTCGGCGCCCAGCAGACCGACGGAGAGGACAACAATTTCGGCTATGTGCTGGCGACGGCGCGGCCGATCGAGAACCCGCTCGATCCCTTCACCGGCCAAACCACGCTGAACACCTTCGAGGGACAGATCGACGCGTTCCAGCAAGCGCACGCGTATTTCTCGGCGAACGACCTGGTCACCGTGACATTCGGGGGCAACGACCTCACGCTGCCGAGCAACCTGTCGCCGGAGGAGGGGATCACCGAATCCGTGCAGGCGATCGTGGACGGCCTCGATCGGCTCGCCGATCTGGGCGCGCATCACTTCGTCATCACCAACCTGCCGGACCTCGAGCTCGCCCCGCTGTTCAAGGACCCGGACTTCCTGCAGCAGCTCGGTGCGGAGCCGGGCAGCTTCCAGCCGCTGGTCGCCGAGTTCAATGCGCGGCTTGCCGATGCCGTGCATGCCTTCGAAGGCGAGCGCGGCGTGGATGTCACGCTGCTCGACGTCCACAAGCTGTTCGACGCCATCGCCGATGACCCGGCGGCCTACGGCTTCAACGATGTGGACCAGCCGGTGCTGGCGGCGCCGCCGCTGCAGCCGGGTACGCCCACCGTCTACAACCCGGCCATCGTCGGGCAGGACCCGGCGGTGGAGCATGCCTCGCTGTTCATCGATCCCTTCTTCCACCCGACCGCACTCGGCCAGGCTATCCTCGCCGAGACGGCCTGGCACGTGATCGCGTGATGCGGGGGCGCGGCGCCGCCGCCGGTGCGGGAGGCCGGGGCGCATGAGGCTCGCCCTGCCCTCGGGGCCGGCGCACCTGACCTACTGCGCCAACATCCACCGCGGGGAGAGCTGGCCGGAGACATTCGATGCGCTGCGGCTGCACCTGCCGGCGGTGAAACGGCAGGTCTCGCCGGCGGCGCCGATGGGGGTGGGGCTGCGCCTCTCCGCCCTGGCGGCGGAGGCGCTGGAGCAGACTGCCGCGCTCGCCGCGCTGCAAGGCTTCTTCCTCGCCGAGGACCTTTACGTCTTCACCGTCAATGGCTTTCCCTACGGCCCCTTCCACGGCCGGCCGGTGAAGGAACAGGTCTACGCGCCCGATTGGCGGCAGCCGGAGCGCCTCGCCTATACCGACCGGCTGGCGACACTGCTCGCCGCGCTGCTGCCGGAGGGCGAGATGGGCAGTGTCAGCACCGTCCCCGGCGCCTTCCGCGCCGCGGGCGCCGAGCCGGGCATGCGGATCGCAATCGGCGAGGCGCTGCTGCGCCACGCCGCGCGGCTGGTGCGGCTGGAGGCCGATACGGGCCGCCACATCATGCTGGCGCTGGAGCCCGAGCCGATGTGCCTGCTGGAGACCACCGCCGAGGCGGTCGGCTTCCTGGAGGAGCAGCTGCTCGGCCGCCACGCCCTCGCGCGCTTCGCCGCGCTCGTGGGATGCGGCATGGCCGGCGCGGAAGCGCTGCTACGGCGACACGTCGGGCTCTGCCTCGACGTCTGCCACGCAGCGGTGGAGTTCGAAGCGCCCGGGGAGAGTGTCGCGCTGCTGCGCCGCG
This sequence comes from Dankookia rubra, assembly GCF_004355005.1. Classification (GTDB taxonomy): domain Bacteria; phylum Pseudomonadota; class Alphaproteobacteria; order Acetobacterales; family Acetobacteraceae; genus Paracraurococcus; species Paracraurococcus ruber_A. The sequence continues at coordinate 4,308 of NZ_SMSJ01000086.1, forward strand.
CCGGCATCGCGGTGGCGAAGCTGCAGCTTTCCTCGGCGCTGGCCATCGGCCGGCCCGATGCCGAGGCGGCGTCGCTGCTGCGTCGCTTCGACGACGGCGTCTACCTGCATCAGGTCGTGGAACGGCGGCCGGACGGCTCGCTCCGCCGCTTCCTCGACCTGCCGGACGCCCTGCCGAGCCTGCCCGCCGAGCCGGAGGGTCATGAATGGCGCGTGCACTGCCACGTGCCGATCTTCCTCGACGGCGTCGGGCGGCTCGGCACGACCCAGGATGTCTTGCGGGAGGTCCTCGCCCAGCAGCGGGCGGAGGGCATCAGCCCCCATCTCGAGGTCGAGACCTATACCTGGGACGTCCTGCCGCCGGAATGGCGGTGCGCGGAGCTTGACCAGGCCATCGCGCGCGAACTGCTCTGGGTGCAGGACCGGCTGCTGTCATGACGCCGGCCGTGGCCCTGCGGCTCGGCCGCGTGTCGAACCTGCCGACCGTCTGGACCAATGCGCTGGCCGGCATCGCACTCGCGGGCGTCTCGCCCTGGCACTGGGCGACGCTGCCCGCCGCGGCCGGCCTTTCGCTCACCTATGTCGGCGGGATGTACCTGAACGACGCCTTCGACCGCGGGATCGATGCGCGGGAGCGGCCCGACCGGCCCATCCCCGCCGGCCAGGCGGATCCGAACACCGTCTTCGTGCTCGGCTTCGGCATGCTGCTCGGCGGCGCCGCCCTGCTGCTGCTGGCGGCCTGCGCCTTCGACGTTCCGGCGGAATGGTCGGTGCTGGCGAGCCTCGCCCTCGGCGGCGCCGTCCTTGCCTACAACTGGCATCACAAGGGCAATCCGCTCGGGCCGCTCTGGATGGGGACCTGCCGGTTGCTGGCCTATTGCGCGGCCGGCCTCGCCGCCGCGGCCAGCCTGCCGCCGGCGCTGCTGGCCGGGGCGCTTGTCTCGCTCTGCTATCTCATCGGCCTGACCTACGCGGCCAAGCAGGAGATGGCGGGGCGGGTGGAACGGTTCTGGCCGCTCGCTTTCCTTGCCGTGCCGCTCGCCTATGGCGCCTTGCAGGTGAGGGAGCCGGCAGGCATCGCCGGCCTCGCCGGCTTGGCGCTGCTGATCGGCCTCGCGCTTCGCTTCCTGCTGCGGCGCCGGCCCGGGGACATCCCGCGCGCGGTGGTCTGGCTGATCGCCGGCATCGCGGTGCTCGATGCCATGTTCCTGGCGATCGCCGGCTGGCCGGGCGCAGCGCCGGTCGCCTTTGCCTGTTTCGCCGCGACGCTGCTGCTGCAGCGCTGGGTTCGCGGCACGTGACGCGCATGGAGGGAGAGGATCGGATGGATCCGGAAAGCCTGTTGGCGCGCTGGCTGGCACGCCAACTGCCCGTGGAGGCCGGCAACTGGCTGCTGGCGCAGCGCGACCGGCTGCGCGCCGGGGTCGCCGAGCGCGACTTCAACCTGGCGGTCAGCTGGGTGCCGCGTCGGCTCGGGCGCGCTGACCTGCTGCTGGACGCGGCCGACCTGGCCGCCGCGGAAGCCGCGCGCCCCGGCTGGGACCCGCGCGGCTGGAGCCTGGACCAGGCCGGGCGGGTCCTGCTGCTGCTGGCCGGCGGCGGCGGCGGCGCCGACTTCGCCCGGCGGCTGCGCGGGCTGCTCGCCACCGCGGACCTCGCGGAGACCATCGCCTTCCTGCGCGGCCTGCCGCTGTATCCGGACCCCGACCTGCACCGCATGCGGGCGCGGGAGGGCGTGCGCAGCGCGATGACGCCGTTCTTCGAGGCCGTGGCGCACGCGAACCCCTATCCGGCCGAGCAGTTCGACGAGCCGGCCTGGAATCAGATGGTGTTGAAGGCGCTCTTCATCGGCAGCCCGCTGGCGCCGATCCAGGGGCTCGACCGCCGTGCCAATGCCACGCTCGCGCGCATGCTCTGCGACTACGCGCATGAGCGCTGGTCGGCCGGGCGGCCGGTGAGCCCGGAATTGTGGCGCTGCGTCGGCCCCTTCGCGGACGAGGCGGCGCGGCGGGACCTGGCGCAGGCGTTGCGTCACGGCGACGCGGCCGAGCAGGCGGCAGCGCGCGCCGCGCTGGATGCGGCGCCGCTGCGCGCGGCAAGCTGAGCGAGGGGAGCACAGGCGTGTACATCGACACCCATACCCACATGATCGCGCGCACCACGGACGACTACGAGGCCATGGCGGCGGCCGGCGTGGTGGCCTGCATCGAGCCGGCCTTCTGGCTCGGCCAGCCCCGCACCAGCGTCGGCAGCTACATCGACTACCTCTCCACCATCGTCGGATGGGAGCGCTTCCGCGCCGGGCAATTCGGGCTTCGGCACTACTGCACCATCGGCCTCAACAGCAAGGAGGCCAATGACGAGGAACTGGCCGAGGCGGTGATGGACATATTGCCCCGCTTCGCGCTGAAGGAAGGCGTCGTGGCGATCGGCGAGATCGGCTACGACGAGCAGACCGAGCTGGAGGACCGCTACTTCCGCCGGCAGCTCGAGCTGGCCAAGGAGCTCTCGCTGCCGGTCATGGTCCACACGCCGCACCGCGACAAGAAGCGCGGCACCACGCGCTCGATGGACGTGGCGGAGGAGCACGGGCTCGATCCCAGCCAGGTCGTGATCGACCACAACAACGAGGAGACGGTGGCCGAGGTGCTGCAGCGCGGCTTCTGGGCCGGCTTCTCCATCTATCCCGGCACCAAGATGGGCAACGAGCGGATGGTGGCGCTGGTGCGCCGCTACGGCCCGGAGCGGATCATCGTGGACAGCGCCTGCGACTGGGGCGTTTCCGACCCCCTGGCGGTGCCGAAGACCGCCGAGCTCATGCGGCGCGGCGGCATTCCGGAAGCGGCGATCCGCGCCGTGACCTATGGCAATGCCCTCGCCGCCTATGGCCAGAGCGGCCAGATGCCGGAGACGGATTGGCTCGACCCGCCGGCGATCGATCAGCGCACGCTGTACATGGGCAATTCGGTGCTGCGGGGCGGGCAGGAGCCGCGCATCGACGCCGCGCGGCGGCGCGACCCCGACGACCTCACCATCGCCTGACCCGTGCTGTCCGCAAGGCGCGGCCCGCGGCGGCAGGCCGCTGCCCGCCGCCGGGTCCGGTCCGGCGGGCGTGCCGCGTCAGCCCCCGAAGACATGGGCGAGGACCAGGTCCTTGAACGCCGTCGCCGCCACGGCTGTCCCCTCGGCCGGCAGCAGGTCCGGCCGGTCCGAGATCACCAGCGGCCCGTCCGCCGGGTCGGCGACCCGCAGCCCGTGCGAGCCGCGGACCATCGCGGTGCCGCGGATCGGCGTGACATCCAGCAGCGCCCGCTGTCCCAGCCGGCGCTTCAGCAGTTGCATGGCGATGCGCAGCTTCGGCGCCGGCAGCGCGGGATCGAGGAAGAGCTCCATCGGGTCGTAGCCCGGCTTGCGGTGGATATCGACGGTGCGGGCGAAATCGGGGGCACGCGCATCGTCGTCCCACCAGTAGTAGCTGAACCACCGATCCGGGGCGGCGAGCGCGACCAGCTCGCCGGAGCGCGGGTGGTCGAGGCCGATCCCGGCCTGCCCGCCGCGGTCGAGCACGGCGGCCACGCCGTCGAGCTGCTCCAGCGTGCGGCGCGCCAGCGGCAGGTCGGCTTCGTCGCGGACATAGACATGGGCGAGCTGGTGATCGGCGAGGGCGAAGGCGCGGCTCGCGCCGGCATCCAGCAGCTCGCGCCCCATTTCCAGGCGGAAGCGCAGCAGGCCGGCGGCGCGCAGGGCGCGGTTGACATGCACCGCTTTCCGTACGGGCACGATGCCGTATTCCGAGACGACGACCACGCGGCGGCCTTCCTCCCGCGCCGTCTGCAAAAGCTCGCCGCACACCGTGTCGAGGGCCCGCAGTTCCGCCGCGACACGCGGGTCGGCGGGATCCGGCCCGTGCATCTGCAGCCCGTAGTCGAGATGCGGCAGGTAGCACAAGGTCAGCGTCGGCTGGCGCGTCCGCATCACCTGCGCCGTCGCGCGCGCGATCCAGCGGCTGCTGCTGATGTCGGCGGCAGGGCCCCAGAAGCGGAACAGCGGGAAGGGGCCGAGCTGCGCATCCAGCTCGTCGTGCAGCTCCGGCGGCTCGGCATAGTGGTCGGGGATCTTGCGGCCGTCCGCCGGGTACATCGGCCGCGGCGTCGCGCCGAAATCCGCGGTGGAGTACAGGTTGTACCACCAGAACATGTTCGCGCAGGTGAAGGCCGGGTCGCGGCGGCGTCCCTGCTCCCAGATCTTCTCGCCGGCGACGAGGCGGTTCGACTGCCGCCACAGATGCACCTCCGCCTGGTCGCGGAAGTACCAGCCATTGGCGACGATGCCATGGTCGCGCGGCGGCAGGCCGGTCAGCAGGCTGGACTGCACGGTGCAGGTGACGGCCGGCAGCACCGTGTCGAGCGGCCGCACGCCGCCTTGCTGCGCGAGCGCCGCGAGGTTCGGCGTATGGGCGCCGATGAGCCGCGGCGTGAGCGCTACGGCAAGAAGGACAAGCACAGGCTGCATGGGAAATCCTACAGGGGACGATGCGCCGCGCGGCGGCGCGTGCTGCCGGAAGTGAGGCCTGCCAAGCGCAGCACAACCGTGCGCTCACGCGGAATCATGCCGTGCCGCGGCAGGCCGCAGCACGGAAGCGCGCTTCCTGCGCGGATGCCGCGCGGATCGGGCGGGCGCCGCCGGGCGGCGCCGGTGGCATGGCATTCGGTGCCGATACGGCTTGCAGCGGGAGAGCTTGAGCAATGACCAGCCCCGCCATGTCGGCATCCAGCGAAGGACGCTGGCGCGCCATCCTGCTGGCGAGCTTCGGCGGAGCGCTGGAGTTCTACGACTTCATCATCTACGGCGCATTCGCGGCCTATCTGTCGGAAGCCTTCTTTCCGGCGCAGGATCCGGTCGCCTCGCTGATCGTCGCCTTCGCGGTCTTCGCCGCGGGCTACGTCTCGCGGCCGCTCGGCGGCTTGGTCTTCGGCACGCTGGGAGACCGGAAAGGCCGCCGCGGCACCTTCCTTCTCTCCCTGATCGTCATGTCGGCGGCCACCGCGGGGATGGGCCTCGTGCCCACCCATGCGCAGTGGGGCACCGCGGCGACGGTGATCTTCGTCGCCTTGCGCCTGATCCAGGGCTTCTGCCTAGGCGGCGAGCTGGCCGGTGCGGTGACCTATGCGGCGGAGTCGGCCGCGCCCGGGCGGCTCGGCCTTGCCTGCGGCATCGTCTTCGGATGCGTCAGCCTCGGCGTGCTGCTGGCGACGGGGGTGAACCTCCTGCTGCATGCCGTGCTGCTGCCGGCGGAGATGCGGGCCTGGGGCTGGCGCATTCCCTTCCTCCTGGGAGGAGCGCTCGGCCTGCTCGGCTGGGTTCTGCGCCGCAGCCTTGAGGAAACGCCGGCTTTCCTCGCCCTGCAGGCGGCAGGCGGCCGCCGGGCTGGCCCGGCGCGCCCCCTCCGTGCGCTTCTGGCCGGGCATGGCCGTCCCGTCGTGCTGGCGATCGCGGCGACGGCAGTGGTCGCCACCTTCAACGGGCTGCTCTTCGCCCATATGCCGGGCTACCTGATGCAGGTGCTCGGCGTGTCGCCGGGCCGGGCGGCGCTGGCGATCAATCTCTGCGTCGGCACACTCACCGTGTCGCTGGTGGCCTGGACCTGGGTCGGCGACCGGCTGGTGCCGCGCCGTTGGGTGCACCGGGCCGGCTGCGGGCTGATCGCGCTCGGCGCCCTGCCGGCCTATGGCCTGCTGGCCGGCGGCACGGCGTCGCCGCTGCACGTCCTGGTGCTGGCCGGCCTTGCGGCGGGGCTGGTGAACGGGAATTTCGCGGCGATCCTCGCCGACCTGTTCCCGACGCGGGTGCGCTTCTCCGGCGTCGCGCTGGCGCTCAATCTCGGCGCGGTGGTGTTCTCCGGCTTCGCGCCGCTGCTGGCCACCTGGCTGATCCGCGCGACGGGGCGGATGGATGCGCCGGGCCTGCTGCTCGCGGCCGTTGCGGCAGGATCCTTGCTCGCCTCCATCCCGCTGCGCCGCCTGGAAGGGCATCTCGACACGGCCGGGGTCCAGGCTGCGGCGCCGGGGAGGCGGGTCCTGCCATGACGGGCCGGAGGAGCGGTGCGCCGCGCGGCACCTGGCGCGTCACCTCGCATCGGCAGACGCCGCCGGACGCGGCGCCGGCGGGCGGCCCGGTCGCCGATGGTCCGCCCGGCTGCACGAAGGGGCTCCTGCCCGGCCTCCCGGACCGGGTCGCGTGATCCTCGTGACGGGAAGCACCGGGCTGACGGGCCGCGCGGTGGCCCGGAGCCTCGACGGCCGCGCGCCGCTGCGACTGGCCTTGCGCAACCCGGGAGGCGCGGCGGACCTCGCGGTGAGGGGCGAGCGGGTGCGGTTCGACTTCGATGACCCCGCGAGCTTCGGCCCGGCGCTGTCCGGCGTCACCGGCGTCTATCTTCTGCGCCCGCCCGCCATGGCGCGACCGGCCGCCTTCGAGCCGCTGTTGGCAGCGATGCGTGCCGCCGGCGTGCGCCGCGTGGCATTCCTGTCGGTGCGTGGCGCGGAGTCAATTCCCCTGCTGCCGCATCGCGGGATAGAACGACGCATCGAAGGCTCGGGCCTGGCCTGGACGCATCTGCGGCCGAGCGACTTCATGCAGAATTTCGAGACCGTCCACCGGGCGGATATTCGCGACCGCGGCGAGCTCTGGGCGCCGGCGGGCGGCGGCCGGGCGAGTTGGGTCGACGTGCGCGACGTGGCCGAGGCGGCGGCGCGCGTGCTGACCGAAGAGGGGCATGCGTATCGCGCCTACGCGCTGACCGGGCCGGAAGCGCTCGGCTTCGAGGATGCCGCACGCCTGTTCTCGGCCCATGTCGGGCACGAGGTCTGTTATCGCAGGCCGTCGCTGCCACGCTACCTGTGGCACCAGCACCGCGCCAGGCGGCCGGCGGCTTTCGCACTCGTCATGGCCGGGATCTACACCGCGCAGCGCCTCGGGCTGGCGGCCGGGACGACGCCTGACCTGCCCCGGCTGATCGGCCGGGCGCCCGGAAGCCTGGAGCGCTACATCGCCGGGTGCTCCCACCAATGGCGGAAGCCTGGTGGGCCTGCCGGAGCCACGGTGTGAACCGCCGTCGGGGGATGGTGAACCCGCCGACATCGCCGCGGCCCCGACAGTGCCGATCGGGCCGGGGGTCAGAAACATTGCAAAAAGGGAGTGCCGGGAATTCCGTGTGCGTCCGGTCGGTTGAACGACATGGTCAGTGCAGGGCTTCGGTGAAGCGCTGGCCGAAGAGTATGGCCTACGCCCGAATTCCTGGACCGGTGAAAGCGGGCAGATTCTTGGGCAGGCACTGCACGGCCAAGCGGTCGTGGATGCTGTCGGCGAACACGGCCCGGAGCCGGTCGTAAAGGGGCTTGATGCGCCGGAGCAGTTCGCCCGCGCTGCCCGCATCCGGGATGGGCGCGGCATGCACGAGCACGCCGAGCAACAGCCCCTGCGTGTCGACCGCGACGTGCCGCTTGCGCCCCTTGATCTTCTTGGCTGCGTCGTAGCCGCGAGGCCCGCCGCTCTCCGTTGTCGTCACACTCTGGGTGCCGGGGATGGCCGCGGTCGGGCCTGGCTCGTGCCCCGCGCCCTCGCGCAGCATGCCGACGATATGGTGGCGTATGCTCTCCCAACACCCGTCGCGGAGAAAGGCGCGCACATGGCCGTAGATGGTCGGCCACGGCGGGAATGCCGGAGGGGGCGGCAGATGCCGCCACTGGCAGCCGGTCCGCGCGAGGTGGAACAACCCGTCCAGCAGGCGCCGCATGTCGGTCGTCCGCGGATGGCCCCCCGGGCTTGGCGGCCGGGATGAGCGGTCCGAGCAGGCGATACCGCTCGTCGCCCAGGGCCTGACCGGACCCGCAGTCCCCGACCAGCGCGCGGGTATCGGGCGTCCACATGGCGGCTTCTTTCCGGAAAAGAAGCGGCCGATGGCCAGTCCGGTCGACGCCATCGCCGAGGCACTCCGGGCGCCTGGATTGCAGGCGAAGTTCGAAGCCCTCGAGGCGCGCCGAGCTGCCCTCGAAGCCGAGGCGGCAGTCGCATCGCCGACCGCGTCCGCGGTGCACCCCAACAGTGCCGGCGTCTACCGCGCCGGGCTCGCCGACCTCCGGGGCGCCCTCTCGTCCGGCACCGCGCCAGATGCCCTCGAGGCAGCGCGGGTGCCGATCGACAAAGTCGCCGTCCATCCTTCGGACCACGGCGGTCGGTCACCCGGCATCGAGCTGGTCGGGGACCTGCTCGCCAAGCCCGGCGCCGGCGGTGCCGACTGTTGCAAGGACCCGTTGGGCACCTCCGTGCTCAGTGCGTTCACCAGTCCGGTCACGGCGGGTCAGGGAGGGAATACCTTTCCCTAGCCCTCGTTCCGCCGGCTGGCGGCGATCTCCACATCCGCCCAGCCCTCGGTGATGCGGGCGAGTTCCGTCACGTCGCCCTTGCCCTGGCCGCCCGACATGGCGAGCCCATAGAGCATCTGCGCCGCGCGGCTGGTCGGCATTACCAGGCCCAGCGCCTCGGCCTCCTGCAGCGCCAAGCGCATGTCCTTGGCCATCAGCTCCATCCGGAAGCCGAAGTCGAAGCGCCGGGTCAGCACCGGGCCGGCGGCGAATTTCTCGGTCGGGAAGCTGCGGCCAGAGGACTTGTTGATGACGTTCACCATCAGCTCGGGGTCGAGCCCCGCCTTGGCGCCCATCGCCAGCGCCTCGCAGGCTGCGGCCCAGGTGGTCGCCGCCAGCAGGTTGTTCACCAGCTTCAGCGTCTGGCCGAGCCCGACCTTCTCCCCCACCAGCACGGTGTTGGATCCGATCGTCTCCAGCACCGGGCGGACGCGTTCGAAGGCCGACCGGTCGCCGGCGGCCATGACCGAGAGCGTCCCCGCCTCCGCCCCGGCGACGCCGCCCGAGACCGGCGCGTCGAGCGCCGCGACGCCGCGCGCGGCGAGGCCGGCGGCGACCTGCATCGCCACCTGCGCGCCGGTGGTGGAGAGATCGACATAGACCTGCAGCGCGCCGCCCTCAATCAGCCCCTGCGGGCCGAGCGCCACGGCCCGCACCACCTCCGGCGTCGGCAGGCTGACCAGCACCACCGCGGCCTCGGCGGCGACGGCGGCTGGGCTGGTTTGCCGCTCCGCCCCGCCCGAGACCGCGGCGGCGACCGCCGTCATGTTCACGTCGTGCACCAGCACCCGGTGCCCGGCGCCGAGCAGCCGCCGGACCATCGGCGCCCCCATGGCGCCGAGCCCGACGAAGCCGAGGGTCGTCGAAGCGCCCTGCGGCTCCGGCGCGCCGCTCACGGCTTCACCAGCGGGCAGGCCGCGTCCAGCGGCTTGAAGGCCTGCGCCGCCGGCACCGTCGCCAGCACCTTGTAGAGGTCCCAGGGCCCGGTCGATTCCGCCGGCTTCTTGACCTCGACCAAATAGAGGTCGTGCACGTGCCGCCCATCGGCGCGGACCACCCCGTTCTTGGTGAAGACGTCGTTGACCGGCAGCGCCCGCATCTTCGCCGCGACCGCCGTCGCCTCGTCCGTGCCCGCGGCCTCGACGGCCTTCAGGTAGTGCCGCACCGCGCTGTAGATGCCGGCCTGGTACTGGCTCGGCACCGTGCCGCGGTTGCGCTCGGCGAAGCGCCTGGCGAAGGCGCGGGTCTCGTCGGACTGGTCCCAGTACCAGGCCTCCACCGTCACCACGCCCTGCGCCGTCTGCAGGCCGAGCGCCTTCACGTCGTTGACGTTGACGAACATGCCGACCAGCCGCTGGCCGCCCTTGGTCAGGCCGAACTCGCCGGCCTGCTTGATGGCGTTGATGGTGTCGGTGCCGGCATTGGCGAGCGCCACCACCTGCGCCTTGGACGCCTGCGCCTGCAGCAGGAAGGAGGAGAAGTCCGAGGTGTTGAGCGGGTGCCGCGCATGGCCGAGCGACTGGCCGCCCTCGGCCTTCACCACGCCCTCCGACCCCCGCTCGAGCGCGTAGCCGCCTTCGTAGTCGACCGTCAGGTAGTACCAGGACTTGCCGCCCTGCTGCATGACGGCGCGGGTGGTGCCCGAGGACAGCGCATAGCTGTCGGAGGTCCAGTGGAAGCCGACCGGCGAGCATTGCCGCCCCGTCAGCTCCGTGGTCGAGGCCGAGCTGTTGATGATGATCCGGTTGCGCTCGCGGCCGACCTGCTGCACCGCCAGAGCGACCGAGCTGTTCGGCATGTCGATGATCATGTCGACGCGGTCGGTGTCGATCCAGCGCCGCGCCAGCGAGCCGCCGACATCCGGCTTGTTCTGGTGGTCGCCGTTGACCACCTCGACCGGCTTGCCGAGGACCTTGCCGCCATGGTCCTCGATCGCCATGCGGGTGGCGAGGACGGAGCCCGGCCCGGCGAAATCGGCATAGGGCCCGGAAAGGTCGGTGAGCACGCCGATCCGCACCACCTCGTCCGAGAGCTGCGCGGCGGCGAGATGCGGTGCGAGCATGAGCGCGAGCGCGGCGGCAGCGCCCTTGAGCCTGGACATGGTTTCCTCCGGTGCGGTCGCGGCGCCTGGTTACCTGCGCCTTCCGGATCGAGCCTATACCCGCGACGTCGCCGCGCAAGCCGCCGCTGCCGGCGGCGGTGCGGCCAGCGCCTCCCGCAGCCGGCGCGACCAGCGGATCGCCGCCGCGTCCACCGGGCGGAAGGCGAGGGCGAGCAGCAGCGAGAGCAGGCTCGCCACGCCCATGCCGCCGAGCCGCGCGCCCGCCGCGCCGAGTGCGGGTTCCAGCACCAAGAAGGCCGCGGCGCCGGGGCCGAGGATCATCGGCCAGTGCACCAGATACAGCGGGAAGGAGAGCCGGCCGAGCCAGGCGAGCCAGCGCGTCTCCAGCCGCCGCCGCAGCCCGGGCGCCGCGGCGACCGCGGCGAAGCCGAGCGTGGTGCCGAAGCCCCGCAGCAGGTCTTCGGGCGACAGCGCCGGCAGCCAGCCGCCGGACGAAGCGAGGTCCTCCGGCGCCGCGCCCAGCGCCAGCCAGCTCAGCCCCGCCCCGGCCAGCCCGGCGCCAAGCGCCAGCCCGCCGCGCCGGCGCGCCGGCAGCAGGGCCGCCAGCCGCGGCGCCGCCAGCCAGCCGAGCGCGCCGACGAGGAATCCGGCATATTCGCTGCGCCAGAGGCAGGCCAGCGCCACCGCCGCGCCCCAGCCCCAGGCGGACGGCCAGCGCCGCCGCGCCAGCAGCAGCAGCAGCACGAGGACCGAGCCGCGCAGCTCCACCGCCATGGTCCAGAGCGGGCCGTTATAGGCGCTGGCGATGCCGGGCAGCGGCGGCAGGCCGGGGATGAAGCCCAGCAGCAGCCCCGGCCCCGCCTCCCAGAGCAGGGAGGCGAGCGAGCCGTCCGCGGCCCAGTTGTCGCCGAGCCAGGAGGCGCCGAGCCGTGCCGCCGCCGCGCCATGCGCGCCGGGGAAGGCGTGGAAAATGAGAAAGGCGAGCAGGCAGGCCAGCGCCCCGGGCAGGCCGAGCCGCAGCAGCCGCGCCGCGAGCGCCGCGCCGGGGGCATCGAGCTGGCGCGAGAAGGCGCCGGCCAGCACCGCGCCGCTGAGCAGGAAGAACAGCGCGACGGCGCTTTCCCCGTCCCAGAGCAGGGCGAGCGGCGAGCGGGCGAGCCAGGTGGCCAGCCCCGCCGGGCCCTCCCCGGTCACCGCCGGCAGCCAGAAGGCGCCGAGCAGGTGCAGCAGGAAGACCTGCAGCGCGGCGATGCCGCGGAGCGATTCGAGCCAGCCCTGCCGGCTGGCGATGACAGGCGGCATCGAGGCTTCGTCTGCGGTGGGGCGCCAGGATGCCCGCGACCGGCTACGGCAGGGTTAACCGCCCGGGCCAAAGCGGTTCGCGTTCGAAGGGGATCGCGGTACCGCTTTACACCTTTGTTTTCAAAGCATATTCAGGCGTCCGGGCGTTCACGCCCTCTCGCCATCTGCTTTAGCCGCGCGGCGCGGCGGCCCGTTCCAGCCGGTCGGCGATGGCGGCGCCGAGGCCGCTCTCCGGCACCGGCATCACCGCGATGCGGGCGCAGCCGCGTGCGCCGCCCTCGGCATCCAGCCAGCGCAGCCCGGCGAAGAGGCGCGAGGCGGCCTCGGTCAGGTCGCCGGCCGCCGACAGGTTCCAGGTGATGGCGGCGCCGGGCAGGGCCGGGCCGAAGGCCAGCAGCGCCTCGTCCGGCGCTACCTCGGTGGCGCCCAGCCGCACCGGCAGGCCGGGCGCGTAGTGCGACAGCATCATCCCCGGCGAGCGCAGGCTCCGCGTCGCCGCCGCGGCGGCGATGGGCAGCGCGCGCCCGAGCCTGCCGAGCAGCGCCTCGATCGCCTCGGCCGGCACGCCGCCCGGGCGCAGCAGCACCGGACCTTTCCCCGTCAGGTCCAGCACCGTGCTCTCGACGCCGACGGGGCAGGGGCCGCCATCCAGCACCGCGGCGATGCGGCCGGACAGCCCTTCCAGCACATGCGCCGCCGTGGTCGGGCTGACCGCGCCGGAGCGGTTGGCCGAAGGCGCCGCCACCGGCCGGCCGACCTGCCGCAGCAGCTCCAGCGCCAGCGGGTTGGCCGGCACCCGCACCGCCAGCGTGTCGAGCCCGGCGCCGGCCAGCAGGTCCACCCGGCATGCCGCAAGGCGCGGCAGCACCAGGGTCAGCGGGCCGGGCCAGAAATGCTTGGCGACCAGCCGCGCCCGGTCGTCGGCGCGGACACCGGCGAAGGCCGCCTCGGCGGAGGGGTAGTGGCAGATCAGCGGGTTGAAATGCGGCCGGCCCTTGGCGGCGAAGATGCCCGCCACCGCCTTCCCGTCCGTCGCGTCGCCGCCAAGGCCATAGACCGTCTCGGTCGGGAAGCCGACCAGCGCGCCCTGCCGCAGCAGCGCGGCGGCGCGGGCGACGTCGCCGGGACCGAGCTGTTCCGTCACGCCCCGGGACCGCCATGGCAGACGAAATCGGGATTGCGCCAGCCCGGCTTGCCATAGCGCAGCGGGCTGCCGTCCACCTGCGTCACGCTGCCGCCGGCGGCCTCGACCAGCGCCTGGCCGGCCGCGGTGTCCCATTCCATGGTGCCGCCGAAGCGCGGGTAGAGGTCGGCCAGGCCTTCCGCCACCCGGCAGAATTTCAGCGCCGAGGAGACCGGCCGCCGCGCGGCGATCGGCCGGCCCGCGAGGAAGGGCAGCATGCGCGGGTCCTCGGCATAGGTGCGGCTGGCCAGCACCGTCAGCCCCTCGGGCGGCACCGCGCGCACCCGGACCGGGCGGCGCGGCGCGGCGTCCTCCTTCCAGGCGCCATGGCCGAGCAAGCCGCCGAAGACTTCCCCCGTCGCCGGCAGGGCGATGGCGCCGAGCACCGCCCGGCCATCCTCCACCAGGCCGATGCAGACGGCGTATTCGGACGAGCCCTTGGCGAAGTCGCGGGTGCCGTCCAGCGGGTCGACCAGCCAGTAGCGCTCGGCCGCGGCGGTGACGATGCCAGCCGCGACCTCCTCCTCCGCCACCACGGGATAGCCGGGGGTCGCCGCCCGCAGCGCCTCGACGATCAGCGCCTCGGCGACGCGGTCGGCCTCGGTCACCGGGCTCTCGTCCGACTTGCGCTCCACCGCGAAGCCGGCGCGCTTCACCGCCTCGATGGCGAGGGCGGCCTGGCGGGCGAGGCCGGCGGCGAGGTCGAGCAGTTCGGGATCGGTCATGCGGAGGGGTGTAGCAGGGGCGGGGCCGGGGCAGAACCGGGCGCCCGCTGGCGGTGCGACCGGCCGGTGCTATCCTCCCGCGGCGCACGCCAACAAGGGACAACCTCCGCCCATGCTCGACATCGCCTTCGTGAAGCCCGCCCTGCCCCGCCATGGCGCCCTGGTGCTGCCGCTGGCCGAGGATGCGGCGCTGGCGGGCCTTGCCCAGGCGATCGACGCGGCCTCGGGCGGCGCCGTCGCCCGCGCCCTCGCCGCCGCCTCCTTCAAGGGCCGCAAGGGCCAGTCCTGCACCATCTGGGCCCCGGCGCCTGACGCCGGCACGGCCAAGCTCGTGGCCATAGGCCTCGGCAAGGCCGGGGAGCTGACCGCCGAGGGGCTGGAAGCCGCCGGCGGCGCCAGCCTCGGGCTGGTCAGCGCCGAGCGGGAAGCGGTGGTCGCCGCCGAGGCCCTGGCCCCGGCGCATGCGGCGGCCTTCGCCCTCGGTCTGCTGCTGAAGAGCTACCGCTTCGACCGCTATCGCACGACGGAGAAGGAGGAGGACAAGCCGAAGCTCGAGCGCGTCGCCGTCGCCACCGATGCCGCCCCCGCCGCGAAGGCCGCCTGGGCGCCGATGCGCGCGGTGGCCGACGGCGTCTTCCTGACCCGCGACCTGGTCACCGAGCCGCCGAACATCCTCCACCCCGAGGAAATGGCCGAGCGTTGCCAGGCGCTCGAGAAGCTCGGCGTCGAGGTCGAGGTGCTCGGGCCGAAGGAGATGCGGAAGCTCGGCATGGGCGCGCTGCTCGGCGTCGCCCAGGGCTCCACCAAGGAGCCGCGCCTCGTGGTGATGCAGTGGAACGGCGCGGGCGGGGGCAAGGGCAAGAAGGCGTCCGGCAGGCCGGTCGCCTTCATCGGCAAGGGCGTGACCTTCGACACGGGGGGCATCTCCATCAAGCCGGCCGGCGGCATGGAGGACATGAAGTGGGACATGGCCGGCGCCGGCGCCGTCATCGGCCTGATGGCGGCGCTGGCCGGCCGCAAGGCCAGGGTCGACGCGGTCGGGCTGGTCGGCCTGGTCGAGAACATGCCCTCCGGCGAGGCGATGCGGCCGGGCGACGTGGTGAAGACCGCGGCCGGCCTGACGGTCGAGGTCATCAACACCGATGCCGAGGGCCGGCTCGTGCTCGCCGACGTCATCCACTACTGCCAGGACCGCTTCGAGCCGCGCTTCATGGTCGACCTGGCCACGCTGACCGGGGCGATCATCGTCTCGCTCGGCCACGAGCATGCCGGCATGTTCAGCAACGACGACAACCTCGCCCAGCAGGTCGCCGCGGCCGGGAAGGCGGTGGGCGAGGCCTGCTGGCGGATGCCGCTCGGCGAGGCCTACGACAAGCAGATCAAGTCCGACATCGCCGACATGAAGAATGTCGGGGGACGGCCGGGCGGGTCGATCACCGCGGCGCAGTTCATCCAGCGCTTCGTCAACGCGAAGGACGGGCCGATGCCCTGGGTGCACCTCGACATCGCCGGCACGGCCTGGAGCAGCAAGGACCTGCCGACCGCACCCAAGGGCGCCACCGCCTTCGGGGTGCGGCTGCTCGACCGGCTGGTGGCGGACAACTACGAAGGCTGAGCCGCCGCGCCGCATGCTGAAGGTCCGGCTGCGGCGGGAGCCGCGCGGCACGACCGGGCTCCGCGCCATCCCGCTCGCCGCGGGCGCCGGGGTGCCGCAGGCCTTCCGCGCCGCGGCCGTGGCCGCCCGCTTCACCGGCGCGGCGGAGCAGCGGGTCGAGATCGCGACGCCCGAGGGCCGCGTGCTGCTCCTCGGCGCCGGCCCGGCGGAGCGGCCGCTGGACTGGGAAGGGGCGGGCGCCGCCGCTGCCGCCGGCGCCGCCCGGACCACGCGCCTGAGCCTCGATGCCCGCGGCCTCCGGGCCGAGGCCGCGGCCTCGCTCGCCGCCGGCGCCTGCCTGCGCGCCTGGCGCTTCGATGCCCACCGGCGGGCCGAGGGCCCGGTGCTGGCGGCGCTCGACCTCCTCGTCGACAGCCCCAAGGCGGTGGCGCCGCACTGGGACCGGCTTTCGGCCGGGGTGCGGGGATGCCTGCTCGCCCGCGGCCTCACCGCCGAGCCGGCCAACCACCTGACCACCCGCGCCTTCGCCGCGCGGCTGGAAGCGCTGGCCGAATACGGCATCGCGGTCGACATCCTCGGCCGCAAGCGGCTGGCGCGGGAGGGGCTGGGCGCGCTGCTCGCGGTCGGCGGCGGCAGCCCGAACCCGCCGCGGCTGGCGGTGCTGCGCTGGCGCGGCAGCCATGCCGCCGCGCCCGTCGCCTTCGTCGGCAAGGGCATCTGCTTCGACACCGGCGGCCTCAGCATCAAGCCGGCGGCGGGGATGGCGGCGATGCGGGGCGACATGGCCGGGGCCGCCGCCTGCGCCGGCGCCATGCTGGCGCTGGCGCTGCGGCACTCCCCGGCGCCGGCCGTGGCGGTGCTGGCGCTGGCCGAGAACAGCGTCGGCGCCGCCGCCTACCGGCCCGGCGACGTGCTGCGCACCGGGTCGGGCCGGACGGTCGAGGTGGTCGACACCGATGCCGAGGGCAGGCTGGTGCTGGCCGATGCGCTGCACTACGCGCGCCGCTTCCGGCCGCGGGCGATGCTGGACCTGGCGACGCTGACCGGCGGGTCGGCACCGCGCTCGGCCGCCACCGGGCCGGGCTCTTCGGCAACGACGCGGCGCTGCTGGCGCAGGTGGCGGCGGCGGGGGAGGCGGTGGGCGAGCGGGTCTGGCCCATGCCGATCGGCGCCCGGCACCGCGACGACCTGCGCAGCGACATCGCCGACCTGAAGCAATGCGCGACCGGCCGGCTGCTGCCGGATGCCTGCCATGCCGCCGCCTTCCTGCGCGAATTCGCGGGCAACGGCCCCTGGGCGCATCTCGACATCGCCGGGGTCGAGGCGCGGGAGGGATCGGGCCCGGGCGGATTCGGCGCGCGGCTGCTGGACGCGCTGGTCGCGCAGCACTTCGAAGCGGCGGACCGCCGCTGACGGTGGGCTTCAGGCGAACAGCATCGCCTTCGCGCGTTCCGCGACGGATGCCGCCGCGGCGCAACGGATGCGGAGCGGATGCCGAAGGCGCCCGCGGGGAGGATGGCGTCCCCGCAACCTGGTCCCGCAGTCCCGCAACACCGGCCGCGGCGCCGCGTTGCCGCTGGGCAGGAGGGGGCAGACCATGGACGAGGAAACTCTCGCCTTCGCCCGCCGCGTCTTCCAGGCGGCGCGGGACGGGGAGGCGGAGGCGCTGGCCGGCGTGTTCGCCCGCGGCCTGCCGCCCAACCTGCGGAACGAGAAGGGCGACAGCCTGCTCATGCTGGCCGCCTACCATGGCCAGGCGGCCGCGGTGCGGGTGCTGCTGCAAGCTGGGGCCGACCCCGACCTGGCGAATGACCGCGGCCAGACGCCGCTGGCCGGTGCCGCCTTCAAGGGCGATGCCGCGGTCACCCGCCTGCTGCTGGAGCAGGGCGCCGCGATCGACGGGCGCGGCGAGGGTGGGCGGACCGCGCTGATGGTCGCCGCCATGTTCAACCGGACCGAGATCGTCGACCTGCTGCTGGCGGAAGGGGCCGACCCGGCGCTGCAGGACGGCGCCGGCCATACCGCCCTGGCGGCGGCGAGGCTGATGGGCGCCGCCGATACCGCCGCGCAATTGGCCGGGACGATGCGCGCGACGGAGAACTGAGGCAGGTCGCCGGAGGGCGGCACCGCCCGCCGCGGCGTGCTGCGGCGGCTTGCAGCGCCGGCCGCGGTCGCGTGCTATGCGGGCCTGCGCATGACCGAGATCGCCTTCTACCACCTGACCCGCACGCCGCTCGATCAGGCGCTGCCCAAGCTGCTCGGCCGCGTGCTGGCGGGCGGCGGCCGGGCGTTCGTGCTCTGCGGCTCGGAGGAGCGGGTCGCGGCGCTCGACGCCTCGCTTTGGCTCTCGACCGATCCGGACTGGGTGCCGCACGGCACCCGGGCGATGGGCCATGCGGCGCAGCAGCCGATCTGGCTGGCGGCCGAGGATGCGCCGGAAGCGGGCGCGCCGAACGGCGCCCGCTTCCTGGTGCTGGTGGATGGCGCGGAAAGCGCCAGGCTGGCCGCCTTCGACCGCGTGCTGGACCTGTTCGATGGCGGCGACGAGGCGGCGGTGGCCGCCGCCCGGCGGCGCTGGAGCGCGGCCAAGGCTGCCGGGCATTCGCTGTCCTACTGGCAGCAGGGCCAGCGGGGCTGGGAGAAGAAGGCGAGCACCTGACCTTCGGCCCGACCGGCGGCGTCACGCGCTGCGGGCGATGGCTGCCGCGCCGCAAGCCGCAATCGTGGAAGCCCAGTACCCGTCATACCGTCTCCGGGTGATTGGCTCGCGGTGAGGGCGCTTCCCACTGGCACGGTCGTGGGTGGTAGCCTGCTCTGCCCTGTCAGGGAGCGGTGCCATGGCGCGGATCGTCGA
>NZ_SMSJ01000087.1 GCF_004355005.1 Dankookia rubra
CGGGGACCTCTTTGCCGGGCATATCTGGATTGCGATGACCTCCATCATCGCACGCCGGCTCGTCGCTCAAACCCAGGTGCAGTAAGGAGTTTAATCGCGTACAGCTTCTTACACAGCTTCCTTTTGGTAACCGAGGAGCGCGCCATGGCGGACGCGCGCGCCGCAGAGGTACGCATTATGCACGACGGCCCGAAGGGGCCACTCGACGGTATCCCGATCGCGCACAAGGACATCCTCGACACCGCGGGTATCCGCACGACCGCGCACTCCCGCCTGCTGGCCGACAACGTACCGGCCTAGGACGCGACCGTGGTGACGCGCCTCGCTGAGGTCGGCACCGTGCTGCTTGGCAAACTCGCTGCGCACGAGTTCGCCATGGGCGGGCATTCCTTCGACTTGCCTTGGCCACAACCGAACAACCCCTGGGACCCGGAGCGTACCACGGGCGGGTCATCGAGCGGCACCGCTGCGGCGGTCGCGGCCGGATTGGTCCTGGGCGGCACCGGTACGGAGACCGCCGGCTCGATCAATGGCCCCGCAGCGCTCTGCGGGATCAGCGGTGTCAAACCGACCTACGGGCGGGTGAGCCGCACCGGGATCCTGCCGCTGGCCTTCACGCTCGACCACGCCGGGCCGATGGCGTGGACGGCGGAGGACTGCGCCATCCTGTTGCAGGCCATGGCGGGGCACGACCCGTCGGATCCGGCCAGCAGCCAAGAGCCTGTACCGGACTTCCGGGCCGACCTCGACCGGGGTGTACGGGGCCTGCGCGTCGGGGTGGTGCGGCACTTCTTCGAGGCCGACAACCCGGCGAGCGAGGCCACCCGGAAGGGGATCGAGGACGCACTGGCATGGTTCGCACGCGAGGGCGCGGAGATACGCGAGGTGAGGCTCTCGCCGCTCGAGATCTATAGTGCCTGCACCTTCGTGTTCCTGATGGCCGAGGCCTACGCGATCCACGAGCCCTGGCTCACGACCCGGCGGAAGGAATACGGCGAGATCTTCCGCGACCGCACCTCCCTGGGTGGGCTGATCCGCGCCCGGGACTACGTGCAGGCGCTGCGCCGCCGGCGCGAGCTGTGCCGGGAGATAGCCGGGGCAATGGTGGACCTCCACCTGCTGGTCGACACGTCGCAGGCCGGTGAGGCGCCGCTGAGCACCGGCCTGTCGAAGTGGGCCTTCTTCGAACGCCCCGCGCTGACCACCCCAGCCGCCCTGACCGGCTTCCCGTCCATGTCGGTCTGCACCGGCCTCGGTGTAGGTGGGCTGCCGGTCGCACTGCAGCTGATCGCCAAGCCGTTCGGCGAGGCCACACTGCTTCGGGCAGCGCACGCCTACGAGCGGGCACATCTGTGGCGGGACCAGCGCCCGCCCATGGCCGGTAGTACCTAGGCCTGAGCGCCTTTGCCTGCCAAGGCGTTCGAGACACGCTCGGAGCAGGAAAGCCAGCCGAAGGTCCTTTCGATGATCTTCAGCGACTCCTCGTACCCGCTGTACGACGAACCGGATCGCGCGGGTTGGCCTGTGCAATCCACCGGAAGCACGCAGATGTAGTCCCGGAAGGCAGCATCTCGGATGGTCGATTCGATGCATATGCTGGTGGTGCAGCCCGTGACCACGAGGTAGCGGATGCTAAGGGCGCGCAGGCGCGCCTCCAGCTCGGTGTCGTAGAACGCGCTGTATCGTCGTTTGGTGACGATGATGTCGCCGTCCTCGGGGGTGAGCTCGGAGAGGATCTCAGTATTCCAGGTGCCTGCGACGTGGATGCGGCTCGGCCGGCTGTCAGGGGCTGTTACCTCTGCCCCGACGGCCATGCGCTGGCACATGCGCCAGTGGGGGGAGCCCTCGGCACCGATGTCAGAGAGGTCAGGGCGATGCTCCTCCTTGACGTAGATGACCGGCAAGCCGGTGGCGCGGGCGGCTGAGATAACCTTCGCGGTCGGAGCAATTGCCCGTCGGATGACGGAGATGTCGATCCCGGCCCGATCGAACATGCCACCCGCCGCGCCGAAGTCGTTCTGCATGTCTACTACGAGTACGGCTGTCGCGGAGAGATCGACCTCCAGCGGTCCGGGTGTCGCGTCGAGAGTGATTATCCTGCGCTCTGCCATTGTTTTATTCCCCGCGTTGCGCGTGGGTCAGGTCACACGATGGACCCGGTACTCAACGCCGATACCCTCGATGATCCGCCCCTCGCCGACGAATAGCGACTGGTTCAACCACGCGTATCGCGCATTGCCGGTCTCGAAGCGGGGCGTAGTGCGGAAATACTGATCCTCGATCCGCGTCGCCGTTCCATTCTTCAGCGCATCCAGTGTCGCGGGCTTCATCTCGATCAGACCGGGATAGTGAGCGAAGATGAGTGCATCATCGTCTGTCTTGATCTGAGTCCGCACGTCGAGAACGCCCCAACCCGACGGATGAGCAATCAGCCAGTCGCCGCCACCGGGCAGCAGCTTGCCATTCAGTCGCTCGCCCTCAACCTCGCCATCAAAGGCATTGAAAAACATTCGCTCGCCGAGCAATCCGCCCCCAAATGGAAGCGGTGGCTCCAGACGCGCCCGCAGCACGAACTCAAATACCAGCTCCATTGCTTTCTCTGCTCCCTGCCCGGTTTGTTGGCGATCTTGGCCGGTTCGGTCAGCGGGCGCGACGGAAATGTGCGCGGAGCTGCGGGCGGTTGTGGTGCAAGGTTGCGGCGGCTTGGCCCATGGTAAAATGACGCCGCTCTATGCCGTGCTGGCGCGCAACTATTTCTGGCCCCGGGTCATGGGTACGCTGTTCGCGCGACGACCATGATATCTTGCCTGGGTATAGCGGCGGTTGGCGGCTGAATCTTAGCGGATGCCGCCGCCTTGAGCGGCATTCTGCTGCCGGTCACTGCCGGCCTACTTTCGGCACCCCTAGCCAATTCCGGCCAGTAGCCGGGTCACCTCCTCTGGCACGGTGTTTGGGGCGACGTGGCTGGCCTCCAACTCCACCCAGTTCCAGCCCTCCCGGCCGCGTGCCCAGCGCCGGTGCCCCTCGAAGGCTGTGAAGGGTGGCGAGGTGAAGTGCACGTAGGTGCACGGCCGGCCGTTGCCAACAGAGTTGGCGAGCCGCAGCGGGGTCTCGTAGCTGCCGATCGGGTGCGGCGTGAAGCGCCGATGCAGCCACTGGGCGAGCGGTCCCGGGGGAATACCGAGCGCGCCGAGGCCCCCGATCGGCGGCACCGGAACGGCGATCCCGCCGTCGTGCTCTTGCGCCGCCCGTCGGCGGGCGGCGGCGACTTCAGGTAGGCCCACGTCAAAGTAGCTCTGGCCGCCCTGCGCGATTGCGGCATCCAAGTAGACCAAGTGGCGGATGCGTTCTGCCGCTCTGTCGGCCACCCCGGTGATCGGAAAGCCACCGAAGCTATGCCCGACCAGAACGACGTCATGTAGTTCCTCCGCCTCCAGAACCTTCACAAGATCCTCGACGAAGGTGTCGATCGTGATGTCGCGCGAGAGCAGGTGCTGGCGCTCGCCCAGGCCGGTCTGGGTTGGGGTGAAGACGCGGTGGCCCTGCGCACGCAGCCGCTCGGCGACCGGTGCCCACTGCCACCCCCCGCCCCAGGAGCCGTGGACCAGCACATAGGTCTTGCCGCGGCTTTCCGGCAGACCGGGCACCTGTGCAGCGGCCGGTGTGGTGATGAGGGGCAAGGACGAGGCGATAGTAGTGAGGCCAAGCGCGAGTGCGCGCCTCCGGCTCACAATATCTGCCATGATATCCTCCGCCGCCGAGGCGCGTTGTGGGCGGGAGCCTCAGCCGCTCCGATCCCACCCGCCCCTACTCGGCGCCTCCGGCAGTTTGCTGTCAAAGGGAATCCAGTGCTGGCGGCCAGCCCGCATTGTCCAGGGGGCTGGCTCACGCCAGGCATGGTGGTCGCAGCAGTGACCGAGCGTCTGACAGGTTGCCGCTAGGGGGTGAGCCTAGCCCGACCCGCTAGGCGGTGATGCCGCAAACTATTCACTCTCAGGTACTCACGGCGGGGCGATAGCTGATCACCGAGGGCGGCGCTGCCGGTAAACAACGATGGCAGCCATGAGGAGCGGCAGAAAGCCGCCGACCAGCAGGCCGGCTTCCAGCAGGTTGGTCACGACCCAGGCCAAGTGCTCGATGTTCATCGGGTTCTGTTGCGTGCTTGTCCCGTCGGCCCAGGCAGGTACAAACCACAGCATGGCGAGACAGCGGCGAGTCGCCTCGGTGAGGCCGGATCAGTCCTTCAAAGGTCGGCAATTCATCGCTGAGGTCATCCTCTGGGCGGTCCGCTGGTACCTCATGTTCCCGATCAGCTACAGCGATCTCGAGCTCATGCTGGCCGACCGCGGCGTGGAGACCCCACACACCACCATCTTCCGCTGAGTCCAGACCCACGGGTCGGAGATCGAGAAGTGCTGGTCAGCGGCTTCCTGCCGCTTCTTCTGGCCGCCGCCATCGTCTACCGGCAGCGCCGCACTTGATGACGGCCTTCGCCCCACTATTCATGTCGAAAGATCCGCGGCATCCTCTCCGGGCGGGGCGGGCTAGGATCACCCTCCTGGCGGCAACAACCCGGCTGCCTCCCCCGCACCTCGCTCACCCCCGCAACTCGATCAGCGCGTGGAAGCTCGTGGTGCGGACGGCCAGGCAGTTTTCCTGACGGCTAACTCTGTCCCGCACTGTTGCTGGGAAGGCAGCGCATCGAGCCTGTCCGTCCTCCGCTCGACGTCCCGCGGAACACTCACCCTCCTGGCCGGGGGCCTGGCCGGCACTAGGTCGGGAAAGCGCGCGCCGCAAGGCTCGGTAAAGCGACAGCCCTCCCGTCTCGGGCAGTCGGTGACCAGCGCTGCCAACACTTCCGGGAGCCCGGCCGCCGGGCCGTAGCGCTGCACCAGCGAGGCCAAACCGTATCGTCCGGTTCGGTCGCAGTAGCGGCAGTCGATGTAGACCACGGTGCGTGGGTAGTCGCGCAACAGCTCACCGCGCTCACCCAGCTGGCGTTGCTCTAGCCACGGCATGCGGCATCCTCCGAGCAAGTCCACCAAGCCTAGCTTCAGGTGGCGTCCGCTGAGGTCAAATTGCTGGCCGTCAAGCCGGGAATGCTACGTCGCGGGTGCTAGCTCAGTCTTCCAGCATGGTGTGCCAGAGCGAGGGCTGTGATGGGGTGGACGCCTCCCCCGACGGTCGCTGTGCCAGGGTGGCGCCCACCACCCTCAGCAGGAGGCGCCCGTGTCGGAGGCTCACACCATAGGTCTTGATCTGGCAAAGCATGTCTTCCAGGCGCACGGGGCGGACGCTTCGGGCCGGGTCGTCTTCCGCAAGCGACTGCGACGCGAGGGTGTTCTGGAGTTCTTCGCCGGCAAGCCGCCCTGCGTGGTAGCGATGGAAGTCTGCAGCAGCGCCCACCACTGGGCGCGCGCGCTGGCGGAGCTGGGCCATACCGTTCGGCTGATTCCGCCAGCCTACGTGAAGCCGTTCGTGAAGCGACAGAAGAACGATGCGGCTGATGCCGAGGCGATCTGCGAGGCGGCGCAGCGGCCGACCATGCGTTTCGTCGCGCTCAAGAGTGAGGCAGTGCAGGCGAACGCGGTCGTGTTCCGGGCCCGTGATCTGCTGATGCGGCAACGGACGCAGACCATCAACGCGCTGCGCGGGCATCTCGCGGAGTATGGCATGGTGGCAGCGAAAGGGCCCGCGCAGGTGCGCAAGCTAGTTAAGCACCTGGAGGATGCGGGCAGCGGCGTGCCGGAGGCCGCTCGCCAGATGCTGCGCGTGTTGGCCGAGATGTGGAACGTACTCGAAAAGCAGATCGCACTCCTGGACCGCGAGATCTCCCGCCGCGCTCGGGAACAGGAGGACATTCAGCGGTTGACTCCCATACGGGCCCGCGGCTCTGCTCGGCCGCAACAGAGGTGTAAAAGTCGGTACTCGACCTGTCGGACAGTGTCCGATCACTGCACGACGGACGGCCTCGTTCAGTCTGCCTCGGCCGGACGCGCCGCCGTCAAGCCCGGCGCCTCCGGCGCCCCGCTACGCGGCTGCGGGGCTTGACCGCAGCGCGCGGCCGAGAGACCGGCATAGGTGCCGTCGACGGGGTACTGCGCCCTTCGCCGCCAGTCAAAGTTCGGACCCGATCCGGCACTGTCCGAAAAATCGAGTCCTAGCTTTTACAACAGAGGCCGAACAGATGTCCGCACCCGACTACGCGCCCTGCTAGCCTGACGATTTCTCTTGCGCTCCGGGAGGCGTCCACAGATGGGAAAAAACGGCTGGGTCACGCACCGGGACCCCTGTCCGGCTGCCGACCCTGCACTTTCAAAATGGCCGCAACCCGTCGCGCCAAATCAACAAGCGTGAAGGGTTTACCGATCACTTCGAAACCGGATGGTAGCACCGTGCTGCCGATATAGCCGGTGACGAACAGCACAGGCAGCCCGGGCAAGCGCTCGCGTGCCGCCTCCGCCACCTGCCGCCCGTTCATCCCGCCTGGCAGGCCGACGTCGGTCACCAGCAGGTCCGGGCGGACAGAGGCCAGGATCCGCAGCGCCGCAGGGCCGTCCTCCGCCACCAGCACCGCATAGCCGAGCTCGCGTAGCCGATCCGCCGCGGGGCCGCGCACCGCGTCCTCGTCGTCCACCAGCAGCACCGTCCCGCTCATGCGCGCCTGCTGCGATGCAGGCGCCGGTTCCTCTGCCGGGAGAATAGCGGCAATCGCCGAACGGGTGTGGAAGGGCAGCAGCAAGCGGAACGTGGTGCCGCGGCCCGGAGTGCTCTCCACCTGCACCAAGCCGCTCGACTGCCGCGCGAAGCCCCAGACTTGGCTCAGTCCGAGGCCGGTGCCCTGGCCCATCGGTTTGGTGGTGAAGAATGGATCAAACACCCGCGCCAGCACCTCAGGCGGCATGCCCGTCCCGGTGTCCGCGACCATGAGCGCCACG
This sequence comes from Dankookia rubra, assembly GCF_004355005.1. Taxonomy (GTDB): domain Bacteria; phylum Pseudomonadota; class Alphaproteobacteria; order Acetobacterales; family Acetobacteraceae; genus Paracraurococcus; species Paracraurococcus ruber_A. The sequence goes on from NZ_SMSJ01000087.1 coordinate 6,939, forward strand.
TATCGGCCCGGCGCGGCCTCGCCGCCGGGGATGTCTGCCGCTGCAAGGTCGACATCTTCGGTGCAAAGCGTAAGCCGCCCTCCATCCGGCATGGCGTCGCGGGCGTTGATGCACAGGTTCAGCAGCACGTTTTCCAGCTCGTTGGGATCGCACAACACCGCGCCGCTGCCGTTGCGCAGCCTTAGCTCTAGTGCGATCCCCGGACCGACTGTGCGACGGATCAGGTCGGACATGCCGGTAACCAAACGGTCCGTGTCTACAGGCTTTGGCTCGAGGTGTTGTTGCCGCGCGAAGGCCAGCAGCCTTCGGGTAAGCCCAGCTGCCCGTTCCACCGCATCGCGCGCTACCAAGAAGTATCGCTGAGCCTCGTCGATGCGCCCCGCATCGACGCGCCGTCGCGCCATCTCGACGCCTCCGGCGACGCCCTGGAGCATGTTGTTGAAGTCGTGCGCGATGCCGCCGGTGAGTTGGCCGACAGCCTCCATCTTCTGAGCCTGACGCAGCGTTGCCTCAGCCGCTTGGAGCTCGGCCGTGCGCTCGGCGATCCGTGCCTCTAGTTCTTCGCCAGCTCGTGCCAGCAATGCACGCGCTGCTATCTGATCCTCAATGTCAGTCGAGGTGCCGATCCATTCTCCTCTCGCGCCTCCCCGACCGAGGGGTACACCGCGAGTTTGGAACCAGCGCCAAACGCCGTCGGCAACACGCCACACCCGGTAGTCGGCCTCAAACAGCCCGGTCGTGCCGGCTCGCCGCCAAGCCTCCTCGGCGCCGGCGCGATCATCCGGGTGCACGGCTTCGAGCCAGCCAAGGCCTTGGCTCTCTGCCGCGGACAGCCCGGTGTGGGCAATCCATTGCAGGCTAGCCCATGTCCAATGCCCGCCTACCGCCGAGCGCCAGACGAGTTGCGGGATGCCCTCCAGCAGCGCACGTAGGTTCGTTTCGCTCTCACGCAGCGTCGCATTGGCCGCTTGAAGCTCAGCCGTACGCGCGGCTACTGCCTCATCAAGGCTTTCATTCCGGCGGACGAGGGCGGCGTTGGCGTCACCAAGCGCCTCTGCCGTGACCTGCAGCTCCTCCAGCGCAACCTGCAGCTCCTCGCTTGTGGCGGCCTCTGTGGTGCTTCGAACCATCAGCTTGGCCGCAACTGCTTCGAAATTCCGGCGCACCTCGTCTGCAACCAAGCTGCGCTGCATCAGATATCGCTGCTTCTCCGCGAGCTGGTTGCGCAGGGTTCTGTTCTCGGCCTGTAGCGCGTCGCGCTCACGGGCCAGGGCCGTGGCCTCCTCTCGAGCATCCTCCAGCGCAACCAGAAACTGCTCCCGCTCCTCCTCCTCTCCCATGCAAGCGCTCCACTTCAATGCCGTGCTGATGCGGCATCAAATCGCCAACGCGTCGGCAACAGCACCGATCCAGGCAAGGGATGGTATTCTACCAAGATACAACCCGTAGCGAGAGGAAAGGCCGGCGGCACCACTCACGGATGCTTCGAACCGAACAAAAAGAAACCGCCCGGCGCGGGGGCACCGGGCGGCTCTGCGCCTAGGCGTGTCGATCCGGCTTCCGACCGGGCAAGGGATACGCCCTCGCCATGCGACCGGCTTCGCGCCGGCGGCGCCGCGGAGAAGAGGAGGCCCCCGCGGGTACCTCCAGATCAACGTTCTGCGTACCTAACGGCCTTAGCTACGCACAGCGAGGCGAGACCCGATCACCTGCGGCGGCGCTCGTGGTGAACATTGCCTGCGACCGAGGATGCGCGCGAAGCGTCGGCGCATTCGTTGTGACGCCGACCAAGCCCGGATGGCTTTGGAGGTAGCTGAGGACCTGGGTGGACCATGAGCCCTCCCCACTCGCGCGACCTGGCTGGTGCGCCGGCAAGCTGGCCACCAACTTCCTCGTCACCTCCGTCACGCCCTGAGGTTGTGCCGCTTCGTGCCGGCGCAGCGTCTCGTTCTCCGTGATGAGACTGGGGCAGCGCTGCAGGCAAACAATGGTGGCGGCTATGAGGAGTGACAGGGAGGTCCCTAGTACCAGGCTGACTTCGAGCACTTCGTTCAAATTGGTCACAATCCAAGCTAGGCGTTCGCTGTTCACCTCAGCCCCCCTTTATTGCACTGTATAATGCGCGACCCGTCGCGGGCGGTGTGGATTGTGACCCGGTGAGCGCAGCGACCGGACTAAGCCGCGGCCGGAAACGCGGGCCGGAGTACCCGGCGAGGCGGTTGGGGTGCGGGGCTGGCAGCGTGCCGACTGCCGTTAAGAGAGATGAGGACCCCAGCGCTCCTAGCTTGCCCCGCTCAGGAAAGATCCCGATTCGAACCGACTGTAGCTATGCACGCTGGTGCGAGGGTTGATCACCTCGAGCGGCGCTGGCGATGAAGATTGTCAGCACCCGACCAGGGCGGCCGTGACGATCCCGCCAGCATCGACAGCGCCGTTGGCGAGGCTGATGGCGTGACGCCATCGCCGCCTCGGCAATACCCTGTGCAGATGCCAGCACCGAAGATGACTGAGGCTGATGCCCGCGACCTGCTCCGGCGCTGGCCTGGCGGCGGCGCGATCGAAGACTGGATCGCCGATAGGCGATGGCAGGCGACGCCCGATGGATGGAACGTCACGGACGGGCATTGCCAAGTTGTTCACGTACGCGGCGCGTTTGAACGCGGGTATGGTGGCCCTAGCGTTCACGCCGGCAGCTGGACGCAAGTCTCCTGCCGCCGGACCCGGAACGCCTTGGCGCGGGTGCGGCGGTACTGGTCGGCGGTCATCAGGTGTCGTCGCGGCCTGAAATGGCCGTAGATTATGGCGTGCGATGACAGGAACCGCTGGGCGTGCTCGGGCGACTTGAAGCGCTGCATCTGGCGCTCCCGGCGCCGCGTTGGCCGGTGCGAGTTTTCGGCTCTGTTGTTGAGATAGCGGCTGGTCCGGTGCCGCACGTCGGGCAGGATCTCGCGCCTTGCCGCGCCATAGCTGCGCAGGCCGTCGGTGACGATGCGCTTCGGCTTGTACTTCAGCCCGGCCAGCAGGCGCTTGAAGAAGCGTTTGGCCGCGCTCGCATTCCGCCGGTCCTGGATCAGGATGTCGAGCACGACGCCATGCTGGTCCACCGCGCGCCAGAGGTAGTGCAGCACGCCGTTGATACGCAGGAACACCTCATCAAGGTGCCAGGTATCGCCCGGCTTCGGCCTGCGACGGCGCAGCTTGCGGGCGAAGTCGGCCCCGAACCGCAAGCCCCACTGCCGTATGCTCTCGTGCGTCACGGTGATGCCCCGCTCGGCCAGGATCAGCTCGACGTCGCGCAGGCTCAGGCTGAAGACGTGATACAGCCAAACGGCGTGGCTGATGATCTCGGCCGGAAAGCGAAAGCCGGGGTAGATTGCGCGGTCGGGTGGCATCCCGCCAGCTTCGCCCAGCCACGCCGTTCCGGCCAGAGGCCGCCAACTTGGCAATGCCCCTCGCCGCGCCAGGCGCTGCGCGACCTCGGCTACGGGCGACAGTTCTAGCGCTGCCTGGCGCCTTCTGGCGCCAGCTGCTGCTGGCGCCGCCGCTCGCCCGCCGCTTGCAGCGCTTCGCATTGGTTGTTTTCGCTCACCCCGAGTTGGATCGTCGGCAGCAAGGCTAACGGCGGGAACAACAGGCCGAGCCCCACGGCCGCACCCGCCCGCGCCGCCGCCTCCCCCAGCTCCGGTTGTATGGCCGGGCTCTTCAGGGTCCCCCCGATCCGGATCGGCGTCGGCAAGGCCGCGATGGTCGGCCGCTTGGCCTCCGTGCGCAGCCGGAGGTCGAGTTGCTCGCGCCCGAAGTCGAGCGTGCCGCCGCCCATCACGATGTGGGCCTCGGTGTCGAGCAGCAGAGTGCGGCTCCGGAGCGTGCCGCGTTGCAGGGCGAAGTCCCCGATCAGGCACTCGATCCCCTCGCGGGCGGGAATGCCGAGCGCGGACAGGAGGGCATTGCCGAACTGCAGGCCGGACAGGTCCACCAGGAATGAGCTGATGTTGCCTCCCACTGTGACCACCGTGGCCTCGCCGTTGCCGCGCCCGAGGATCTCGGACAGGGACCTGCCGCTGCCCTCTACGCGGGCGACCCCGCCCAGGGTGCCGGCCCCGCCCGCCCCCGCGGCGCCGAGCAGGCGTGACAGGTCAGCCCGGCGCAGCTCTACGTCGATCTTGGCGCGCAAGCCGTCACCTTCCTGGGGCGTCAGCGTGCCGGCAACAGTCAACCGTCCCTGCCCGATGCCGAAGGACACTGGATGGAGGGTCACGATGCCATCCACGATGTCGGTCTGCGCGCTCAGGCTGTCGAAGGGGATCCCCTGCCCTTTGATGCGCTCTGCCCGGTAGCGGAGGTGCACGTTTGCCGCGGTCAGACGCGGCATGTTGACAGGGGTAGTTGGAAGCAGCTTCGAGCTCGCCTCCGCGCGGGCCTGGGCAGCGCGCTGTTGTGGCGTCTGCCCCGGCGTGTCGGCGTGCCCGGGCTCGGCGCCGATGAGGCCGCCGAGATCCGCGAGGTCCACGCTGCGCGAGCGCAGGTCGGCGGTGACATCCGGTCGGCTGCCAGCGGTGGAGACGGTGAGGCTGCCGCCGATGTCGCTGCGCCCAACGTTCCCCTCCGCGTCGATCAGCCGCACCCGGCCTTCCGCGTAGTCCGCCTTGCCTTCGAGCCTGAACGGCGGGGTCTTCGGAAAGGGCACGCCGGTGAGCGGCACCAGGTCCGCCATGTCCTTTCCAGCGAACTCCACTCGCAGGTCGGCGCCGCGCAACTTCAGCGGCTCGCGCAGCGTACCCTTCAGGGCGAATGTGGTATCTCCATTGCGCAGGCGCAGGTCGACCGGCCAGGGCTCCTTTTCGTCGCGGAGGTTCAGGATGGCCCCGCCGGTCATCTGTGCCTCGATCGGCTGGCCGGCGTAGGTGCCGTGCGCTTCGGCGACCAAGGCGGGCTCCTGGCCATCCCGGTCCTGCGTCTTTACGTCCACCTCGAAGTCCGAGCGCAGCCACGCGATAGCGACCCGTGCCTTGCCGTCCTTGATGCGGAGCGCGCCGATGCGCGGCCCGGCTGCCTTGCTCGCTTGGACACCCTCGCCCGCGGGCGCGGCAAAGTCGAATTCGTAGTTGCGGCTGCCGTCGTCGCGGCCGATCATATTGACCACCGGCCGGTCCAGCTCGACGGACGGTATCACCACCTCGCGCGAACGCAGGAAGGCGCCGACGTCCACCTGCGCCGTGGCGCGCCCGACTTCCGCGAAAGGCGGGTCGTCTGGAAAGCCGGACGGGTTGCCGACGCGCAGCCCCTCCACAGTCACGGTGGACACTCGGCCCAGCTTTACGTGGAGGTGTTCAATGCGCACCGGGCGCCCGACAGCGGCGCTCGCCCTGGCTTCGGCCAAGGGGATGAACCAGTCCCATGACCAGAACGCGACCAGCAATGCCACCACCAGCAGCGGCGTGCCTAACCACAGCAGCCAGCGATTTGACCGGTAACCGGCCATTGTCCCTTCCTGGGGCGTGACGCCCGCAATATCATTGCAAAACTAAAACGAGACCGCGGCCTGGTGGTTCGCCCCGCTTCATCCAAGCGGATATTCCCAGGATGATTACTGACTTCGCCCGCTAGGAGCGACGGTACGTTTCGACTGGACGCTGACTTGGGGTCCAGGTCCAACGCCGATTGACGATCCACAACCGGTCCCGTCCCATCACGTGACAGTGCCAGCCCACGATGCTGACAGCACCCAGAAACTCGGGAGGCCTTGCCGGGTTCGGTTGCCGACGGGTCCTGCCGCAGCGCGCACAGAGCTACGACCCGGACAGGGCTCGCATGACGGATAAGGTCGGAGACGACGACGGGCCTGAAGGCAGCGAATCTTCCCAGGTTATGAAGGGGTGGGGAGACAAGCACGAACTCGCGCTTTTGCGCTCGGTCGTTGAGGTCATTGGCGAGGCCATCATCGTCACAGGTCCTGATCTCGATCGATCGGGACCGTTGATCGAGTACGTCAATCCCGGTTTCGAGCGTATGACCGGTTACGCCGTGCATGAAGCCGTGGGACGGTCTCCCCGCTTTCTGCAGGGACCAAACACGGACCGCGCCGTGCTAGACCGCCTTCGTATGGCCCTCCGTGCGGGCCAGAGCTTCCAAGGCGAAACCATCAACTACCGCAAGGATGGCACCGAGTACCCGGTCGAGTGGCTCATAACTCCCGTTCTCGATGGCGGGCGCATCGTGCATTGGATCGCAGCGCAGCGCGACGTCACGGAGCGCAGGCGTGCCGAGGAGCGCCAGGTGCGGATGCTCAATGAGCTCAATCACCGGGTCAACAACTCGCTCTCTGCGGTGCAGTCGGTCGCTGCCCAGACATTCCGAGACGGGCAGAGAAGTGTCGCAGAGATCCGGGACGCTTTCGGGGACCGGTTGCTCGCTCTATCCCGAGTGAACATCCTTCTCGCGCGCGGGTATTGGGAGGGCGCAGCGCTCCAGGAACTCGCCGAAGGGCAGTTGATGTTCCGTCGTGGCAGCATTGCTGGCCGCATCGACATTGCCGGTCCAGAGGTACGGCTTCGGTCCGGTGCTGCGCTGGTCCTGGGGATGGCTCTGCATGAGCTAGCGACAAACGCAGCCAGGCACGGTGCCCTGTCTTCGCCCGGCGGTCGTGTCCAGCTTCGCTGGTCGGTCGAGTTGGAGGATGGAATCCGATGGCTGCGGCTCCGGTGGCTCGAGGAGGGCGGGCCGTTGGTGCCTTCGGCGCCGCGCCTTGGCTTCGGTTCGCGGTTGGTCGAGCGCGGCTTGGCCCATGGAATAAATGGCAGGGCGCGTTTGTTGTTCGATCGCGCGGGCCTGCGCTGTGACGTGGACGCCCCATTGGATGGCCTTCTAAACGCGATGCACTAACAGTTGCCGGGTCAGCGAGAAGCCCACAGCACCAGTGCGGGACGTGGATGGGGCCGAGCCGGTCGGCGACACGGGGTGGAGGGCGCAAGACCGGCTGAACCTTCGCTACCGCAAGGGCGGGCGTTCCTCGCCTGCGGCGTGACCGAACGCGCAAGGGTTAAGATGGCCTAACGGCGCAGGCGTAGATGGCGCCGACGCAGAGTTTCCCTATGATGGGATGTCAGCCATCTACGCCCTCGGTCGGAAAGCCGTCTGGCGTTGCTGTTCTCCGCATTGCCTCGTGGACCTGTCGCTGTTCGTCAGCGGCGCCGCGCTGTTCTGCATCCCTGGCCCGCAACTGCTCGGTCAGCTGCCGCACCTCCTCGGCCAGCTTGCGCGTTTCCTCGCGTGCGGCGACAGCCTCGGCTGCCGCTGCCCTGGCTATCTCGGCGGCGGTGCGAGCCTCCTCGGCCGTGGCGCGCAGCTCCTCATTGATCTGGCGCTGATCTTCGGCGATGGCCCGCTCGGCTTCCGCGCCGGCCTGCCTCGTCGCCGCTACCTCCCGGCGCTCCTCGGCCGCCTCGCGTTGCTCCTCGCTCTGGCGTCGCCGGTCCTCACCTCGGCATCGCCATTCCTCGGCGTCCTCTGACGCGGCCCGCCGCTTGTCGCCATTTGCCCAATCCGACATGGCCCGCTGTCCTCGCCTCGCAACACGGTCTCGTTACGTGGTGCCTAGCCACATAAAGCTCGGTTTTCCCTCAAAGGATCCAAGTATGAACGCCCGGCAGGTGGTAAGCTGTACTTCTACCGGCTAACCAAGGCTACCGAGGCATCTTTAGCTTTTCGGCATCCGTTCCGATGGCACATGATAGCGCTTGGGCCACGCCCATCCAGAGCGCTGAGGCAAGTATGGCTAAGCCAGGACACGACGTCATCGCCATAGGAGCTTCGGCCGGGGGCGTGGAGGCGCTACAACGACTCTGCGCCGGGCTGACCACTGATCTGCCGGCGGCGGTATTGATCGTGCAGCATGTGGCTCCTTCTGCTCGGAGTGTTCTACCAGACCTACTCGGTCGCTGTGGACCCCTGCCCGCGGCTCACGCAGTGGACGGGGAGCCGTTCCGCCGGGGCCGGATCTATGTTGCACCGCCCGACCGCCATCTGCTGGTGGCGGCAAACGGGCAGGATCTCCTGCTCCGGCGGGGTCCCTACGAGAACCGGACCCGCCCCGCAGCGGACGCGCTGTTCCGCTCGGCGGCCGTGGCCTGTGGTCCCCGCGTGGTGGGAGTGGTGCTGAGCGGCACGCTTGATGACGGCACTGCCGGGTTGGTCGCCATCAAACGATGCGGCGGGATCAGCGTGGTGCAAAACCCGGGCGACGCACTCTGGCCGGACATGCCACGCAATGCCCTGCTGGGAGACAGCCCGGATCACAGCGTCGCGCTGGCAGACATGGCGGTTCTGCTCGGCCAGCTGGCACGGCGCCCGGCCGGTGAGGCTATAACCGTCCCCTCCGAAATGCGCGCTGAGGTGCGGATTGCCGAGCAGGAGTTGGCGGCCATGGTTGAGGAAATCGGCACCGTAGGCACACCCTCGCCGCTCGGCTGTCCCGATTGCGGCGGCGTGCTAAATGAGATCCGGGACGGCAAGGTCCCCCGCTTTCGCTGTCAGATCGGCCATGCCTTTGCGCCGGAGTCGCTGGCCGCGGCCCAGGCCGAAGCACTGGAGCATGCGTTGGCCGTCGCGGTGCGCACCCACCGGGATCGCACGGTGCTGTTCCGACGCATGGAGGCGAGTGCCCGAGAACGCGGCTTGCAGCACGCTGCCGCCCGCTGGCAGCATGCGGCCGAAGAAGCCGAGCAAGCCGCCGCCCTGATCAGCGGCGCGATCGAGAAGCTGCGCGCCACCCCGGGGTCCGACGCATAGTGGCTTCCCCGCCCGAGGGAGCTGGGCCACGGTTCCTCAGCCGACGGCGGTCAGACATCGACGCTCGGAAGTGTCGTGCACGATGGCGAGCAAGATCGGCGGCTGCTCGTCGACGATGTGCTGTAGGCAAATCTCCGCCGGATACTCACGCCCGGTCGCGGCACGTAATACGGTCTCGAACACCACCTCCCGACGCTCGCCTGTCAGCAATGGCGCCACCAAGGCGCGCACTGCCTCGGGTCGCACGCCTGGCATGAGGTCGGTGATCGGCATTCGCCGAAGCTCTGCGAGAGGGTAGCCGAGCTTCTCCTCGGCGCCACGATTGACCAGGGTGAAGCACAGCGTCTCTGGATCGAGGAAGTAGACCTCGTTCAGCGACTGCCCAATGACGCGGCCGAGGTGGCGGAGGTGATCCTCGTTGCGCGCCGCCTCGGTTACGTCCTCCATGACCAGCACCACTCCCTCTGGGGCCCTGGCCTCGCGCAGCAGCGGCAGGATGCGGGCACGAACGCGAACCCGACGGCCACGGCGGTCCACCGCCTCCAACTCCGGCGCCGTCTGCGGTGTCTCGGCAGCGAGAATGCGGTGCAGATCGGCGCGCAGCCGTTGCACCGGAAAGCCAATGTCGAGGAGGAGGAATTCCTCCCCGACCGCCTCCTCAGCTCTTAACCCCCAAGCGTTCTCGCACCAGCGGTTCCAAGAGCGAACCCTGAGGTCCCGGTCCAACACCACGACCCCCAGGTCCATGCTGCGCAGCACTGCCTCGGCGTGGTGGCGGAACTCGATGGCCACCTCAGACTGGCGCCGCAGCTCGTCGTTGGCTGCTTCCAGCTCGTCATTGGCGGAGCGGAGTTCCTCATTGGAAGTTTCCAACTCCTCGTTGGTGCTTTGCAGCTCCTCGTTGGTGGTCTCCAGCTCCTCGCGGGTGGACTGGAGCTCCTCATTGGTGGTCTCGAGCTCCTCATTCGAGGACTGGAGCTCCTCGACGTGGGTCTCAAGACCCTCCTGCACGGCCTGCAGCTCCTGGCCGAGCTGATGGGCACGGGTGGTATCGGTAAAGGCGAGCAGGGTCGCGAACGGCTGCCCGTCGGGGCCGAAAAGCGGCGTCACCTCGATGGTGAAGCGGACCGGGTCAGCTGGTAACCGGAGGAACTCCTGGTGTTCCAGCCGCACGGCGCGGCCCAGGCGCTGCGCCTCCTCGATGCGGCCACGCAGCTCCACAGGCCGGTAGGAGATCGGCAGGTCCTGAAACAGCCGGCCGAGATCGGCCTCGCCCAGCCCCAAAAGCCGCTTGGCTGCAGGGTTGGCGAAGGTCAAATGACCGTCCAGACCTACTGCGAGGTAAGCCACAGCGGTGCCGTCGACGATGGCTTCCTGCAGCCTGGCCTGGGGCGACAACGCTTGCTCGGCGTCGGAACCGCGGGTGAAAGCGAGGCTGCCGCCGGGGGTGCGGTGCCGGCCCTCCGTGACCTTGCGGAAGACGCGGTGCTTCACGTCCACCGGCTCGAACAGCCTAGAGCGGGCGAGTTGGGTTTCGGCCTTGCCGAGGCAGAGATAGCCGCCCTCGCGGAGTGCGTAGTGCAGCCGCGGCAGCACTGCCTCCTGTGTGGCGGCCTCCAGGTAAATCATCAGATTGCGGCAAAGGATTAGGTCGACATGACTGATCGGCGCATCGTGGATGATGTTGTGACGGCCAAAGATCACGCACCGCCGCAGGTCCCGCTGCAGGGTGTATCGATCGTTGTTCCTCTCGAAGTAACGCTCCAGCAGCTCGGGTGCTACGCCCTCCACCTCGGTGTCAGTGTAGATGGCGTGACGCGCGCTCTGCAGCGCCGCTTCGTCGAGATCCGTGGCGTAGATCTTTACGGCGCGACAAAATGCTTCGGCGCCGCCCATAGCTTCGGCGAAGAGCATGGCCAGGCTGTAGGGTTCCTGGCCGGTGGCGCAGCCGGCACTCCAGATGCGGATGCCTCTGCCACCCTCTCGGTGTCGCGCGACGATGCGCGGCACCACCTCCCGCCGCAGCACCTCCCAAGCCTCCCGGTCGCGAAAGAAGGAGGAGACGTTGATCAGCACCGTGTCGAGCATGGCAGCGAACTCCTCCGGGTTCGCCTCCAGCAGGGCGTGGTAGGCCGCGAAGCCCTCGGCGCCCACCGCCTCCATCCGCTTGGTGATGCGCCGGTGCAGGCTGGCCCGCTTGTAGCCGCGGAAGTCTACTCCGCGGTGCTCCTGAACGAAGCGGAGCAGGGTCTCGAAGTCGGGGTCCGGGCCTTCAGTGCCGGTCATTGTCTATCCACGCCATGCTGCACCGTCGCATAGCAGGCCCGGCGGTGTGCACCAGGGAATGCCGGGAAAACACCCGGTGGCAGCCCTCCGTCCGGCCCCACGGCGCGTGCGGAGCCGGCGGAGGTAAAGGCGAGCCCATTCTTGAGGCGCTACCGGACACAGCAGGTCAGCCCACACCCGGTGTGCCGGCTAAGCCACCTTCGTCCTCGTCATCGATGGGCCGCTCCCACCCTTGCTCGATGAATGTTCGCATTACCTTCGCTCGCTGCTCCGCCTCTCTGACCGCCGCGTCCCAGCGCCCGGCAGACAGCACCTGCCCGCGGCCACGCGCCGCCTCGGCAAGGCGCCGGCACAGCTCGGTCCGCTCGTTCAGCACCCGAAGTGCCACCTCCAGCGCTTGCTCCATTTGCTCGAACTGTGCCTCGCCCATGTCAGGGGCCGCGAAGCGGTGGCCGGTGTGGCACTCGAAGTAGGGTAGGCTGTCCACCGAGGACTGCTCGACAGCCCCGCCGCAAGTCGGGCAGGTCAGGGCGGTGGGCCGTTTCAGCGTGTGCTCACCTTCCATCGGTGTATTCCCCTCCCGTTGCGGCGCGGGAACCGCGCTCGTGCTTCTGAGGTCTACCGGCATTACGGACCGCGCGGTGTCGCACAGGCGTATCAGTAAGTCTGCGATGCCAGTCACTGGCAGGCGGTAGCGCACCGAAACGTGCCGCAGGGCGCTGAGCGGCATACTCGGGTACGCCGCTTCATTCGGCTCCTGCACCACCGTGATACCGCCACAGCGCGCGATTTCAGCCAAGCCGGCGGTGCCGTCGGCGAGCGCGCCTGAGAGCACCACGCCCGCCACCCGCGGGCCAAAGGCGGAAGCGGCCGAGCGGAACAATGGATCGACGGCAGGGCGGGTGCGGTTCTCGGCGGGGCCGCGGGATAGAGACAGGCACACGCCGTCTGGTGCGATCAGCAGGTGGCGATCAGGGGGCGCGACATGGATCCTTCCCGGTCGGATCGGCTCGCCATCGACAGCCCAGGCGGCGGGTAGCCGCCCCGCCCGGGTAAGGATTTCGGGGAGCGCGCTGCGCCGAGTGCCGATGTGCAACACGACAAGCAGGGCGGCACCGAACTTATGCGGCAGTTGGGCGACAAGCGCCTGCAGCGCCTCGACCCCACCTGCGGAGGCGCCGATTACCACGGCCGTCGGTCGGTTCCCGTCCTGGCTCATGCGATGCGAACGGTTCATCACAGCTGCACGCCATGGTTCACACGGAAACTTGAGACTGGGGGGGAGCCACTGGCGTGCGCTGGCACGCACACAAGCGATCCCGCTAGGCCGATCGTGCCGGCCTGGGATGCGGTTTGTATTTCCCATTCATCGAACGGTTGAAGCCTTGGAAGCGACCGCATGGGCAGGCTTGTTACCCCGCACCACAGCGCTGGGCTACGTCCGGCCGGTACACCGGTCTTCCAATCCGGAGCCGCGGATAGAATAGAAGCACGCAACTGTGAGGCATTCAACGCTTCGGTGAGAGCCTTATGCCTGGGACGTCGCTTGGGTACCATTGCCCGGGAGCACACGCCATGCCGCAGGATCCTGGTTTGCCCGCCGGCCAAGCCCAAAGGCGCGGCGGCGATCTCCGCGATGACGAACTCGAACAGGCCACTGTCGCGGCCGAGGATGCGCGCGAAGAGACGGCGGTTCTCACCCTTGAGCGCGACGCGGTCGTCGCCGAGCTCCGGGCCATGCGGGCAGTGCTGGCTGAAGAGCGGGCCCGACATACGCGCAGGGATGCAGTTGCCAACGTGGTGCGGCAACGGTTCGAAGCCGCCGTTTCAGAGCTGTCGAAACGGCGCCTGGGTTCGCAAGTCGCGGAAGAAGAGTTGCGGGTCGCGCTTGAAGAGTTGCAGGTCACCGGCGAGCAACTAGCCGAGGCCAACGTTGCACTCGCTCAAGCCAACGAGCGGCTCGAGCAGGAAGTAGCGGAGCGGACAGCCGAGCTGGCGGCGACCAATGCGGCGCTGCGTGGGAGTGAGCGCCGCTTGCGCATGATCATCGAAAGCGCGACCGACTATGCGATCTTCACCATCGACCAGGAAGGCCGGGTGACCAGCTGGAATCCCGGCGCCGAGCAACTGTTTGGGCAGTCGGAAGCCGAGGTCCTCGGCCGCACCACCGACACTATGTTCATCCCTGACGACCGCGCCGCCGGGCTGCCCGAGCTCGAGATGCGCCAGGCTGGCGCGCACGGCCGCGCCGAAGACGACCGGTGGCACGTACGGGCGGACGGCACCCGGTTCTTTGTCAATGGCGCCATGATGCCGCTCCGCGACGAGGAAGGACAGCTGCAGGGTTTCTTGAAGATCCTCCGCGACCGTACCGCGCCGCGTGCCGAGGAGGAGCGGCGCAGAGTGCAGCTCGAGGAGATGACCCACCGGATCAAGAACACGCTCACTGTGGTCCAGACGGTCGCCGTGCAGACGCAGCGCCATGCCGCGACGCCGGACGCCTTCCGCCGGACATTCGGGGCGCGGCTCGCGGCGCTCGCCCGATCCCACGACCTGCTGATGCGGGGTGGCTGGGAGGGAGCCTCGTTACGCGAGATCGTCGAGCGAACCATGGACCCATACATTGCTGGAAATGAGGCGGAGCGGGTCACTATAGACGGCTTACCTCTCCTGCTGACGCCTGCTGCCGCCCTGTCCCTCAACCTCGCCTTTCATGAGCTTGCGACCAACGCGACCAAGTACGGGGCGCTCTCCGGCTCAGAAGGCGAAGTGGAGATCCGCTGGACCGTCGACCGGACCGACCACAATGCGGCCGTGGTCGACATCACCTGGCGCGAGCGCGGCGGACCCCCGGTGCATCCGCCTGAAAGCCGCGGCTTTGGCTCGCGCCTGGTCGAGCAGGCCTTGGCCCAGGAGTTCGGCGCCGAGGTCCGGCTCGACTTCGCGCGCGAAGGTGTCGCATGCCGCATCCGCCTGCCGTTCACCGTCGGCGTTGTCGCCCAGTGATAAACAACACCTGGGCTGATCGGGGGCTGACCGGCGAGGTAACCCACTGTCCACCACAGGCCAGGGCAACATCCCAGCGGTCAAGAGCAAGGCACCATCGGCCCACAGACGCCTGGCCAGCCCTGCAGCTCGCCGCTGAAGTTTGGGTGTTAGGCGGAGCTTTCTGGCCGTTGAACTAGGGCTTTTTCGCGCCTTTTGGCATTTGAAGCTGCGCATATCACCAATTGACCCAGACGCGCACCGCGCTTTTTTTGAATAAACGTCTTTCAGGAAAACCAGGCTTCCGCCCCGGCTGGGTTGCCGGTCACGGCACGCCCTGATTTGCTGCGAGAAGGGCCACAGCAAGAGGGCGTCGGGACGATGGTCATTATGTTCTCGCGGTCCGCGCCGGATGCCAGCAGCAACCGCTTCCTGGCGGCCTTGAGCCGTACAGAGAGAGCTCTCGTCCAAGGCGTGGCTGAGCCGGTCGAATTGCTCGCAGGCGCGACGTTGTTCGCCCCTGGCGATGAAGTCAGGTACGTTATTTTCCCAGCCGCTGGTCTGGTGTCGCTCATCATCGACATCGCCGGCGAAAATAGCGTTGAGGTGGGCCTTGTCGGGCGCGAGGGTGTGGTCGGGCTGCACGCGTTGCTCGGCGACACCGTGACCAGTGTTCGTGCCGTGGTCCAGGTGCACGGCCATGGGCATCGCGTCGAAGCCGCTCCACTCTCCCGATGGGCCCGCAACAGCCACAACCTGCACGGTGTGCTGACGCGCTGTGCGTGCGCCGCACTGCTCCAGGCTAGCTGCGCTGCGGCTTGCAACGCCGCCCACCCTTTGGAGCAGCGTACCGCTCGCTGGCTGCTCTCGGCAGCCGACCGGGTCGGGTCAGGCGTCCCGATTACCCAGGAGGTCTTGGCAGCGATGCTAGGTGCTCGCCGTCCCACTCTGAACCAGGTGCTGGTCGGTTTGCGTCAGGCGGGATTGATCCGTCACACGCGTGGCCATATCGCCGTAGCCGACCAGGCTCGATTGGAAGCGGCATCTTGTTCTTGCTACTGGATGGCACGTCGAGGACAGGAGCGGCTGTTTCCGGGTTCATTCGGCAAGGCTTGAGTACCCTCTGCGACTTCGTGCGAGGTAACGCTTTGGGTTCTCGCCCACCACGGCCGCTAGGGCTCCTAGCGGCATCACGCTTAAACTCTGAACCTGAAATGAGCTCGCGTGGCAGGGCTGTCTATTACTCCTACAGTCCGCGCGCTACGCGCCGGGCTCCTGACGCTCGCCCAAGATGTCGCATCCAGGAGTGCTTCGGCATGCCGCGCCAAAATACGGAACTTAACCCGGATTATGCGCGAGGGCTGACGGGCATGGCGCAAGCGGTTGTGCGGACGTAGAATTTGGCTGCGACACTCAAATCCAGCCGCGTCCGGAGGCCATGCCCGTCACGGTT
>NZ_SMSJ01000088.1 GCF_004355005.1 Dankookia rubra
GTCGAAAACCTGCTCGCAGGCACTGACCAGATGATTGATCATCGGCCGCCCGGCGACCGGATGCATCGCCTTGGGCAGCGCGCTCCGCATGCGCGTGCCGAGACCGGCGGCGAGGATGATGGCTGCGGCGGGCATGGCATCTCCGACTTCGGGCGCGGCGCGGGAGGATGGACCCGGCGGCGGCAACTTCGCACGCCGGTTGTGACCGGCCTGACCCCCGGAAGGCAAGCGCCACGCCATCCGCGGGCCGCGCCGCGCATTGCAGATTGCGGCGGCGCGGGCTAGGCCGGGCCATGCCCCGCCTCGCCGTCTTTGACCTCGATGGCACGCTGGTCGACAGCGCGCCGGATATCCACGCCGCCCTCGACCGCCTGATGGCGGGCCAGGGCCGGCCCGGCTTCACCCGGCCGGAGGTCACCGCGATGATCGGCGATGGCGTCCGCGTGCTGGTCGAACGGGCCGCCGCGGCGCGCGGGATCCCCTTCTCCGAGCCCCTGCTGGCCGGCTTCACCGCCGACTATACCGCCCGCGCGGCGGAGGCGACGGCGCTCTTCCCCGGCATCGCCGCGGCGCTCGACGGGCTGGCGGCGGATGGCTGGGCGCTCGCGGTCTGCACCAACAAGCCGGCGGCGGCGACCGCGGCGCTGCTCGGGGCGCTCGGCCTGGCCGGCCGCTTCGCCGCGGTCGGCGGCGGCGACAGCTTCCCCGTGCGCAAGCCGGACCCGGGCCACCTGCTCGGCACCATCGCCGAGGCCGGCGGCGACCCGGCCCGGGCGGCGATGATCGGCGACCACCGGAACGACGTGGCCGCGGCCCGGGGCGCCGGGCTGCCCTGCCTCTTCGCCGGCTGGGGCTACGGCAGCCTGGCCATGGCCGAGGGCGCCGCCGCCACCGCCGCCACGCCGGCCGCGCTGCTACCGCTGCTGCGCGACCTCCTGGCCTGAGTGCAGCGGCTCGACCGACTGCAGCACCACGCGGATGGTCCCGAGCCAGCGGCTCGGCACCTCGATCCTGACCGGGATCGCTTGGTGGCCCGGCAAGGGCCGGCCGAGCCAGGCGGTGGCGGGCTGCGGCTTCTTCGCCCATTCCGCCTCCCGGTCGCTGCGCCAGCCGGCCAGCAGCCGGCTCTCGAAGCCGCAGCGCAGCGCCTCCCCGCCGAAGGCGCCCTCCGTTGGCAGCACCTGCATGCCCTCGGTCTGCGCGGTGTAGTCGGCCCGGCGGCGGCCGTCATAGACCGCTGCGGTGGCATCGCACCGGCCGGTCGCCGCCACGGTGCGGGTCAGCTTCGCCAGCGCCGAGAGCGCGTCCATGGTGTCGCGGCGAAGCGTTTCCGGCACCGGCTGGCGGTCCGCCTCGACCGGCGGCTCCAGCACCCCCAGCACGGGCTGCCCCGGGCTCGGCCAGTCCAGCGCCACCGCCCGCTTCGTGCCGCGCCAGATTCCCTCGACCCGGTAGCGGGCGGGAACCGGGTCGGAGCCGCGCCAGGCGCCCTCGGTGCTGGTCACCTGGTCGCCGCGGCCAAGGACATTGATGACGCCGGTGGTGCGGATGCGGGCGCGCAGCCGGTATCGTGGCCCGCTGAGGTCGAACGCCGCCTCGATCTCCATCACCTGGATGCCGGCCGCACGGACCTCGTAGCGGGCGAGCAGCGTCTCGGCGCGCGCCGGCAGCGCGCCGAGGAGGGCAGCGGCGCAGGCGGCGGTCGGGAGCAGCCGGGACATTGGCATGGGGTCGATATGGGCCGCCGCCCGGGCGCAGCAAGCGCGGCGACCCGGCGCTTGACACCTCGGAAGGCTTTCCGTATTTCCCCGCCTCCCGCAGGCCGGGCGCGTAGCTCAGCGGTAGAGCATTCGCTTCACACGCGAAGGGTCACAGGTTCAATCCCTGTCGCGCCCACCATCCTTCCCCCTTCTGAGCAACCCTGCTGGCGAGGGGAAAGCCATGTCCGCAAGCCCAGTGAGCGGCACGGAAGGCTATGCAGCGGAAGCTGCGGCGCTGATCCGGCAATACGAGGCGATTCCTTTCGCGGCGGTGCACCGCGAAGTCCTGCCCCTGCTGCCGGCGGCTCCGGCCCGGGTGCTGGATGTCGGCGCCGGCAGCGGACGCGACGCGGCCGCCGTCGCCGCCCTCGGCCATGCGGTGGTGGCGGTGGAGCCGACCGCCGCCCTGCGCCTGGCGGCGATGGCGCTGCACCCCTCCCCCCGCATCGCCTGGGTCGCGGACAGCCTGCCCGACCTGGCGGGGCTGCCGGCGGGGGACTTCGACCTGGTGATGCTGACCGCGGTCTGGATGCACCTCGATGCCGGACAGAGGCATAGGGCCATGCCGCCGGTGGCGCGGCTGCTGCGGCCTGGCGGGCGGCTGGTGCTGTCGCTGCGGCACGGCCCGGTGCCGGCCGGGCGGCGCATGTTCGAGGTGACGGCCGAGGAGACCATCGCGCTGGCCGCGGCGGCGGGTCTGCGCCTGCTGCTGCGGCTCGATCGCCGGCCGGGCGCGCGGGCCCGGCCGGATGCGTGCTGGACCCGGCTGGGTTTCGAGGCCGCGCCCTGAGTCAAGCCTTGGCCATCGCACAGGCGCCGTCGGCGATCGGCCGGAAGGACTTCTCCGCCGAGGTCTCCGCCAGCACCTTGTAGACATCGCCCGGGCCGCGGCTCTCGGCCGGGGGCTTCACCAGGAAGAGGTAGGTCGGGTGGAGCTTGCGCCCGTCCTTGCGGATGGTGCCGGCGCCGAAGGCGTCGTCGTCGGTCGGCATCGCCTGCATCGCCGCCACCGTCTCCCGGCCCGAGGCCTTGGCCTTCGCTACCCCGATCTTGGCCGCGGCCTTCAGGTAGTGCAGCAGCCCGGCATAGTCGCCGGCGTGGTTGTGGCAGGGGAAGGTGTTCGGCGGCAGCTGGCCCCGCACCCGGTCCATGAAGGCGCGGGTGCGCGGGTTGAGGTCCCAGTAGAAGGTCTCGGTCTGGGTCAGGCCCTGCGCGGTGGGCAGGCCGAGCGCCATGACGCTGTTGATGTAGCCGGTCAGCCCGACGAAGCGCTTGCCGGACTTCATCACGCCGAATTCCTGCGCCTGCTTCACCGCATTGACGAAATCGGTCCCCGCGCCGAGGAAGGCGATGACCTTCGCGCCGCTCGCCTGCGCCTTCAGCAGGAAGGCGGAGAAGTCGGTGGTCTCCGGAAAGGGATAGGCGACGGAGCCGAGCACCTTGCCGCCGGCGCCCTCCACCGAATGCGTGGTGTCGGCCTGCAGCATCTGGCCGAAGGCGTAGTTCGGCGTGATGAAGAACCAGCTGTCGGCGCCGAGCTTCACCAGCGGCTCGCCCGTCGCATGCGACAGGCACCAGGTGTCGTAGCTCCAGTGGATGGCATTGGCGCTGCAGTATTCCGAGGTGAGGGCCGAGGTCGCGGCCGAGGTGTTGATATGTGCCTTGTCCTTGGACTCGATCACCGGCTTCAGCGCGATGGCCAGCGCCGAATTGCTGACGCCGAGCACCATGTCGACATTGTCCCGGTCAAACCATTGCCGGGCTATCCCGAGGCCCACGTCGGACTTGTTCTGGTGGTCGGCGACCAGCAGCTCGACCCCGACATCCGGGTGCTGCGCGGTGAACTCCCGCACCGCCTGGCGGGCGCAGACCACGCTGGTCGGGCCGGCGATGTCGCGGTAGGGCCCGGACATGTCGTGCAGCAGGCCGATCCGCAGCGTCTCCTCCGGCCGGCGGGTCTGGGCGTGCAGGATACGAGTGGCGCCCGCGGTGGTCAGCAGGCTGGCGCCAAGCACGGCGCGGCGGTTCAGGCTCATCGGCGTTTCCTTCCCTCGATCCCGGCGGGCCGATTGGTTCGGCCTCCGCCCGGGCATCGCGCCACTTCACCGCATTCCGGCGCGGCGGGACAGGCCGGAGGCGGCTACTTCAGCCCGATCACCATCGAGTCCGCCCCGGTGAGCGGATGCGCCGCGGCCTCCCGGAAGCCGGCCTGCCGCATCCAGCCGATGCAGTCGGCCGCGGTGAAGTCGAAGCCGCCCGGCGTCTCGATCAGCATGTTGAGGCTCATCAGCAGGCCGAAGGCATTGGCCCGGCGGTTGTCGTCGATCAGCGTCTCGTAGACGATCAGCGCCCCGCCCGGCGGCAGCGCGGCATGCGCCTTGCCGATCAGCAGCAGCTTCCGCTCGAGGTCCCAGTCGTGCAGGACATGGCCCATCACCAGCACGTCGGCGCGGGGCAGCGGGTCGGCGAAGAAGTCGCCGGCATGGAAGGCCAGCCGCCCGGCCAGGCCCTGCGCCGCGGCATGCGCCTCGAACAGCGGGCGCAGCGCCGGCAGGTCGAAGCCGCCGCCGGCCAGGTGCGGATGGACGCGCGCGATCTGCGCGGGCAGCCCGCCCTCGGCGCAGCCGATATCGACGAAGCTGCGGTGCCGCTCCCAGGGGAAGGCGGCGGCCATGGCCCGTGCCGGCGCCAGGCTGAGCGCGGTCATCGCCGCGGCGAAGCCCCGCAGCCGCTCCGGATCGCCATAGAGCGCGCCGAACAGGTCGCGGCCGTGCTTCACCTCGTTCTGCGGCGCGCCGGTGCGCAGCGCCTCGGTCAGCGAGCCCCAGAAAGGGTACAGCCGGGCATTGGCCATCTCCAGCATGCCGCCGAGATAGCCAGGGCTGCCGCGGTCGAGGTAGAGCGCGGTGGCCGGCGTGTTGGCGTAACGCCCCGCCTCCCGCTCCAGCATCCCGAGCGCGACCAGCGCGTCGAGGAAGTCCCGCGCGCCGCGCGCATGCAGGCCGAGGCAGGCGGCGAGCCCCGCGGCATCGCGCGGGCCGCCCCGGGCCAGCTCGGTGAAGAGGCCGAGCTCGACAGCACTCAGCAGCGCCTTCGACCCCCAGAAGGCGAAGCCGAGCTGCATGATGGCGTCGGGTGTCGCCTGATCGCCGGTGGCCGTTGCCGTCATCCATGCCTCTCCCTCCGGCCCAGGCAGGAGCCTGGGCCGGGCGGTCAGCATGGCATCGCGGCGTTCCGCCAGGCCAGTGACGTGTAGGCGCGATCAGGTCGGCGCCGGGCCGCCGCGGTCCCGGTGGCGCTCGCCGCGCGGCGGCGGCGCCGGCAGTTCGTCCTTCGTCACCACGCCGTCGCCGTTGACGTCGAAGGCGCGGAAGCGGGCCTCCGCCATCGGGCGGATCTCCTCCAGCGTCACCACGCCGTCCCGGTTGGCGTCGAGGCCGCGGAACATCATCCCGATCATCTGGGCGTGGCGCGGGCCCATATGGCCGCCATCCGGCCCGGCACGGCCGGGGCGGAGGCGCGCCGCCTCCATCTCCTTCTGGGTCAGGCTGCCGTCCTTGTCCGGGTCGGCAGCGGCGAAGCGCTGCTGGATGAAGACCCAGGCCTCGTCCCAGGTCACCTTGCCGTCCTTGTTGGCATCGACCTGGTTGAACATCGCGCCCGGGCCGCGTTCGGCACGCGGGCCGGCAGCGGGGCCCCCCGGTGCCGGGGCACCGGCCGGGGGAGCGGCTGGCTGCGCCAGGGCCGGCGCGGCGGCCAGCAGCGCGGTGCCGAGCAGCGCCATGCGGAAAGTCTTCATCGGCTGGTCCTCCTGTCCGGGCCCAACGGCCCTTGCGGGAAAGAGATGCGCCGCGCGTGTAACCGCCGCATGACAGCGGCAGCGCATTGCGGTGAGGTTTCGTAACGGCTCATGCCCGATCGCCGCGCCGCCGCAGCGTGCCGCCCTCCCCCGAGGCACGCCCCGGCGTGCCGCCCTCGCCCAGGTCCCACCACAGGCCGGCGAAGGCAAGCATCCCCTGCCGCGCCGGGCCCATCAGCAGGTGCTCGTCCGGGCCGTGCTGCTTGCAGCCGTTGTAGCTGTGCGGCACCCAGACCATCGGCAGGCCGAGCTGGTCGGCGAAGACGTCGCCGGGCAGGCCGCCCGAGCTGTTCGGGATGACCTGCACGCGCGTGTCCAGCGTCCGCTGCATGCTGTCCTGCGCCCAGCGCACCCAGGGGTGGTTCGGCGCCGTGCGCGCCGCGGCCATCCGCACCCCGGCATTCTCGATGGCGATGTCGGCGAAGCCCTGCTCGTCCAGGTGGCGGCGCAGCGATGCCTCGAAGGTCAGCGGGTCGGTGTCGGCGGTGTAGCGGATGTGGCAGGTGGCGCGGGCCGAGGGCGCCACGGCGTTCATCGGGTTCTCCGGCTGGCCGCTGACCATCGCCAGGACGATGAAGCCGTTCCAGCCATAGATCTTCTCGGCCGGGGTCAGGCCGGGCTCGCCCCAGTCCGGGTCGATGGTGGCGGAGGCCGCGCCATCGCCCGCTCCCACCGGGCAGCCGGCGAGCGCGGCGCGCACCTCGGCCGGGACGCCGTTGCGGGGGAGCCAGTCCCGCACCAGGATCCTGCCGCGCGGGTCCATGAGGGCGGACAGCGCGTGGGTCATGCGGATGGCGGGGTCGGTGGTCAGCCCGCCCCAATGGCCGGAATGCACCCCGCCGTCCCGCAGCTTGAGCACCAGGTCGAACTGGAAGATGCCGCGATTGCCAGTCGCGATGGTCGGCAGGCCGGGCTCCACCCGCGGCCCGTCCGAGGCGATCAGCACGTCGGCCGAGAGGGTGTCCTTGTGGAGGTCGGCGAACTCCTGCAGGCCGCGCGACCCCCGCTCCTCCGCCATCTCCAGCAGCAGCTTGACGTTGAAGCCGAGCTTGCCGCCGCGCTCCGCCAGCACCGCCTCCAGGGCGGCCAGGTTGATGGCGTGCTGGCCCTTGTTGTCGGCGGTGCCGCGGCCGTACCAGCGGTCGCCCTCCTCGGTCACCGTCCAGGGCAGCAGGCCGGGGCGCCACTGGTCCTCGAGGCCGCGCACGGTATCGCCGTGGCCGTACAAGAGAACGGTCGGCAGGGCCGGGTCCTCGATCCGCGCCGCGGTCATGATCGGGCCGAAGCCGTCCAGCGGGTTGGGGTGGATGGTGACGGCGAAGCCCATCTCCTCCACCCAGGGGCGGATGGCCTGGTCGAGGTAGCGGTGCAGTTCCGGCGCGAAGGCGGGCTCCTGCGCGGTGGAGGGGATCTCGACCAGCCTGGTCAGCAGGGCCTTGTAGGAGCCGTCGTCGAAGCGGGCGGCGGCGCGGGCGATGGCGCCTTGGCGTGTGGGCATGATGCGTCCCGTAGGGCTGGGGATGGGGCGGGGAGCATGGCGAAGGCCGGGGCGGCGGTCCATGCCGGGGCGGCTTTGCGATTTTCGGACAAACTGCCCCGGGCGTGCCGGGATGCGGCTTTCGGACAAAGCGGCGGGGTCGGGGTCGGGCAGTCGCCCCGGCACGGCGCGGAAGCAGGCGGGGGCTGCGGCGCGTTGGCCGCGGTTCCCGGACAAACCGGCGAGGTGGGACGCGGCGGGAGCGGCGCGGGACAGCCAAGGCGGTGGGGCGGCCCGCAGCGTGCGGGAGGCCTCCTGTGGCATGGCGGGGTCGGCTGGGTGCATCGGCGGGGCTCCCAACAAACCTCGATTTATATGACATTTTTCCTATCGCGTCAAGATCGCCGTTGAACCTGGGGCAGCCTTCGCGGGCGTGCTGGTGGGCCGTTCGGCCCGCGACCCGAAGCGGTGCTTTGCGGCCGTGACCCGATGGGTCCGGTTCGGTCGGACGCGGTAGGGCCGCTTGCGACCCATAGCGGAAGTTGAACATCAACCGCGAGCCACGGCCCTGCGTCTTTTCCGGCGAATGGCATAGGCTCGCCGCATGGGACTGATGACCTTCAGCATAAACGTCACCCTGGACGGCTGCGTCGACCACCAGGAAGGGATCGCTGACGACGAGACGCACGCGTTCTTCACCCGCCTCATGGACGAGGGCGGGGCGATGCTGTGGGGTCGCGTCACCTACGAGATGATGGAGAGCTACTGGCCGGCGGTCGCCCGCGGCGACGTGGAGGCGCCGCCGGCGATACGCGAGTGGGCGGTCAGGCTGGAGGCCAAGCCGAAATACGTGGTGTCGTCGACGCGAAACGATTTTTCGTGGACCAACAGCCACCACATCGCCGGCGACCTGCGCACGGGCGTGCAGAGGCTCAAGGACGCGACGCCGGCGGGCGTGCTCCTCGGCAGCGGCAAACTCGCGACCGAGCTGGACCGGCTGGATCTGATCGACGAGTACCAGCTCCTCGTCCATCCCCGGATCGCTGGCCACGGCCCGACCCTGTACCAGGGCGGGCTGCCCGGTACGCGACGGCTCGAGCTGGTCTCGGCGAAGCCGCTCCGCAACGGCGCGGTTGCCATGCACTACCGGCGCGAACGCTGACCTCGGGCAATCCCTTGCGCACACCTTCGGGGCCTGCGTATTGCGGGAGCGCCGCCTACCACCGGTCGGCTTTGGGCGCCCGTCTCTATGGAAGCGAACAGATGCACCCAAGCGCCGGGCCATCCGCATTGTAGACCTTGGCCGGCTGCCCGTACCGACGGGGTGAGGACAAGTGGAGGGGCCGGGGACGTCCGGTTGCCGCCCTTTGCGGAACCCCGCACCCGGCGCCGGCCCGGGGCCGCGCCGACGCACCCCGTCCTGAACCGCCCCTACCGCTCCGCCCGCCAGCGCAGGAACCCCGCCAGTTCCGGCAGCCGCCGCGGCGCCCCGACCGGCCCGGTCAGCCGCAGCCCGACCTCCGCCGCATCCGCCACCGGCCTCGCCGCCACCCGCAGGTCCAGCGCCCCGCGGCCGAGGTCGATCGCGCCGGTCGCCACCGCCTCGCCGCCGCCCTCGGTGGTCAGCCGCATCCCGTCCAGCACCGCCCGGCCGCCCTCCAGCCCCGCCCTGCCCTCCAGCCGCTCGAAGGCGGTCGCGCCGCCGGCGAGCGCCTGGCGCAGCGCCGCCTCGGCCGCCTTCAGGTCGGCGATGCCGCCGGCCTCCTGCAGCGCCGCCAGGTCGAAGCCGACCAGCACGCCGTCGCGCACCGCCACCGTCGCCTCCCCCGCCAGGGTCGCCAGGATCGCAGCCGTGCTGTGGCCCTCCGCGGCCAGCCGCACCGTGCCCTCCACCCGCCCGGCGCCGAGGTCGAGCGGCAGGTCGAAGAGCGGGCCGGAGATGATGGCATCCGCGAGCGTCGCCTCCAGCGCCAGGCGCGGCGGCGCCGCGGCGCCCTCCACCGCCAGCCTGCCCTTCAGGGTGCCGCCGCCGAGCCGGGCCTGCAGCCCTTCCAGCCGCAGCGTGCCGCCGGCCAGCTTCAACGCGGTGCTGGCGGCATCCAGCACCAGGTCGCCGCCCGCCTCCACCCGGGCCACCTCCAGCGCCAGCTCGGCCTCCAGCGCCGCCAGCCGGTCGAGCCCGAGCGGCCGCGTCCCGCGCAGCGGCAGCACCGGCAGCGGCAGCACGTCGGCGGCGAAGCGGCCGGTCAGCCGCGGCCGGGCGCCGTCCAGCGCGAGGGTCATCTGGCCGCGGCCGCGGAAGCTGCCGGCGACCAGGTCCAGGTGCTCGGCGGTCACCGTGCGGCCCTGGCCGGACAGCGCGGCGATGACGGAGAAGGAGCCGGGGCCGAGCCAGCCCACCACCTCCGGCCCCAGCAGCGGCGCCAGCAGCCGCGGCGCACCGGGATGCCGGAGGGTCAGGGTGCCGCTGCCGCGCCCCTGCAGGGTGTCGAGCGTCGCCCCGGCCTCGGCCCGCAGCGCGCCGAGGTCGCCCTCGCCGCGCAGCGCCAGGGCTTCCGGCGCGCCGCCGCCGGACAGCCGCAGCGCCAGGGGCTGCGCCAGCATCGGGGCCAGCGCGGCCCGGTCGGCCGGCAGCAGCGGCAGCAGCGCGGCGCCGGCGCCGGACAGCTCCAGGATGGCATCGGAGAAGCGCAGCGGCGTGCCGAGCTGCACGGCGCCCGAGGCCGCGGCATCCAGCTCCCCGGTCCGCAGCGCCAGCCGGCGCAGCGTGGCGCGGCCGTTCTCGAGCGCGGCATCGAGCGTGGCGCGCTCGGCGGACAGGTTGCCCCAGACCACCCGCTCGGCCGCGAGGCGGAGGTTGAGCTCGAAGCCGGCCAGCCTGGCATTCAGCGCGGCGGCATCCGGCAGCGGCGGCAGCACCCCGTTCAGGTCGAGCCGGTCGATGCTCAGGCCGAGGCCGAAGGAGGGCCGCGGCGACCCGCCCGCGCCGCCCGGCCCGCCCCCTTGGCGCCAGACGCCGTTGCCGGTCAGGCGGGCGCCGTCGAGCGTGGCGACGAGGTCGGAGAAGGCCGCCTCGTTGCCTTCCAGCGCCAGCTTGAAGCGGCCCTCCGCGGTCTGCAGCCGGGCAGGATCGGTGCCGGCGAGGTTCAGGCCGAGCGCCGCCAGCGTCTCCCGCAGCGTCTTCGTCGCCACGTGCACCGCGAGTTCCATGCGCGGCCCGGCGGTGGCGCCGGCGACCTCGATGCCGGTGTCGCCCGGCAGCAGGGCCGAGACGTCGGACAGCGAGAGGCGGTCGCCTTCGAGGAAGAAGCCGCCGCGCAGCCGCCGCAGCGGCAGGCCGGCGAAGCCGGTCGCTTCGGCCGAGAGGTCGATGCTGACCGGCACCGCCTGGGGCAGCGCATAGCCGCGCGACTGCCGGAGCGCCGCGACCCAGGCATCGAGGTCGAGCCGCCCGGCATTCAGCGCGATGTCGAGCCGCGCGTCGGGCGCCAGGCGGAAGGTGGCGGCGCCGCGGGCGGGCTGGGCGTTGAGCTCGAAGGCGAGGTCCCCGGCGGCGATCAGGTCGGCCGCGGCGGTCAGGCGGCCGGTGGCGCGCCAGGGGCCGGAGGGCGCCGGCAGCAGGGCCGCGAGGTCGTTGCCGCCGGCCTCCATGCGGCCCTCGAAGCCGCCCTCGGCGGCCAGCGCGCCGCGGGCCGAGAGGGTCGAGCCGACGCCGGCGAGGCTGAACTCGAGCGGGGCGACGCCGTCGAAGCCGGCGCGGCCGAGCTGCAGGGTGAAGCGGGCGGCATAGCCGCGCCAGGCGAGGCTGCCCTCGGCCACCACCGCCTCGGTCGCGCCGCCGGTCTGCAGCCGGGCATTCACCGCCTCGGCCTGCAGGCCGCCGATGCGGAGCCGGCTGTCCTCCAGCCTCGCGTCGAGCGGGCCGAGCCAGGGCGGGGCGCGGAAGCCGGGCAGCGCCACCGGCGGCCAGGGCAGCGCGACGTCGCCGCCGACCAGGGCGAGCTCGCGCGGCTCCAGCCGCCCGGTCAGCAGGGCGCCGAGGTCGAGCCGGAGGCGGAGGCCGCGGGCGGTGATGCTGATGCCGTCGGCGGCGGGCCCGACCGAGACCTGCTGCGCCTCGATCCGCGGCTGCGGCAGCAGGACCAGGGTGATCGGCCCGTCGAGCTGGACCGGGCGGCCGAGCCGGGCGGTGGCGAGCTCGGCGAGCTGTGGCCGCCAGGATTCCCAGTCGAGCAGCCGCGGCACGAGCCAGAGCGCACCGGCAAGCACGAGGAGCAGCCCGGCGGCGGCCAGCCCGGCGCGGCGCATCGCGCGCGGGCCGCGGCCGGCCCCGACCGGAGGCGAGGCGTCAGCCAGGGGAACCCCAGCCGCCGCCGCCGGGCGTCTCGAGCACCAGGACATCGCCGGCCGCGAGCTCGGCGCTGCCGGTATTGCCGGGGATCGGGGTGATGCCGCCAACGGCGCGCTCCACCCATTGGCGGCCGGGGGCGCCGTCGGCGCCGCCCATCAGGCCATGCGGGGCGACGTTGCGGCGGGAGGCGACGACGACCGCCTGCATCGGCCTGAGGAAGCGGATGCGCCGCCGCGCCCCGTCGCCGCCGCGCCACTGCCCCGCGCCGCCCGAGCCGCGGCGGATGGAGAATTCCTCGAGGCGGACGGGGTAGCGCAGCTCCAGGATCTCCGGGTCGGTCATGCGGGTATTGGTCATGTGGGTCTGCACCGGCCCCCAGCCGTCGAAGCCGGGCCCGGCGCCGACGCCGCCGCAGACGGTTTCGTAATATTGGTATATCGCATCGCCGAACAGCAGGTTGTTCATCGTTGCCTGAGCCGAGGCGCAGGCGCCGAGGGCGGCGAGCAGGGCGTTGCAGGTGACCTGGCTGACCTCGGTATTGCCGGCGACCACCGCGGCGCCGGGCAAGGGGCTCAGGAAGGTGCCCGCCGGCACCACGGTCTCGAGCGGCTTGAGGCAGCCGTCGTTGAGCGGGATCTCCTCCCCCACCAGGGCGCGGAAGCAGTAGAGCACCACGGCGCGGCAGACCGCGGCGGGGGCGTTGAAATTGGTCGGGCGCTGGGCCCCCGTCCCGGTGAAGTCGATGGTGGCGCGGCGCCCGGCGCGGTCGACGCGGACCGCGACCTTCAGCGGCGTGCCGTCGTCGAGCGTCGTCTCGAAGGCGCCGTCCTGCAGCCGGTCGAGGACGCGGCGGACGCTCTCCTCGGCATTGTCCATGACGTGCCGCATATAGGCGCGGACGGTGCCGAGGCCGTAGTCGCGCACCGCGCGCTGCAGCTCCTGCACGCCCTTCTCGTTCGCCGCGACCTGCGCCTTGATGTCGGCGAGGTTCACGTCCGGGCTGCGCGCCGGGTACTTCGCCGCGGCCAGCAGGGCGCGGAACTCGGCCTCGCGCAGGTGGCCCTGTTCCACCAGCAGGAAGTTGTCGATGACGACCCCTTCCTCCTCCAGCGTGCGGGAGACGGGGGGCGTCGAGCCCGGGGTCAGGCCACCGATATCGGCGTGGTGGCCGCGGCTGCCGAGGAAGAACAGGATCTCCTTGCCCGCGGCATCGAAGACCGGCGTGATGACGGTCACGTCCGGCAGGTGGGTGCCGCCGTTGTAGGGATTGTTCAGGGCCACGACGTCGCCCGGCCGCAGGGTCGCGCCCCGCTCGCGGATCACCGTCCGGACGCTCTCGCCCATGGCGCCGAGATGCACCGGGACATGCGGAGCGTTGGCCACCAGTGCGCCGGTTGCGTCGAAGATGGCGCAGGAGAAGTCCAGCCGCTCCTTGATGTTCACCGAGAGGCTAGTGTTCTGCAGCACCGCGCCGGTCTGCTCGGCGATCGACATGAAGAGGTTGTTGAACAGCTCCAGCATCACCGGATCGGGGCGCCCCGTCGCCTCCACCCGCGTCGCCGCGCGCGGGGTGGTGCGGCGGAGGACGAGGTGGTTCAGCGGCGTCACCTCGGCGGTCCAGCCGGGCTCGACCACGGTGGTGGCATTGGCCTCGCGGATCAGCGCCGGGCCGGAAAGGCGGTCGCCGGCCAGCAGGGCCTCGCGGTCGAAGACCGGGGCGTCCTGGGCGATGCCCGCGGCGAAGAGCCCGACGGTGTCGATCGGCGCCGGTGCCTGGCCCGCGGGGCGGGCGGCGAGCCGCGCCTCCTCCACCGCCTCGCCGGCCGCCGTCACCTCGGCGATGCAGGCCTCGACCACCACCTCGCGCTCCGGCGTGGCGAAGCCGAAGCGCTGGCGATGCGCGGCGGTGAAGGCTTCCAGCACCTCGGCATGGTCGCCGAAGGGCACGGGCAGGAAGCTGTCGGTGCCGGCATAGCGCAGGTGCAGCCGGCGGGCGGCGCCGATGCGGGCTTCCGGCGCGCCCTGCCTCAGCAGCTCGGCGCGGCCCTCCCCGGCCAGGGCGTCGAGGCGGGCGGCGAGGCCCTCGATCGACTCCGCGGTGAAGGGCGCCTCGACCGCGCCCTCGCGGATCACGGTCTGGTCGGCGAGGCCCATGCCATAGGCGCTCAGCACCCCGGCGAAGGGATGGATGAAGACAGTTTCCATGCCGAGCTCGTCCGCCACCAGGCAGGCATGCTGGCCGCCGGCGCCGCCGAAGCACTGCAGGGCGTGGCGGGTGACGTCGTGGCCCTTCTGGATGGAGACCTGCTTGATGGCATTCGCCATGTTGGCGACGGCGACGCGGAGGAATCCCTCCGCCACCGCGCGCGGGTCCCCTGGCGGCGTGCCGGTCGCGGCCGCGATGTCGGCGGCGAGCGCCGCGAACTTCGCCCGCACCACCTCGGCGTCGAGCGGCGCGTCGCCATCCCGGCCGAACAGGGGCGGGAAATGCCTCGGCTGGATCTTGCCGACCATGACGTTCGCATCGGTCACGGTCAGCGGCCCGCCGCGGCGGTAGCAGGCGGGGCCCGGCACCGCGCCGGCGCTGTCCGGGCCGACGCGGTAGCGCGCCCCGTCGAAATGCAGGATCGAGCCGCCGCCGGCGGCGACGGTGTTGATCGCCATCATCGGCGCCCGCATCCGCACGCCGGCGACCAGCGTCTCGAAGGCCCGCTCGAACTCGCCGGCATAGAGCGCGACATCGGTGCTGGTGCCGCCCATGTCGAAGCCGATGATCTTCCCGAAGCCGGCCATCGCCGCGGTGCGCGCGGCGCCGACGATGCCGCCGGCCGGGCCGGAGAGGATGGCGTCCTTGCCCTGGAAGGACCCGGCCTCGGCCAGGCCGCCGTTCGACTGCATGAAATAGAGCCGCACGGGCGGCGTCCCGTCCGTCGCGGGCGCGGGATTCAGCTCGCCCGCCACCTGCCCGACGTAGCGGCGCAGGATCGGCGAGAGATAGGCGTCCACCACCGTGGTGTCGCCGCGCGGCACGATGCGCGGCAGCGGGCTGGCCTGGTGGGAGAGCGAGACCTGCGGGAAGCCGACCTCCCGCGCGATCGCGCCGAGCCGCAGCTCATGGCCGGGATGCGCCCAGGCATGCATCAGCGCGACGGCGACGGCGCGGATGCCGTCGGCGAAGGCGGCGCCGAGCGCGGCGCGGGCGGCCGCCTCGTCCAGCGGCTCGATCTCCGCGCCGTCCACCGCGACGCGGCCGCCGATCTCGGCGACGCGCTCGTGCAGCAGGTCGGGCAGGCGGACCTCAAGGTCGAAGAGCCGCGGCCGGGCCTGGTTGCCGATCCGCAGCAGGTCGGCAAAGCCGCGGTTGACCAGCAGCAGCACGCGCTCGCCGCGACGCTCGAGCAGGGCATTGGTGGCGACGGTGGTGCCCATCTTCACCGCCTCGATCGTGCCGGCCGGGATCGGGGCGCCAGGGGCCAGGTCCCCCGCCTTGGACAGTATCTGGCGGATGCCGGCGACGGCGGCGTCGCGGTAGCGCTCGGGGTTCTCGCTCAGCAGCTTGGCGGTGGTCAGCCGCCCCGCGGGGTCGCGCGCGACAATGTCGGTGAAGGTGCCGCCACGGTCGATCCAGAACTGCCACGAGCCCGCCATCACCCACCCTCCCCCTGGCGGTCCGGCGCCACGGCCGGACCGTGATGGCAATCCGGGCGCGGCGAGGCAAGGCCCGGCCCGAGCGGTCGCCCCGCGGGGCGCTCCGGGGCCGCGGCGGCGCCGCCGGCCGGCCGGCGGCGCCGCACGGATTCGGGGCGGCGCCCACACGGCGTTTCCGATGTCAAGCATATCAAACAGTTACGACTATAAAATATATGCTATTCGCGGCCATTCCTCGCGATAGCTACTGAGGGGTTCATAGACTCACAATTCTGCAACCTGTGATTAGTTTGGACATCGAACATGGCCACCTGGACCGGGACCGACAACGCGGACTACTTCGACATCGCCGCCCGTTACGGCATAGGCGTCGCAGCCTTCGCCGATGCCGGCGCAGGCAATGACCGGGTCACCGGCGGCACCGGGAACGACACTGTGTATGGCGGCGCCGGCAACGACCAGCTGGTCGGCAATGCTGGCAACGACCTGCTCGATGGCGGCGAGGGCAACGACACGCTCTCCGGCGGCGCCGGCGCCGACGCCCTGCTCGGCGGTGGCGGCAACGACACGCTCGACGGCGGCGCCGACGGCGACATCCTCATGGGCGCCGACGGCGACGACCTGCTCCAGGGCGGCGACGGCGATGACTGGCTCGAGGGCGCCGTCGGCTGCGACACCGTCCTTGCCGGTGCCGGCAACGACACCGTGAAGCAGACGGTGGCGGCGATGCCGGCCAGCGGCCTCGACGCGCTGGACGGCGGCAGCGGCATCGACACCCTGCACATTGCACTCACCTCGGCGCAGTGGCACGATGCGGGGATCCAGGCCGACATCGCCGGGCTCAGCGCCAGTTTCGCCAGCCCGCTCGGCCAGACCCAGGCCTATACCGCGGCCAGCCTCAGGCTTTCAGCGGTCGCCTTCGAGAAGCTGATGGTGTCGGTCGACGGCAACTACGCCCCGGCCGAGATTGGCCTCGGGGCCTCGACCATCGCCGAGAATGTCGTGGCCGGCACCATCGGCGCCCTGACCACCACCGACATGACGGCCGGCGACACCTTCACCTATGCCGTCGACGACGCCCGCTTCGAGGTGGTCGGCGGCACGCTCGCCTTGAAGGCCGGCCTGTGGCTGAACCAGGAGGAGGCCGGCGCCATCGCGCTCCACGTCACCTCGACCGACAGCAGCGGCCGCAGCATCACCCGTGCCTTCACCGTGAACGTCACCGACGTCAACGAGGCGCCGGTCGTCACCTCGGCCGGCACGGCGAGCTTCGCCGAGAACGGCACCGGCACGGTCTACACCGCCACCGCCTCGGACGTGGATGCCGGCACCACCCTCAGCTACGCGCTGGGCGGCACCGATGCCGGGCTGTTCAACATCAACGGCACCACCGGCGCGGTCACCTTCAAGGCCGCCCCGAACTTCGAGGCCCCGGCCGATGCCGGCGGGAACAACGTCTACGACATCAACGTCGTCGCCTCGGACGGCACGCTGACCGGCAGCAAGGCGCTGGCGATCACCGTCACCAACGTGAACGAGGCGCCGCCCTCGGTCGCCCTGACCGGCGGCAGCCTCCGCGAGAACCTGGACGTGGGCACCGTGGTGGGCACGCTCTCGGCAGCCGATCCTGACGGCGACGCGGTGAGCTTCCAGGTGACCGGGGCGACGGCGAGCCTGTTCGAGGTGGTGGGCAACCAGCTCCTGACCAAGGTATCGCTGGACTACGAGACGGCCACGCAGCACGTCGTCGGCCTGCGGGCGACGGACAGCCACGGCGCCGTCTTCGACACCACGGTGCAGGTGACCGTCACCGACGAGGTCTCGAGGCTCGTGAGCTACACCCGGTCCGCGACCCAGACCACGGCGGGGCAGGACTTCACCTTCAACCTGACCGGCCTGCTGCCGTCGGACGGCCAGGCCGGCACGCTGACCGTGGTGGCCAAGGGCGACCTCGACTCGAACGGGATCATCCTCAACCTCCTCCTGACCAATCCCGAGACCGTCACCCTCGGCTTCGCCGGGCAGACTCAGGTGCTGGACATCCGGAACGCCGACAGCGTGGTGGACGCGAACGGGTTGATCCTGAGCGTGACCAATCTCCTGGCCGGCGTCGGCAGCGAGCAGGTCACGCTCACCAAGGCCTATGCGATCGCGGGGAGCACCCTGCAGGCGGAGACGGCGGACGGCGCGCTCGGCGTGACGGCGGACCTGAGCGGCACGGTGAACGCGAACATCGACAGCCGGGACGGCGTGGCCGTGACGCTCAGCTACTACGCCCTGGTCTGAGAGGCGGGCCGGGGAAGTCCCGCGGCGGGCCCGGCGCCCGCCGAGGGCACCCTCCCCCGGCGAGGCCTGCCCGTGGGGCGGCGGTGTCCTGCCCTCCCGCCGCCCCCGCCTGGCGTGTTAAGCCTGTCGCCTTCGGGCATGGGGATGGGCATTGAGCCTCTGGGGCAAGATCATCGGCGGGGTGGCGGGGTTCGTGACCGGCGGGCCGCTCGGCGCGGTCATGGGCGCGGCGCTCGGCCATGCGGCGGATGCGGGCGGCGGGCGCGGCATGGCCGGGATGTTCGGCCGCCCCTCGGTGCGGGAAGCCGCCGACATCGCCGCCATGCTGGGCTCGAAGGAGCAGCTCTTCGCCATCTCGGTCGTGGTGCTGGCAGCGAAGCTTGCCAAGTGCGACGGGCCGGTGAAGCGGCCGGAGATCGACACCTTCAAGCGGCTGTTCCGCATCCCGCCGGAAAGCCTGCGCGAGGTCGGCCAGCTCTTCGACCAGGCGCGCGACTCGGCGGACGACTACCGCCCCTTCGCCAGGCGGCTGGGCGAGGCCTTCCAGGACAACAAGGGGATGCTGGAGGACGTGCTGGCGGCGCTGTTCCAGATCGCCCGCGCGGATGGCCCGCTGACCAAGTCCGAGGTCGCCTTCCTGCAGCAGGTGCAGCTCGGCTTCGGCCTCGATGCCCCGGCCTGGGAAAGGGCGCGGGACGGCCGGACGCAGCAGCAATCCTCCTCGACGGCGGCGGCGCAGACCGGGCCGGACCCTTATGCGGTGCTCGGCGTCGGCCGCGATGCCAGCGACGACGCGGTGCGCCAAGCCTGGCGGCAGCTGATGCGGGAGAACCACCCGGACAGCCTGGCGGCGCGCGGGGTGCCGCCGGAATTCGTCAAGCGCGCGACCGACAAGGTGGCCGAGATCAACGCCGCCTGGGATCGCGTCAAGCGCGAGCGCAAGCTGTGACGTGCGCCCGCGCGATCCCAGGCCTCGAGGCAGCACCGTCCGCCGAGGCGGACGGCGGGGACCGCGCCAAGCGCGAGCGCAAGCTGTGACGTGCGCCCGCGTGATCCCAGGCCCCGGGGCAGCACCGTCCGCCGAGGCGGACGGCGAGGTCCGCGCCAAGCGCGAGCGCAGGCCGTGACCCTCAGCATCCGGGACACCCCGAGCCCGAACCACGACGGCCGCCCGCCCGGCACGCCGGTCGACATGCTGGTGCTGCACTATACCGGCATGCGGACGGGGGCGGCGGCGCTCGCCCGGCTGCGCGACCCGGAGGCCCGGGTTTCCTCCCACTACCTGGTGGAGGAGGACGGCACGGTCTTCCGGCTGGTGCCGGAGGACCGCCGCGCCTGGCATGCCGGCCTGTCCCATTGGCGCGGCGCCGAGGGGCTGAACGGCCGCAGCATCGGGATCGAAATCGTCAACCCCGGCCACGAATGGGGCTACCGTCCCTTCCCCGCGCTGCAGATGGCCGCGGTCTGCGACCTCTGCCTCGGGATCCTGGGTCGCCATCCGATTCCCGCCATCAACGTCGTCGCCCACAGCGACATCGCGCCGGACCGCAAGCAGGACCCGGGCGAGTTCTTCGACTGGCAGGGGCTGGCGGCCAATGGGGTCGGGCTCTGGCCCGGGGAGGGCGCCGCGCCGGGCGGCGAGCCGGCGGCGCTGCTGGCGGCGATCGGCTACCGGATGGACCTGCCGCTCGACCTGCTGCTCGCCGCCTTCCAGCGGCATTGGCGGCCGGAGCGGGTGGATGGCCTGGCGGATGCCGGGACGCTCGCCCGACTCGCCGCCGTCGCGGCGCTGATCGGGGCGTAATGGCGCGATCGGCGGCCACTGCGCCGTTGACGCGGCGCCCCTGCCCTGCGCATGACACCGCCGCGTCAGGTGGCCAGACGACCGCTGGTCCCCGCTGCGAGGCGGGGCTGGAGGAAAGTCCGGGCTCCACGGGAAAACGGTGCCGGCTAACGGCCGGCGAGGGCGACCTCAGGGACAGTGCCACAGAGAGCAGACCGCCCGCGCACCGCAAGGTCCGCGGGTAAGGGTGAAAGGGTGCGGCAAGAGCGCACCGCGCCCCCGGCAACGGGGGCGGCATGGTAAACCCCACCGGGAGCAAGGCCGAATAGGGGTGGTCGGCGGCGTTCCTTCGGGAGCGTGACGCGAGGGCCTTCCCGCCCCACCACCCGGGTTGGCCGCGTGAGGTACGCCGCGAGGCGTGCCCCAGAGGAATGGTCGTCACATCCCCGGCTTGCCGGGGGTGGACAGAACCCGGCTTACCGGCCACCTGGCGCACTTTTTCCACAGAACTGTCCACATAGTTGCCGCGGCATATTCAAGCCGCTCAAAGAACAATGTGGCAACTCAACACCTATACCATTGACAATCTCCCGTTTCCTAATGTGGTCCCGAGTCTTCAAGCTAAACCTCTAAGAATCTGTGTGTTCGCCAAGAAAGCTTAGTGGCCCGCAACGGCATTCTCCCTTGTCGTCCCAGGCTGTGGCGTGCTATCCCATGGCATCCCGCGAAGGACCCAGACGCTCGGGGGGGCGAGTGGTCCGGAGGGGGATGGTCGGGCGAGCCGGCGGGGTCGGGGGGCCTCGCCGGCCGCTGATCCGGCTGGGGCGCCGTTGGCCCGGGGGGGCGGTCACTGGGCGATGTCCGGATTTGCGGGGACAGTTGGCGGGACGTTTGACGCGAAGAAGGGTCGCATCTCGGTGCCGGCCGCCTTCCGCGCCACGCTGGTCCGCATGGGCGCGGAAGAGATCGTCCTGCGCGCCTCCCGCCACGCCCCCTGCATCGAGGTTTGGCCGGAGCCCGCCTATACGGCCGAGGTCCAGCGCCGCGTCGAAGGCCTCAGCCAGCTCTCCGCCGAATACCAGACGATCATGCGCAAGCTGGTCTCGCGGATCCATACGCTGCGCCCGGATGCCGAGGGCCGCATCGTGATGCCGAAGGAACTCGCCGAGAAGGCCGGGCTCGACGGCGACATCCAGTTCTCCGGCCTCGGCGCCTTCTTCCAGATCTGGTCCGCCGCCCGGCTCGCCGAGGAGGAGGCCCGGCTCGAGGCCGAGGACGAGGGCGGCGACGTATGAGCGAGTCCCCGCCCGTCCCGCAGGACCACATCCCCCAGGGCCACATCCCGGTGCTGCTGGCCGAGGTGCTGGCGACCCTCGCGCCGCGCGACGGCGCGACCTATTGCGACGGCACCTTCGGCGGCGGCGGCTATGCCGGCGCGATCCTCGCGGCCGCCGCGTGCACGCTCTACGCCATCGACCGCGACCCCGACGCGATCGCCCGCGGCGCCGCGCTGGCCGCACGTTTCCCCGGGCGGCTTCACTTACTGGAAGGGCGTTTCGGCGAGATGCTCGACCTGCTCGCGGCGAAGGGCGTCACGGCGCTCGACGGCGTCGTGCTCGATCTCGGCGTCTCCTCCTTTCAGATCGACGAGGCGGAGCGCGGCTTCTCCTTCCGCAGCGACGGGCCGCTTGACATGCGCATGGAGAAGGCCGGCAAGTCGGCCGCGGACCTCGTGAATACATTGGACGATTCGGAATTGGCCGACATCCTCTACACCCTTGGCGAGGAGCGCCACTCGCGCCGCATCGCGCGCGCCATCGTCGCGGCGCGCGCCGCGGCGCCGATCACCACCACCGGCCGGCTCGCCTCCATCATCCGCAGCGTCACCCCGCGCGACCCCTCGGGCATGGACCGCGCGACGCGCAGCTTCCAGGCGCTGCGCCTCGCGGTGAACGACGAGCTGGGCGAGGTCGAGCGCGGCCTCGACGCCGCGGCGCGGCTGCTCGCGCCGGGCGGCCGGCTGGTCGTCGTCGCCTTCCACTCGCTCGAGGACCGGATCGTCAAGCGCTTCATGGCCGGCCGCGCGGGACGCGCCGGCGGCGCCTCCCGCCACGATCCCGGCGCCCTGATCTCCAGGGGCCCGGCCGCCGAATTCCGTCTGCTCACGCCGCGGGCGCTCCGCCCGGGCGAGGGCGAGACCGACGCCAATCCGCGCGCCCGCAGCAGCAGGCTGCGCGCCATCGAACGCCTCGAGACCCGGGACGCCGCATGATCTTCCGTCCGCTCAGCCTCTGCACCTTCCTGGCCGCCGCCCTGGCCGGCCTGCACCTGTACCAGAGCAAGCACGAGGTCGCCCTGCTTGACCGCGAGCTGCGCGGCATCGCCCGGCAGATCGACGAGGCGAACGACCGCAGCCAGGCGCTGCAGGCCGAATGGGCCTGGCTGAACGAGCCGGAGCGGCTGCGCGGCGTGGCCCAGCGGCACCTGCAGCTCGAGCCCATGCAGCCGACCCAATTCCTCCGGCTGAACGAGGCCGAGCGGCGGCTGCCGCAGGTCGCCGCCTATGACGGCCCGAAGGCGCTCTTCGCCGAACGCCTGCCGGTGGCGCCGGACGGCGCCGTGGCACTCGCGCTGCTGCCGCGGGTGCCATCGCTGGTGCAGGAGGCGTATAGGGTTCTGCCGCCCGCCGCGCCGGCGCCGGTCGCCGCGCCGGCCGCCCCCGAGGTCGTCGCCCCTGCCCCCGTGCAGCTGCCCCTGGCCGAGGCCCTGCCGACGCCGCCCGAGCCGCCTGCGCCG
>NZ_SMSJ01000089.1 GCF_004355005.1 Dankookia rubra
CCCGAACCTCGTCCTTGCCGCGCATCCTGACCTCGCCCCCCGACAGGGGCGAGCGAATCACGATCCAGCGCCAGTCACGAGAGGGAATTTCAGCAGCCTGCTAGGCGATCGTGGAGCGTTGGCATTCTGCGCGGTGCTGACGAGCCACAAGGCTTAGCCGTCGGGCATGGGCTTGGCGATCGCGTCGGAGCCGACATTGCTATCGCAGCCACTCCGGTTTTCGGCTACGAAGAGTCGCACCGTCAGGTCGGTGATTTCGGCACACGAAACAGGAGGGGTGTCGGTGGCATCTGCTAGCGGAAACAGATGGGTGTCGCGAAATGATTGGCTTGGCCAGTCGCTCGCCGGCTCGCAACTGAGTGGCAGCGAAGATTCCGGTAACTGCCGCGATTGCGCTGCGGTGATTATTGCCCCACTCGAAATGTTCTAACTTTTGAAATCGCAACGCTGTTTCGCTGCGCACTTGTTCTCCCGGGGAGAGGCGGCCGTTGGTCTGCCGTTTTTTCGAACCTGCTTGCGCTTTCCCAGGGACAGGCCACAGTGTCTTGGAAAAGAGGATGGCTTACTCAGGTCGTGGCGACGTGCAGCATCTACATGCCCTGCACTGAACTGAATACCGGCCGCAAACGTTCTTTGCGCTGTGTCGGGGAGGTTTGCATCTCCGATTAACGAGAGATTTCTGGAGGACACATGTCCGATACGCAGGCTGGCGCACCGAAGAAGGCCAAGGCGAAGTCCGCAGCTAAGAAGGCTGACCCGACGAAGAAGGCGGGATCGAAGCCAAATGCGCTGCAACAGCCTTTGAAGCCCTCGGCGGAGCTGTCCGAGGTGGTCGGCGCCGGCCCCTTGCCGCGTGGCGAGGTGGTCAGCAAGGTCTGGGAGTACATCAAGGCCAATAATTTGCAAAACCCGGACAATCGCCGGGAGATCCTGGCTGACGATAAGCTCCGTAAGGTGTTCGGCAAGGACAAGGTGACAATGTTCGAGATGAACAAGCACTTGGCCCAGCACCTGAAGTGACCGAAGCCGTCGTTGAGCACGGCGAGCGCTGAATTGCGCTGATCGACCTGCTTGGCGGTTGTGTCGATCTCTGCCGTGCCAAGCTGCGCTCCGGGCAAGGAACTTACCTCGGTGTAGCGCCGATGATCGCATCCGGGGCTCGCTGTTAAGGTGTCCTGCAAGAGGCAGGGCGTCTGGCAAGCTGCGGCTGGACGGCATGAGAGCAATATGCGTGATCGCCTATGTTTGCCATGGACCGTCGACCGTCTCCCAGTGGTGAAAAGCGCAGAAGCCAAACCGCGTCTGCGCTCGATCAACCCTGCCAGTCCCGCTTGCCGCTACGGGGGGGGACGTTAGCAGTCGCTGTTCCGTCCCATCACGTAGTGGGTCGAATTCAAGATGAATTTGGATCGCTGTTCTATCCAACCTTTACAGATGAATTCGTGGGGTGTGAGGCTACGAAGCGTCGTCAAACGCCATGCATGTTTGTAGGCATCGAGGAAGAGTTCTGTTGCTGCCGAAACTCGTCGCGGCTGACGTAGTAGTGGCGGTCAGTGGCGTCTTTCGATGTGCGGTTCATCCTCTTCACCTGTACATCCGTCCACGGTGCGCCGGCATCAGTGGCAGATTGGAGAGGTAGTACTTACGCTCCCCGCCTGAGCGCCACTGACCGATCAACCGAGTTGCTTCGCCGGGCAGGTGGCGATTGGTCGCCCAGGCCCCACCTCGCCTACCCGGATGCGGGTGGCCGCAGACCGCGCCGTAAGATGGCCCTCGGGGCCGCCAGATCACCCGGCGCCAGGGCAGGTTTGTCAGCGCCGCCTCGGCGTCACATGGTCCTCGTCCGGCGCGAGGCAACGCTCGCGGCCGCTAGGCCGGATCAGTTGGACATCCGTGCCATAGACTTTCTGGATGTGCGGGATGCCGACTGCCCAGGTCAGCCCGCACTCACTCAACCCTTGCCGAAAGGCAGCGCTCGCCCGATAGCCGGCATCGGCCCGCGTGAGCCCGAGCCGCACGCCGTATCGATGAGCTGGTCCAACTCGGCCGGCGCGATCTCGCCCCTGGTGCGGGCCACCATCGCGTCTTCCGGAATTTCAGCGGCTACGCGACGGCCCAGATCGACCGTCCATTCGTCCGGCAGGAACAGCCGCAGCCTCACGGGACTTGGCATCCTCTTGCTGGCCAGCGCCAGCGAAGCCGGTGCCTGGCGGCTCGCCCGCTTGCCGAACTCGCCGCAACATTGCCGCACCACGCCGACCGAGAGCGTGCCTTTCTTCAGCAGTGCCGTGTCGCCGATCACCAGCGCTGCGTACGAACCGCCCGCCAACCGATCGGCCTGCCCAACCAGCATCCGCTACGGCGGCCTATGGTCCCAGGCTGGGCCGTTGCAACAACGCGCTGCACCTGATCGTGCCCCGACAGCCCGAGGCCGGCCGCCATTGGCTGCAGGCATTTGCGCCCGCTCGGGCCAAGCAGTCCGCGCAGGTACAGCTGCGCCCAGGTCCGGCGCTTTGTGTGCCCGAGTGTGGCAAGGAAAGGCTTCCGCCAAGCATCCAGATCCGGCCTGGCCCAACCCATGCGCACCCTCTCAAAACCAGCACCCTGCAGCCCTGCTCAGAAGCAACGCAGGAAGTGCCCGGGCAGTGCTAAAAGCCGGGATGACGTTGCCGGAGCCCGCCATGTCGCCGAAGCCCCTTCTCCTTGGCCTGTGCCTTCTGGCCGGCGGCGCGCTCGCGCAGCCCACGCCGATGCATGGGCACGCGCATGGCGCGGCCCCCGCCGCCACGGCACGACCGATACCGGGCGCGCTGCCCAGCCTGGCCGGCCAGGACGCCTTCGCTGCGCTGCAGGAGATCATCCGCCTGCTGGAAGCCGATCCGGCGACTGACTGGACGCGCGTCGACCTCGACGCGCTGCGGTTGCACCTGGTGGACATGGCGGAGGTGATGCTGCGCGCCGAGGCGACGACGCGCCGCATCGACGGCGGTTTGGAGGCCACCGCCACCGGCGAGGGCCGGACCCTGGCCGCCCTGCGCCGGATGGTGCCTGCGCATGCGCGGGAACTGGATGCGATGCCGGCCTGGCAAGCGAGTAGCGAGATGGTGCCGGACGGCGTCCGGCTGACCGTAACCTCGGCCGATCCCGAGCAGGCGGCGCATATCCGGGGGCTCGGCTTCTTCGGCCTGATGGCGAGCGGCGCGCACCACCAGGCGCATCATCTGGCGATCGCACGCGGCGGCCACGCGCACTAGGCGTGGCGTCAGCCGCGGCGGCTGGCCTGGGCGCGGACGGGGATCGGCACCAGCAGGGGATCGCGCCGGCCGCCGCCGCGGTCGTCGTCGTCCGGCGGTCCGTGCTGCAGCATCATGGCAATGCCGATCTGCACCCCGCCGAGCGTCAGGCCGCAGAAGAACCAGAGCAGGAGGGTGGGCCAGGGATGCCCCGGCGCGCGTTGCAACACCTGGGCGATGCCGCCCGGATCGGCCCAGAACAGCGCCATGACGAGCAGCGCCGCCAGCCCGAAGCCGATGGCGGCGTGGCGGAGCAGGAACTCGACGGCAGGCGGCAGCTTCGGCGGTTGCATCGGCTTCGGTCCCGGACAGGGAATTCGCGTCCCGGTCTAGCCGCTGTACGTCGGTGCGGCGAGGGCATGGGTGAACGCATCCGGTAGCCAAGGATCAATGTACGGTATTGTACGGTATTTGTGATCCGGGCCTTGCTTTGGATTACCTCCATCACCAAACACCGATGTGGGAGGGATGGGCAGAGCCATGGAGGGCCTCGCCGGTCGCCCGCCGGATTCGTGGCCTGCCGCGAGTCGAAGCAGGATGGGGTGGTCCGGATGCCTTGGCGCCGGACGCGTGGGGCCGGTCCTGACGCCGGGCCCGGCCTTCGCGGCGGCAAGATCCCAACGAACGCGTAAGGGCAGATGGGGACCGATCTTGACGACACTGATGCCGCTGGCGGTGCTCGAGGAACGCGCCGCCGAGGCTGCCCGGCTGCTCCGCCTGCTTGCGCATGAGAAGCGCTTGCTGGTCCTATGTCACCTGGGGGCTGGCGGCGAGATGAACGTGACCGAACTGGTCGGCGTGGTCGGGCTGTCGCAATCCGCCCTGTCGCAGCACCTGGCCCGGCTGCGCGAAGACCAGCTGGTCGCGACGCGGCGGGAAGCCCAGACCATCTGGTACCGCCTGGCCGACCCCAAGGCGGCACGGTTGCTGGAAGTGCTGCGCGACCTTTATTGCCCGCCGGAGGAATGAGGGCCCGCGTCGCCGGCTATTCCGCCGCTTGGCGCAGGATCCGCGGCAAAGCGCCGGGGGCGGCGCTGCCGTGCCAGAGGTCGTCGAGCATCGCCGCGGCCGCCGGGGCGCCGATGATGGGGCCGCAGAGCTCGCCAAATTTCTCCCCCAGCTCGGCATCGCTCAGCGGCGCATCCGGGTCGCCCTTGCGGGTCGGCTGGTACCGGTAGAGCTGCCGGCCATCGGCCAGGTCCAGCCAGACCTTGGCGGCGCGCTTCGCCGGATAGGCATCGGCCAACTCCGGGTCGAGCTCGACAGTCACCTTCGGCATGATGGACCGGATCGCCGGGTTGACCAGGTTCGCCGGCTCGAAGGCGGCGATGCGGACTCCGCCGAGCACCAACAGCGCTCCCATGGTGAACTGGACGGAGAAGCGGGCCTCCTGTTCCGTGTTGATCGACGGGCGGTCGCAGATGCTCTTGGTCGGGCCGTAGCCGCCGACCTTGATGCGTACGACCTCGGCGGCGGTGAAGCCGTGCTCCTGCTGCAGGTCGCGCACCGCATCCAGCGCGGCGAAGATGTGGCCGCAACAGCCGTGGTTCTTGAAGGTCATCTCGGTGATGCAGACGCGGCTGCCGAGGTCGGCCAGAGCCTTGTCCCACTTGCCGGTGTCCTCGCTGGTCGCGGCGGCGAAGCCCTTCGGCCCGTGCAGCGCGTCGAGCGCGCCGGTGACGCCGGCCGCGGCACCGATCGCCGCGAGGGCGCCGGCATCGGCAGCATGGCCGGGATGCAGCGGCTTCGACATGGAATCCGACAGAAAGGCCTGCTGCAGCCCGCCGGCGAAGGTCGCCGCAGTGGCGACGGCGTGGCCGATCCGCTCCGCCTCGCAGCCCAGCGCGACGGCGGTGGCGACCGCCGCGCCGAAGGTGCCGACCGTGCCGGTGGTGTGCCAGTTCTTGTAGTGGCTCGGCTGCACCGCCATGCCGATGCGGCAGGAAACCTCGTAGCCCGCGGTGACGGCACGCAGCAGGTCCTCCATGGACCCGCCTTGCTGCTGCACCGCGGCCAGCGCCGGGGCGATGGTCGGGCAGCCCGGGTGATAGCCGGCGTCGCGGAAGATGTCGTCGAACTCGACCGTGTGGCTGGCGGTCGCGTTCAGCAGCGCGGCATGGCGCAGCGGGGAGGGCTGGCCATCGACGTAGCAGATCGATCGCCCTGGGCCGCGCTCGGCGGCCATGGCGGCGGCCAGCAATGTCGCGGGCGGCTTCGACAGGCCAGGCAGCAGCGCCGCGAACCAGTCGATCAGCGCCCGCCGCGCATGGTGGGCCACGGCGTCCGGCAGCGGCCGGCTGCGCCAGGAGGCGGCATGTTCGGCGAGCGTGAGAAGCGGGTTGTCCACCATGTCGTGCGTCCTTTTGCTGACCCGGCCGATCTATGCGTCGCGCCTCCCGACGCTCCGCGGTCGGACGGGACTACGCGTTGCCGCGCAGCACCTCCTGGTTGATGACCACGTCGGGGTCGAGCTTGTTGGCGAAGACCGCGAGAATGCTGTCGGCGCAGGACAGCGCCATGCGCCGCAGCCCCTGCTCGGTCGCCGCTGCGGAATGCGGCGTCATCACCACGTTCGGCAGCTTCAGCAGCGGGTTGTCGGCCGTGGCCGGCTCCTCCCAGAAGACGTCGAGCCCGGCGGCCTTCAGGTGGCCACTGGTCAGCGCGCCGGCCAGCGCCTTCTCATCCACCAGGGTTCCGCGGGCGGTGTTGATCAGCACCGCGCCCTTTTTCATCGAAGCGAGGAACTCGCCGTTGACGATGCCGCGCGTCTTCTCGCTGGACGGCAGGTGCAGGGTCACCACGTCGGCCTCGGCCAGCGCCGCCTGCAGGTCCTTGGCCGGGATGAAGCCGGCGCCCTTGATGGTGTTCTGCGGGATGAAGGGGTCGCGCACCAGCACCTTCATGTCGAAGGCCTTGCAGAGCCGGGCGACGCGGCCGCCGATGCGGCCGAATCCCATCACCAGCACCGTCTTGCCGCCGAGGTCGAAGGTGGCGGGCACCGGCGGGTTGCTCCAGCGCAGCTCGCGCACCGCGGCGTCGTAGTACTGGGTCTGCCGGGCGACGTTCAGCATCAGCATCATCGCGTGCTCGGCGACGCAGGCGGCATTGGCATCGGGCGTCACGGTCAGCGGGATGCCGCGTTCGGTCAGCGCCGGCACGTCCACCGCGTCGTAGCCGACGCCGTGCCGGGCGACGATGCGGAGCATCGGGGCATGCGCCAGGAATTCGCGGTTGATCGGCGTGGCGCGGACGATCACCGCATCCGCCTTCGGCATGGCGGCGGCGATGGTCTCCGCGTTCACCGGCTCCAGCACCTCGACCGTCACGCCGGGGGAGGCGCGCAGCAGCGCGAGCGCTTCCGGATGGACGGGGCGGAGGCAGACGACGTGCGGCATGCATTTCTTCCCTAAAGCGTGGTCGCCCGAGGCTGCCTAGCCAGGGGCGAGACGCACGCGATCAAACGAACTCAGTCGGCGGTGGCGCCGGAGACACGGACGATCTCCGCCCAGCGGGGGATCTCGGCGCGGATGTAGCGGGCGAATTCCTCGGGGCTGCTCGGCATCGGCTCGCTGCCCTGCTCGGCCAGGCGGCGCTTCA
The DNA here is from genome assembly GCF_004355005.1 of Dankookia rubra. Taxonomy (GTDB): domain Bacteria; phylum Pseudomonadota; class Alphaproteobacteria; order Acetobacterales; family Acetobacteraceae; genus Paracraurococcus; species Paracraurococcus ruber_A. The sequence goes on from NZ_SMSJ01000089.1 coordinate 6,891, forward strand.
GGTCGTCGCCGCGCAACGCCGCGTTGAGCTCGGCCGAGAGCCGCGCGATGACCGCGGGCGGCGCGCCGGCCGGGGCGACGATGCCGTTCCAGAGCGGGATCTCGAAGCCCGGCAGCGTTTCCCCCACCGTCGGCACCTCGGGCAGCAGCGGCGAGCGCTTCGCCGTGGTCACCGCCAGCGGCCGCAGCTGCCCGGCCTGCACCGCGCCGATCACCTCGACCATGGGGGAGGCGATCATCTGGATCTTGCCGGCCATCAGGTCGGTCGCCGCCGGCGCGCCGCCGCGATAGGGGACGTGCACCATCTCGATCCCCGCCCGCGCCGCGAAGAGCGCGGCGGCGAGGTGGAGCGAGGTGCCGGAGCCGGCGCTGCCGTAGAAGACCTGGCCGGGCCGTGCCTTGGCATAGGCGATCAGCCCGGCGATGTCGCGCACCGGCAGGTCCGGGTTCACCACGAGCAGGTTCGGGATGATGGCGACCTGCGAGATCGGCGCGAAGTCGCGCAGCGAATCATAGGGCAGGCTACGGTACAGCGCCCGGTTGGCGGCGAGAATGCCGCTGACCGCCATGAACAGCGTATAGCCGTCGGGCACCGCACGGGCCGCCGCCTCGGCGCCGATATTGCCGCCGGCGCCCGGCCGGTTCTCGGCGACCACGGGCTGGCCGAGCCGCTCGCCCAGCGCCTGGGCGACCAGCCGTGCGGTGACGTCGGTGCTCCCGCCGGCGGCGAAGGGGATGATAAGCCGGAGCGGCCGGTCGGGCACCCAGCCTTGCGCGCGCGCCGCCGCCGGCGTGGCGAGCACCCCGGCGAGCAGCGCGCGGCGCCTCATTGCAGGTGCGCCTTGGGGCCGAGAATGGCTTCCCGCATCCGCGCCTGCAGGATCGAGGCCTCGCGCGGCGGCAGCACCAGCGGCAGGCTGGCCGCGTCGATCTTCACCTGGGCGAAGATCGGGCCATGGCCGGCGCGAATGGCGTCGCGCAGCGCCAGCAGCTCAGCCGGCGTGGTGACCTTGCGGCTATCGACGATGCCGGCCGCCTTGGCCATGCCGGCCAGGTCGACGCCGTGGCGCGTCGCGGTCTCCTGCATGCCGGTCTCGCCGTAGTGCTCGTTGTCCAGCACCACGACCGAGAGGTTGCGCGGCTGCTTGGTGGCGATGGTGGCCAGCGAGCCCACGCCCATCAGCATTTCGCCGTCGCCGGTGATGACCAGCACGGGCTTGGTCGGCTGGGCGAGCGCCAGGCCGAGGCCCATCACCGCCGCACCGCCCATGCCGCCCCAGAGCGGCAGGTTCTGCGGCGTGTCGCCGGCCGCTGTGATGTCCCAGGCCGGCGCGCCGAGGCCGCCGATCGCCAGCATCTCGCCGCGGTCCTCAAGCAGCGCCCGGACGACGGAGCGGCGCTCCAGCTTGCCGCTTTCCGCGACTTCGATCATGGCGGTCACTTCCCGAAGGTCTTCGCGCCGATGACGCGCTGGCCGATCAGGGTCGCGGTCGGGCGGTAGGTGTTGAAGGCCATGCGCAGCGTTGCATCGACGGTGGGGGCCACGTCCTCCGGCGTCTCGGCGCGTTTCACCAGCGTGCCCATCGCTTCCAGAACCGTCTGGGTGGCGTTTCCCATCGGCACCTGGAAAGGGTTGAACTCGCCGTAGTCGCCGCGCATCGTCACGATCATCGGGCAGGGCGTGCGGTGGGAGACCGGCACGGACAGCATGTTGATGCAGTTGCCTACGCCGCTGGATTGCATCAGCAGCACGGCCTTCTCGCCGCCCAGCCAGGCGCCGAAGACCAGGGCGATGCCTTCCTCCTCGGTGGTCAGCGTCGTCACCTTGATGTCGTTGTCGGCCAGGCAGCGCTTGATCAGCCGCGAATGCCCCGCATCCGGCACCAAGGCCACTTGGCGGATCTCGTGCTGCTTCAGCAGGTCATAGATCTGGTCGGGCCAATCCTCGGCCGCGTCCGGCACCGTCGTCATGCGCTTCCCCTCGTGCGTCGCCGGACCATCCCGCGCCCCGGCCCGGCTGTCCAGACCGGGGCGGGTTGCGGGCGGGCCGATCCAGGCCTGCGGGCCATGCGGCCCTCCGGTCATCGGGCCGCTGGTGGGCCTACAGCCCGATCCGCGCCCGGAAGGCATCGTCCCGCATCGAGGCATCGGTGCCGTGCAGGTCGTCCGCCGCCGGGGTGCAGAGATAGACCAGCCCGCGTACGGCATGCGCCACCGGCAGCAGGTCGCCGCGGGGAATCTTGCTGATGACGTTCATGCCGGAGGCGCGGATCTTCACCTGCATCTCGGTGTCGATGGTGCCGGGGGAGAAGCCGAAGACCCGGATGCCCTGCCCCGCCGTTTCCAGCGCGATGGCATTGGTCAGCATCGCCAGCCCCGCCTTGCCCGAGCAATAGGCGCTCCAGCCCTCGAGCGGCCGGTAGGCGGCGCCGGAGGAGACGTCGATGATCGTCCCGGCCCCGCCCGCCAGCATCCCCGGCAGCACCGCCCGCACCACGTTGTAGGCGCCGATCAGGTTGATCTGGATGTTGCGCGCCCAGGCGGCGGGGTCCGAAGTCGCGATCGCGGCGATCGGCTCGATCACCCCGGCATTGTTCACCAGGATGTCGAGCGCGCCGAAGCGGCTGCGGGTGGCGCCCACCACGCGTTCCACCGCCGCGTAATCCGAGACGTCGAGCGCTTCGGCCGCCGCCCGCTCGCCGATGCCCTGCGCCACGGCGGCCACCGCGGCGCCGTCGCGTGCCACCAGCATGACGGAAGCGCCGCGGGCGGCGAGTTCGCGCGCCGCACCCTCGCCCAGGCCACGGCTGGCGCCGGTGACCAGCGCCACCTTGCCTTTCAGGTCGTCCATGCTTCGTTCCTCCGTTGTCGTGGGGTGGGGTGTCAGGCCCTGGCAGCGGCGATCACCCGGCGCGCCGCCGTCGCCGCGCGCCGCACCCGCGCCTCCGGCCCCATGGTCCTGGCCAGTTCCAGCGTCGGGATCTCGAGGCTGACCGGGATGCCCGGCGGCATGGCCCGCACCAGCGGCGGCAGGTCGAGCCCGCCCTCGCCGGGGAAGAGCCGCTCGGCCCGCGCGGTGTGCAGCAGCCCCTCGGTCGTTGCCGGGCGCTCCGCCGGCGCGTCGCAGAGCTGCCAGTAGTGCAGCCAGTCCGGCGGCACGGTGGCGAGGTCCTCCACCCGGCTCCGCGAGCGGTCGAAATGCAGCGCATCGACCAGGATGCCGCCATTCGGCTGGGCGGCGCCGCGCACCACGCGGATGGCGGCGGCCAGGTCCGGCGTGTTGGTCCAGGGCATGAACTCCAGGTCGCCGGTCAGGCCGAACGGCGCCGCTGCTTCGCAGAAGGCCGCGAAGGACGCGGTCAGCCGCGCCTCGTCCGGGTCGTAGCCGGCGACCAGCACGTGCTTTGCGCCGAGCCTCGCGCCCGCTTCGAAGAAGGGCTGGAAACCGCCGATGCGGATCTCCGGCCGCAGCATGACGATCTCGAGGTCGGCGACCGTGATGCCGGTCGCCGCCATCGCCGCCAGCGTTTCCCGCAGCAGGGCGGGGTCGTCCTGCAGCGGGTACCCCGCCGCGCCCGGCGCCACCGGCAGCAGCCGCAGCCCCACCGCGCGGCAGCCCGCCTCCGCCGCCACCCGGACCACCGCCGGCGGCGGCAGGTCCAGCACGGTGAGATGGGCGAGCGAGAGGAAGGGCTCCACCGCGCCCTACTGCAGCGGCGAGACCGCAGTCGGCAGGCAGATCGTGCTGCGCATCTCGTGCAGCCAGTCGGGCCCGCCCTTCGGCGGCCAGATGCCGCGGGCGATGGTCTCGGCGCGGATTGCCAGCCGGTCGTTCATCGACGGGTAGGCCCAGACATGGGTGAAGCGCGGCGGGCCGTCCAGCGCATGCATCGCCACCACCAGCGGCGAGACCTGCACCCGCGCCGGCAGCTGGTTCTTCCAGGCCGCCATGGTCGGCGCCAGGCCGCCGGTCTTCAGGATGTAGCTGCGCACCTCGTAGACCGGGCCGAGCTTTCCCTCCGTCGGCACCGGCGGGATGAAGGGGAAGGGGGCGTAGCTGTCCATCGACAGGCCGGTCAGCCATTCGCCGCAGCCGAAGGGGCTGGGGCTGGCGACGGCGCGGGCACGCTCGGCCGCCAGGTCGGCATCGCCCTCGAAGCTGCGCAGCACCAGGACCTGGTTCAGCAGCCCGATCTCGGAGGCCCAGACGCCGTGGAGCCGGCCCTTACCCCCGCGCGACCAGGCCTCGATCGCCGGGGCCGCCTTGGGCGCCGCGCCGATGGTGGTGGAGAGGAAGGCGAGCTCGAAGCGCTGCATCGGGGATGGTCCTTGGACGGGCCGCGGATGGTGGTCCGGTGGCGCGGCGCGCGCAACCAGGGGCGGCTGGACAGCGGGCGGTGCGGCCCGGCAGGCTGGCCGCAACGAATCCGGGGACGAAACACGCCATGCCCAGCCGCCGCAGCCTGCTCGCGCTCGCCGCCCTGCCCGCCGCCGCGCGCGCCCAGACGGCCCGCTGGGTGCCGGACCGGCCGGTCCGCGTGGTGGTGCCCTTCGCCCCGGGTGGGACGACTGACGTGGTGGCGCGGGTGCTGGCGGAAGGCGCGGCGGCTGCGCTCGGCCAGTCCGTGGTGGTGGAGAACCGGCCGGGCGGCGCGGCCGGGCTGGTCGGGATGGATGCGGTGGCGAAGGCCGCGCCGGACGGCCAGACCATCCTCGTCCACAGCAATGCGCATGTCATCGCCCCGGCCCTGGTGGCGCGGCTGCCCTTCGACCCGATCGGCGACTTCGCCGGCATCGCGCATCTCGGCCGCATCCCGCAGGTGCTGGTGGTGAACCCGACATCGGGGATCACGGACCTGGCCGGGCTGCTGGCGAAGCTGCAGGCGGAGCCGGGGAAGCACCACTTCGCCAGCGCCGGGATCGGCAGCGCGGTGCATGTGGCGGGGGAGGTATTCCGCGCGGCCTCCGGCACCGATATCCAGCCGGTGCACTATCGCGGCGGCGGGCCGGCGATGCAGGCGGTGGTCACCGGGGATGCGATCTTCGTGGTGGACCCGATCCCCTCCGCGCTCGGCATCATCCGTGGCGGCGCGGTGCGGCCGCTGGCGATCGCCGGGCCGCAGCGGGTGGGCAGCCTGCCGGAGGTGCCGACCGCAGCCGAGGCCGGCCTGCCGGAATTCCGGCACGAGGCCTGGCTGGTGGCGCTGGCCCCGGCGCGCACCCCGCCGGCGGCACTCGCGGCGCTGCAGGCGGCCTTCGCCGCCGCGCAGCAGCAGGCTGCGGCGCGGCTGGCGGAGCTTTCGGTGCAGCCGGTGCCGGAGGTGGCGACGCCCGCGCAGGTGATGGAATTCCTGCAGGCGGAGATGCGGCGCGGCGTCACGCTGCTGCGGGCCGCGGGGGTGCAGCCGGAGTAGGAAGATCGGGGAGGAAAAGGTGTTTCCTCCCCAAGCCCCTCCATTCCCTTTTGTGGGCCGGGTGCCGCTGCGCGGCGAATGCGGGACCCACAGAAATAGAGGCGGGTCCAGGGAGGATACCTCCTCCCTGGCCTTGATTTTTATCCGTCAGAGCGCCTCTCCGGCGCCGGTCCCGCGGGCCGGCGTCGGGAAGCACCATTCCTCGCCGCGTGGCGTCGCCACGTATTCCGGCCAGCGCAGGTCGACCGGCGGGTCGAAGTCGGGTGGCAGCAGCGGGCCGACCCAGTTCGTGCCGCCGATGCCGCCGCCGGTGCGGTCGCGCCATTCGGCCTGCGCCGCGCCCAGCACCGCCGGCTGCGTCGCCAGGTCGACGAAGGTCAGCGCCATGGTCCTGGCGGCGACGAACATCCCCGGATCCACCGCCGCGGGCAGGCCGCCCAGCGCGTTGTAGGCCCAGTTCGGATAGGCATAGCCGGGCGAGGGCGGCCGCAGCCGCGGCCGCGCGGCCAGCAGCCGCACCGTCGGCGCATGCCAGCAGAATTCGACATAGTCGTCGGCGCTCAGGTGCTTCTGCCAGGCGGGCAGGCTGGCGCGCAGCTTGGCCTCGTTGACCTCGGGCGGGGTCAGTTGCGTGACGCTGGCGATGAAGGGATCGTCCATGGCGTCGAGGCCGAGGTTGCGCTGGATGGCGCGGCCGAACGCCAATGCCTCCTCCGCGTAGCGCGGCGCGCCGACCGCCTGCAGGTTCTTCCAGGTGAGGTCGGTCATCACCGTGTTCGGCACGCCGACCCGGGTCTTGGTCACCCAGCGGACGGAGGCGCGGCAGCCGGTGATGCCGGCGGCGTGCCGGGCATTGTTCGCCAGCACCCGCCAGATCTGCTCCTGGATCCCGAGCGAGGAAGCGCGCCAGGAATACTGGATCTGGGCGAAGCGCGGCGTCAGGTTGTCGGACGTCGCGCCGCCATCGCCGAGGACGTATTCGTTCAGCGTCCAGGACCCGGCATGCGGGAACATCGCCTCCTTCGTGTACTTCGTCGTCGTGTACATCAGCATAATGGCGTCGAGCGCGCCTGGGCAGCGTGCCGCGGCATGCGCACCCTCGATCGGCATCAGCGAGGGGTCGATCCAGGTCTCCGGCGCCACGGCCTCGAAGGTGATGACGGCGGACCAGTAGGCGCCGAACTGCGTGTCGCTCGTCACCGTGTTCAGCGGCCAGGGGTGCCAGACCACCGCCGCATCGAGGCCATCGTAGTAGCCCTTCGCGGCGTGGATGGGCTTCGAGCCGCAGACCTTCTCCGCCGGCTCGCCGAACAGCTTGAGCTGGCCCTGCACCCCGTGCGCCTGCATCGCAGCCTTGGCGCCGAGCATGGCGGCCAGCGAGGCGGTGCCGAGCACCGAATGCGGGTCGGTATGGCCGGCGGCATAGGGGTGCAGCCCTTCCCGCGGTGCCGGGCGGGGCACAACCTGCTGCGAGTTGCCAGGGACGGCATCGTATTCGGAGAAACCGGCGAGCACCGGCTTCCCTTCGCCCCAGGTGGCGACGAAGGCCGTGGGCATGCCGCCCGATCCCGCCTCCACCGTGAAGCCCTCGGCCCGCAGCAGCTCGACATAGTCGCGGGCGGAGTGGTACTCGCGCCAGGCCGGCTCGGCATGCGCCCAGATGCCGGCGCAGAAGGCCGACATGCGCGCCTCGTTCGCCGTGATCCAGTCGAGCGCGGTGGCGCGGATGCTGTCGTTCTCGGCCATGGTCAGGCGCGCCTCACGTTCCAGAAGGTGGCAAAGCCGTCGTTGACGCCGGTCAGGTTGCGCCAGGCCGTCGGCTGCAGGTACTGGCCGAGCGGGTAATAGGCCGCCTCGTCGAAGGCCAGCTGCTGCATCTCCCGGCAGATCGCCTGCTGCGCCGCAAGGTCCGGCGCGCGGAACCATGCTTCCCGCAACTCCTCCATGCGGGGCATGCTGGCCCAGCCGGCATAGCCGGCCTCGCCGCCGCCGCGCAGCGCGATATGCCCGGCCGGGGTCAGCCAGTCGGCGCCCGACCAGTTGGTGACGAAGAGGCTCCAGCCGCCTTCGGCCGGCGGGCCGCGGCGGTTGCGCCGCTGCAGCATGGCGTTGAACTCGACCGCATAGACCTCGATATTCATGCCGATGCGCTTCAGCATGTCCTCGAACACCGCGCCGAGCGCCAACAGCACCGCCGAGTTCGACGGCACCATCAGCACCACCGGCTCGCCCTTGTAGCCGGCTGCACGCAGCAGTTCCTTCGCCTTGGCCGCGTCCGGCGGGCTGGTCAGCACCTTGAACCCTGCATCGGAGGCCATCGGCGTGCCCGGTGCAAAGAAGCCGAGCGGGACGTGATACAGGCTGGTCTCCGCCGGCCCGACCACCGCCTGCATCATCGAGGTCTGGTCGAGCGCCGCCCAGAGCGCGCGGCGGATCGCCGGATTGTCGAAGGGCGGCTGGGTGTGGTTCTGCCGCACCATGCCGACGAAGCCGGTGCGGTCCAGCACCTTCACCGTGACCCCGCGCGCCCGCCTCAGCAGCGGGAGCTGGTCGTGATAGGCGTATTCCTGCCAGTCCTGCTCCCCCGCGATCAACGCCGAGGTGGCGGTCGAGGGGTCTGGCATCACGCGCCATTCCACCCGGTCGAAATGCACCACCTTGGGGCCGGCGGTCCAGGTGACCGCGCCGTCCCTGCGCGGGAGGTAATTCTCGAACCTTGTATAGGTCGTCAGCGATCCCGCCACCCGTTCATCCGCCTTGAAGCGGAAGGGGCCGCTGCCGATCATCTCCGGCACCTGGCGGAAGGGGTCGGTACTCGCCAGCCGCTCCGGCATCATGGCGCAGACCGGCACGCTGGCCTTGCCGAGGGCCAGCGGCAGCAGCGGGAAGGGGCGTTTCAGGCGGAAGCGGATGGTGCGGTCGTCGGGGGCGGAGAGCTCCTCGGTCGCCTCCATCAGGCTGGCACCGAAGGGGTCGCGCTTCGCCCAGCGGCGGATGCTGGCGACGCAGTCTCGCGCCAGCACGCGCTCCCCGTCGTGGAACAGCAGGCCCTCGCGCAGCGTCAGGGTCCAGCGCTTCCCACCGTCGTCCACTACATGGCCATCCACCATCTGCGGCGTCGCCTGGAACCCGGCATCCATGCCGTAGAGCGTGTCGAAGACCATGTAGCCGTGGTTGCGGCTGATATAGGCCGTGGTGGTGACCGGATCGAGCGTTACCAGGTCCTGCTGCGGGGTGAAGCGCAGGGTGGTGGCGGATTGCGCCCGCACCGCGGCTGGCGCGGCCAGCACGGCGGCGGTGGCGAGGAAATCGCGTCTCTGCATGGCATGTGCCTCCGCGGCGGGACAGGGGATGGCGCTGCCCATGCAACCCCCGTTCCGCCGCGGGCCGCAAGCCCGGGTCAGGCCGGCACTTCCTCCAGCACCAGCTCGCAGGTGATGCAGGCGGCATTGGCGCCGCGCATTACGCGGCCGGCATGGACCTCGCCCCGCATGTCGGCCAGCGCGACCGTCATCGCGCCGCCATCGAGCCCGAGGCCGCCGCCGGTGACCAGCAGCTCGGTGGCGATGTCGTCGGTGCCGGTTCCCTCGGCGAAGCGCGGCGAGACCAGGCTGCCGACGCCGCCGCGGAGCACGGCGCGGGCGATGCCATGGTCGCGGCAGGCAACCTCCAGCGCCGCGACCAGGTCCTCGTTCGGCCGCACCCGCAGCACCAGGGCGCGGCTGCCGCCCGCGGGCCCCGGGAGCGGCGCCGGCTGGAACAGGGAGAAATTCGTCTCCGCATCCGACCCGACCGCGAAGCCTGCGCCGGAGAGGCCCCAGGCGCGGGCGGCGATCGGGGCGGCGACCAGCGTCTCCTCCGGCAACACGTGGCCGGCGCGGCGGCCGGCGGCTTCCTGCCAGATGGCGTGGCAATGCAGCCAGGGCATGCCGTCCCGCTGGCCGAAGGTGACGTTGCCGCGTTCCAGCCGCGCCCCGCCCGGCGGTTCGTGGGTGGCGCTGTACCAGGCGGCATGTACCGCATCCGGGGCCTGGGCGGGCAGGACATAGGCGAAGGGGCCGAAGCCGCCGCCCTCGATCTCGAGGGCCGCGCTGGCGAAGCCGGCCGCCTGCAGCGGCCGCGCCACCGCCTGCAACAGGCTCAGCCCGGGCGCCAGGGTGAAGTCCAGGCGGGTCGCCCGGGCCGCGAGACTGTCGACCCGGGGCAGCAGGGCGGGGCCGGGCTGCGCCAGGCGTGGTTGCGTCATCTTGCGTCTCCCGCCCCGGGACCAGTGCGAAAAATACCGCCTCGCCCGCTTGCCCGACATGGTCTAAGGGGCGCCGGCAGTCCACGCCAGGGCCGGGAGACACGGCGCGCCGCCGAAGCGGCCCAAGCCTTCCCCGTCCCACCCAGGGGGAAACACATGGCCAACCTCGATCGTCGTACCCTGCTCGCCGCCTCGCTGGCGGCGCCCGCGCTGCTCTCGCACCCGGCCCATGCCGCAGAGTTCAGCTACAAGTATGCCAACAACCTGCCTGCCACCCACCCGCTGAACCTGCGCGCAACCGAGGCGGTGGCGAAGATCAAGGAGGAGACCGGCGGCCGGGTCGAGATCCAGATCTTCCCGAACAACCAGCTGGGGTCCGACACCGACGTGCTCAGCCAGGTGCGGTCGGGCGCGGTGGAGTTCTTCACCCTCTCGGGCCTGATCCTCTCGACGCTGGTGCCGCCGGCCTCGATCAACGGCGTCGGCTTCGCCTTCCCCGACTACGACGCGGTCTGGAAGGCGATGGATGGCGGGCTCGGCGCCTATGTCCGCACGCAGATCGGCAAGTCCGGGCTGATGGTGATGGACCGGATCTGGGACAACGGCTTCCGCCAGATCACCTCCTCCTCCAGGCCGATCGCCTCCCCGGCCGACCTGCAGAACTTCAAGATCCGCGTCCCCGTCAGCCCGCTCTGGACCTCGCTGTTCCAGGCCTTCGGCTCGGCCCCGACCAGCATCAACTTCAGCGAGGTCTACTCGGCCCTGCAGACCAAGGTGGTCGACGGGCAGGAGAACCCGCTGGCGATCATCTCCACCGCCAAGCTGTACGAGGTGCAGAGGTACTGCTCCCTGACCAACCATATGTGGGACGGCTTCTGGATGCTGGCCAACCGCCGCGCCTGGGCGGCGCTGCCGAAGGACGCGCAGGAGATCGTGGCGAAGAACTGGAATGCCGCCGCCATGCTGGAGCGCGCCGACGTGGCCAAGCTGAATGCCGGCCTGCGCGACGACCTGGCGAAGCAGGGCATGACCTTCAACGCGCCGGAGACGGCACCCTTCCGCGACGCCCTGAAGAAGGCCGGCTTCTACGCCCAGTGGAAGCAGCGTTACGGCGCGGAGGCCTGGGGCATCCTCGAGCAGTCCACCGGCGCGCTGACCTGACGCGATGCTGGCGCCGGAGGTCGTATCGGCGGCGGGACCGCCGACCGGAGTGAGGGCCTGGGCGGGCCGGGCGGAAGCCGCGCTCGGCCTGGCGGTGGAGGCGGTGGCGGCCATGCTGGTCGCGGTGGAGACGGCGGTGCTGCTGGCCGGCATCGTCGCCCGCTACGTCTTCCACAGCTCGCTGGTCTGGTCGGACGAGCTCGCCTCGATCCTCTTCCTCTGGCTCGCCATGCTGGGGGCGGTGGTCGCCTTCCGCCGCGGCGAGCACATGCGGATGACGGCGCTGGTCACCCGCGCGCCGCTGCCGCTGCGGGGATTCCTCGAGGCGCTCGCCATCGCCGCGCCGATCGGCTTCCTGCTGCTGGTGCTGCATCCCGCCATCGACTACGCGATGGAGGAGAGCTTCATCGTGACGCCGGCGCTGGAGGTCCCCGGCAGCTGGCGCGCCTCGGCGCTGCCCGTGGGGCTCGGGCTGATGCTGCTGGTGGCCGTGGTGCGGCTGCTGCGGCTGGCCGGCCTCGGGCGCGGGCTGGGAGCGCTGGCGTTGGTTGCGGCGGTGGCGATCGGCTTCTGGCTGGCCGGGCCGGCGCTGAAGCCGCTCGGCAACCTCAACCTGCTGGTCTTCTTCGTCGGGCTGGTGGCGGCCACCGTGCTGGCCGGCGTCCCCATCGCCTTCTGCTTCGGCCTCGCCACCTTCGGCTACCTCGCCTTGACCACCCGGGTGCCGATCATGGTGGTGGTGGGCCGGATGGACGAGGGCATGTCGCACCTCATCCTCCTCGCGGTGCCGCTCTTCATCTTCCTCGGCTCGCTGATCGAGATGACGGGGATGGCCCGCGCCATGATCCGCTTCCTCGCCAACCTCCTGGGGCATGTGCGGGGCGGGCTGTCCTATGTGCTGGTCGGCGCGATGTACCTGGTGTCCGGCATCTCCGGCGCCAAGGCGGCCGACATGGCGGCCGTGGCGCCGGTGCTGTTCCCGGAGATGCAGCAGCGCGGGTCGAAGCCCGGCGACCTGGTGGCGCTGCTGTCCGCCACCGGGGCGCAGACCGAGACCGTGCCGCCCAGCCTCGTGCTCATCACCATCGGCTCGGTCACCGGCGTCTCGATCGGCGCGCTCTTCACCGGCGGGCTGCTGCCGGGGGCGGTGCTGGCGCTGGTGCTTTGCCTGGTCGTCCGCTGGCGGCATCGCGGGCCGGAGGTGGTGCGGGCGGCGCGGCCGGGCGGGCGGGAGATCCTGCGTAGCTTGGTCATCGCCCTGCCGGCCCTCGCCCTGCCCTTCCTGATTCGGGCCGCGGTGGTCGAAGGCGTGGCGACCGCGACCGAGGTCTCGACCATCGGCATCGCCTATGGCGCGATCGTCGGGCTGCTGGTCTACCGGCAGTTCGACTGGCGCCGGCTGGGGCCGATCCTGGTCGAGACCGCGTCGCTGTCCGGCGCCATCCTGCTGATCATCGGCGCGGCGACCGGCATGGCCTGGGCGCTGACGCAATCCGGCTTCTCCCGCGACCTCGCCGCCGCCATGGCGTCCCTGCCGGGCGGGCAGGCCGGGTTCCTCGCGGTCTCCATCCTCGCCTTCGTCATCCTCGGCAGCGTGCTGGAGGGGATCCCCGCCATCGTGCTGTTCGGCCCGCTGCTGTTTCCCATCGCGCGGACCATGGGGGTGCATGAGGTGCACTACGCCATGGTGGTCATCCTCTCGATGGGCATTGGGTTGTTCGCGCCGCCCTTCGGCGTCGGCTACTACGCCGCCTGCGCGATCAGCCGGATCAGCCCGGACGAAGGCATGCGGCCGATCTGGGGCTACATGCTGGCGCTGCTGCTGGGCACCATCCTGATCGCCGCGGTGCCCTGGCTTTCCATCGGGTTTCTGTGAGCGGGACGCGCACCATGGCAGGACGCCTGGACGGCAAGGTGGCGCTGGTCTTCGGCGCGGGCTCCGCCGGCCCCGGCTGGGGCAATGGCAAGGCGGTTGCGGTGGCCTATGCGCGGGAAGGCGCGCGCGTCGCCTGCATCGACCTGCGCGCGGAGGCCGCCGAGGAGACCGCCGGCATCATCGCCGCCGAGGGCCATGCCGCCATCGCGCTGGCGGCCGACGTCACCAGCCTCGCTTCGGTCGAGGCGGCGGTGGCGCGGGCGCTGGCCGAGCATGGCCGCATCGACATCCTGCACAACAATGTCGGTGCGGCGGTCGCCGGCGGGCCGCTGGAGCTGGACGAGGCGCGCTTCCAGGCGGCGATGGACCTCAACCTGGGCTCGGTCCACCGTACCCTGCGGGCGGTGCTGCCGACGATGCTGGCGCAAGGGTCCGGGGCGATCGTCAACGTCTCCTCGCTCGCCGCCATCCGCTGGACCGGCTACCCGTACTTCGCCTACTACGCGGCCAAGGCGGCGGTGAACCAGGCGACCGTAGCGGTCGCGCTGCAATATGCCGCGCAGGGCATCCGGGCGAACTGCATCATGCCCGGGCTGATCGACACGCCGCTGATCCACAGCCAGATCGCCGGCCATTATGCCTCGCCCGAGGCGATGATCGAGGCGCGCAACCGCATGGTGCCGATGGGCCGCATGGGCACCGCCTGGGATGTCGCGGCGGCGGCGGTCTTCCTGGCATCGGACGAATCCCGCTTCGTCACCGGTGTCTGCCTGCCGGTGGATGGCGGGCAGAGCTGCTCGGCCGCGGTCGGGGCCTAGGAGCCCGTCCCGGTAACCGGATTTTGGACTGATGCCGCTGGGGGCGGAGCGGCGCTCTTTCGATGTGCGCCGCCGCTGTGCGTCAGGCAGCGGCTGCCCTGGCGAG
>NZ_SMSJ01000008.1 GCF_004355005.1 Dankookia rubra
CTGCGCCGCGGCGGCCTGCGCCGCCGCCCGCGCCGCGCCGGGGGCGAGCAGCAGCGGCAGCAGCAGGGCCAGGGCCAGCGGCAGCGCAACGATCGCCGCCAGCAGCGGGGCGCCGGCCAGCAGCGCCGCGCCCGCGAGCACCACGGCGAGCGCCGAGATCACCGGCACGAGCGCCCGCAGGTAGAGCCCGTCGAGCGAATCCACGTCCGAGACCAGCCGCCCCAGCAGGTCGCCCGAGCGCCCGAGGCCGATGCCGCCCGGCAGCCGGTCGGCCAGCCGGCGGAAGAACCAGATGCGCGTATCGGCCAGCGCGCGGAAGGTCGCGGCATGGGTGACCATGCGTTCCGACCAGCGCGCCGCCGGCCGCAGCGCAACCAGCGGCCGCAGCAGCAGGAAGGCGATCCCGCCGCCCAGCGCCGCGCCGTCCAGCGCGGAGGCGATCCCCTGTCCGGCCAGCGCCAGCAACGCCACGCCGAGCAGCGCCGAGCCGGCCGAGACGGCGATCCCGGCGGCCAGCCAGCCGGCCTGCGCCCGCCAAAGGCCGAGGGTGCGGCGGAGGTCGCGCAGCATCGCGCTCAGCCCTGCGCCGCGCGCGGCGTGCCCAGCGCGCGCCCGGCCTCGATCTCCAGCACCCGGCCGAGCCGCGCGCGCGCCCCGCTGTGGCTGGCGATGATCGCGGTGCGGCCGAGGCAGAGCCGCTGTAGGCTCTCGATCACCTGGGACTCGGTCCCGGGATCGAGATGCGCGGTGGGCTCGTCGAGCAGCACCAGCGGCGCGTCGCGCAGGAAGGCGCGGGCCAGCGCCACCCGCTGCGCCTGGCCGCCCGAGAGACCCCAGCCGCCTTCGCCCACCAGCGTGTCGAGGCCCTGCGGCAGGCCTTCGGCGAAGTCGAGCACATGCGCCGCTCGCGCCGCGGCCTCGACCTGCTCGGGCGTCGCCTCCGGCCGGGCGAAGCGGATGTTCTCGCGCAGCGTGGCGCGGAAGAGATGCGGGTGCTGCCCGACATAGGCGGAAAGCCGCCGCAGCTCTGCCGGCTGCAGGGCCATGGCGTCCTGGCCGTTGATCGAGACGCGGCCGGCATCCGGCCGGGCGAAGCCCATCAGGATCCGCAGCACCGAGGACTTCCCCGCGCCGGAAGGCCCCGCCAGCACCAGCGTCTCCCCCGCGCTCGCGCGGAAGGAGAGGCCGTCGAGCGCCGGCGGCCGGGCCGGGTCGTAGGAGAGGCGCAGGTCGGTGAAGGTGACCACGACGCGCGGCGGCATCTCCTCCAGCAGCAGGCCGGGCACCGGGCCTTCGGCCAGCAGCGGGGCGAGCGCGGCGGCGGCGCCGGCGGCCGAGAGCCGGTCCTGGTAGGCCGCGGCGAAGCCGCGCAGCGGGGCGAAGAAGGCCGGCACCAGCAGCAGGCTGAACAGCGCCGCCGTCGGGTCGGCCCCGCCGCCCAGCAGCGCCCGGTGCCGCCAGGCGAGGCAGGCCAGCACGCCGGCCGAGAGCAGCTCCAGCGCCGTGCCCGACAGGAAGGCGACGCGCAGCACCTTCATGGTGTGGCGGCGTAGTTCCGTGGCGGCCTCGCCCAGCGCCACCGCCTCGCCTTCCTGCCGGTTGAACAGCACGAGGGTCGGCAGGCCGCGCATGCGGTCGAGGAAGCGGCCGGAGAGCCGTCCCAGCGCCTCGAACTGCCGCCGGCTGGCCTGGGCGGCGCCGATGCCGGTCAGCGCCATGGCCACGGGGTAGAGCACCCCGGCGATCGCCAGCACCACGCCGCTGCCGACATCGGCCCAGGTCACCGCGGCGACGACCAGCGCCGGCCCGGCCATTGCCAGCGCGGCCGCCGGGATCCAGCGGGCGAAGTAGCCGTCCATCGCCTCGACCCGGTCCACCACCAGGGAGGCGCGGTCGCCGACGCCGGTCTGGTCGGCCGGCCCGGTCTCGAGCAGCCGGGCGAAGGCGGCGTCGCGCAGCCTGGCCCGCGCCGCCTCTCCCGCCGCGAGCTGGGCGCGTTCCTGCGCCAGCGCCAGCCCGGCGCCGAGCAGCGCGAGCGCGGCCGCCGCGGCGAGCTCCGGCCAGCCGGCACCGCCGTGCCCGAGCAGCGCGGCGAGCAGCCGCGCCACCAGCCAGGCGCCGGCGATCGCCACCACCAGGGCGCCGAGGCCGAGCAGGATCGGCAGCAGCACCTGCCGCCGGAGCGCACGGGATTCGCGGCGCAGCAGCGCCCGCGCGGCGCCGTCCCGCGTCGCCGAGGGAGAGTCCATTCCCCCTTGTAACCCTGCCCACGGCCGGACGTCACGCCGCCCCGCTTGCCGGCGGCTGAAACCGCGTTCACATGCGGACGGAAGGTTCCGGAGATGCCCGCCGATGCTGCCGCACCATGGCCGCTACGCCTACCACCCCTGGCGCGGACGCCCGCGCTACGCCTGGCCGGGCGGGGCGAAGCTGGCGGTCTATCTCGGCGTGAACCTCGAGCACTTCGCCTTCGGCGAGGGGCTCGGCGCCGAGCTTGCGCCGGGCGGGCCGCAGCCGGATGTCCTCAACCACGCCTGGCGGGACTACGGCAACCGCGTCGGCGGCTGGCGGCTGCTGGAACTGCTGGACCAGCTCGACCTGCCCGCCACCGTGCTGCTGAACAGCGCGATGTACGACCATGCGCCGCAGCTGGTCGCGGCCCACCGCGCCCGCGGCGACGAGATCGCCGGCCACGGCCGGACCAATTCCGAACGCCAGAGCGTCCTGCCCGAGGCCGAGGAGCGCCGGCTGATTGCCGAGAGCACGGCGGCGATCGAGCGGCACGAGGGCCGCTCGCCGCGCGGCTGGCTCTCGCCCTGGATCGCCGAGAGCCGGGCGACGCCGGAGCTGCTGGCCGCGGCCGGCTACGCCTATACGCTCAACTGGTGCATGGACGACCAGCCCGTCTGGATGGCGACGGAGGCGGGGAGGCTGCTGGCGATCCCCTATCCGCAGGAGGTCAACGACATCCCCGCCATCGCCGTCCGCCGCGACGGCGCCGGGCAGTTCGCCGCCATGGTGCTGGCCGATTTCGAGGAGCGGCTGGACCAGGTCGCCCGCGACGGCATCCCCCAGGTGATGGGGATCGCCCTGCACCCCTACATCATCGGCCAGCCCTACCGGCTGCGCGCGCTGCGCGGCGCCCTGGCGGCGATCGCGGCGCGGCGGGGCGAGGCCTGGATCACCACCGCGGGCGCGGTCCTCGACCATGTCGCCGCGCTGCCGGAGGGAATGGTGCCATGATCAGGTGCGGGCTGGTGCTCGGCACGCTGCTGCTCGGGGCCTGCGTCGGGGCGCCGGATGCCTCGACTCCGCAGCCGGTCGCCGCAGTCGAGGTGCCGCGCTACCTCGGCGCCTGGCACGAGGTGGCACGGCTGCCGATGTGGGCGCAGGATTCCTCCAGCGTCTCCTGCGAGGACACGGTGGCGACCTATGCCGCGCGTCCCGACGGGCGGATCGGCGTGCTGAACCGCTGCCTCAACGCGCTCGACAACGACAAGCCGCGCGAGGCGGCGGGCCAGGCCTATGCGGTCGCGGGCAGCAACAATGCCCGGCTGCGGGTCAGCTTCTTCTGGCCCTTCTTCGGCGACTACTGGGTCATCGGGCTCGATCCCGACTACCGCTGGGCGGTGGTGGGGGAGCCCTCGCGGCGCTGGCTCTGAGTGCTGTCGCGCGAGCCGCGGCTGCCGCAGGCGGAATTCAACAAGGCGCTCGGCATCGCGCGGGCGCAGGGCTACGACCTGGCGCCGCTGAAGGTGGCGCGCGGGCAGCGGGGCTGAGGCGACTTGAAGCGGCTCAATCCGCTTTAGGCCGTCGGCGACCCGGGCCGGCTCTTGCAGAGCATTTCCAAAGGGTTGGGCGGCGACGAGCCGAGGCGGCTTAGGATTTCAGGAAATAATGCGGGAATCGGCCGCATGCCGCCCGGCGGTTTCGGACAAAGCTCCGGCGACCGGCGGGGCGGTGCTGGGTGACGGATGCGGCTGTGAAAGAACAAGGAAAAATATCCTACAGAACTCAAGTCGTCGCGGCCAGCCTTTTCGCAACCGGCCCTGCTGCCCCGCCACCACACATCCGCGCCATCTGCGTTCCTCGCACGGCATCCGGCGCAGCCAAGCGCCAGCGCGACATGTTCGGCTTGCATGGACACCAGAAACATCATCGACGGCGCCATCCACGCCACCCGGCGCTGGCCGGTGGTCCTGCGCTACGCCGCAACCTGCGCCCTGGTGGCCGCCGTGCTGGCCCTGCGCCAGATGGCCGATCCCATCCTCGGCGAGCATGAGCGCTTCCTGCTTTTCCTCGCCGCCATACTGCTGGCGGCGACGCTGTTCGACCGCGGCTCCGGCATCCTGGCGACCATCCTCTCGGCCCTGGCGGTCAGCTATGCCTACATGCCGCCGCGCTACAGCCTGGTGATCAGCGACCGCGCCCAGCTCGCCGCGCTGCTGATCTTCGTCGTCATCGGCGTCCTGCTGGCCAGCATCGTCGAGGCCATGCACCGGGCGATCGAGGCGCTGCAGGTCGCGCAGGCCAACCTGCAGGAGGTGCAGCGGGCCCGCGCCCTGCTGCTCGAGGAATTCCGCCACAGGACCCGCAACGACCTCGGCTCCCTGGTCGGGATCCTGCTGCTGCGGGCCCGGGCGGCGACCTCCGAGGCCGCGCGCGACGGGCTGCGGGAGGCCGCGGACCACGCCCTGGCACTGGCCCGGGTGCATACCCGCCTCGCCAAGGGCAGCGTCGCGGCCGAGGACGCGACCACGGTGGATACGCGGGAGTTCGTCATCGGCCTCTGCGACGACCTTGAGAAGGCCTTCGCCGGGGACGGGCTGCGGCCGGTCGCGCTGCATGCCGAGGCCGAGGCGCACCGGCTCACGACCGAGCGCTCGGTGCAGCTCGGCCTGGTGCTGAACGAGGCGATCACCAACGCCTTCAAGTATGCCTTCCCCGAGGGCCGCGGCGGCCAGGTGCAGGTCCGCTTCCGGCGGGAGGGCGGGCACTTCCTGCTGACGGTGGCCGATGACGGGCCGGGCATGTTGCCGGAGGGCGAGCTGGGCGAGGCGCCGCCGGCGCAGGGCTCCGGGCTCGGCACCCGGCTGCTGCGGGCGCTGGCGGCGCAGCTGCGCGGCTCCTTCGCCCGGCGGGCGGGGGAGGATGGGGTGGGCACGGTGGTGGAGCTGCGCTTCCCGGCGGATACGCTGGCGCGGGGCGGCTAAGGCAGGGGAGAAGGTATTCTCCCCGGACCCCTCATCTGCTTTTCCGCGCCTGGCACCCTCCGCGCGGCGGCGGCCGATCCAGAAAAGGAAAGGGCAGGGGTCGGGGAGGGAATGCCTTTTTCCCTCCCCGACCTTGCCTCAGGCCGCCAGCCGTCCCGCCGGCACCCGCCGCATCGCCCCGCCCGGCGTCGCGCCCGGCACCGCGGCGGCCATGTCGGCCGCGACCAGCAGCTTCTGCCAATCGACCCCGGTCTCGACACCCATGCGGCGGAACAGCCAGACCACGTCCTCCATCGCCACGTTGCCGGTGGCGCCCGGCGCGAAGGGGCAGCCGCCGATGCCGCCCGAGGCCGCGTCGAAGATCCGGCAGCCGGCCTCCCAGGCCGCCGCCACGTTGGCCAGGCCCATGCCGTAGGTGTCGTGGCCATGGAAGGCGAAGCGCAGCCCCCAGGCCTTGTGCGCCTGCTCGAAGACGCGCCGCACCTGGTCGGGGCTGGCATTGCCCGTCGTGTCGGCCAGCGCGATCTCCATCGCCGGGTCGAGCGCCACGACGCGCTCGATGAAGTCGAGCGCGTCGCGTTCCGGCACCACGCCCTCGAAGGGGCAGTGGAAGGTGCAGGACAGGTTGAAGCGGATCCGCGTGCCCTTCGGCGCTTCCCGCACGATGGCGGCGAGGTCGGCGAAGCTCTCCTCCCGCGTGCGGTTGAGGTTGGCCTTGTTGTGCGCCTCGGTCACCGACATGAAGAGGCCGAGCCGGTCGGCGCCGGCATTCATCGCGGCCTCGAAGCCCTTCCGGTTCGGCACGAGCACCGTGCATTCGAGCCCGGCCAGCTGCTTGGCGACCTTCAGCACCTCGCCCGTATCGGCCATCTGCGGCACCGCGCGGGGCGAGACGAAGCTGCCCACCTCCATCCGCCGCAGCCCGGCCTCGTAGGTCGCGCGCACCAGCGCGATCTTGGTCTCGGTCGGCACGAAGGCGCCGATGGATTGCAGGCCGTCGCGCGGCGCGACCTCGGAAAGCTCGACCGTCTCGGTCATGGCGCGTCCTCCTTCGGGAATACCTGGTCGTTGTGGGCGCCGGCGGCAGGGCCCGTCCAGCGCACCATGTCGCGCGGGGCCACGCCGTCGAAGCGGAAGGGCGCGGCCGGGTGCAGCACCGTCCCGAGCAGGGGGTCCTCCACCTGCATCACCAGGTCCCGGGCGCGGAAATGCGGGTCCTCGGCGCAGTCGCGCATGTCATAGAGGCGCGAGCACGGCACCTCGGCGGCCTCAAGGATCGCCTCGGCCTCGGCGCCGGTCTGCGTCCGGGTCCAGGCGGCGATGGCCGCGTCCAACTCGGCGACGTTCTCGCAGCGCAGCGCATTGCTGGCGAAGCGCGGGTCCGTGGCGAATTCGGGGCGGCCGATCGCCGCCATCATCCGGCGGAAGATCAGGTCCGAGTTGCCGGCGATGCAGAGCCACTTGCCGTCGGCGCAGGGATAGGTGTTGGTCGGCGCCGCGGTCTTGATGGCGGCGCCCTGCGGCTGCCGCACCCAGCCGAACAGCCCGTATTCCGGCAGCATGCCCTCCATCAGGCTGAACACGCTGCTGACCAGGTCGACGTCGATGATGCGGCCGCGGGCGGCGGGGTCGCCCTTCACCTGCCAGCAGGCGGCGACCAGCCCCATCGCGGCATACATGCCGGCGAGGTCGTCGCTGATCGAGACGCCGCAACGCGGCGGCGGGTGCTCGGACTGGCCGGGATTGGCGGTGAGGTGGCGGAGGCCGCCCATCGCCTCGCCGATCGCGCCGAAGGCGGGCTTGTCGCGATAGGGCCCGTCCTGGCCGTAGCCGCTGATCCGGGCGATGACGAGCCGCGGGTTGACGGCGTGCAGCTCGGCCGGGCCGAGGCCGTAGCGCTCGAGCTGGCCGGGGCGGAAATTCTCGACCAGCGCATCGGCGGTGCCGACCAGTCGCTTCAGCTTCGCCTTGTCGGCGGCATCCTTGAGGTTCAGCGTGACCGAGAGCTTGTTGCGGCCGTGCACGCTGAACCAGACGGCGTTGCCGTCGACCGCCGAGCCCCAGCCGCGCACCGGGTCGCCCTCGGGCGGCTCGACCTTGATGACCTCGGCGCCGAGATCGGCCAGCAGGCGGGTGGCGAAGGGCGCGGCGATGTAGTGGCCGAGCTCGACGACCCGGAGGCCGGTCAGGGGGAGGCGCGGCGGTTCCGCGGCGGGGTTCTTCTCGGACATGGCCGGAAGACATAGGCCAGAACCGCCCGGGCCGGAACCGGGCGCGGGGGCGGCCCGCGCCCGAGCGCCTCAGCGGAAGGGCATCGCCGGCTGCGGCATGGCGCGGCCCTTGGCCGCGTCGCCCTGGCTCATGCGGTTCAGGTTGCCGGTGCTGTCCACCGCCGGGGTCGGCGAATCGGTGCCGGCCTGGGCGCGCGACAGGCTCTGGGCGTTCAGCTGGTCCGCCATGTTGTCCTGCGGGTTGGCCGAGCGGCGGGACTTCTGGCTGGCCGCCTCGGCCGTGCCGGCGGCCAGGGTGAAGGTCAGGGCCATGGCGGCGATGGCGATGCCGGAGATGCGCATGTTCGTTGCTCCCTATTCCGTGCAGTGGGTGCAGGCACCAAGCGAGAGCCTGGACGGCACGAGCATGGCCCGAAACCGGGCCGCAGGACCGCACCTCACGTCGATTTGGGCCGGATTGGCGACGATTCGCAGGCGGGCCAGGTCCGGTCGGGCGATCGGGTCGCGGCCGGGGACTTCGGCACTTGGGGCAAAGGGATACTCCCCCTTGCCGCGCTGCTGGCCGCAAGTTTCATGTTTCAGCGGATCTTGCGGCATATGGTTGATGGCCGAACGTCGATGCGCCGGATGGTGCGCGCTTCGGCTGGCCGGCCGCTGGTCTCGGCGGATATGGGCAGCGACGGCAAGATCCTGGCGAGCGCCGCCTCGAAGACCGGCTCCCGGACCCTGCGGCGGCGAAAGGGCCGCGGCCGGTTCTCCCGGTGACGGCCGGGGACCCGCTCCGCGGCAAGGGCGGCAGGCCGGCGGGGGCCGCCGCGATGCGTCGCGGCGGCCCCCCTGGTATGGCCTCGGGCGGGTTGAGCGGCCGGTGCCGGCCTCAGCGCATCCCGCGGCCGGTGCCGACCGGTCCGCTGCTGCCCGTGCCGCCGCCGCCGCTCATGCCCGGCGCGCCCATCGAGGAGCCGCCCATGGAGGATCCCCCCATCGACGAGCCCATCGAGGATCCGGACATCCCGCCGCTGCCATAGCCGGAGCCGCCCATGCCGCTGTCGCCCGACATGCCCGAGCCGCTGCCCATCATGCTGCCGGTGGAGGAACCGCTCATGGCGTCCTGCCCGGCCTGGGCCCGCGCCAAGCTGCGGCTGTTCAGGTCGTCGGCCATGTTGTCGCTGGCCGTCGCGCCGCGCGCCGAGGCGCCGCGATGATGCCGCTCGGACGCCGCGTCCGCCGGCAGGCTGGCGAGACCGAGCGCGAGCGCGGCTGCCGCCGCGATGAAACCGGAATACCGCATCTGTGCATTTCCCTGTGTTGTGGTGGGGTGGGGCGGGGCCGCCCGGGCCGCAGCGTGCTGCGCGGGACAGGCGGGCCGTGACGGCCCCGCCCGGCCGGAGGAGCAACCGCCCAGCGCGCGCAGGGTTTCCCGCCCGCTCCGCCTGCGGCAGCATCCTCCGCGTAGCGTCACACCAGGAGGAGCCCGGGACCATGCCCGAGCCGAGCACCATGAATGCCGCGCTGGCCGCGGCCGCCGGCGCGCAGCGCGCCTGGGCGGACCACCGCGCCGATGTCGAGCAGGCGATCGCCGCCGCCGCCCGGCTCCGCACCGGCTTCACCCGCCCGGCCGACCCGGCCGCCGAGCCGCTGCCGGCGCACCGTCCCCCCCAGGCTCCCGCAGGGGAGCCGAAGGCATGACCGCACCGCACCTCCTGCCGCTGGCCGAGGCCGCGGCGCTGATCGCCGCCCGCCGCCTTTCGCCGGTCGAGCTGCTGACCGATTGCCTGGCGCGGATCGAGACGCTCGAGCCCCGCCTGAACACGGTGATCCGCCTGGTCGCCGAGGAGGCCATGGCCGCCGCCCGCGCCGCCGAGGCCGAGATCGCCAGCAGCGGCCCGCGCACGCCGCTGCACGGCATCCCCGTCGGCCTCAAGGACATCATCGACCTTGAGGGGCATCCCACCACCTGCCATTCGAAGCTGCAGCTCGACCGCGTGGCGGCGGCCGATGCCGCCGTGGCGGCGCGGCTGCGCGAGGCCGGGGCGGTCTTCCCGGCCAAGCTCGCCACGCATGAATTCGCCATCGGCGGCCCGGCCTTCGACCTGCCCTTCCCGCCGGCGCGCAATCCCTGGAACACCGCGCACCACCCGGGTGGCTCCTCCTCCGGCTCCGGCGCCGCGGTCGCGGCGCGGATGCTGCCGGCAGCGCTCGGGACGGATACCGGCGGGTCGGTGCGGCACCCCGCCTCGCATTGCGGGCTGGTCGGGCTGAAGCCGACCTATGGGCTGGTCTCGCGCCGCGGGGTCTTCCCGCTCTCCTTCACCCTGGATCACGTGGGCCCGATGACCCGCACGGTGCGCGACAACGCGATCCTGCTGAACGCCATGGCCGGGCACGACCCGGGCGACCCCGGCAGCGCCGACCGCGCGCCCGAGGACTACGCCCGCGCGCTGCACCGCGGCGTCCGCGGCTTGCGCATCGGCTTCGTCCGCCACTTCCACGAACGCGACGTGCCCGCCTCGCCCGAGGTCACCGCGGCGCTGGACGCCGCCGCCGCGCTGCTGGCGGCCGAGGGCGCGGCGATCGTCGACGTCACGCTGCCGCCGCTCGGCGAATTCGCCGCCGTCAACCGCGCCATCATGCTGCCGGAGGCGACCGCCATCCACGAGCCCTGGCTGCGCGACCGCCCCGGCGACTATGCCGCCGTCACCCGCCGCCGGCTGCTGCCGGGCCTCTTCATCAGCGGCACCGACTATGTCCAGGCGCAACGCCGCCGCCGGCAGTTGACGGATGCGGTGCAGGCCGCCTTCGCCGAGGTGGACCTGCTGCTCTGCGCCAGCTCGATGGACCCGGCCAGCCTGATCGACGACGAGCCGGAGGTGGAGCGGACCTATCCGCGCCAGGCCCGCACGCCCTTCAACGTCACTGGCCATCCCGCGATTTCGGTGATGTGCGGGCTCAGCCCCGCGGCCGGCCTGCCGCTCGGCATGCAGATCGTCGGGCCGAGCTTCTCCGAGGCGCTGATCTTCCAGGCCGCCGCCGCCTATGAACGTGCCGCGCCCTGGCGCGAGATGATGCCGCAGCTCTGACCGGAACCCGATCCATGCACCGCCGCCTCCTGCTCGCCTGCCTTGCCACCGGCATCGCCCTGCCCGCCGCCGCCCAGCAGCCGGGGGTGCTGAACATCGGCATCGGCGGCGCCGTCACCTCGGTCGACCCGCATTTCTACAACGCCTCGCCCAACAACAGCCTGGCGATGCACATCTTCGACCGGCTGGTCGAGCGCGACGCCGCGGCGCAGCCCTATCCGGGCCTGGCGGAAAGCTGGCGCACCGTCTCCGACACCGTCTGGGAGTTCAGGCTTCGGTCGGGCGTCAAGTGGCATGACGGCCGCGACTTCACCGCCGAGGACGTCGCCTTCACCATCCAGCGCACGCCGAACGTGCCGGGCAGCCCGGGCGGATTCGGCGGCTTCGTGCGGGCGATCGAGCGGGTCGAGGTGGTCGACCCGCTGACCATCCGCTTCCACACCGCGAAGCCGCATCCGCTGCTGCCGACCGAGCTCGCCTCCGTCGCCGTCATCTCGAAGCATGCCGGGGAGGGCGCCTCGACCGAGGACTACAATTCGGGCAAGGCCGCGATCGGCACCGGGCCCTATCGCCTGACGGCCTACCGCCCCGGGGACCGCAGCGAGCTGGCGCGGAACGAGGCCTATTTCCGCGGCCCCGAGCCCTGGGCGCGGGTGAACTACCGCTTCATCGGCAACGACGGCGCCCGCACCGCGGCGCTGCTGGCCGGCGACGTGGACCTGATCGACCAGGTCCCCTCGACCGACCTCAACCGGCTGAAGCGGGACCCGAAGCTGACGGTGTCCGAGGTGCAGGGCCTCCGGCTGATCTACCTGGCCACCGACCATTCGCGGCAGAAGGACGTGCCCTTCACCAGCGACAACGACGGCAAGCCTTTGGCGGCCAACCCGTTCAACGACGTCCGGGTGCGCCGCGCCCTGTCGATGTCGATCAACCGCGCCGCGCTGGCCGAGCGGGTGATGGAGGGCACCGCCCAGCCCACCGGCCAATGGCTGCCCCCCGGCACCTTCGGCTACAACCCCGAGGTCAAGCCGCCCGCCTTCGACCCGGACGGCGCGAAGCGGCTGCTGGCCGAGGCCGGCTACCCCCAGGGCTTCCGCATGACCCTGCACAGCCCGAACGACCGCTATCCCAACGACAGCAAGGCGGCGCAGGCGGCGGCGCAGATGTTCAGCCGCATCGGCATCCGCACCGAGGTCGAGGCGGTGCCCTGGGCCAGCTTCTCCCAACGTTCCAACCGGCAGGACTACGCGATCCGCCTCGCGGGCTGGGGCAGCGTGACGGGGGAGGCGAGCTATGCGCTGGTCAACATCCTCGGCACCTTCGACCGGGAGAAGCGCACCGGCGCCAGCAATGCCGGGCGCTACTCGAACCCCGAGCTCGACGCGCTGACCGCCCGCGCCGCCGCGACCATTGACGACAAGGCGCGCGAGGCGCTGCTGCAGCAGGCGGTGGGGATGGCGATGGACGACGTCGCCATCATCCCGCTGTTCCAGCTGGTCAACAGCTGGGCGCTGCGGAAAGGCCTGACCTACGGCGCGCGGATGGACGAGCGCACCACGGCGATGGCGACGCGGGCGGCGAGGTAGCGGCAGGCCGGGGCAGGAGGAGGCAGTCTTCCCGGACCGGCGGCATGGCGGGCAGCGGATGCCGCCGCGCCGGTCGCGCCTGCCTTACCCCACCACCCCCATCCGCGCCCGCAGCGGCGCCACCGCCGCATCGCCCGGCGCGACCGCCACCTGCCTGCCGCCCTGCCATTGCAGCAGCAGCAGCCGGGCCCGCTGGTTCTGGCCCTTGTCGTCGAAGCGGATGCCCCAGCCATTCGCCGTGGTCCCCTCCGCCACGTCGGTCGCCGCGAGCGCCGCGCGGATGCGCTCGCGGTCCGGCTGCGCCGCGCGCTGGATGGCATCGAAGGCGGCGCGCGCGCCGACCGCGTTGGACAGGCTGTGGCCGGAGCGCGGGTCGCTGCCGTAGCGCTTGCGATAGGCCTCGACGAAGGGCTTCACGCCGGGGGCCAGGCGGTCGTTGACCTCGAATTGCGGCACGTCGACGTTCAGCGTGCCTTCGAAGTCCGGGCCGATCGCATGCGCGGTGTCGCCCAGGCTGTAGCCGGCGCCCGCGCCGACCACCATGCGCGGCAGCCAGCCGGCCTCCCGCATCCCGCGGTAGAGCAGCAGGATGTCGTTCTGGTAGCCGGTCTGCAGCAGCACCTCGGCGCCGATCCCGCGCATCCGCTGGATCACCGGCGCCCATTCGGTCCCGCGCGCGGGGTAGCCGAGCTTCTCCGCCAGCGTCAGCCCGCGCGCCTTCAGCTGCGCCTCCTGCGCCGCGGCGACCGACTGGCCATAAAGGCTGTCCTCGTGCAGCACGGCGATCCGCAGCGTCTCGGCCGGCCGGCCCCAGGCCGGGGCGAGCAGGTCGGCGACCGCATCGACGCCCAGCCGGGCGACCTCGGTGGCGCGGGGACAGGTGCGGAACAGGAAGCGGAAGCCGCGTTCGGTGATCGGGTCGGCGACGGCGCCGAGCTCGACATAGGGCACGCCCTGCAGTTCGGCGGCCTGGGTCGCGGCGAAGGAGAGCGGCGAGGCGCAGGTGCCGAAGACCGCCAGCGCCCGTTCCGGCCCGATCAGCCGCTTCACCTCGGCCTGGGCCTGGGCGGCATCGGCCGCATCGCCGCGCACCAGGCGGATCGGCTTGCCGAGCAGCCCGCCGACGGCGTTGCGCTCCTCGGCCGCCAGCTCCAGGCCGCGGAAATGCTCGTCCCCCAGCAGCGCGAGCGGGCCGGTGAAGGGGAACAGGGCGCCGATGCGGGTGGTCTCGCCGGCCGGCTGCGCGGCGGCCCGGCCGGCCATCGCCGCCATGGCGGCGAGGCCGCCGAGCAACGGGCGGCGGGCGGTCTTGGCCATGCCGATGCCTTCGGGGCGGGGTGGAAGCGCTGAATACTCCCCGCGCTGCGGCTTGCGCGCAACCCCGCCCCCTGCTTGACGGGCCAGCCCGCCGCGGGGAACCTCCGCGGCCGCCCAGAACGAGGAACGCCATGCTGCCCCAGACCATGACCTATATCGACCACGGCACGGGCGGCGCGCCGGAGGTGCTGGTGCCGAGGACCGGGCCGCTGCCGCAGCCGAAGGCGGACGAGGTGCTGATCCGCGTCTTGGCGACGGGCGTGAACCGGCCGGACGTGGCGCAGCGCAAGGGCGAGTACCCGCCACCTCCGGGCGCGAGCCCGCTGATCGGGCTCGAGACCGCCGGGGAGGTGGTGGCGGCCGGGCCCGAGGCCGGCCCCTGGAAGCCCGGCGACAAGGTCTGCGCCCTGACCAATGGCGGCGCCTATGCCGAGTACTGCACCGCCCCCGCGGCGCAGTGCCTGCCCTGGCCGAAGGGCTATGACGCTGTGCAGGCGGCGGCGCTGCCGGAGACCTTCTTCACCGTCTGGGCCAACCTCTTCGGCCATGGCCGGCTGCAGGCCGGCGAGACGGTGCTGATCCATGGCGGCACCAGCGGCATCGGCGTCACCGCCATCCAGCTCGCCAAGGCCTTCGGCGCCCGCGTCATCGCCACCGCCGGCAGCGCCGACAAATGCGCGGCGATGCAGAAGCTCGGCGCCGATGTGGCGGTGAACTACCGGGAGCAGGATTTCGTCGAGGCGGTGAAGGCGGCGACCGGCGGCAAGCTGGCCGACGTCGTGCTCGACATGGTGGGCGCCCAGTACTTCAACCGGAACCTGAAGTGCCTGGCGATGGACGGCCGGCTGGTGATCATCGCCTTCCTCGGCGGGTTCGAGGTGGAGAAGGCCGACCTGCGCCCGGTGATGACCCGCCGCCTGACGGTGACCGGCAGCACCATGCGGCCCCGCACCACCGCGCAGAAGGGCGCGCTGGCGCAGGCGCTGCGCGAGAAGGCCTGGCCGCTGCTGGAGGCCGGCAAGGTGGCGCCGCCGATCTGGAAGGTGTTCCCGTTCAGGGAAGCCGCCGCGGCGCATGCGCTCATGGAGAGCAGCACGCATATCGGCAAGATCATGCTGAAGGTGGCCGACTAGCTTGGGCGCCACCACCGCCGCGGCCGCCCCGCGTGGCGGCCTGGCGGCGGGGCTGCCCTACCTGGCGGTCTCCGTCTGCCTCTTCGGCGGGGTCTGGCCGGTGACCAAGGCGGGGCTGGCGCATGCCACGCCGCTCTGGTTCGCCTTCAACCGGGCGGCCATGGCGGCGGTCGCCGCGGCGCTGCTGCTGGCCCTGCTCGGCCGGCTGCGCTGGCCGGACCGGCGCGACCTGCCCTGCATCCTCGGGATCGGCCTGCTGCAGCTCGGCGGCTTCTTCGCCCTGGCGCACCTGGCGCTGGAATTCGTGCCCGCTGGGCGGACCGCGATCCTCGCCAACGTGACGATCTTCTGGCTTATCCCGCTCTCGGTCTGGGTAATGGGGGAGCGCGTGTCCCGCCTGCAGTGGTGGGCGGTGGCGGTCGGCCTTGCCGGCGTGGTCGCGCTGATGCGGCCCTGGGACCTCCGCGGCCAGGGGCCGGGGGTGCTGCCGGGCTATGCCATGCTGCTGGGGGCCAGCCTGTTCTGGAGCCTGGCGATCCTGGTGACCCGCCGCTTCCCGCCGGGGCGGCCGGTGCTGGACCTGCTGCCCTGGTGCTTCGCGCTCGGGTCGCTGCTGCTGCTGCCGCTGGCGCTGTGGCATGAACCGGCGGGCGGCATCGGCCGCGAGTCATGGCCGCATGCCGCCTTCATCGGCGCCGTCGCCGCCCCCGTCGGCACCTGGGCGACGATCGAGGCCGGGCGGAAGCTCCCGGGCATCATCGCCTCGGTCGGTTTCCTGATGGTGCCGGCGCTCGGCGTCGCCATCTCGACCCTCTGGCTCGGCGAGGCGCTGGGCTGGGACGTGCTGGCGGGCGGGCTGCTGATCGGGGCGAGTGTCGTGCTGGCAGCGCGCGGGTAGGTGTCGCGCCGGCGGCGCGCGGGTAGGTGTCGCGCCGGCGGCGCGCGGGTTAGGAGGTCTGGCGATGCGGCTCAACGCGGTCGAGGCAGGCGAGGGCGCCCCCCTGGTGCTGCTGCACGGGCTGTTCGGCGCGGCCGGCAATTGGGGGGCGATCCAGAAGCGGCTCGCGGCGAGCCACCGGGTCATCGCGCTCGACCTGCGCAACCACGGCGCCTCCGGCCGCGACGCCGCCATGGGCTACCCGGCGATGGCGGCCGACGTGGCGGAGACGCTGACGGCGCTGAACGCCGCGCCGGCCGCGGTGCTCGGCCATTCCATGGGCGGCAAGGTGGCGATGGCGCTGGCGCTCGAGCGGCCCGCGCTGGTCGAGCGGCTGGTGGTCGCCGACATCGCCCCGGTCACCTACCCTCCGGCGCTCCGCGGCTATGTCGCGGCGATGCAGGCGGTGCCGCTGCAGCCCGGCCTGACCCGGCGGGAGGCCGATGCGGCGCTGGCCGCGACGATCCCGGAGCCCGGCATCCGCGCCTTCCTGCTGCAGAACCTGCGCTTCGGGGAGGGCGCGCCGGCCTGGCGCCTCGGCCTCGGGGAGATCGAGGCGGCGATGCCGGTGATCGAGGCCTTCCCGGATCTCGCCGCACGCTACGACGGCCCGGTGCTGGTGCTGAACGGGGAGCGGTCAAGCTACATCCGCCCGGAGCACCACGGGCGCATCCTGGCGCTCTTCCCGCGCGCCCGGTTCGGCACGGTGGCCGGGTCCGGCCACTGGGTCCACTCGGAGAACCCGCAGGGCTTCCTCGGGCTGCTGGAGACCTTCCTGGCCGCCTGACCCGCCGCGCTAGATCGGGGAATCGAGCAGGAAATCCCGCGCGGTCAGGCAGACGGCGCCGGCCAGCTCGATCTCCCCGGTCGGACCTGCCGGGATGCCCGGCACGGCACCCGCCGCCGGCGGCACCGGCCCGAAGGGCGTCGCGAATTGCACCAGCGCATGGCCATTGGCCAGGATCTCGGTCCGCACCTGCAGGGCGAAGCTGGCGATGAAGGGATCGTGGCCCAGGAAGACCGGCTCCGGCAGGTCCACCGGCCCGCCGCCCTCGCGGGCGAAAACGAAGCGGTCCGCGGCGTCGTAGCCGGTCAGGTCGATCACGTCGCGGCCCTGCTGGAAGTCGAGGATCAGGTCGCGCGCGCCTTCGCCGGTCCCGGTATCCAGCAGCGAACTGGCCATGGGCAGCAGCACCGGCCGGAAGACGAAATGATCCGCCCCGGCGCCGCCGGCCAGCAGGTCGGTGCCGAGATTGCCGAACAGCGTATCCGCGCCCGCCCCGCCGAGCAGCGCGTCGTCCGCCGCGCCGCCATCGATCGAGTCCCGGCCCGCCCCGCCCAGCAGCAGGTCCGCCCCGTCGCTGCGCAGCGCCTGCTCGGCGCCGCGGAAGCTGATGGCGCCGGCCAGGCCGTCGCCGCGGATGGTGTCGTCGCCGGCGCCGCCCAGCACGGTGTCATGGCCCCAGCCGGCGATGATGCTGTCATCGCCGGCGCCACCCCGGATCAGGTTGTCGCCATCGCCGGCGGGTCCGGCGAAGGCGCTGCGCCCGCCCTGCAGCGTGTCGTCTCCGGGGCCGCCGAGGATGGTGTCCTTGCCGCCGGCAACCGCGCCCGTCAGGCTGCGGTCCTCGCCGGCGATGCGGTCGTCGCCGGTGCCGCCGCGCAGCAGGTCGGCATCGCCGAGGCCGTCGATCGTGTCGTTGCCACCGCCGCCGCCGATGCTGTCGGGGCCGGGGGTCCCGGGCAGCGAA
Source organism: Dankookia rubra (assembly GCF_004355005.1). Taxonomy (GTDB): domain Bacteria; phylum Pseudomonadota; class Alphaproteobacteria; order Acetobacterales; family Acetobacteraceae; genus Paracraurococcus; species Paracraurococcus ruber_A. The sequence continues at coordinate 17,252 of NZ_SMSJ01000008.1, forward strand.
TCGGCACCCGGGCCGCCGTCGGGGATATGGTGCATGGGGCCTGCCTCCCGCGGCGGCATGCGCGCAGGCGGAAGGCTAGACCCTGGGCAACCGCGGCGGTGGCACGACTGCGCGACGCGCTGCCGGTCAGGTCAGGTCAGGTCAGGCCGCGGCGCCGCCCAGCCGCACCATGGTCAGCTCGGGCGGCATGCCGAAGCGCACCGGCAGCATCGAATTGCCGATCCCGCCCGAAACCACCAGGTGCCGCCCTGCTTCCTCGATCGCGCCATAGGCGTAGCGATTGCCGAAGCGGCTCGGCACCACCGGCGAATAGCCGCCGATCCGCACCTGCCCGCCATGGGTATGGCCCGAGAGCGTCACCGCCACCCGGCCGGGCACGGCCGGGAAGATGTCCGGCTCATGCGCCAGCAGGATCGCCGGCGCGTCGTCGGTGAAGGCGCCGAGCGTCGCCGCCAGGTCGTCGGCGCCGCGATAGGCGCCGCGCTTCTCCCGGTAGGCCCATTGGCTGCCGAGGCCGCCGAGCCAGACGGGACGGCCGTTGTGCACGAGGCGCCGCGCCTCGTTGTGCAGGATCGGCAGGCCGGCCGCGGCGAAATCCGCCGCCGCCTCGGGCAGGCCCCCGGCGCCGCGCTGGGTCGCCGCATCCTCCCACCAGTCGTGGTTGCCGAGGATGGCATGCACGCCGAGCGGCGCCTGCAGCCGCGCCAGCACCTCGGCCACGCCGCGGAAGCTCGGCCGGCTGGTGGTGAAGCGGTGGTCGGCCAGGTAGTCGCCGAGCAGCACCACGAGGTCCGGCCGCAGCGCATTGGTCAGGGCGACGGCGCGGCCGAGCCGCGCCAGGGTGGTGTGCGGGCCGCCGCAATGGGGGTCGGCGACCAGGGCGATGCTCAGCGGCAGGTCGGCCGGCCAGCCGGCGGGCGAGAGGTGGTGCTCCACCACGCGCAGCCGTACCCCCGGTTCGTAGGCGAAGGCATAGCCGCCGAGGCCGAGGCCGAGCGCGCCCGCCCCGCCGGCCGAGCGCAGCAGGGTCCGCCGCTTCAGCCGTGCCCGCCAGCCCGCCTCGCCCGGGGCCCGCGCCGCAGGCTCGTGCAATCCACGCGCGAAGGCCGCCACATCACCGTCCATGCCCAACCCCGTCTGGCCCGCGCCGCGCCGCCTGCCTTCCCGGCTGGCAAGCATCGCGCCACGCCGGCCCTGGCCGGGGTGGTGACGCATCGCGGTTGGGCGAACTGCCAAATCCCGCCCCGGGCGGCCTTGCCGCCGCAGCCTGGGCCGGGGTCCCCATCTGCACCGCGAACTGCTGCCGAAATCCGAATGGATCGGACCCGGCCGTCCGGGGTGCCCGGAGCCGGTCGCCTTCTACAACAGACGCCGCGGCAGGGCTACGGAAAGCCGCAACCGGTGCGGCGGCCGGGGGTCTGGCTGGGATACCCGGGCCGCATGGCTGGCGCCCGGGGGGGGGCGCGCCATGCCTCAGGCCAGCACGCAGCCGCCCTCGGCCAGCGGCCGGAAGGCGTCCTCCGGCGGGGTGGTGGCGACCAGCCGGTAGTAGTCGAAGGGACCCTTCGAATCTTCCGGCCGCTTCACCTCGAACAGGTAGGCCGGGTGCAGCTTGCGGCCGTCGGCGCGGATGCTGCCGCGGCCGAAGCAGTCGTCGTCGGTCGGCATCGCCTTCATCCGCGCCACGGTGTCCCGGCCGCTGAGCTTCGCCTGCGCCGCGCCCATCTCGGCGCAGGCCTTCAGGTAGTGCAGCGTCGCGGCATAGCCGCCGGCATTCATCTGGTTCGGGCAGAAGGCGCCGGTCTTGCCCTTCATGCGGCCCCAGAAGGCGCGGGTGCGGTCGTTCAGGTCCCAGTAGAAGCTCTCGGTCAGCAGCAGGCCCTGCGCCACGGGCAGGCCCATGGTGTGGATGTCGGTGAGGTAGGCAAGCATCAGCGCGATCTTCATGCCGCGCTTCGGCAGGCCGAATTCCTGCGCCTGCTTGACCGAGTTCACCGTGTCCGTCCCGGCATTCGCCAGGCCCAGCACCTTGGCGCCGCTGGCCTGCGCCTGCAGCAGCTGGGCGGAGAAGTCGGTGGTCTGCGGGAAGGGGTAGCGCACCGCGCCGAGCACCCGGCCGCCGGCCTGGGCGATGAACTGCGTCGCCTGGCTCTCGATCATGTGGCCGAAGGCATAATCGGCGGTGATGAAGAACCAATCGGTCCCGCCGCCCTTCACCATGGCCTGGCTGGTCGCCTTGGCCAGCATGTAGGTGTCGTAGGTCCAGTGCACCGTGTTCGGCGTGCACTGCGCCCCGGTCAGCGCCGCGGTCGAGGCGCCGGAGGCGAGGAAGACCTTGTCCTTCTCCTTCGCCACCCCGGCGACCGCGAGGCCGACCGCCGAGTTGTTGGCATCCACCACCGCATCCACGCCCCGCTGGTCGAACCACTGGCGGACGGTATTGGCGCCCACATCGGTCTTGTTCTGGTGGTCGGCCTGGACGATCTCGACCTTTAGGCCGGGATGGGCCGCCATCGCCTCCGCCACTGCCTGCTGCACGCAGGCCAGCGTGGTCGGGCCCGACCAGTCGCGGTAGGGGCCGGAGAAGTCGGACAGCACGCCGAGCCGGATCACCGGCCCGGACTGCGCCCGTCCGCGCGCGGCCGGCAGGGCGGCGAGGCCGGCGGCGGCGACCAGGGCGCGGCGGGTGGGGGATGGCGGCATGGACGGTCCTCCGGGGCGGCTTGTCGTTATCGCCCGAGCATGCGGGAGCGGCCCGGATTTGGGAACCATCCCGGCGCAGCATCGATCGGGGGCGGGCCGAGGCATGCTGCTCGACTGAACCGCGCTGGCCGCGGGTTGCGGCCTGCCGGCCTCGGGCGAGGCGGTCGAGCTGGAGGGCGCCGCCTTCCAGGCCGAGGCCTCGCCGCCCGGCTCTGCCCTGCTGCTGCCGGAGGCCGCCCGCTGCGCGGGCTGCCGGCCGGACCCGGCGACGACGGTCGAGGTGATCTTCGCCGGCGCCGCACCGCCTGGCCCCGACCCGCATTGCATCGACGGCCTTTGGCAGCCCTTGCCGGCGGACGACGCGGCCGGCTGGCGCTGGCGGATCCGCGACGCCCGGCCCTGGCCAGCCGCGCCGCCGCCACCGCCGGCCGCGGCCGAGGCCGCGGCGCCCTCGGCCCGTGCCCTGGTGGCGGAGGCAAGGCCGATGGACCTGCACAGCCATGCCGGCCGGGTCATCCTGCCCCGCGTCCAGCTGCGGCCGCTGGAGCCTGTCGCGGCGCCGAGGCGCTGCTGGCGCAGGGCTTCGCGCCGCAGGATGCGGCGAAGATCCTGGGCGGGACCTATGCGCGGGTACTGGTCGCGGTGCTGCCGGCGTAGCAAGGTCGGGGAGGGAAACAGGTATTCCCTCCCCGAACCCTTCCCTTGTGTGGGTCGGGCGCTGGCCACGCGGCGACTGCCAAACACGGAAAAATAGATGAGGGGGCCTGGGGGAGAATACCTTCTCCCCCAGCCTTACTGCGGCTTGAAGGCGCTCCGCTTCGCCGCATCCGCCGCCCGCCACAGGTACCAGGCCGCGATGCTGCGCCAGGGCGCCCAAGGCTCGCCGATCGCCGCCAGCGTCCTGGGCTTCGGCTGCTCGTCGAGCCCGGCCGCGACCTTCCAGCCTTCCCGCACGCCGAAATCGTCGACCGGCAGGATGTCGGGCCGGCCTAGGGTGAAGATCAGCAGCATCTCCACCGTCCAGCGGCCGACGCCGCGGATCGCCACCAGCCGCTCGATCAGCGCCGCGTCGTCGAGCCGGGCGCAGCCCTCCCGCGTCGGCACCAGCCCGCCCGCGGCCTTCTCGGCGATGTCGCGGATGGCGGCGACCTTGGAGCCGGAGAAGCCGCAGGCCCGCATCGCCTCGACCTCCATCGCCAGCACCGCCTCGGGCGGCGGGAAGGCCTGGCCGGGATGATGGGCGAGGAAGCGGCCGAGGATCGCCTCCGCCGCGCGGCCATGCACCTGCTGGTGGGCGATGGCGCGGACCAGCGCCTCGTAGGGCTCGCGCTGCACCGCTTCCAGCGTGCAGGGGCCGATCTGCCGGATGACCTTCTTCAGCACCGGGTCGCGGCGCAGGTGGCGTTCCGCCTTGGCCCAGGGGCCGGTCTTCGCCGGCGGGGCGCCGGTGCCGACGGTCTCGACCATCAGTCCACCGTGACGCCGGCATCGCGCGACATTCGCAGCCAGGTGGCTTGCTCGCGCTCCAGCCAGGCATCGAGCTCGGCCGGCGGCACCAGCAGGGGGTCGACATAGGCGGCGCGCAGCTTGGCCTGGGTCGCCGTGTCCATGGCCTCGGCGAAGGCCTGGCGCAGCCGCGCCACAACCGGCTCCGGCGCGCGGCGGTGCACCAGCAGCGTGTTCCAGACCGAGACCGCATAGCCGGCGACGCCGGCCTCGGCGATGGTCGGCACCTCGGGCAGTGCCGAGACGCGCGTGGCGGTGCTGACGCCGAGGCCGCGGAAGGTCCCGGCGCGGATCTGCTGGGTCGAGGTCGCGGTGGTGTCGAAGAGGAAATCCACCTCCGCCGCCAGCAGCGCCGCGACCGCGGGGGAGGAGCCGCGATAGGGCACGTGCGTCGCCTCGAACCCCGCCATCCGCTGCAGCAGCGTGGCGCAGAGATGCGACGAGCTGCCGTTGCCGACCGAGGCATAGACCAGCCCGCCCCGCTTGCCCCGCGCCACGAGCTCCGCCACCGATCCGACATCGAGCCGCTTCGGGTTCACCGACAGCACGTTCGCCATGTCGTTGATGGTGCCGAGCGGCAGGAAGTCGCGCTGCAGGTCGACGCCGGATTTCGCATAGAGCAGCGGGTTGACCCCGTACATCGCGGCGGTGCCGACCAGCAGGGTATAGCCGTCCGGCTCCGCCGCGCTCGCCGCCTGGGCGCCGATATTGCCGCCGGCGCCGGCGCGGTTCTCGACGATCACCGGCTGGCCGAGCCGCTGTCCCAGCGGCTCGGCCAGGATGCGGCCGACGATGTCGGTGACGCCGCCCGGCGGGTAGGAGACGATCAGGCGCAGCGGCCGGTCGGGGAAGGGCGCCTGGGCCCAGGCGGGGACAGTGGCAGGGGCGGCGAGCAGCGCGGCGGCGGCGCCGAGCGTGGCGCGGCGGGTATGCATGGGGATGTTTCCTGCCTGGACGGTCGCCTGCGGCGTAACAGGCGCGGCTCAGCGCAGCAACAGCCAGGTCCCCGCCCAGCCGAGGCCAAGCACGATCAGCATGGAGGGCAACAGCCGCCGCCAGAGCTGCGCCGGCCGCGTGCCGTCGGCCAGCAGCCCGCAGACCAGCGCGGAAACGCCGAGGCTGGCCTGCACGCTGGCGGCGCCGGCGAAGTTCTGGATCGCCGGGGCGAGGATCGGCGGCAGGCCGGCGGCGGCGCCGAGCGCCGCCTGCACCGGCATCAGCGCGGCGTTGGACCCGACATTGCTGCCCGTCACCACGCCGGACAGCAGGGCGATCGGCGCCACGGCCAGCGGCGCCAGCGGCCCGAGCGCGGCGGCGGCCGCCCCGGCCAGCCCGGCCGCGGCACCGCTGCCGGCCAGCAACCGGCCGAGCAGGACGTAGAGCAGCAGGGCCACCGCCGGCCGCCGCGCCCGCAGCAGCGCCGCCCGCGCCCGGGCCGCGCCGTCCGGCCGGGCCAGCAGCAGCCCGGCCGAGACCAGCCAGAGCACCACGGCGACATGGGTGACGGGCAGGCCGGGATAGTCGGGGAAGGGGTGCCAGGCCGGCGCGCCGGGCCAGAGCCGCGCCGCCAGCAGGCAGGCCAGCAGCAGCAGGTAGGGCGCCGCCCGGCCGAGCGCGGCGCGGAGGTCGCGCGGCGGGTTGGCCCGCCACAGCGCCCAAAGCATCACCGGCCCGGAGGCGAGGATCCCGGCCAGCTCGAAGGGTGCCCAGGCGGCGCTGGCCAGCAGCAGCGCCGCCAGCGTGGCCAGCATGGCCCACTGCGCCAGCCGCTCCCGCCCCGGCACCGGCACGCCGGCGCGGGCCTGCAGCGACCAGAGCAGCGGCGCCAGCAGCAGCAGCCAGGCCGCGGTCAGCCAGGCCGCCGCCATCGACAGCGCCTGCGCCGGCAGCCCGGTCAGCGCCGCCCCCAGCGCGGTGCCCGGCCCGAGCCCGCCCCAGGGCACCATCACCAGCGCCTGCAAGGCGAGCGCGCCCGCCGTCGCGCCGCCGATCCCCATCCGCCGCAGCGCCGAGAGGGCGAAGACCGTGCCCACCGCGAAGCCGGTGCAGCTCTCGAGGAAGACGCCCAGCGGCAGGGTCGCGGCGAAGACGCGGGCGGGGCTCGGCGCGAGCGGTGCCGCGGTGGCCTCGCCTGTCGCCGCGGCATGGAACAGCAGCCCGCCGGCGACGACGGCGACCGGCTGCAGGCCGAGGAAGAGGCCGCGTTCCGCCTGGTCGGCCAGGAAGCCCGGCAGCGCCGCCGCGTCCGGCAAGGCGGCCAGCACCGCCGGCAAGGCGGCCAGCAGCGCCGCCAGGCAGGCGCCGACCGGCCCGGCCCGGCCGCTGCCGAGCAGGCCGAGCAGCAGGACCAGCGGCAGCGCCTGGAGCAGCAGCGTCACCGGCTTGCGCCGCCCGGCGCGGCGGGGGAATTGGGGCGATGACCGACCTCTACGCCGCCTATGGCAGCAATCTCTGGCACGCGCAGATGCAGCTGCGCTGCCCCGGCGCGGCGGTGGAGGCGGCGATCCTGCTGCCGGGCTGGCGGCTCGCGGTGCGGAAGTTCGCGCTTGTCGAGCCCGACCCGGCGGCGGCCTGCCCGGTCGGCCTCTGGCGGGTGACGCCAGGCCACCTCGCATCGCTCGACCGCCACGAGGGGCCGCATACCTATGCGCGGCGCGAGATCGGCCTGCCGGACGGACGGCGCGCCTGGATCTACCTGGAACTGGTCCACCGCCCCGGCCCGCCGGCGCCCGAATACGTCGAACGGCTGCGGCGCGGCTATGCCGATTTCGGCTTCGACCCCGCCTTGCTGGAAGCGGCGCTGGCCGGCGGCTGAACCGCCCGCCGCCCGCCCCAGACTCGCCGCTGCCTGTTCCATGCGGGCAAGGCTGCGGCAGCCCCCTGCTGGCGGCAAGCTGCACGCGGTTGGCCGAAGGGTGACTTGCCTTGCCCGCGCCCCGGGGCACATAGCGGGGCGGGGCCGCCGCCGGGCGGCGCCAAAAGGAGAGGCATGGACGAGGACACCGCGCCGCTGATCCTGACGCTCGGCCTCGATGCCGAGACGCAGGCCTGGCTGGAATCGATGCGCCGGGCGCATTTCCCCCCCGCGCGCAACCTCGTGCCGGCGCATGTCACGCTGTTCCACGCGCTGCCGGGAGAGCATGCGAAGGAGATCCAGGGGGTTCTGGCGGCCGAGGCCGCCGCCCTGCCGCCCTCCCGCGTCCGGGTCGGGCCGGCCCGCTCGCTTGGCCGCGGCGTCGCGCTCGAGATCGGCGCACCGGTGGTGTCGACGCTGCGCGAGCGGCTGGCGGAGCGCTGGCGGCCCTGGCTGACGGCGCAGGACCGGCAGCGCTGGCGGCCGCATGCGACGGTGCAGAACAAGGTCTCCCCCGACCAGGCCCGGGCCCTGCTGCTGGCGCTCTCGGCCATGCTGCCGGCGCGGGAAGCGCGGGCCGAGACGCTGCTGCTCTGGCGCTACCGCGGCGGGCCGTGGGAGGCGGTGGAGCGCATCCCCTTCGCCGCCGAGGCCTACCCGCGCGAGGTCATGGTGTGACCGGCGGCCGCCGGGACGCCGTCACGCCACCTGCAGCAGCCCGGCGATCAGCCTGGCGCGCGGCACCAGGCTGTCGAGCAGCAGGTGCTCCTCCAGCGTATGCCCGCCGGCGCCCTGCACGCCGAGCCCGTCGAGCGTCGGGATGCCCATCGCCCCGGTGAAATTGCCGTCCGAGCCGCCGCCCGCGCTCTGGTGGTTGATGTCGAAGCCGATCGCCTGCGCGACGCGCCGCGCGGTGCCGTAGAGCGCCATGCTGCGCTCGTCCGGCTCCCAGACCGGGCGGGTGACGCCGCGGGTCACGGTCAGCTGTACGTCGTTCCCGGTGGGCCGCAGCGAGAGCATCTTCTCGACCGCGGCGTCGAGGTCGGCCTGCCGCTTGGCCATCGACAGGCTCTCGGCATCGCAATAGGTCGCCACGCAGTTCACCCATTGCCCGCCATGGATGACGCCGATCGAGTAGGTGACGTCGTCGGTGGTCAGCGCCTCGATCGCCACCACCTGACGGCACATCTCGCGGATCGCGCTGCGGCCGTCGGCCAGGCGGGCGCCGGCATGGCTGGGCTTGCCCGTGGTGCGCAGGTTGAAGCGGGCGATGGCGTAGCGGCCGGTGACCACGCCGCCATCGGGGCGCGCCGGCTCCGGCACCAGCACCACGGCGTGGCGCGCCGCCTCGGCCTCGATCAGGTCGCGCGTGCTGGGGCTGCCGATCTCCTCGTCGCTGGTCAGCAGCACCGTGACCGGCCGGCTGGTGGCGATGCCCGCGCGGAGCAACTGGCGGATCGCCTCGATGGCGATGTAGTTGCCGCCCTTCATGTCGTAGACCCCGGGGCCGTAGAGCCGGTTGCCCTCGCGGCGGAAGGGCAGGGGCTCCAGCGTGCCGATCGGGTGGACGGTGTCCATGTGCCCCATCACCAGGATGCCGGGCAGCTGGGCCTTCGGGTGCGGGAAGGTCGCACGCACGCAGTCGCCGAAGCCCATCCGGCCGGGGATGGTCTCGACCCGGGCGCCGAGCAGCGCCAGGTCGCGGGCGGCGATCGCCATCATGCGGTTGACGGCCGGCGCATCGAAGGTCGGGCTTTCGCAGTCCACCCAGGCGCGCAGGCCGGGGATCATCGCCTCGGCATCGAAGGGCAGGTCGAGGGCGGGGGCGTCCATGGGGCTCTCCGGGATCGGTCGGCCAAGCCTCCCCCGTAGCGTCCGTTGCGGCAAGAGGTGCGGCTTCCCTTCGCCCACCCACCGACTGCTAGGATGCCAAACATGAACCCATCCCCCCGCCTCGTCCCCCAGGCCGGACCGTCGGTCTGGACCGGTGCCGCCCTCAACCCGGCCGACTGGATGGTGCCGATCGGCGCCGAGGCGGTGGCGGAGTTGGAAGCGGCGCTGATCGCGCTGGCCGGCCGTGCCCCGGCGGGGCCAGGCGATGCCGCGCTGCCGCGCCTGGCGCCGGTGCTGCGCGAGGCGGCGGAGCGGCTGGAGCATGGCCGCGGCTTCGTGCTGCTGCGCGGCCTCGACCTCGAGCGCATCGGCGGCCCGGAGACCGAGGCGGCGCTGCTGGTGCTCGGCGTGCATCTGGGCACCGCCTTGCCGCAGGACAGGGAAGGCGCCCTGGTCGGCCGGCTGGCCGGGCCGGGCGCGGTGGTGGATGCGCCGGTTCGCTTCCATGCCGACCCGGCCGATGCCGTGGCGCTGCTCTGCCTGCGCCAGCCGGCCGTCGGCGGTCAGGTCACGCTGGTCTCGGCCCCCGCCCTGCACAATGCCCTGCTGCGGGCCGACCGCGCCGCGCTGGCCTCGCTGCATGCCGGGCTGCCGCACCGCAACGGCGGCGGAGAGGCGCTGCGCCTGCCGGTCTTCAGCACCAGCAGCGGCAGCTTCGTCGGCCGCTACGACCGCGATGCGATGTGGGAGGAGGCGCTGGAGCCGGCGCAGCAGGCGGCGCTGGCGGCGCTCGACGCGGCCGCCGCCGTTCCTGGCCAGGCGCTGTCCCTGGCACTGCATGCGGGCGACATCCTCCTCCTCAACCCGCATCTCGTCTGGAAGCAGGTGGTGACGGGGGAGGCGCCGGCGGCGGACGAGGCATCCCGCGAGCTGCTGCGGCTCTGGCTCTCGACGCCGGGCTCGCGCGCGCTGCCGGAAAGCTTCGGCGCGGTCTTCGGCACCACCGCGGCCGGCGCGCCGCGCGGCGGGGTGGCGGCGTCCCATGGATTGGTCGGGGGCTAGGCTGCTGGCATGCTGGGCGGCGTTGCCCGGGGCGTGAATTGCCGACGGATGCACGCCCGCGACCGTCCCGGGCGGCTTCGCCCGGGGCATGGATCGGCGGAGCAACCATGGTGCCGGGCCCATGCGGGCCGGGCCTGGATGGGACGACACGGATGCGCCTGCTGGTGGCGAATGCGAATACGACCGAGGCGATCACCGAACTCTGCGCCGCCTCGGCGCGGCTGGCGGCCGGCCCGGGCACCGAGATCGTCCCCGCCACCCCGCGCTTCGGCCCGGCGGTGATCGCCACGCGGGCGGAAGGGGCCATCGCCGCGCATGGGCTGCTGTCGCTGCTGGCCGAGCACGCCGGTCAGGTCGACGGGATCCTGCTCGCGGTCTCGCACGACACCGCGCTCGAGGCGGCGCGGCAGCTGCTGCCCTGCCCGGTGGTCGGGATGACCGAGGCCGCCTGCTTCGCCGCCTGCCTGCTCGGCGGCCGCTTCGGCCTGGTGACCATGGGCTCGGTCGATGTCTACCGCGAGCGCATCGCCCAGCACGGCCTCGCCGCGCGCCTGGCCGGGCTGCGCGGCATCGCCCTGACCCCGCAGGACGCGGTGCGCGACCCGGAAGCCGTCGCCCTGCAGATGGATGCCGCCATCGCCGAGGTGGTGTCGGAGGGCGCCGATGCGGTGGTGCTGGGCGGCGCCGCGCTGGCCGGGATGGGGCCGCGGCTGCAGCGGAACGCGCAGGTTCCGCTGCTCGACGGCATTGCCTGCGGGGTGAAGCTGCTGGAGATGCTGGTGGCGCTGAACCCGCCGAAGCCGGCAACCGGCAGCTACGCAGCCCCGCGCGGCCGGGAGATGGTGGGGGTGGACCCGGCGTTGGCGGCGCTGCTGCGCGGCGGCTGACCGCCGCCGGCCGAGCGGCTGCCCCGTGCCGAGCGCTGCCGCGCGGCCGCCGAGGCCTGGCCGGCGCTGCTGGTCCTCATGCTCGTCGCCACCGGCATCCATGCCGGCTGGTTCAGCGCGCCCAAGGGCGCCGCGGTCGGCGCCGCCGCGACCCCCGTCATCCTCGGCCGCTGCATGGAAAGCATGGCGATGGTGCTGCTGGCGCTGCCCATCCCCGTGCCGCTGATGCCCTCGCCCGACCTCGGGATGGGCCGCGGCAGGTGCTGGTCTGGTTCGGCATCCCGGTGCTGGCCAGCGTCGAGGCCGGGATGATCCCGCCGCGCTTCGGCATGAACCGCTTCGTCGTCAACGCCATGGCGAGGCACGCGCCGATGCGCGAGACCTGTCGCGGCGTCGCCGGCTTCGTCGTCCCGGACGTCCCCCGCGTCGCGCCGCTGACCCTGCTGCCCTGGCTGTCGCTCTGGCTGCCGGGGTTGTGGTAGGCGGGACCCCGGACGGCGATTGGCCGGCGGGGGGACTGCGGTGCTGCGACGGGTTGCGGTGGGGCTCGGCATGGCCGTCGTGCTGCTGCTCGTGCTGGCCGGGGGCGGCCTGCTGCTGCTCGGCCGCGTCGACCTGGCGGGCTTCGCCGCCGCGCGGGCCGAGGCCGCGCTCGGCCGCAGGGTGACGATCGGGTCGCTGCACGTGACGCCCGGGCGCTGGCTGCGGCTCGAGGTCACCGGGCTGCGCATCGGCAACGTCGAGGGCGGCACCCGGTCCGACATGGTGGAACTGAACCGCGCCAGCGCCGAGGTCGAGCTGGCCTCCCTGCTGCAGGGCCCGCCGGTGCTGCGCGCCGTCGCGGTGGACGGGCTCACGGTGCTGCTGGAACGCACCGCCGACCGGACCCGCAACTGGCGCTTCGGCGCGCCGAAGCCGCCGCGGGAGGGGCCCGGGGACCGCTCCGGCCTGCCGACCCTGCTCGACGCCGCGCTGCGCGACAGCGAGCTGCTGTTCCGCACCAGCCGCGGGCATGTCCTGCGCACGCGCCTGCATCACGCGACGATCCGCACCGAGGACGACCAGGCACCGCTGCTGCTGCGCGCCGCCGGGACCTACAACGACGTCCCCGTCTCGCTCGATGCGACGCTCGGGCCCACCGCCCTGCTGCGCGACGCGGCGCGGCCCTATGGGACGAGGCTGCACCTCGCCTCCGGCACCACCACGCTGAGCTTCGACGGCACCATGACGGACCCGCTCGATGTCGACGGCGCCGACGGGCGGGCCGTGCTGCGCGCGCCGACGCCCGAGGCGATCCTGGCGCTGGCCGGGGCGTCGGAGGCCGAGCTCGACGCCTCGCTCGACCTCGAGGGACGGCTCGAGCACCGCGGGAACGTTTGGCGCCTGTCGGCCGCGAAGGGCCAGCTGGCGGGGGAGGCGGTGACGGTGCGCCTGGCGCAGTTCACCGAGGGCGGGACCGGCAGGCCGGATGCCGTCGCCGTCGATCTCGGCTTCGGCCGGCTCGACCTGAACAGGCGGCTCGCGGCCGGCAGGCGTGCCGGTACCGCGGAAGCCGATCTGCCGCTGGCCGTCAGCGACGAGCCCGACCCGCTGCTGGCGGCGAAGCTCACCGTCGAGGATCTCGTCTATTCGAAGCTGCAGGCGCGCGACGTCGCCTTCGAGGGCTCGCTGATGCCGGGCCGGATCGCGGTGGAGAGCTTCGGCCTGACCACCAGCGGCGCGCGGGTGATCGCCTCCGGCCAGGTGGACCGCCGCGGCACGGGCGGCGCCGTCTCGGCCGAGGTGCGGCTGCAGGACGGCGAACTCGACACCATGCGCCGCGCCTTCGGGCTGCGCGAGCTGCCGCTCTCGGGCCGGCTGAACGGCTGGGTGGCGGTGGCGGCGGAGGGCGCGACGCTCAACGCCGCCGCCTCCGGCGCGCGGGTCTCGGCGGTCGTCGCCATGCAGGGCGGCCGCATCGCGCGGGAGGTGATCGAGACCGCCTCGATCGACCTGCGCCTGCTGTTCCGCAGCGCCCAGGGCACCACGCCGGTGTCCTGCCTGCTGGGGATGCTGGACATGCGCGCCGGGGTGGGGGAGGTGGCGCCGCTCCGCATCCGCTCGGCCGAGGGCACCGTCGCCGGCACCGCCAGCTTCGACCTGAACCGCCGCCAGGTGGACCTGGTCGCCGGCAGCGTCCGCAGCACCACGGATTTCTGGGCGCTCGACATCCCGGTGCGGGTCTACGGCAGCTTCGCCTCGCCCAGCATCCGCCCGGCGCGCTGGTCGGAAGATGGCCGGGCGCGGCTGGCGGCGGCGGACGACGTGGCGCCGCTGCCGGCCAGGCTGCGCGATTTCGCGCGGGCCAACCCCTGCTACCAGGCGGCGGCTATTCCAGCTTCGCCCCCGAGAGCTTCACCACCTCGGACCACTTCGCGTTCTCGGCGGCGATGAAGCGGCCGAACTCCTCCGGCCCCAGCGGCCGGGGGGCGCTGCCGACCTCCTTCAGCTTCGCCTGCACCGGGGCCTCGGACAGCGCCTGCAGGGTGGCGCGGGCGATGGCCTGGATCGCCGGCTGCGGCGTCCTGGCCGGGGCCTGCAGGCCGAACCAGGCGACCGCCTCGAAGCCCTTCAGGCCGAGCGTGGCGCCGGCCTCGGCGACGGTCGGCACCTCGGGCGCGGTGAACCAGCGGTCCTTCGAGGTCACGGCCAGCAGCCGCAGCGCGCCCGACTTCAGGTGCGGCAGGTAGGCCGGCAGGTTGTCGATGGCGACCTGCAGCCGTCCCGCCAGGATCTCCGGGATGACGCCGCCGGTGCCGCGATAGGGGACGTGCTGCAGGTCGATCCCGGCGCGGTATTTCAGCAGCTCGCCGCAGAGGTGGCCGGAGGTGCCGTTGCCCGGCGTGCCGTAGTTCAGCCCGCCCGGGTCGCCCTTGGCCAGCGCGATCAGCTCGGCGAGGGTCTGCGCCGGGACGCGGGCATCGACGATGACGCCGTTCGCCACCTCGTTCACCAGGGCGACCGGCGCCAGGTCCTTCTGCGGATCGAAGGGCATTCTTGCATAAAGGTATTGGTTGATGCTGGCGGTGCCGATGGTTGCCATCAGCAGGGTATGGCCATCGGGCTCGGCCTTGGCGACGAAGTCGGCGCCGATGTTCCCGCCCGCGCCCGCGCGGTTGTCCACCACCATGGGCTGGCCGAGCAGCTCGCCCAGCCGCTCCGCCATCACCCGCGCAGTCACGTCGGTCGCGCCGCCGGCCTGGAAGGGGACGATCAGCCGCATCGGCCGGCTGGGCCAGGGCGCATTCGGCTGCGCCCGGGCCAGGGCCGGGATGGCGAGGAGGGGGGCGGCGGCCAGCAGGGCGCGTCGGGTGGTGTTCATGGGGCGGCGGGTTACGCCCCGCCCGCCATCGCCGCAAGCCGGGGGCTCAGTCCACCGTCGCCCCCGAAACCCGCACGACCTCGGCCCATTTGGCGATCTCGGCCCGGACGAAGGCCGCGAAAGCCTCCGGGCTGGTGCCGCCGTCCGGCGTCAGGTTGGGCGGATCGGCGCCGAGCTCGGCCAGCCGGGCGCGATAGGCCGGATCCTTCGTCCCCGCATCGATCGCCTCGCCCAGCCGGGCGACGACCGGCGGCGGCAGCCGGGCCGGGCCCTGGACACCGAACCAGGAAGTCGCCTCGAAGCCCGGCACCGCGCCTTCCGCCACCGTCGGCACCTCCGGCAGGGCCGGGGATCGTTCGGCGCCGGTGACCGCCAGCGCCCGCAGCCTTCCGTCGCGGATATGGCCGATGCAGGAGGGGATGTTGTCGCAGCCCGCTTCCAGCCTGCCGGCGACGGCTTCCACCAGCATCGGCCCGGCGCCGCGGAAGGGCACGTGCGAGACGGCGATGCCGGTGCGAAACCGGAACAGCTCCATGGTCATGTGCGGGCTGCCGCCGCTGCCGGCCGAGCCGTAGTTCAGCATCCCCGGCTTCGCCTTCGCCAGGGCGATGAACTCGAGCAGCGTCCTCGCCGGGACCGAGGGATGGACGAAGAGCACGTTCGGCACCCGCATCAGCAGGCCGAGCTCGACGAAATCCTCCGGCTTCACCGGCATGCGCGGGCCGAACAGCGTGTAGTTGATGCTGCCGGTGCCGACATTGGTGGCGTGCAGGGTGTAGCCGTCCGGCTCGGCCCGGGCGACCTGGTCGGCGGCGATGTTGCCGGTGGCGCCAGGGCGGTTCTCGACCGCGACGGGCTGGCCGAGGCGCGGCGCCAGCCGCTCGGCGATCAGCCTGGCGGCGATGTCGGTGGTGCCGGCGGGCGGGAAGCCGGCGACCAGGCGGATCGGCCGGCTGGGCCAGGGCGCCGGTGATTGCGCCTGGGCGCGGGCCAGGCCGGGCAGCAGGGCGGGCGCGGCGAGCAGGTGGCGGCGGCGCATCCGGCTACTCCACCTTGGCGCCGCTGCGGCGGACGACATCCGCCCAGCGGCCGCGCTCGGCCGCGAGGAAGGCCTCGAAGGCCTCCGGCGTGCTGCCGCCGTCGGGGGTGAGCCCGGGCAGGTCGGCGCCCAGTTCCGCCATGCGGTCGCGGAAGGCCGGGTCGCGGGCGACCGCATCGACCTCCCGCCCCAGCCGGGCAAGGACCGGCTTCGGGATCGCCGCCGGGGCGAGCAGGCCGAACCAGGCCGTCGCCTCGAAGCCGGGGATGCCGGCTTCCCGCATGGTCGGGACGTCGGGCAGCACGGCGCTGCGTTTCGCGCCGGTGGTCGCCAGGGCCCGCAGCTGCCCGTCGCGGCAGAAGGCGAGCGAGGAGGGGATGTTGTCCATCCCGACATCGACGCGCCCGGCCATCAGCTCGGTCAGCATCGGCGCGCTGCCGCGATAGGGCACATGGGTCAGCGGCGCCTTCGTCTCCAGCCCGAACAGCTCCATGCAGACATGCGGGGAGGAGCCGATGCCGGCGGTGCCGTAGTTGATCCCGCCTGGCCGCGCCTTCGCCAGCGCCACCAGCTCCGCCACCGTCCGCGCGGCCGAGCCGGGCGGCACCATCAGCACGTTGGGCACCCGGGTCAGCAGCCCGACCGCGGCGAGGTCGGCGGGACGGTAGGGCATCCGATCGCCATAGACGGCGAAGTTGATGGCGCCGGTGCCGATGGTGGTCAGCAGCAGGGTGTAGCCGTCGGGCTCGGCGCGGGCGACGAATTCGGCCCCGACATTGCCGCCGGCGCCGGGCCGGTTCTCCACCACCACCGGCTGGCCGAGCCGGGCGCCGAGGCGCTCGGCCGCCAGCCGGCCGGTCAGGTCGGTGGTGCCGGCCGGGGTGAAGGGGATGACGAGGCGGACCGGCCGGGCCGGCCAGGCCTCCTGCGCCCGCGCCAGGCCCGGTGCCGCGAGCAGCGGCGCGCCGAGCAGGGCACGGCGATGCAGCCTCATTCCGCGGTCGCCCCGGACTGCTTCACCACCTTCGCCCACTTGGCGATCTCGCTGCGGACGAAGGCGTGGAAGGCGGCCGGGGTGGTGCCGCCGTCGGGCGTCAGGCCGGGCGGCAGGCCGCCCAGGTCGGCGACCCTGGCACGGGTCTCCGGCTCCCGCATGACAGCGTCGATCTCGGCGCCGAGCCGGTCGATGATGGGCTGCGGCGTCTTCAGCGGCGCCTGGACGCCGAACCAGGCGGTGGCCTGGACGCCGGGATAGCCGGCCTCGGCGGTGGTCGGCACCTCCGGCAGGGCGGCGCTGCGGGTGGTGGAGGTGATCGCCAGGGGCCGCAGGCGGCCGTCGCGGATATGGCCGATGACGGAGGGCAGGTTGTCCACCGCCACCTCGATCCGGCCGGCGATCACCTCCTGCAGCATCGGCCCGGCGCCGCGGAAGGGCACGTGCAGCAGGTCGATGCCGGCCTCGGTCTTCAGCAGCTCGCCGGTCATGTGCAGCGAGGTGCCGATGCCGGAGCTGCCGTAGTTCAGCTTGCCCGGATTCTTCTTCGCATAGGCCACCAGCTCCTGCAGCGTCTTCACCGGCAGGTCGTTGGTGACGAAGATGAGGTTGGGCACCTGGGTCATCAGCCCGACATCGATCAGGTCGTCCGGCTTGTAGGGCATCTTGGCGCCATAGAGGCTGTAGTTGATGGCGCCGGAGGAGATGGTGCACATCAGGAAGGTGTAGCCGTCCGGGTCCACCTTCACGACGTAGTCGGACCCGACATTGCCGCCGGCGCCGGGGCGGTTCTCGATGATCATCGTCTGGCCGAGCCGCTCGCTCAGCCGCTGGGCCAGGATGCGGGCGACGATGTCGGTGGTCCCGGCCGGGGTGAAGGGGACGATCAGCCGGATGGTGCGCGTCGGCCAGGCCGCGGTCTGGGCGGCGGCGGGGCCAAGGGCGGCAGGTGTGAGCAGGCCGGCGGTGGCGGCAAGCATGGCGCGGCGGGTCAGCATGGTCTGGTGTTTCTCCCGGGCAGTGTCAGGCATATTGGCAGACGAGGCGGTTCAATCCACCTTCGCGCCGGAGCGGCGGATCACCGCCGCCCATTTCTCGCTTTCGGCCACTGCATAGGCGCTGAACTCGGCAACGCTGCCGCCGCGCATCCGGGCGCCGAGCTGCTCCACCCGCTCGCGCGCCTGCGGCTCGGCGCAAACGGCGTTCACCTCCGTGTTCAATCTCTCGATGATCGCCCCCGGCGTGCCGCGCGGCACCTGCAGGCCGAACCAGGCCGTGGCGGCATAGTTGGCCAGGGCGGGGATGCCGCTCTCGGCCACGGTCGGCACGTCGGGCAGGGCGGGGGAGCGGTCCGGGCTGGTCACCGCCAGCGCCCGCAGCTGCCCGCCGCGCAGCAGGGTGATGACCGATGGCAGGTTGTTGACCCCGATGTCGATCCGCCCGCCCATCAGCTGGTTGGCGGTATCGGCGCCGCCGCGGAAGGGGACGTGCAGGATGTCGACCCCGGCATCGGCCTTCAGCATCTCCCCCGACAGGTGCAGGCTGCTGCCGCTGCCCGAGGAGGAATAGGCCAGCGCCCCGGGCCTCGCCCGCGCCTCCGCCAGCATGTCGGCCAGCGACTTCCAGGGGCTGTCGCCGCGCACCACGATCACGTTCGGCAGGTCGGCGAACAGGGCGACAGGCAACAGGTCCTCCGGCCGATAGCTCAGCTTCGCGTGCAGGCTGGGGTTGATCGAGACGGTGCCGATCGAGGCGAAGAACAGCGTAAAGCCGTCCGGCTCCGCGCGGGAGGCGAGCTCGGCGGCGATGACTCCGGCGGCGCCGCCGCGATTCTCGACCACCACCGACTGGCCGAGCCGGGCGCCCAGCCGTTCGGCCAGCACGCGGGCCAGCAGGTCGGTCGCGCCGCCGGGCGGGAAGGGGACGATCAGCCGCAGCGGACGGTTGGGCCAGGACTGGGCCTGTGCCCGGGCCACGCCGGGCCCTGGCAGGGCGCCGGCCAAGGCCGCGTGCAGGACTCTGCGACGGCTACACGTTCTCGCCACTGGCGACAATCCCGGCATGCCGGCCTTCCCCCCGCAACCGCGCGGAACTCCTGTCCCCGTCGGCCGATCACCTGCAGTTCCTGCCGCAACGACCCCCTGCATGGCAAGACTTGCCCAAGGGAGCCTGCGGCCTGTACGCAGCGCGCGACGTGCCCCCGATGCGCCGTGCCTGGTTTGCATGACACTCTTCGGGGGGAACAGGGGCGCCGCCTGATGCAACTATTCAGACTGTATGGACGGGTCCTCGGTCTGCTGCGGCGGGACCGCTGGGTGGCGGTGGGCATGACCGTGGCGAACATCGCCATGGCGGGGCTGCTCTTCCTCGAGCCCGTGCTGTTCGGCCGGGTGGTCGATGTGCTGACCCGCGCCGTCTACATGACGCACGAGGCGGTCTGGAACGAGGCGCTGACGCTGCTGGCGCTCTGGGCCGCGGTCGGGCTTTCCGGCATCGGCGCCAACGTCGCTGTCTCGCTGCTCGCGGACCGCATGGCGCACCGCAACCGGCTGCTGGCCATGGGGCGGTTCTTCCAGCACGTGCTGTCCCTGCCGCTGTCCTTCCACGGCGACGTGCAGTCCGGCCGGCTGATGAAGGTCATGCTGTCGGGGTCCGACAACCTGTTCAGCATGTGGCTCAGCTTCTTCCGCGACCACATGTCGACCTTCATCGCCGCGCTGGTCCTGATGCCGCTGACCCTGGCGATGAACTGGCGGCTCGGCCTGCTGCTGGTCGTGCTGGTCGCGGTCTTCTCCGTGCTGACCGCGATCATCATCCAGAAGACCGAGACGGCGCAGGGCCAGGTGGAACGTTTCCAGACCCAGCTCGCCGGCAATGCGCAGGACGCGCTGTCGAACGTGGTGGTGGTTCAGGCCTTCACCCGGCTGAACAGCGAAGCCCGGATGTTCGGCGACATCGTCCGCCAGGTGCTGGACCACCAGTTCCCGGTGCTGAACTGGTGGGCGCTGGTCTCGGTGCTGACCCGCGCCGCCAGCACCATCACCACCATCTCGATCTTCATGCTCGGCACCTACCTGCACCTGGAGGGCAAGGCCTCGGTCGGCGAGATCGTCAGCTTCATGGGCTTCGCCAACCTGGTCATCAGCAAGCTGGAGGCGGCCGTCGCCTTCGTCTCCCGCCTGGTCTTCCAGGCCCCCGCCATCGCCCAGTTCTTCGAGGTGATGGATGCCGAGACCAGCGTGCCGGAGAAGCCGGGCGCGGTGCCGCTCGACCGCGTCCAGGGCGAGGTCGCCTTCGAGGATGTTTCCTTCGCCTATCCCGGCGGGCCGCGCATCCTGTCCGACGTCAGCTTCCGCGCGGCACCCGGCCGGACCCTGGCGCTGGTCGGCCAGACCGGCGCCGGCAAGTCCACCGCCATGGCGCTGCTGCAGCGGCTATGGGACCCGATCGGCGGGCGCGTGACGATCGACGGCCACGACCTGCGCGACATCACCGTCGACAGCCTGCGGCAGAACATCGGCGTCGTCTTCCAGGAAAGCATGCTGTTCAACCGCACCATCCGGGACAACCTGCTGGTCGGCCGCCCCGGCGCGAAGCAGGAGGAGATCGAGCGGGCCTGCCGGATGGCCGAGGCGCACGACTTCATCACCCGCCAGCCGCGCGGCTACGACACCATGGTGGGGGAGCGCGGCGCCAGCCTGTCAGGCGGCCAGCGGCAGCGGCTGGCGATCGCCCGCGCCCTGCTGAAGGACCCGCCGATCCTCATCCTCGACGAGGCGACGAGTGCCCTCGACGCGGCGACCGAGGCGCGGGTGCAGAAGGCGCTGAAGGCGCTGATGGCCGGGCGCACCACCTTCATCATCGCCCATCGGCTCTCGACCGTGCGCGATGCCGACGAGATCATGGTCTTCGAGGCCGGCCAGATCGCCGAGCGCGGCAGCTTCGACGAGCTGGTCCGCCTGGGCGGCCGCTTCGCCGAGCTGGTGCGGACCCAGCTGACCACCGCCGAGCCGGTGGCGCAGGCGGTGAAGGCGGCGGAATAGCGCAGTCCGTCGGCGGGCGGCTGCCCGGAGGCGTGACCCGGCCGGCCCTGCCGCGACCCCGGGCGGGGCGCGACCATTGCGGACGCAGTTGCGGGACGTGTTTTTCTTGCAACCGCGCAGCCACGTGGCGCAGCCTTCGTTAGGTCACGCGGGGGCGGCAGCCCCCTGTGACCCGGGGAGCATGGCGCATGATCATTGGCTCGATCCTGAAGGGGAAGGGGACCGAGGTCGTCTCGGTCCGGCCCGACGACACAGTCCTGGCCGTCGCCCGCACGCTCGGCGAGCACCGCATCGGCGCGGCGCTGGTGCGCGACGCGGCGGGCGCGATGCTCGGCATCATCTCGGAACGCGACATCGTCCGCGGCATGGCGGCGCATGGCCCCGGCACCACGGGCCTGAAGGCCGATCAGTTCATGACCCGCGACCTGGTGACGGTGACGCCGCAGACGCTGGTGATCCAGGCGCTCGGGCTGATGACCCAGAAGCGGGTGCGGCACCTGCCGGTGCTGGAGGGCGAGCGGCTGGCCGGCCTGGTCTCGATCGGCGACCTGGTGAAGGCGCGGATCGAGGAGGCGGAGCAGGAGGCCGAGGAGCTGAAGGCCTATGTCACCGCGGCCGGGTAGCGCGGCCGGGCGCCGGGACGGGCCGAACCGCGCCGAGGGCGCCGGGCGGCCGCACTGTTGACCTGACGCAAGGACGCGTCCCGGCCGGCATGGTCGTATGGCTTCGACCCCGATACGGAGCCATCCCATGAACCACCATCACCGCAAGACCCTGCATGCGCTGTTCGCCCACCCCGTCAGCAGCAACATCGACCCGAAGCATGTCTTCGCGGCGCTCGAGGAACTGGGCGCCAATGTCAGCCATGGCGGCCATGGCCAGGTGCTGGTGAAGCTGAACGGCCATACCCAGGGCTTCCACGACACCCAGCACAGCCTGTCGAAGGAGGACGTGGGCGCGCTGCGGAAATTCCTCAGCGGCGCCGGGATCGACCCGGCGCGCGACTGGCCGCTGTAGGGGCTGGCCGCCCCGGGCCTGCGGCACGGGGCTTGCCCGGTCGCGTCCGGCCGCGCATCTGTCGTGGCGGATAACGACCGGGGACCCCGACCATGACCATCACCCGCCGCGCCGCGCTCGCGGCGCCCGCGCTCCTGCTGGCCGCCGGCGCCCGCGCCCAGGGCGCGCAGATCAAGTGGCAGATGGCCACGCCCTACCCGGACGGGAACTTCCACACCCGCAACATCAAGGAATTCGCCGCCGACCTGGAACAGGCGACCGGCGGGCGGCTGTCGCTGACCGTCCACAGCAATGCCTCCCTGTTGCCGATGCCGCAGATCAAGCGCGGCGTGCAGACCGGCCAGGTCCAGCTGGGCGAGATCCTGCTCGCCGCCTATTCGAACGAAGACCCCTTCTTCGAGGCCGATTCGCTGCCCTTCCTGGCCGCGGACCTGGATGGCGCGCGCAAGCTGGCCGGCCTGCAGCGCCCCTTTATCGAGGCGCGCTTCGCGAAGCAGGGCGTCTCGCTGCTCTACACCGTCGGCTGGCCGGCGGCGGGCTTCTACACCCAGGTGCCGATCACCGGCCTCGACGTCTTCAAGGGCAGCCGCTTCCGCACCTTCAGCCCGATGACCAACCGCTTCGCCGCGCTGATCCAGGCCAGCCCGGTGCTGGTGCAGCAGGCCGAACTGGCCCAGGCCTTCGCCACCGGCATCGCGACCGCGATGGTGACCAGCGCGCAGACCGGCGTCGACACCTCCGCCTGGGACTACTGCAAGGTCTTCACCCCGGTGAATTTTTCGATGACCAAGAACGCAGTCCTGGTTTCCCGCCGCGCGATGGAGGGGTTGCCCGCGGATGTCCAGGCTGCCGTCGTGGCGGTCGCGAAGCGCGCCGAGGATCGCGGCTGGGGCTATGCGCGGGAGGCGCAGGACCAGACCCAGGCGCGGCTGGCGGAGAAGGGCATCACGATCGGCACCGTGCC
The DNA here is from genome assembly GCF_004355005.1 of Dankookia rubra. Lineage (GTDB taxonomy): Bacteria > Pseudomonadota > Alphaproteobacteria > Acetobacterales > Acetobacteraceae > Paracraurococcus > Paracraurococcus ruber_A. Next base: position 39,515 of record NZ_SMSJ01000008.1, read on the forward strand.
GCCCGCGGTGATGGCGGAACTGAAGCAGATCGGCGCCACCATGGCCGAGGAATGGGTCGCCAAGGTCGGCGAGGACGGCCGCAAGCTGGTGGACGCGCTGCGGGCCGCATGAGCCTGCGATCGTCCCGGGTGCCTGCGCCCGGGGCGTGGATCGCCGGCTTCGCTTCCCGCCGCGATCGCCCCGGGTGCCTGCGCCCGGGGCGTGAATCGCCGGCTTCGCTTTCCGCCGCGATCGTCCCGGGTGCCTGCGCCCGGGCGTGGATCGCCGGCTTCGCTTCCCGCCGCGATCGCCCCGGGTGCCTGCGCCCGGGCGTGGGTCGCCAGTTCCGGCATCAGCCGCGATCGTCCAGGCCTTCGCGCGGGGCACGGATCGCCGGCCACGTCGCCCGATCCGGCGGCATCGCCTGCCCAATGCCGCGGCAGGCGACGCCGCATCCGCGCCGAAGCTTGGGGTGGGGGCCTTGCGCCCCCGGAAGGCTGCGGCGCATCGTCCGGCGAGCCAATCTCGCCAAGGGGATCCCCCGCATGCCACCGACCCGCCGGGGCGCCTGACCGAATGCGCCGCCTTCTCGATGCCCTCTACGCCCTCGGCGCCGGCCTGGCCGCGCTGTCCCTGCTGAGCATCTTCGTCATCATGATGGCGCAGGTGGTAATGCGGGAGCTCTCGCGGCAACTGCCCGCCGCCGACGACATCAGCGCCTATCTCTGCGTCGCCACCACCTTCTTCGCCTTGGCCGCCACCTTCAAGCGCGGCGAGCTGATCCGCGTCGGCATGGGGATCGAACGGCTCTCGCCCGGCGGCCGCCGCATCGCCGAGCTGCTGGTCCTGGCGCTCGCCGCCTGCGTCATGGCCTACGTCACGCGCTGGACCTTCGCCGACATGCTCTTCTCCTGGGAGATCGAGGAGGTGGCGCAGGGCACCGTCGCCATCCCCTTGTGGGTCCCGAAGCTGGCCATGCCGCTCGGCGCGGGGCTGCTGCTGGTCGCCATCCTCGACGAGTTCGTCACCGTGCTGCGCGGCGCGAAGCCCGGCTACGTGGTGGCGGCCGAGGAACGCGCCGCGGCCGGCGACTTCTCGGCGGAGGTCTGAGCCATGGACCTGCTCACCTTCGCCCTGCTGCTCCTCGTCCTGCTCTGCATGCTGCTCGGCGCGGGATTGTGGATCTCGATGTCGCTCGCCGCCGTCGGCTGGGTGGCGATGACCTTCGTGCATCCGAGCCCGGGGCTCTTCCTCGCCTCGGCCTTCTGGGAATCGACCGGGTCCTGGACGCTGGCGGCGCTGCCGATGTTCGTCTGGATGGGCGAGATCCTGTTCCGCACCAAGCTGTCCGAGGAATTGTTCAATGGCCTCGCCCCCTGGGTGCGGCGCATCCCGGGCGGGCTGCTGCACGTCAACATCCTGGCCTGCGGCATCTTCGGCAGCGTCTCGGGCTCCTCCGCCGCGACCTGCGCGACGGTCTCGAAGATCGCGCTGCCCGAGCTCAAGCGCCGCGGCTACGACGAGGACGTGGCGGTGGGCTCGCTCGCCACCTCCGGCACGCTCGGCATCCTGATCCCGCCCTCGATCATCATGGTGGTCTATGCGGTGGCGGCCGAGGTCTCGATCATCCGGGTCTTCATCGCCGGCTGCCTCCCCGGCCTGCTCGTGATGCTGCTGTTCAGCGGCTACATCGTGGTCTGGGCGCTGCTGAACCCGGACAAGCAGCCGCCGCGCGACGCCCGCATGTCCTTCGCCGCCAAGCTGCGGCAGAGCGCGCAGCTCATTCCCTGCACCATCCTCATTGTCGTGGTGATCGGCACCATGTTCGCCGGCTGGGCCACGGCGACCGAGGCGGCGGCCTTCGGCGTGCTGGGGTCGCTGCTCATGGCGCTCGGCCGCCGCATCGGCTTCGGCGTGCTGGCGCTCGGCGCGGCGCTCTGGGTTTCCGGCCTGATCCTGCCGCACCAGGCCGCGGCCTTCGGCTTCTTCGCCCTGCTCGGCATCGCCGCGGGGGAGCGCATCCTCACCTGGCAGAACTTCCTCGACAGCCTGAAGGGCGCGACGCGGCTGTCCTGCATGATCATGTTCATCCTGGCCGGCGCCGCCTTCCTGACCAAGGCGATGGCGCTGACCGGCATCCCGGCGGCGCTCGCCGAGGGCGTCGCCGCGCTGCATCTCGGCCCCTACGGGCTGATCGCGGTGCTGACGGTGGTCTATGTCATCCTCGGCACGGCGCTCGACGGCGTCTCGATGATCGTGCTGACCACCTCGATTGTCATCCCGCTGGTGCAGCAGGCCGGCTTCGACCTGGTCTGGTTCGGCATCTTCATCGTGCTGCTGGTCGAGATCGCCGAGATCACCCCGCCGGTCGGCTTCAATCTCTTCGTCATGCAGACCATGACGGGGAAGGAGCAGACCGAGGTCGCCAAGGCATCGCTGCCCTTCTTCCTGATGCTCGTGCTCACCGTCGTGCTCTGCACGGTCTTCCCGGTGACGCTGGTCACCGGCCTGCCGGACTGGCTGCTGTCGCGTTGAAGGCCGGGCGCGGGCGCCCGGCCGGGGAGCCGCCCTCAGCGCACCGGCGCGGAGGGCATCGAGGAGCCGGACGGCGTCGTGCTGCCGGACCCGGTGGTGGCCGGCCCGCCGCTGGTCGAGGGCGTGCCGATCCCGGCGGTCGAGCCGGTATTGCCGACACCGCTGGCGCCAGTCCCGGCCGCGCCGCCGCTGCCGCCCGCCGCGACCGGCGGGGCGTTCGCACCCGTCGCGGTCGTGCCCGTCGCCGCGCCGCCCGAGTTGCTGCCGCCGCTCACCATGCCGCCGCCCATATAGGCGCGGTCCCGCTCGTCGCGCGGCGTGGTGCGGCCCTGCGCCGTCTGGGTGCGGCCGCTGCGGCTGGCGCTGCGCTTGCCGCGGTTCTCGTCGAGCGGCGTGCGCACCTCGGGATTGCTCCAGACCGGCTTGCCGAGGTTGACGTCCTGCGGCGAGGTGGTGGCACCGGTGATGGCGCCGGCCCCGCCGCCGATCGCCGCGCCGGCGAGCGCGCCGACTGGCCCGCCGAAGGCGCCGATGCCGGCCCCCGTCGCCGCGCCCGCGGCGGCGCCGCCGGTCGTCCGGTCCGTGCTGTTGGTGCCGCAGGCCGCCAGCGTCACCGCCAGCACCGCAGCCCCGACCACTGTGCGAATCATCCCGCGCTCCTCATGCTGTTGGAGGGCCGGCGCCGCCAGGGTGGCGCCCGCGCCTGCCCGCACTGCCCGGAACGTGCCTGCCCCGGCTTGGTTGCCCGGTGGCCCATAGCGGCAGCGCGGCAAACGATGCTGGCAGCGGAACGGTGCGGCTGGCATCGTGTTGGGGCCGCACCCGATGGAGTTACCCCTGCATGCAGCCACCCATCCCCCTGCGCGAGCCGGCCTGGCTGCGCGAGTTCAAGGCCTTCATCATGCGCGGCAGCGTGGTGGACCTGGCGGTCGGACTGGTCATCGGCGCCGCCTTCACCACGATCGTCACCTCCTTCGTCGAGGACCTGATCAACCCGTTGATCGGCCTTGCCATCGGCGGCGTCGATTTCTCCAACATCTTCGTGGTGCTGAGCGGCGAACGCCGCGCCTCGCTCGCGGCGACGCGGGACGGCGGCGCGGCGGTGCTGGCCATCGGCAGCTTCCTCAACACGATCATCAAATTCCTGATCGTCTCCTTCGCCATCTTCTGGGTGGTGAAGGCGCTGTCGAAGCTGCGGCTGAACGAGATCGGCAAGGCCGCGCCGGTGGCGACGCCGACCGAGAAGCTGCTGGCCGAGATCCGCGACGAGCTGAAGGCGCAGAACGGCGAGGGCCGCGCCGGCGGCCAGGGCATGGCGCGCGGCGTCTGAGGCGGAGCGCGGCCGGGCGCGATCGACCGGCCGCCTGACGCTGCCATGAGGAGACCATGCCGCGGCGATGCCGCGTCCAGGTCTGAACGCAACCCGCTGCGGCCTGCAAGCCGTGCCGGGCGCCGCGGCCTCAGGCGCGCGCCCGCAGCGCCGCATCGGTGATGCGGTCCTCGACCCGCCTCACTCCCGGCACGCCGGCGGCGATCGCCTCCAGCCCCTTCCGCACCGCGGCGGAGTGGCAGAAGCCGTACAGCGTGACCACCGCATCCTCGACGTCGAAGAAGACATAGGGGGCATCCGCCCAGGGAAGGCGGGCGACCTCCGCCGCCACCGCGGCGCGGATCGTCTCGTCCGAGGCCTCGGGCGGCGGCACCAGCAGCGCCCGCAGCAGGTCGGCACGCGACAGGATGCCGACCAGCACCCCGTCCTGCACCACCGGCAGGCGGCGGACCTTGTGCGACTCGATCAGGCTGGCGGCGTGCTCGACGGTGACCTCCTCGGTCACCGTCACCACCGCGCGGGTCATGAGGTCCTCGGCCGTCGCGCCATGCACCGCGGCGTAGCGTGCCGCGGCCTGCTCCCGGTTGTAGAAGAGCGCGCGGAAGAAGCCCGGTTCCGGCGGGTCGCTGCTGGCCAGCCGGCGGATCAGGTCGGCCTCGGAAACGATGCCGAGCAGCATGCCCCAGCGATCTGTCACCGGCACCGCGGAGATGCCGCGCTCGGCCAGCAGCCGGGCGACCGCCATCGCCGGGGTATCCGCCGGCACCGAGACGACCTTGCGGGTCATGACGTCGCGGACCTTCATGGCACTGCCCTTCCTGCTGGGTGGCAGGCCAGGCCCGCCGGTCCGGGAAGACTATGCCCGGCGCGCGCCGCGCGCCTTGCGCCCGCTCAAGCCTGGGGAGACCGGCCCGCGCCGGGCCGCCGCCTGGCCCGGGCCGCCGCCTTCTCCGCCGCGCTGCGCTCGTCGCCCAGCACGACGCGGACCCGCAGCTCCTCGAGGTCCAGCTCCTGCTCCAGCTTCTGCAACCCCTCGCCGTTCAGGTACCCGGCCTCGGCATGCTCGATCAGCCGCTCGCGCGAGGCCTCGAGCGCCGCCAGCCGCAGCCGCCGCCGGGCCGAGCGCTCGGCCGCCGCGGCGCCGCGGTTGGCCGCGATGCGGTTCAGGTGGCCGGCGCGGTCCTGGTATTCCGGCAGGATGTCGCGGGCGATGGCGCCCTCCAGCGGGTCGTCCAGCCAGCGCTCGATCTCCTCGAGGGCCGCGCCGGCGATGATGCGGCGGCCCTCGGCCTCCTCCGGGTCGATCCCGCCGTCATGCGGCGGCAGCTCGACGCCGAGCCGCCGGATCAGCCATTCCAGCGTGGTGCCCTGCAGCACCAGCGTCGCCAGGATGGCGCAGAAGGCGAGGAAGACCAGCAGGTCGCGCTCCGGCACCTCGAAGGGCAGGGCGAGCGCCGCGGCCAGGCTGACGACGCCGCGCATCCCGGCCCAGGAGATGATGGCGGAGTGCGCCCAGGGCGGCAGCGGGTCGCGCGCCCGGATCCGCGGCACCTGGCGCGGCAGCCAGGTCGCGGGGAAGACCCAAAGGAAGCGGGCAAGGATGACGGTGGCCGATACCGCCAGGCCGAGAACCAGCAGCTGCTCGGTGCCGCGGCCGGCGATCCGCGCCAGCACGTGGCTGAGCTGCAGGCCGATCAGGCTGAAGACCAGGCTGTTCAGGATGAACTCGACGAAACCCCAGACCGCCTGGGCGCCGAGCCGGCTGCGGGAGGAGAGCAGCGCGTGCTGCGCCCGGCCCATCAGCGACCCGGCCGTCACCACCGACAGCACGCCGGACACGCCGACCGCCTCCGCCGCGAGGTAGGCGGCATAGGCGGCGAGGAAGCTGGTGGTGACCTCCAGCACCGGGTCGTCCAGCCGGCGGAAGGCCTCGATGGTGAGCCTGCCGACCACCCAGCCGGTGGCGATGCCCCCGGCGGCGAGCGCCAGGAAGGAGACCGCGCCCTCGGCGGGCATCACGCTGGTGCTGGCCACCGCGGCGGCGACCGCCAGCTTGTAGAGCACGAGCGAGGAGGCATCGTTCACCAGGCTCTCGCCCTGCAGGACGGTGACGATGCGCTTCGGCAGCCGCAGGCGGGAAAGCACGGCCTCGGCGGCCACCGCATCCGGCGGCGCGACAATGGCGCCGAGCGCGATGGCGACCGACCAGGGGATCCCCGGCAGCAGCAGCCGGAGGACCCCGGCGACGCAGAAGGCGGTGAACAGCACGGCGCCGAGGGCGAGCGCCAGGATCGGCCGCAGGTTGCGCCGGAAGGCCCGCCAGTCCGTCCGCCAGGCGCTGGACTGCAGCAGCGGCGGCAGGAAGAAGGCGAGCGCCAGTTCCGGGTTGAGCTGGATCTCCGGCAGGTGGGGGATGAAGGCCAGCGCCATGCCGCCGAGCACCAGGATGACCGCATAGGGCAAAGCGAGGCGCCGCGCGAGCAGGGCGAAGCCGATGCAGGCGGCGACCAGGGCGAGGAGAGCTTCGACGAGATCCATGCGGCGTCCCTACCGCGGATCGGTCCGGCCCGCACATCACCTGGGCGAACCGCATGGCCCGAACGGCCGGTTTGTCCCGGCCGGGCCGGCTGCCCATCTCCGGCGCATCATGCTGGATATCCCCTACGCCCCGGACGACACGGTCCTGCTCGATGCCTATTCCCGCGCCGTGGTCGCGGCGGTGGAGCGCGTCGGGCCGGCGGTGGTGCATGTCGCGGCCCGCCAGGGCGCGGGCTCGGGCGTGGTGGTCTCGCCGGACGGGCTGATCCTGACCAACGCGCATGTGGTCGGCGACGCCGATGCCGTGCAGGTCACCGCCGCCGAGGGCCGCCCCTTCGCCGCGCGGCTGCTCGGCGCCGACCTCGACACCGACCTCGCCCTGCTGCGGGCCGAGAGCGCCGCAGCGCTGCCGGCCGCCGAGCTCGGCGACAGCGCGGCGCTGAAGGTCGGGCAGCTCGCGGTCGCCATCGGCAACCCGCTCGGCTTCTCCTCGACGGTGACGGCCGGCGTGGTCAGTGCGGTCGGCCGCAGCCTGCCCGGCCGCGGTGGCCGGCCGATCGAGGACCTGGTGCAAACGGACGCGGCGCTGAACCCGGGCAATTCCGGCGGTGCGCTGGTCGACGGCGCCGGCCGCGTCATCGGCATCAACACCGCCATCATCGCCGGCGCGCAGGGGCTCTGCTTCGCCGTCGCCGCCAATACCGCGCGGCTCGTGCTCGGCCAGCTGGTGCGTTTCGGGCGGGTGCGGCGCGCCGCGCTCGGCTTGACCGGGCAGCGGGAGGCGGTGCCGCGCCGCTTCGCCCGCCCGCTCGGCGTCAGCCAAGCGACCGGGCTGCTGGTCGCGGCCGTCCAGCCCGGCGGCCCGGCGGCGCGGGCCGGGATCGAGCGGGGCGACCTGATCCTGACCATCGCCGGCCTGCCGGTCACCGGCGTCGATGCCCTGCTGCGCTGGCTGACCGGGGAACGGGTGGGCGAGGCGGCCGAGGTGCTGCTGCTGCGCCGCGGCGACCCGCGCCGGCTCTCCGTGGTGCCCGCCGAGCGCGGCTGACGCGCCGGCCCTCCGTAATGTCCGCCGAGCGCGGCTGACGCGCCGCGCGGTTCGCCGGTAAGCTCGCCCTCTATTCCGGGGGAATCGCTGGTGTCGGAGACGTCCGGGGAGGCGCCGCAGGTCCTGCGGCACCGCCCCTTCGTGTTGTTCTGGACCTCCCGCGTCCTTTCCACCCTTTGCATGCAGATGCTGGCCGTGGCGGTGGGCTGGCAACTCTATGCGCTGACCGGGCGTGCGCTCGACCTCGGCCTGGTCGGGCTGGTGCAGTTCATCCCCGTCCTTGTCCTGACCCTGCCGGCCGGCTGGCTGGCGGACCGGGGCGACCGCCGGCTGGTGGTCGCCTGCTGCCAGGGCAGCGTCGCGGTGCTGGCGGCGCTGCTGGCGGTCGGCACGCTGCGGGGATGGCTGGGGCGGGAGGCGATGTTCCTGCTGATCGGCCTGATCGGCTGCGCCCGGGCGGTGGAGGCGCCGAACATGGCATCGCTGCTGCCCGGCCTGGTGCCGCGCGCGCTCTTCCCCCGCGCCGCGGCCTGGTCGGCGAGTGCCACCCAGACCGCGCAGATCCTCGGCCCGGCGCTCGGCGGGCTGCTCTATGCGCTCGGGCCGCAGGCGGCCTACGGCACGGCGGCGATGCTGCTGCTGGTCGGCGGTGCGGCGGCCTTCGCCATCCGCCCGCCGCGCCGCGCGCCGGGCGCCGAGCGTCCGGGCTTCGCCGGGTTGCTGGAGGGTTTCGGCTTCGTGCTGCGGCACCGCCTGGTGCTCGGCGCCATCTCGCTCGACCTGTTTGCCGTGCTGCTGGGCGGGGCGGTGGCGCTGATGCCGATCTTCGCCCGCGACATCCTCGGCACCGGGCCGGCCGGGCTCGGGATGCTGCGGGCGGCGCCGGCCGTGGGCGCGCTGGCGACCTCGGTCTGGCTGGCCAACCGGCCGCTGCGGGCGCCGGTCGGGCCGCGGATGTTCGCCGCGCTCGGCGCCTTCGGCCTGGCCACGGTGGTCTTCGCGCTGTCGGGCAACCTCGCTTTGTCCTGCCTGGCCCTGGCAGTGGTGGGGGCGGCGGACGTGGTCAGCGTGGTGGTGCGGTCCTCGCTCGTGCAGCTGCGCACGCCGGACGAGATGCGCGGCCGGGTCTCGGCGGTGAACTCGCTTTTCGTCGGGGCCTCCAACCAGCTCGGCGATTTCCGTGCGGGGTCGGTCGCGGCGCTGCTCGGCGCGGTGCCGGCCGCCGTGCTGGGCGGCATCGGCACGCTGCTGGTCGCCGCGCTGTTCATGCGGCTGTTCCCGGAACTGCGGCGGCTGGAGCGGCTGGAGGGGTAGGGCGGCCTCAGCCCTTCCGCCGCCAGCCCAGCAGCACCATGGCCACCACCACCGCGGCGATCAGGGCGATGCCGACCATGCCCTCGATCACGTCGAAATTCGGCGCGTCGCGGGCGACGAAGACCGCGGTGATCGCACCGGCCGCCGCCAGCACCAGCCTTGCCCACATGGCCGCACTCCCTCCTGCCGGCCCCAGCCTGCCCGGGCGGGGCGCCGCACGCCTTGCCGCAGCGCAAGCCGCGCCGGCTATTCCGCCGCCTGCCTCGCCAGGGTCTGCACCGGCACGAAGCCCTCGAATTCCGGCGGGCCGAGATAGAGCGGCTTCGTCGTGCCGGCATTGCGATGCGCCATGCGGAAGGCTTCCGACTTCGTCCAGGCCTCGAAGGCCGCTTTCGAGGCCCAGGTGGTATGCGAGGCATAGAGCACATGCCCGTCCTTCGCCGGCCCCTTCAGCAGGTGGAACTCGACGAAGCCCGGCACCTCGTGCAGGTGGCTGTCGCGCGACTTCCACATGGTCTCGAACTCCGCCTCGGCGCCCGGCGCGACCTTGAAGCGGTTCATGGCAATGAACATCGGCACTCTCCCCTGTCTTCGGCGGGCCGGTTCAGACCCCCGCGCCGCCTGGCGCCGGGGTCATCGGCACGTTTTCAGTTGCTCGAACGGCGGGTGCCGCCGTCCACATGGATCACCTGGCCGGTGATGTAGCGCGCCAGCGGCGAGGCGAGCCACACCGCCAGCACGGCCAGATCCTCGGGCTGGCCGATATAGCCGGCCGGGACTTCCTTCTCCGCCCAGGCGCGGCGGCTCGCCTCGTCAGGCATGACGCGGGCGTCGATCTGCTCCGAGCGGATGCGCCCGGGCGGGATGGAGTTCACCGTGATGCCGTCGCGGCCAACTTCCCGCGACAGCGCCTTGGCCCAGATATGCGTGGCGCCGTTCGGCGCATTCGCGGGGTTGATGCTGAAGGGCTCGTCCGGGCCGGTGACGTTGACGATCCGGCCGAAGCGCCCGGCCCGCATCGCCGGCACCAGGGCATGGGTCAGCCGGCGGGCGGCGTGGAAGTTGAGTTCCATCGCCTCCTGCCAGACCGCCTCCGCGCCGAGTTCCCCGGGCGGCTGGCCGCGGCTGCCGCCGGCATTGTTGATCAGGATGTCGCAGCGGCCGAAATGGCCGAGCACCGCGTCGCGGATGCGCGGCGCGGATCCGGGGTCGGTCAGGTCCTCGGCGAGGACGAGGGTCCCGGCCCCGGCCGGCAGCTCGGCTGCCAGGGTTTCGAGCAAGGGCCGGCGGCGGGCGAGGATGGCGAGGCGGCAGCCCTCGGCGGCCAGCATCCGCGCGATGGTGCGGCCGATGCCGGCCGAGGCGCCGGTGACCAGCGCCACCTTGCCCGCGAGTTGCAGGTCCATCCGCACGCCCTCCGTCCCGTGGCGCAGCCTGCGTCCGGCTTCCGGAAAATGAAAGCCGGCGCATGCCCAAAAGAAAAGCCGCCCCGGTTCCCCGGGGCGGCTTCCCTGTCTTCGGGCGATCGGCGGCGGTCAGCCGGCGAGCGCCGCGTCCTTGCCCTTGCGCAGGTTCGGCAGCAGCATCGCCGCCAGCGCCACCGCGCCGATCGCCAGCATCGTCGCGCTGATCGGGCGCTGCACGAAGATCATCGGGTCGCCGCGCGACAGCAGCATGGCGCGCCGCAGGTGCTCCTCCATCATCGGGCCGAGCACGAAGCCGATCAGCAGCGGCGCCGGCTCCAGCCGCAGCTTGTTGAAGAGGTAGCCGATCACCGCGAACATCGCCGTCGAATAAACGTCGAAGACGTTGTTGTTCACGGAATAGGCACCGATGGCGCAGAAGACCAGGATGGCGGGATAGAGGAACTTGTAGGGCACCTGCAGCAGCTTCACCCACATGCCGATCATCGGCAGGTTGATGACCAGCAGCATCACATTGCCGATCCACATGGAGGCGATGAGACCCCAGAAGAGGTCCGGCTGCGCCTCCACCATGCGGGGCCCCGGCTGGATGCCCTGGATGATCAGCGCGCCGACCATCAGCGCCATCACCGCGTTGGAGGGAATGCCGAGCGTCAGCAGCGGGATGAAGCTGGTCTGCGCCGCGGCGTTGTTGGCCGCCTCCGGACCCGCCACGCCCTCGATCGCGCCGCTGCCGAACAGGTGCCGGCCCTTCGAGACCTTTCGCTCCAGCATGTAGGAGCCGAAGGAGGACAGCGCCGCGCCGCCGCCGGGCAGGATGCCGAGGACGGAGCCGAGCGCCGTGCCGCGGAGCACCGACGGGGTGGCGCGCTTCCATTCCTCCTTGGTCAGCCAGAGGCTGCCGACCTTGGTCTTCAGCACCGAGCGGGATTCCGGCCGCTCGAGGTTCAGGATGATCTCGGCGATGCCGAACATGCCCATGGCCAGCGCCACGAAGCTGATGCCGTCCGAGAGTTCCGGGATGCCGAAGGTGAAGCGCTGCTGTCCCGTCTGCACGTCGGTGCCGACCAGGCCGAGCGCGACGCCGAGCGCCACCATGGCGATCGCCTTCACCACAGAGCCCTGCGCCAGCACGGCCGAGATGATGAGGCCGAGCAGCATGAGCGAGAAATAGTCGGCCGGGCCGAAGGACAGCGCCACCTGGGTCAGCAGCGGGCCCGAGCCGGCGACGAAGATGGTGGCGACCGACCCCGCGAAGAACGAGCCCAGCGCCGAGGTCGCCAGCGCCGCGCCGGCACGGCCGTTGCGGGCCATCTTGTAGCCTTCGAGCGTGGTGACGACCGAGCTGATCTCACCCGGCAGGTTCAGCAGGATGGCGGTGGTCGAGCCGCCATACTGGGCGCCGTAGTAGATGCCGGCGAGCATGATGATCGCCGTCGTCGCCGGCTGGCCGAAGGTGATCGGCAGCAGCAGGGAGATGGTGGCGACCGGCCCGATGCCCGGCAGGACGCCGATCGCGGTGCCGATCAGCGCGCCGATCAGCGCGAAGAGGACGTTCTGGAAGCTCAGCGCGACGCCGAATCCGAACGCCAGGTTGCTTATGATATCCATTATCCGTCGGTCCCTCTGCTGGCGCTGGGATTAAAACTGCGGCCAGACGGCCACGCGGATGTCGAGCTGCTTGATGAAGACCCACCAGCACAGCGCGAGCAGGAAGATCGTGACGCCCACCACCCCGAGCGGCCGCTGCCGGTGCTCCGGCTCCGCCAGGCAGGCGATGAAGATGGTGGCCGTCAGGGCGAGCATCAGCCCGCCCTTCTCCAGCAGCAGGCAGAAGATGCAGAGGCTTGCGCAGATATAGCCGATCAGCCGCCAGCGTTTGGACCAGCAGATCACCAGGAAGCCGACCAGCATGCCGAGCCCGAGGCTGCCGTAGCTGGTCTCGAAGAAGGAGCTGATGTGCGGCGCCGCCAGGAAGGTGCCGTAGCCGGCGACGATGCCGAGCGCGAGCGATGCACTGTCGATGCCCGTCCATTTTTCCAGCGGGTCGGGGCCGCTGAAGAAGGCCGTGCCCAGGACGATGATGCCGAGACCCATCAGGACCCAGAAGACCAGCATGGGCATGTAGCCCGGCCCCATCCGCCGGGCGGAGCCGAGGGCATGATCCTGGTTGAGCCACAAGGCGACTGCGGCAAACAGGATGAGGATGACGCCGGAGGTGACGTCCTTCGCGTTCAGTTTCATGCAGCGACCTTTCTCGGCTCCCACCACCCCGGGACTTCGCCCCGAGGCTTGCTTTTAACGACATCCCGCCGGACCCTGCGGCCCCGCCGGACCGCCGCCTGACCAGGCATGGCCTGCGCCCCAGCGGTCCGTTTTCTTCCGGGCCGGCGACCCGCGCCCCGGGCTCGGCCGGGACGACCGCCGGCTAGTCCACCTGGGCTCCGGAGGCCTGCACCACCGGCGCCCAGCGAGCGATCTCCGCCCGGACGAATTCCGTATAGCCGTCCGGCCCCAGCGCCCCGACCGTCCCGCCGATCTCGGCGAAACGGGCGCGCAGCGCGGGATCCGCCAAGACCGCGGCGGCCGCGCGACCGAGGCGCTCCGTCACCGCCGGCGGCAGGCCGGCCGGTCCGGACAGGCCGAACCATGACGTGCTGACGAGGTCGACTCCCTGTTCCCGGAAGGTCGGCACCGCGGGGAAGGCGGGGTGCCTTGTCCCGGCCGAAAGCGCAAGGGGGCGTACCGAGCCGGCACGGATATGCGCCGCGGCCGATGGCAGGCTGTCCGACATCATCGGCACCACGCCGGCGATCGTGTCCGTCATCGCCGGGCCGGCGCCGCGATAGGGCACGTGGTTCACGTGCGCGCCGGTCGCCTGGCCGAACTGTAGGATCAGCAGGTGGTTGGTCGAGCCCGAGCCGGAGGAGGCGATGTCGATGCCGCGCGCATCCTCCCTCGACAATCGCACCACGTCCGCCAGCGTCGTCGCCGGGAAACGCGGGTTGGCGAGGAAGGCGAGCGGGTTGTCCACCACCAGCGCGATGTGGGTGAAGTCGCGCAGCGCGTCGTAGCGCAGGCTGCGGTAGAGCGAGGGCGCCACGCCCTGGCTGGCGATGTTCGACATCAGCAGCGTGTGGCCGTCGGGCGCCGCCTGCGCCACCGCCAGGCTGCCGACGGTCGCCCCGGCACCGGCGCGGTTCTCGATGATCACCGGCTGGCCGAGCTGGTCCTGCAGGCCTTGCGACAGCAGCCGGGCGACGAGGTCGGTGGTGCCGCCGGGTGCGAAGGGCACCACCAGGCGGATCGGCTGGCCCGGGAAGGCCGGTGCGGTCTGGGCAGGCGCGGCCAAGGGCAGCGCCAAAGCGGCGCTGCCGACGAGCAGGGCTCGGCGCGGCAGGATCCCGGACATTCTCCTCCCCAGACAGGTGGGTTGCGTATCGCATGGCATGCCGAGAGGGGGCAAGCCGCCCCACCCCGTTGTTGCACCGCGGAATTCCCGCCCCGGACGCGGCGCCGGGGCGCTGGACAGTTGGGGGGCTTGCCGCGATCCTCACGGCCGCTTCAGCGCGGGATGCCAGCATGTCGATCAACAGCTCGGAACGCCTTTCCAATGACCCGGAGACGCGCATCCGCGACGCCGTGGCGGCGATCGAGCCGGGCCTGGTGGCGATCCGCCGCGACATCCACGCGCATCCGGAACTCGCCTTCGAGGAGGTGCGGACCAGCGGAATCGTGGCCGCGGAACTGGCGCGGATGGGGATCCCGCACCGCACCGGCGTGGGCCGCACCGGCGTGGTCGGCACCATCGAGGGCGGCCGGCCGGGCCCGACCATCGCCATCCGCGCCGACATGGACGCGCTGCCGATCCACGAGGAGACCGGCCAGGAATTCGCCAGCGTGGTGCCGGGGAAGATGCATGCCTGCGGCCATGACATCCACACGACGACGCTGCTCGGCGTGGCGGAGGTGCTGCGCGGGTTGGCGCCGCAACTTGCCGGACGTGTCGTGCTTGTGTTCCAGCCGGCCGAGGAGGCGCTGGGCGGCGCCGCCGCCATGGTCGCCGATGGCGTGCTCGACGGCGTCGACATGGCGTTCGGCTTCCACAACCAGCCGGACATGCCGGTCGGCCGCTTCGGCTATGTCCGCGGCAGCACCCTGGCCGCGGCCGACCGCTTCGACCTGTTGATCCGCGGGAAAAGCGGCCACGCGGCGCATCCGGAGCTCGCGGTCGACCCGATCGTCGCCGCCGGCGCCTTCATCGCCAGCGCCCAAACGGTGGTGAGCCGGGAGATCGACCCGCTGCTGCCGGCCGTCGTCACCATCGGCATGGTCCATGGCGGCAGCGCGCCGAACATCATCCCGGAGACCGTCGAGCTGCGCGGCACCGTGCGCACCCTGCACAAGCAGTCGCGCGACGCGGCGGAGGCCGCGCTGCGGCGCTTCGCCGCCGGGCTGGACGCGACGCACCGCACCAGCTCGACGCTCACCTATCGCCGCGGCGTGCCGCCGCTGATCAATGCCGACAGCGTGCTCGACCCGGCGATCGCCGCGGTGGCGCGGCAGTTGGGCGACGTGGTGGCCGAGGGCCGCCCGAGCATGGGCGCCGAGGATTTCGCCGAGTTTGCCGAACGGGTGCCCTCCTTCCAGCTGCGGATCGGCAGCGGCGCGCCAGGCCGGCACGACCACCTGCACAACGACCGCTACCAGCCGGACGAGCGCTGCATCGGTCTCGGCGTGCAGGCGCTGTCGCGGATCGCGCTGGACATGCTGGCGTGACGTCGGCGTCCCCGACGCATCGCATCGCGGAACTGACGGCGCCCGAGGTCGCGGCGCGGCTGGCCGCGGGCGCTGCCGTGCTGTTTCCCATGGGCAGCCTCGAGACCCATGGCCCGCAGGCGCCGATGGGCGACTACCTTCTGGCGGAAGCGCTGGCCGACCGCATGGCCGCGGCCGCCGCGGCGGAGGGGACCGATGCGCTGGTGCTGCCGGCCATCCCCTTCGGCGGCGTCGATTACTTTTCCTATGTCCCGGGCGGCGTGGTGCTCTCGCCCGCCATCTTGCAGGCGGTGGTCGAGGAAACCTGCGAGACCCTGATCCGCACCGGCACGCGGCGCATCCTGATCCTCAACGGCCATGCCGGCTCCATCGCCCCGGTCGATGCCGCGGCGCGGATGCTGCGGCGGCGGCACGCGTTGCTGGTGCCGGCGATGCATCTCTGGCGGATCGCCGGCGGCCTGCATGCGGAACTCGGCGGCAGCCCGGCCAGCTTCGGCCATGGCGGCGACCCGGTCTGGTCGGTGGCACTGGCGCTGCGGCCGGATCTCTGCCGGCCGGAGGCGGCGCGGGAGAAGCGGGCGGTGCCGCCCATCCTCGGCCTGCCCGTTGCCAATTTCGGCACGCTCCGTGTCGCCGGCGTCGAGCTCAATATCCCCATGGAGGTCGAAGAGGTGGCGCCGGGCGGCGTTGCCTGTGCCGACAGCCGCCCCGGCAATGCCGCGCACGGCGCCCGCATCGTCGCCCGGCTGGTCGAGGCCGGCGCCGCCATGCTGTCCCAGCTGAGGGCCGTCGCATGAGGGTCTGCGTCTACGGCGCCGGCGCGATCGGCGGCCACATCGCGGCGCGGCTGGCCAAGGGCGGGGCGGAAGTCTCGGTCGTCGCCCGCGGGGCGCACCTCCGCGCCATCCAGGCGAGTGGCCTCAGCGTCGCCGCCAATGACGGCACGCTGCACTGCCGTCCCAGCGCCAGCGACGACCCGGCCGCGCTCGGCCCCCAGGACGCGGTGATCGTCACCACCAAGGCGCCGGCGCTGCCCTCGGTCGCCGCCGGCATCGCGCCGCTGCTGGGGCCGGAGACCACCGTCGCCTTCGTCATGAACGGCATTCCCTGGTGGTATTTCGACCGCACCCCGCAGGAGGGCAGGCGGCTGCCGGCGCTCGATCCCGGCGATGCGGTGCGCGACGCCGTTGGCGTCGCGCGCACGCTCGGCGGCGTGGTCTATTCCTCGGCCACCGTGACGCGTCCCGGCCATGTCGAGGCGCTGGCGCCCGACAACCGCGTCATCCTCGGCGAGCTCGACGGCGCCATGACGCCGCGGCTGCGGGCGCTGGCGGGGGCGATCGAGGCCGGCGGGATGGGCGGCATCGCCGTGCCCGATATCCGCGACGCGGTCTGGGCCAAGCTGCTCGGCAACATGATGAACGGGCCGCTCTGCCTGCTGGCGCGGTCCTCGATGCGGGACACGCTCTCGGTGCCCGCGGTGCGCGAGGCCGCCATCGCCGCGGCGCGGGAGGTGATGGCGATCGCCGCCGCCCATGGCCACCCGATCACCGGCCAGACGCCGGAGGACCGCATCGCGCGGTCGTCGAGGATCCCGCACCGGCCCTCGATCCTGCAGGACCTCGACCAGGGTCGGGCGATGGAGATCGACGCGCTCTTCGCCGTGCCGCTGCAGCTGGCGCGGGAGGCGGGGGTGCCGACGCCGGTGCTCGACCTGTCGGTCGCGCTGGTGACGCGCGCGGCGATCGAGGCGGGGCTGCACAGGGTTTGAAGGAAGATTGGGGAGGGAAACAAGTATTCCCTCCCCAAGCCCCACCCTTCCTTTTTGTGGGTCTGGCAGCCGCCGCGCAGCGAGTGCCGACCTGAAGAAATAGATGAGGGGTCCGGGGAGAATACCTTCTCCCCGGCCTTGCTGCCTTCCACGACAAAGGACTTCCCGCATGAAGGTCTGCATCTTCGGCGCCGGCGCGATCGGCGGGCATCTCGCCGGGCGGCTGGCCAAGGGCGGCGCCGAGCTGTCCATCGTCGCCCGCGGCGCCAACCTCGCCGCCATGCAGGCCAATGGCCTCATCGTCCGCGCGCCGGATGGCGACATGCAGGTGCGGCCGAGCCTTGCCGCCGACCCGGCCGCGCTCGGCCGCCAGGATGCCGTGGTGGTCTGCACCAAGGTGCCGGCGCTCGGCAGCGTGGCCCGCGCGATCGGCCCGCTGCTGGGACCGGAGACGCCCGTCGTCTTCGTCACCAACGGCATCCCCTGGTGGTACTACGCCAGCCATGGCGGGGCCGAGGAAGGCCGGCGGGTGCCGGAAGCCGATCCGGGCGACCTGGTCTGGAACGCGGTCGGCCCGGCGCGGGCGATCGGCGGCGTCATCTACTCCGCCTGCGCCCAGCCCGAGCCCGGCGTCGCCCAGGTCGTCAGCGCCACCAGCAAGCTGATCCTCGGCGAGCCGGACAACCTCCGCACCGATCGCGCCGTGGCGCTGGCGTCGCTCTTCAAGCAGGGCGGGCTGCCCTGCAGCGTCTCCGAGAAGATCCGCGTCGAGGTCTGGGCCAAGCTGCTGAACAACTTGCTCAGCGGGCCGATCTGCTCGCTGAACCGCCGGACCATGCGCGACAGCCTGGCCGACCCGGTGGTGCGCGCGGCCGCGACCCAGCTGGTCGAGGAAGGCATCGCCATCGCCCGGGCCATGGGCCAGCCGGTGCCGGGCGGCGCGGAGGAGCGGATCGCGCAGGCGGCGGGCATCAACCACAAGCCGTCGATCCTGCAGGATCTCGAGGCCGGGCGGCCGATGGAGGTCGATGCGCTGTTCCAGGTGCCGCTGCGCCTGGCGCGGGAGAAGGGCATCCCGGCGCCGATGCTGGCGCTGACGGTCGCGCTGATGACCCAGGCGGCCGAGGGCGCCGGCCTGCTGCCGCGGGCGGCCTGACGCCGTGGCCCCCGTGCTCGACCACCTCGTCTTCGACGTCCGCGACCGGATGGCGGAGGGCGCGGCGCGGATGGCGGCGCTCGGCTTCCAGCTGACGCCGGTGGGCAGGCACAGCCTCGGCTCCGCCAACCACCTGGCGGTTTTCGGGCAGGACTACCTGGAGCTGCTCGGCACCGACATCTCCGGCGGCGCGCTGCGGCCGGACATCGCCAGCTACCCCGTCGGGCTGAACGGGCTGGTCTTCAAGACGAATGATGCCGGGGCGCTCTCGGCCCAGTTGGTCGCCGGCGGGGTGCCGGCGCTGCCGGCGCAATCCTTCCACCGCCCGGTCGACCTGCCGGACGGCACCCGGGACGATGCCCGTTTCCGCACCGTGCGGCTCGACCGCGCCGCCGCCTTCGACGGCCGGATCTACTGGTGCGAGCACCTGACGCCGCAGCATGTCTGGCGGCCGGAATGGCTGGCGCATCCGAACGGCGTGGCCTCGGTCGCCCGCGTGCTGCTCTCGGTGCGCGACCCGGAACGCCAGGCGGCGATGTTCCGCCGGATGTTCGGGGCCGATGCCGTGACCGCCGGCGCCGACGGCCGCGTGCTGCTGCCCTGCGGCCCGGTCACGATCGAGGTCGCGCCGCACGCGCTCGTCGCGGCCGAGCTCGGCGCCGCGGCGCCCGATCCCGCCGGGCGCGGCGACCACATGGCACTGGTCGCGCTGCGCGTCGCCGACCTGGCGGCGACCTCGGCGCTGCTGCGGGCCCATGCCGTCGCCGCGGCACCCCGCCCGACCGGGCTGCGGGTGGCGGCGGAGCCGGCGCTGAACGCGGTGGTCGACTTCCTCGGCTGAGCCAACGACGCCGCGGCGAGCGCTGTAACCGAGTGAATCGTCCTTCGATCGGCGTGGAACGGATCGCATCCGTCCGGCGTCTTTCCCGCGTAGTCCCCACAGGACCAAGCCTGGCGAGGGAGAGCACGGGATGGATATGGACCAGAAGCACGAGCAGGTGGTGGTGACGTGGCCGGGCCGTCATGCTCGGCCGCAACCCGGCGCGGCGCCGGACCAGCCGGCCGTCGGAGAGGGCCACCGGCAGCTGTGCCGCCGCGACGCCGGCCGCGAGGCGGTCTTCGACATCGCGGATTTCGAGGCGATCGCCGCATTCGCCGGACTGCGACCGCACTTGCGGCGGGCGGTCTGACGCCGGTCGCGGCGGGCAGCCATTGCCCGGCCGCGTCCTTCCGTGCCGGGAAGAACAAGTGCGGGCCGATCGGCGCGCCGGCATGAGCGCCGTCCGCATTACGGCAGGATGGGCCGGCCGGCTGCCGGCCGGCCCGGGCTGGAGCGGTTTCCGTTCGCCTCGGCTCACGGCAACGACCCTGGCTGCCTGTCCCTGCGGGCATTTTCACCGGATCCGGTGGCGCCATCAGGTCGGGATCCGCTCCAGGGCGACGCCACCGCCGCGACCGGACCCTTGCCGTTGCTGCCCGGCCGCGGCAGGGCGGTCTGGCCGAGAACCCAGCCCTCCCAGCCCCGCACCCATGGATCGTCCGGCACGAAATCCGAACGCCGGCCATCCAGCACGCCGATCAGGCCGAGCAGGCCGATGACGCTGTCGAAGCGGTCCTCCCCGGCGGCGTCGGCGCCGAAGCCCGACTGGACTGCGGCCGCCAGCGCGGCGTCCGGTTGCACCTCGCGCGCCGCCATGGCCGCGAGCAGGGCGGGCGCCAGGGCCCGGCGCGGCGCCTGCGCCCGCTTGCTGCCGGCCAGCCTCAGCCCGCAATGGCGCAGCGCCTCGGCGGGATAGACCTCGGCCAGCACCGCGATCCCCGGCGCCAGCAGCGCGTGCAGCGCGCCCTCGAAGGGCCAGAGGCGGATGGGGAGGCCTGCGCAGAGGGCCGGCACGATCCAGTCCCGCCAGGCCGTGATCGCCGCCTTGCCCGACTGGTTGGCGCCAAGCGTCCAGAACAGCGGCGCGCCGGCCGGGCGCTCGGCGGTGGCGCGGTCGCACCAGCGGGAAAGGCCGAGCGGCCCGGACAGGCCGAGCGCCGCCGCATGCGCCGCCCGGGTCATCCCGGCAATGCCGCGTGCGGGGTAGAAGGGGCGGGCCGGGGAGACGGTCTCAAGGCCCGCGCTGACGCGGAAGAAGTCCGGGTTGCCGGCCAGGCCGCGCAGGAAGGCGGCGAAGCCCGGCTCCGACCGTCCCGCGGCGAATTCCCGCGGCACCCCGAGCGGCAGGTCGAGCCCGAACGCCACCGGCAGGCCCGGCGCCAGCAGCCGCGGCAGCAGGGCGGCGAGCTCGCCCACCGGGGCCGGGGCGGCGGCCTGCCATTGCCCATTCCGGCGAAGGGCCCAGGTGATCCAGCGCTTGCGGGGATCGATGCTCCAGTCGGCATGGGCGGCAATCATGTCACCCGATGCGCTGGCCGGCCGTGCCAGGATGCCCCCAGCCGAGAAGGAGATAGCCATGACGGTGATGGATGAGCCTGTCCTGCCTGCCTCGACCGTGACCCTGCCGGATGCCTATGGCAGCGCGGCCAAGTGGTTCCACTGGGTGACCGTGGTGCTGCTCGGCATCGCCCTGCCGGTCGGCTTCGTCATCGACCACGTCAAGGATGCCGACAAGATGGCCTTCTATGCCATCCATGAATCGGCCGGGCTGACCATCCTCTTCGTCGCCCTGGCACGGCTGGCCTGGCGGCTGCGGAACCCGCCGAAGCCGCTGCCGGAGCACGTGCCGCCGGTGCTGCGGAAGACCGCGGCGGCGGTGCACCACACGCTCTACCTGCTGCTGATCCTGCAGCCGATCCTCGGCTTCTTCGCCACCAATGCCTGGGGCTTCCCGTTGCGCGGGGAGACCGCCTATCTCGGCTTTATCCAGTTGCCGAAGTTCATGGAAACGGACGAGGGGCTGGCCGGCGTTCTGCAGACCATCCACACGATCGGCGGCTGGTCGATCCTGGTGCTGCTGGTGCTGCATGTCGGCGGGGTGGTGTTCCACCAGGCCATCCGCCGCGACGGCACGCTGCTGCGGATGGTCTGACCCCGCCGGCGGAACCTGCCGATCACCCGCTGCGTTGTGGCAACAGGTCCGTCAGAGCGGCTTCTGCGCCTTCTCCAGGATGCGGGCGAAGAAGCCCGGCTTCTTCGTCGCGGCCTCCGCCTTGGCGGTTTTTTCAGCCTGGGCGCGCTCCGTCGCCGCGTCTTTCTCCTTGTTGGCGAGCCATCGCTCCAGGCTCATGCCCGCCTTGGCGGCCCTTTTCGCCTCATAGGCGCGTTGGGCCTCGGTCATCTTGCGTTGATCCATGGGAACCTCTTCGACTCCGGAGATGTGGCGAAGGCCGCACGCCGGGGCAAGCGCCGGGGGCTTGAACGGGCGCGCGGTTCGGGTCCCTATGCGCCGCATGGAAGCACGGGTGAAGGCGGGGATCTGGGTCTCGATGGCGCTGCGGCTGGCGGATATCGCCGGGCGGAGCGGCGCCGTGCTGCGGAAGGGTGATCCCGATTCGGGCGGAATCCTTTGTATTCTGCGGGGCAGGGAGGGGCTGGTGGTGCTCGGCCAGGTGCGCGACGCAGAGGGCCGGCCGGCCTGGCTGCGCGGTACGGGCGCGATGCCGGTCGACGAAGCAACCACCGATGCCTATGTCGCGCGGCAGGTGAAACGCGACCCGGATCTATGGGTCGTGGAGTTCGACGCCCCGGACCTGAAGCCGCCTTTCGAGGGCAAATTGCTCTAGAACTGGCGCGAAGGCACATATCGCAATATTGTGTAGGCGGTTCAACGCGTCCGTGAGGTGCGTTTTATCGCCCGATAGTTTCAATCACTTCTGAGGAGTTGAGAATCGCGCAGGTTTGCGGGATGCCGCTCCGAGGAACCCATCACGTGTCGGAGGTCGCATGGCCACTCCCCGCCCTATCCTGATCGTGGAGGACGATGCCGCTCTGCGCGCGACCCTCGCCGAACAGATCGCCCTGGAAGGCGACTTCACCGCCGATGAGGCCGAGAGCGCGGCGGAAGCCACGGCCAAGCTGGCCGATGGCGACGTCCGCTACGACGCGATCCTGCTCGATATCGGCCTGCCCGACGGCGACGGCCGCGACTTCTGCGCCAAGCTGCGACGCGACGGCAAGCGGATGCCGGTCATCATGCTGACCGGCGCGGATGCCGAGCAGGACGTGGTGCGTGGTCTCGACGCCGGGGCGAACGACTATATCGCCAAGCCCTTCCGCCTGCCGGAGCTGCTGGCCCGGGTCCGCGCCCAGCTGCGCGTCTTCGACAATTCGGAAGACGCCGTCTTCACCATCGGGCCCTACCTGTTCCGCCCCAGCGCCAAGCTGCTGATGGAGCCGGGCCGCAACCGCAAGGTGCGGCTGACCGACAAGGAAAGCTCCATCCTGAAGTTTCTCTACCGCGCCGGCGGCAAGCCGGTGCCGCGGCAGATCCTGCTGAACGAGGTCTGGGGCTACAACAGCGCGGTGACCACCCATACGCTCGAGACCCATATCTACCGCCTCAGGCAGAAGATCGAGCCCGACCCGACGCATGCCCGCCTGCTGCTGACCGAGGGCGGCGGCTACAAGCTGGACCCGGTGGCGACCGCCCAATAGGCCGCCGGATCGCACGCAGGGGGCCGCGGCGGGAACGCCGCGGCCCCTTTCGATTCAGCGGTCGGTCAGCCGCAGCTCGATCCGCCGGTTCCGGGCATAGGCCTCCGGCGTCTCCGCCGGGTCGAGCGGCTGGTTGTCGCCGAAGGCGGTGGCCGCGACCCGGTTCGGCGGCAGGCCTTCCTGCATGAGCAGCTGCGCCACCGCGATCGCCCGCGCCGCCGAAAGCTCCCAATTCGTCGCGTAGCGGCCGCCGCCGCGGACCGGCTGGCGGTCGGCATGGCCGTCCACCCGCAGCAGCCAGTTCACGTCGCGCGGGATCTTCTGCGCGATATCCTGCAGCACCCGGGCGATCTCGCGGATCTGCTGCTGCCCGGCCGCGGACAGGTCGGCGCTGCCCGGCGGGAAGAGCACCTCCGACTGGAAGACGAAGCGGTCGCCGACGATCCGCACGTCGGCCCGGTCGCCCAGCACGTCCCGGAGGCGGCCGAAGAAGTCGCTGCGGTAGCGCTGCAGTTCCTCGACCCGCGCCGCCAGCGCGGCGTTCAGCCGGGTGCCGAGCGTCAGGATCTGCGCATCCTTGTCGCGTCCCCCCGCTTCGGCGGCATCGAGCGAGGCCGTCAGGCGGCCGAGCTGGCTGCGCAGCTCCTCGATCTGCCGGGTCAGCAGGGCGACCTGGGCGCGGGCGCTCTCGGCGAGCCGCCCCTGCTCGGCGGCGGCGCGCTCGGCGGCCTGGCGGCGCTCGGCCTCGGTGCCGGTGGCGGCCTCGGCCGCGGTCCGGGCGCGGTCCGCCTCGCCGGCGCGCTTCAGCGCTTCCTGCGCCTGCCGCTCGAGCTGGTCGCGCAGCGCGGTCAGGCTGCGGACCTGCTCGCCGAGCCTGGCGAGGTCCGACAGCCGGGCTTCGAGCGTCGTCCTGCCGACCGTCACCTGGCGGTCGAGCGCGGCCATCTCCGTCCGCATGGCGGCGAGCTGCCGCTGCGCCTCGGCCAGCTGCGCCTGGCTGTCCTGCACCTGGCGCTGCAGCGCGGCCAGCTCGCGCCGCGCCGTCTCGGTCGCGCCGCGGCTGTCCGCCAGCTGCTTGTCGAGCTCCGTCACCCGCGCGTCCGAGCGCTGCCGCGCCGCCTGCTCGGCGGCCAGCGCCCGGCCGGTATCGGTCAGGCGGCGGACGGTCTGGGCGGCGTCGCCGCCGACGCTCTCGGCCCGGCGCAGCGCCTCGGCCAGCTGCTGCTCCAGCGAGGCCAGCCGTTCCGCCCCGCCGCGCCCGGCGAGCTCGAGGTCGGCGAGGCGGGCGCCCAGCCGGTCGCGCTCCGCCTGGGCCGCGTCGCGCTCGCCGCCCAGCCGGTCGCGCGCCTCCCGCGCCTCGCGCAGCTGGCTGGTCAGCAGGTCGCGGGCGCCGGCGGCGGCACGCAGCTCCTCGCTCGTGCGGGCGAGGGAGGCGCGCAGCTCGGTCGCCTGGCCGCGTTCGAGCGCCAGCAGCTCCGCCAGCTCCGCCACCTGGGCGTTCAGCCGGTCGAGCGCCCGGTCGCGCGAGGACAGGGCGACGCTGAGGAAGCCCTGGGCCAGGACGAAGACCAGCAGGACAAAGATGATGACCATGAGCAGGGTGGACAGCGCGTCCACGTAGCCCGGCCAGGCATCGAGGCCCCCGCCGCCGCGGTTGCGCCGGTTGCCGCCTAGCGCCATGCGGCGGGCCTGCTCACCGCGGCTGCTCCTCGGCCAGCGCGGCGATGGTGCGGGCGACGAGCTTGATCTCGCTGCGCAGCTCGGCGGTCGATTGGGCGCGGCCGGTGGTCATCTCCTCCAGCATGCGGGAAAGGTAGATCTCGGTGTTGCGGAGATGGCCGCGCACCACCTCGTCCGCCGGGGCGGCCTGGACCTCGGCCAGTCGCTGCAGCACCGGGCCGAGCGCCGCCTGCTGCTCCGCCACCCGCAGCATCAGCTGCTGGCTGGCGCGCATCTGGTCGGTCAGGGTCGAGAGCCGCTCGGTCAGGGTCATCATCGCCTGGCTGGTCTGGGCGCGGCCTTCCTCGCCCCGCGCCAGGATGCGCTGCAGCCCTTCGAGGTTCTCCGCGGTCTGTTCCAGCAGCGCCTGGACATAGGCCGGCACGCTGCCGCCGCCCTCGGCGCCCGCGTCGCCCAGCACGCCGGAGGAGAGCCGGGTGATCCCGGCCAGCCATTCCTCCAACTCGTTGTAGAAGCGGGTCTGCGCCTGGCCGGCGGTGAGGTCGAGGAAGCCGAGCACGAGCGCCCCGGCGAGGCCGAGCATCGAGGAGGAGAAGGCCGTCCCCATGCCCTTCAGCGGCTGCGCCAGGCCCGACTTCAATTGGTTGAAGAGCTGGTTCAGGTCGCCCGACCCGACCGACATGCCGCCGATCACGTCGGAGACCGAGGAGATGGTCAGCAGCAGGCCCCAGAAGGTGCCGAGCAGGCCGAGGAAGATCAGCAGCCCGGTCATGTAGCGCGACAGCTCGCGCGTCTCGTCGAGGCGGGAGCCGATGCCGTCCAGCACGCTGCGCATGGCGCCGGCCGAGAGGCTGAGCCGGTCGGAGCGCCGCGCCTGGAACATGCTGGCCATCGGTCCGAGCAGCCGCGGCGCCGGCTGGGCCGGGGCGCCGTGCTTCGGGCTGCGGAAATGCTCGAGCCAGTCGACCTCCGGCCGCAGGGTCAGCACCTGGCGCAGGTTCCAGGCCACGCCGATCAGCAGCACGCCGAGGATCAGCCCGTTCAGCACCAGGTTGGTGGCGAAGGCGGTGGCCAGTTGCGGCGCGAGCAGCGCGGCGACCAGCGCCACCACGCCGAGGAAGCCGAGCATGCGCCAGAGGAAGCGAAGCGGCGGGGTCATCGGCCCGAACTCATGGATCGGTGTTCCTGTGTTCGGTCACCGGGGTGCGGCCCGGGTGCCCGGGGGCTGGACGTCGACGGCATCCGCCGCCTCCTCGGTCCGGCCCATGGGGCGGATGTCGATGCGGGTGGCGGGCAGGCCGCCGGCCACCAGCGCCTCCTTCACCGCGAGGCCGCGGGCAAGGCTGAGCCGGCGCGCGGTCGAGACATCGGCGGCGGGGCCGCTGGCCTGGGCGAACAGCACGACGCGGCCCTCCGGCCCGGCGGCGAGGCGGCGGCCGAGCTCGGCCAGGGCGGCGTCGGCGGCCCGCGGCGCGGCGTCCTTGCCTTCGGGGAAGCGCAGCCGCCAGGCGCCGTCCGGCAGCGCCTCCATCCCCGGCGGCAGGGTGAAGGGGCGGGTGGCGGGCGGGGCGGGCGCGGGCTGGGCAAGGCCGGGGCGGGCGGCGAGGTCGGCCGGGGCGGGCGGCGCCGGGGCGGGGTCGGCCGGCAGCGTCCCGGCCGGCGATGCCTCGGCCGCGGAAACGGGCTGGGCAGCCGCCGGGGTCATGGCAAGCATCGCCCCGGCCAGCAGGGCCATCCGGACTGGCAAGACGCGCATCACCCTGGACTCGGCCCCTTTTCCTCGCCGGGGCAGGCTAGCCTGCGATGGTCCCGGGTGGAAACACGCAGGACGTGAATCGCCGGCTCAACAAGCCTGCGATTGTCCTGGGTGGAAACACGGGACGTGAAGCGCCGGCTCAACAAAGCCTGCGATCGTCCTGGGTGGAAGCACGGGACGTGAAGCGCCGGCTCGGCAAAGCCTGCGATCGTCCTGGGTGGAAGCACGGGACGTGAATCGCCGGGCCGGCAAAGCCTGCGGTCGTCCTGGGTGGAAACACGGGACGTGAAGCGCCGGCTCGGCAAAGCCTGCGATCGTCCTGGGTGGAAGCACGGGACGTGAATCGCCGGGTCAACAAAGCCTGGACCGATGTCGTCCTGACACGGCCCGGGCAACGTCGGTGCAGGCGGTACGGCCGGCGCTGGAGCTCAACCCGCGGCGGGCGGGCCCGCTTCGGCGGCGCGGCCGCGGACGGCGCCGGCGGCGGCGATGCCCTCCTGCACCACCTCGCGCAGCTTGCCGTGCAGCGCCTGGTTGCCGGCGACGACGTTGCCCTCGAGGTAGGGGTCGCCGCCTTCAGGGTCGGTGGCGAAGCCGCCGGCCTCGCGCACCAAGATCAGCCCGGCGGCCATGTCCCACTTCTTGATGCCGAGCTCCCAGTAGCCGTCGTAGCGGCCGGCGGCGGTCCAGGCGAGGTCGAGCGCGGCCGAGCCGAAGCGCCGGACGCCGGCCACCTGCGGCATGATGCGGCCGAGGATCTGGCTGAACTCCGCCTTGCGCGGCACGCCGGCGAAGGGGATGCCGGTGGCGAAGAGCGCGTGGTTCATCTCGCGCCGGCCGGAGACGCGGAGCCGCTTGTCGTTGAGGAAGGCGCCGACGCCCTTTTCCGCCCAGAACATCTCGTCCGAGGCCGGGTTGTAGATCACGCCGGCGACGATTTCGGTCCGGTCGGCATCCACCCGCTTCTCGATCCCGACCGAGACGCACCAGTGCGGGATGCCGTGCAGGAAGTTGCTGGTGCCGTCGAGCGGGTCGACCACCCAGCGCCATTCCCAGCCCTCCGCGCCATGGCTGCCGCTTTCCTCCATCAGGAAGGCGAAGCCGGGGCGGGCGCGGGAGAGCTCCTGCCGCAGCGTCTCCTCGGCGCGGATGTCGGCTGCGGAGACGAAGTCGCCCGGGCCCTTGGCCGAGACCTGGAGCTGCTCGACTTCGCCGAAGTCGCGGAGCAGGCGGCGGCCGGCCTTCTGGACGGCGCCGACGACGACGTTGAGGGCGGGCGAGAGGCGCGGGGAGGAGGCCATGGCGGCGGGGTGTTCCTGGGGGTCGGCTTGGGGCGGCGGGCCAGGCGGGGGCGGGGCTGGCCCCGGCCGGAGGGTCTCCCCGCCCGCGGCGGGGACGCGGCTGCCCGGGCGCGGGCAGCGGCGGGGCGGCCCCTCGGCCGGCCGGGGCGCAGGGGCGCGGCCCCTCGGCGGGGCCGCGGCGGCTCAGCCCTTGGCGCGTTCCACGTAGGAGGCGTCCTCGGTCTTCACCACGATCCGGTCGCCCTGGGTGACGAAGGGCGGGACCATGGTCTTGACGCCGTTCGAGAGCACGGCCGGCTTGTAGGAGGAGGAGGCGGTCTGCCCCTTCACCACCGGATCGGCCTCGACGACTTCCAGCGTCACCTGCTCGGGCAGGGTCATCGCCACCGGCTCGCCCTCGATCATGCGGACCTGGACGGTCATGTTCTCGACCAGGAAGGGCAGGCGGTCGCCGAGGATGTCCTTCGGCACCGTGGTCTGCTCGTAGGTCTCGGGGTGCATGAGGATGATGTTGTCGCCCTCGGCGTAGGAGAAGGTGAACTCCTCGTCCGAGGTCTCCAGCCGTTCCACCACATCCGCCGTGCGCCAGCGCTGGTCCTTCTTGGACCCGGTCTTGATGTTGCGCATGTCCACCTGGATGATGGCATTGCCCTTGCCAGGGATCATGATGTTCTGGCGGATGATGGTGTAGCGCTGGCCTTCGAATTCGATGACCATGCCGGCACGCATCTGGTTGGCCTGCATCTTTGCCATGGGTGGGCTGCCTGTCCGGGTGGAGTGAATGAGCGGGCGCGGGCCGTGCCGGGATCGGCAGGCCTGGGCGAGGGGGGCGGTTTTAGGCGGCTTCCAGGCCCTGCGCAACGCCGGCCGCACCCGTACTCCGCTTCCGCCGCAACACCGGAGGCTCGTGCAGATCGAAACCGGGCCGGAAGCATGGTTGCCTTCACGTCAAGGGGAGGATGCTCGCCCGGCCGCGCACCGATCCGGCGGGCATGCCGCGGCGGCAGGCAATTGCCTGCACCGGGGACCCTGCCTGCCCCTGCAACGAATCAGCCGTTGCCGCTGCTGGCGTCCGGGGGCGCCCGAGTTTCCCGCCCGCCGCCCGGCATGGTTTCGTGTGGTTTGCGGATCGAGCCGGTTTCGAGTTTTCGATGCTGCGCCGCCACACGCTCCGCTAGAAATTCCGTCCACACCACCAGCGAAACCATCTGGCCCCCACTCCCCGAACGACTCGCCCTTTGATAAGGTCCCGGCGCGGGGTGCCCCCTGGCCCCGACAACCGCTGGACCATAAAGCGAGCGACTGGGATGGAATCGATCACGCGCCTGCCGGGCATCCGCCCCTTGGCATTGCCGCGCCTGCCCGCCGACTTCTTCGCCCCGCCGCGCGACCCCTCGGCGCCCGAGCCGCTCGGCCTGGAATGGCCGCGCCGCGGCGCCGCCTTCCGCCTCACCGGCTGCCCGAAGCTCCAGGCTGCCTTCCGCGCCGCGCTCGCGGAGTACGAGGCGGCCGAGAATGCCGCCGCCCTGGCCCGCTGCTCGGGCGACCTCCGCGGCTTCTTCGCGGCCACCACCGGGACGCATCGCGGCTTCGCGGCGCTCGAGGCCTTCGGCCTGCCGGCCGCCGATCTCGGCCGGCTGCAGGCGCTGGCCCGCCGCCGGGCGCGCGAGGCCGCCCGCCGCGGCCGCCAGGACGAAGCCGCCTGAAGGCTTGAGCTTTCCGGCTCGTTCATGATACGTTCCGGCCTCCGGCAAGGAGGCCAGCCTTGGAGCACGCGCCCGGGCTTTCCCGCGACTGCCGTTGCGAAATGCCCCGGAGCCTCGCCCACGCCCCGCCTTTGTCCGAAAGCGCGCATCGCGCGCCCGCAACCCGAGGTGTCCAGAGGCCTTTCGGCCTTTGGCGGGGTGGCCTGGAGGGGCAGCGCCCCTCCGGTCCCGCTTCCGGCTTTGTCCGAAAACGCCGTTCCCGGCGAGCTTTATTCCCGCTCGTAGATCAGCCGTGCCCGAAGCGTTCCCGGCAGCGCCCGCAACTCGCCGAGGATCGCCTCCGCCGCCGAGCGCGCCTCGACGCTCTCGACCACCACGTAACCGAGGTCGCCGAAGGTCTGGTAGTACTGCGCCGCGATGTTCAGGCCGCGCTTGCCAAAGGACTCGTTGATGCGGGACAGCACGCCGGGCGCGTCGCGGTGGACATGCGTCCAGCGGGCGCCGGTGGGACGCGCGGGCAGCTGCACCTGGGGGAAGTTCACCGCGCCCATGGTGGCGCCGCTGTCGCTGTACTCGACCAGCTTGCGGGCCACCTCCTGGCCGATGCGCGACTGCGCCTCCTGCGTCGAGCCGCCGATATGCGGGGTCAGGATGACGTTGGGCAGGCCCTGGACCGGGCTGGCGAAGCGCTCGCCGTTGCGGGCCGGCTCCTCGGGGAAGACGTCGGCGGCGAAGCCCAGCAGGTGGCGGGACCGCAGGGCGTCCGCCGCGGCCTCCAGGTCCACCAGCGTGCCGCGGGCATTGTTGATCAGGATGCTGCCCGGCTTCATCGCGGCGATCTCGCGCGCGCCGATCATGCCGATCGTCTCCGCAGTCTCCGGCACGTGCAGCGTCACGATGTCGGCCTCGGCCAGCAGCTCGGCAAGCGACGAGCAGGGCCGGGCATTGCCGTGCGGCAGCTTCGTGGTGTGGTCCCAGTAGATGACCCGCATGCCGAAGGCCTCGGCGAGCACCGAGAGCTGGCTGCCGATATTGCCGTAGCCCACGAGCCCGAGGGTCCGCCCGCGCACCTCGTAGCTGCCCTCGGCCGACTTGTCCCAGCCGCCGGCATGGGCGGAGCGGGAGCGGTCGGGGATGCCGCGCAGCAGCATCACCACCTCGCCCATCACCAGCTCGGCCACGCTGCGGGTATTGGAGAAGGGCGCGTTGAAGACCGGGATGCCGCGGGTGCGGGTGGTGTCGAGGTCGACTTGGTTGGTGCCGATGCAGAAGCAGCCCACGGTGATCAGCCGGTCGGCCGCGGCCAGCGCCTCGTCCCGCAACTGGGTGCGGGAGCGGATGCCGAGCATGTGGACGCCCTGGAGCGCCTCGGCCAGCGCCGGGCCGTCCAGCGCCTTGGCCATGCGGGTGACATTCTGGTAGCCGGCGCCGGCCAGCAATTCGACGGCGCTGTCGGAAATCCCCTCCAGCAGCAGGACCTTGATGCGGTCCTTGGGAAGGGAGATGCGGTCGGACATGGGGGGCTCCGGCTGACACGGCGGGGGCCGCGGGCCGGCTGTCTAGGCCGGATCCCCGGCTGGCGGAAGCGCGAGGAGGGTGGGGCCGCGATGCGGTCCGCGCGGGGGCAGGTCGCGGGTGCGGTAGCGGGCGACCTCCTGGCCGGCCGGGACCTTCTGGAAGACCAGGAAGTAGCTGTGGTTCTTCCGCGCATGCACCTGGCGCAGCAGCCGGGCGATGCCCGGCTTGCCGCTGCGGACCAGCACGAAGAGGTCGCGCGCATAGAAGCCGAGCGCGGCGAGGCCCATGACGATCTGTACATGGGTCAGCTCCTGCCGGTTGGCGCTGACCTCGTCCTGGCACTTGACGATGAGGATGCCGTGGTCGCGCAGCACGCGCCGCGCCTCCCACCCCGCATCGAGGTAGAGGTCGAGCACCGCCTGGTGCCAGCGGCCGCCGCCGGGCGCGGCATGCGCGCCGCCGGAGGCGTAGAAGTCGCGCAGCGCGACATGGCTGCCGAGCCCGCCGCGGGTCTCGGCCTTCGGCCGCAGCAGGCCTTCCATGTAGGGCGGGTCGAGCACCAGGGCGTCGATGGCGTCCGCCGCATAGGGCAGGGCGCGGCAATCCGTGCCGGTGGCGAGGTCGGTGGGCAGCACCCGGTAGCGGCCGGGCGGCACCTCGCGCCAGAAGACGCCCTGGCCGAAGGTGACGTCGGCAATGGTGGCGCCGTCCGGCACGTGCAGCGCCAGGATCTGCGGGAAGAGCGCCGAGTTGCCGCCGGCATGGGCCGAGAGCACGACATCGGCGGTCGCGGTGCCGCCCTGCACGCGCTTTCGCCGCCCCGGGGCGGGGACAAGTCCGTCCTCGGTCGCGGTCACGCGGCGGCAGGCTCCCTCAGCGCGCGGATCGCGGCCTCGAGCGCGACCGGGTCGGGGGCGGCGAGCCAGCGCGCCTCCTCGCCCACCGCATGCGCCAGGCGGCGCTTGTAGTCGGCGCGGGGGATCTCGTGCGCGCCGAACTGGGCCAGGTGCTCGGTCAGGAACTGGCTGTCGAGCAACGAGAAACCGCCCAGCCGGAGCCGGGCGACGAGATGGACCAGGGCGAGCTTCGAGGCGTCGCGGGCGCGGCTGAACATGCTCTCGCCGAAGAAGGCGCCGCCGAGGACGACGCCGTAGAGGCCGCCGACCAGCACCTGGCCGTCCCAGACCTCGATCGAGTGGGCATGGCCCTGGCGATGCAGGGTGAGGAAGAGGAACTCGATCTCCGGGTTGATCCAGGTGTCCTCGCGGCCCGGGGCGGGGGCGGCGCAGCCGGCGATGGCGCCGGCGAAGTCGGCATCGGCGGTGACCCGGTAGGAGCTGTGCAGCACGGTGCGCAGCAGGCGCTTCGGCAGGTGGAAGCCGCCGTCGAGCGGGATGATCCCGCGCCGCTCCGGGTCCAGCCAATAAAGCCGGTCGCCGCGCCGGCTCTCGGCCATGGGAAAGAGACCGGCGCGATAGGCGCGCAGCATGAGGTCCGGGGTGATGTCGATCTGCCGGCGGCTCATGCCGCGGCGACCGGGACGCCGCACGACGCCCGCCGCCCCGGCCCACCCGCGAGGGGGCGCGCGTTCACCACGTGGCGGCGGGGGGCGGGATCGGCATCCCCCGACTATATCGAGCGGCAGCCCATGGCGCCACGGCCCCGGAGGCCGCGCGGCGTCACCCGGCGGCGAGGCGGTGTCCCGCACCTCCGGCATATCGGCATGTACCCCCGCGGCGGATGCGCCCGCGGTACCGGGCCGGGTTCAGCCCGCCTCCGGCGCCTGCCGGTTGGCCACGAAGCGTTCCAGCCAATGGATGGTATAGTTCCCGGCCTGGAATTCCGGGTCCTCCATGATGGCGCGGTGCAGCGGCAGGGTGGTCTGGATGCCGTCCACCACCATCTCGGCCAGCGAGCGCCTGAGGCGGGCGATCGCCTCGGCCCGGGTCGCGCCATGCACCACGAGCTTCGCCACCAGGCTGTCGTAGTGCGGCGGCACCGCGTAGCCCGAGTAGAGCGCGCTATCGACCCTGACGCCGAGCCCGCCCGGCGCGTGGTAGGTATGAACCCGGCCGGGGGAGGGGGCGAAGGTATCCGGGTCCTCGGCGGTGATGCGGCATTCGATCGCATGGCCGTGGAAGCGGATCTCGGACTGGTCGTAGCCGAGCGGCTCGCCGGCGGCGACGCGGAGCTGCTCCTTCACCAGGTCGATGCCGCAGACCATCTCGGTCACGGGGTGCTCGACCTGCAGCCGCGTGTTCATCTCGATGAAGGCGAACTGGTTGTCCTGCCAAAGGAATTCGAGCGTCCCCGCGTTGCGGTAGCCGAGCTCGCGCAGCGCCCGCGTCACCTGGGCGCCGAGCGCGTCGCGGTCGGCCGCGGTCAGCACCGGCGAGCCCGCCTCCTCGACCAGCTTCTGGTGCCGGCGCTGGAGGGAGCAGTCGCGCTCGCCGAAATGCACGACATTGCCGTGGCTGTCGGCCATGACCTGCAGTTCGATGTGGCGGGGGCGGTCGAGGTATTTCTCGAGATAGACCTCGTCGTTGCCGAAGGCGGCCTTGGCCTCGGTGCGGGCGACGCGCCAGGCCTCCTCGAGCTCGTCCTCGGAACGCGCCACCTTCATGCCGCGTCCGCCGCCGCCGGCGGCGGCCTTGATCAGCACGGGATACTTCACCTCGGCGGCGACCGCGCGGGCCTCCTCGACCGAGGCCAGCGCGCCGAGGCTGCCCGGGACCAACGGCACGCCGAGCCGGCGCATCGCGTCCTTGGCGGCGATCTTGTCGCCCATCATGCGGATGTGCTCGGGGCTCGGGCCGATGAAGGCGAGGCCGTGCGCCTCCACCATCTCGGCGAAGTCGGCGTTCTCCGAAAGGAAGCCGTAGCCCGGATGCACCGCGTCCGCGCCGGTGATCGCGGCGGCCGAGAGGATGGCGGCGACGTTCAGGTAGCTGTCGCGCGCGGCGGGCGGGCCGATGCAGACGCTCTCGTCGGCCAAGCGGACATGCATCGCGGCCGCATCGGCGGTGGAATGCACCGCGACGGTGCGGATGCCCATCTCCTGGCAGGCACGGTGGATCCGCAGCGCGATCTCGCCGCGGTTGGCGATCAGGACCTTGCCGATGCGCACGCGCGCCTACTCCACGATCATCAGCGGCTCGCCGTATTCGACGGGCGTGCCGGGCTCGATCAGGATGCGGGTCACGGTGCCGGCCTTGGGCGCCTTGATCTGGTTGAAGGTCTTCATCGCCTCGATCAGCAGCAGGGTCTGGCCCTGCGCCACCTTCGATCCCAGCGTGACGAAGGGCGGCTGCCCCGGCTCGGGCGCCAGGTACGCGACGCCGACCATGGGGGAGGCGACGAGGCCGGGATGCTTGGCGAGGTCGAGGCTCTCCTCGGCCGCGAGCTGCGCGGCGGTCTGCGCCACGACGACCGCAACCGGGGCGGCGGGCGCCGCGGCCGGGGCCTGCGGCATCGGCCCGGGCCAGGCCACCTGCACCGGCGCGGCCGGTGCCGGGAGCTTCCGTGCCACGCGGATGCGGCTATCCTTCTCGACCAGCTCGATCTCGGTCAGGTCGGTGTCCTTGAGGATCTGCGCCAGGGCGCGGATCGCCGCCGGGTCGAACTGGATGCCGTTGCTCATTCTTCGTCGTCCGGGTCGATCGGGTCGACCAGCCCCGCCATGGCCTGCAGCGCGAGGGCGTAGCCCTGCACGCCGAGGCCGGCGATGACGCCGGTGGCCGCCTTCGACACAAAGCTGTGGTGCCGGAATTCCTCCCGGCGATGGATATTGGTGATGTGCACCTCGATCACCGGCAGCCCGACCGCCAGCAGCGCGTCGAGCAGGGCGATCGAGGTCGTGGTGTAGCCCGCCGGGTTGATGATGATCCCGGCCGAGCGCCCGCGGCATTCCTGCACCCAGGTGACCAGCTCGCCCTCGCCGTTGGTTTGGCGGAAGTCGATCGCGAGCCCGAGCCCCTCGGCGGTTTCGGCGCAGAGCGCCTCGACGTCGTCGAGCGTCGCATGGCCGTACTTTTCCGGCTCGCGCGTGCCCAGCATGTTGAGATTCGGGCCGTTCAGGACGGTGATCAGGGGCGGAGTCACGGCAGGGTGTCCTGTCGGGTGGGGGGTTGGGGCTAGCACGGGGGGTTTTCGTGCCGCAAGCGGTGGGATGCAGCCGTGCGTCCCGGGTGCCTTGCCGCCGGCGTCGGGCTTCGCCATGTTCCGCCGCATGGAGGCGACGATATCCATCACGGTGAATGGCGAGGCGCGGGAGATCCCGGGCCCCGCCACGGTGGCCGACCTGCTGGCGCGCATCGGGCTCGACCTGCGCAAGGTGGCGGTCGAGCGCAACCTGGAGATCGTCCCCCGCTCCACCTATGCCGCCACCGCGCTCAGCGCCGGCGACCAGCTGGAGATCGTCCACTTCATCGGCGGAGGCTGAGCCATGGACACGATTCCGACCACGGCTGCGACGCTTGACGACACCTGGGAGGTCGCCGGCCTCCGCTTCCGCTCCCGCCTGATCGTCGGCACCGGCCGCTACAAGGACCTCGAGGAGACCGGGCGGGCGATCGATGCCTCGGGTGCCGAGATCGTCACCGTCGCGGTGCGGCGGGTGAACCTCGGCGACCCCGCGGCTCCGATGCTGCAGGATTTCGTCGACCCCAAGCGCTACACCTACCTGCCGAACACTGCCGGCTGCTTCACCGCGCAGGACGCGGTCCGCACCCTGCGCCTGGCGCGGGAGGCCGGCGGCTGGAACCTGGTGAAGCTCGAGGTGCTGGGCCCGCCGCCCTTCCTCTATCCTGACATGCGGGCGACCTTCGAGGCGCTGGAGGCGCTGCTGAAGGACGGCTTCCAGGTCATGGTCTACTGCTCGGACGACCCGATCGCCGCCAAGCGGCTCGAGGAGATGGGCGCCGTGGCGGTCATGCCGCTGGGCGCGCCGATCGGCTCGGGCCTCGGCATCCAGAACCCGGTGATGATCCGGGCGATCATCGAGAATGCCAAGGTCCCGGTGCTGGTCGATGCCGGGGTCGGCACGGCCTCCGACGCCGCGCTGGCGATGGAGCTCGGCTGCGACGCGGTGCTGATGAACAGCGCCATCGCCCATGCCAGGGAGCCCGTGCGGATGGCCCGCGCCATGAAGGCGGCGGTCGAGGCCGGGCGGCATGCCTTCCTCGCCGGGCGGATGCCGCGGCAATATGCCGCCGACCCGTCCAGTCCGCTGCATGCCGGGGTGATCGGGCGGAACTGAGCGGGCTTGCCGCTGGCGCACCGGGCGGGGCGCCCTACTCTTTCCTGACGGGGATGCAGGGGGAGGGGAGCGGCCCATGCAGGGAATGCCTTGGCCGATCGCGGTGCTGCTGGTCCTGCCCCTGCTTGGCGGTGCCGCCGTGGCCGATCCGGCGCCGCTGGCGGCGCAGGGCTGCCTCGGCTGCCATGGCCCGCAGGGCCGGGGGACCGGTGCCGGCGCGCGGCTGGCCGGGCGGGACGCGGCGGAGCTCGACGCGATCCTGCGGGACTACCGGACCGATGCGCGCCAGGGCACCATCATGAACCGCATCGCGCGCGGCTACACGGAGGCCGAACTGGCCGCGGCGGCTGCCTATTTCGCGGCGGTCCGGTGATGCGGCTCACCCGCCGCGCCGCGCTCGGGCTGCTGGCCGCGCCCGCCCTCTCCCGCGCCCAAGGGGCGGCGCGGCTGCTGGTGGTGGGGGGCGGCTTCGGCGGCGCCTCGGCCGCCCGCTTCGCCCGGACCAGCTACCCCGAGCTGCAGGTCACGCTGGTCGAGCCGCAGGCGCGCTTCGTCACCTGCCCCTATGGCAACCTGCTGCTCGGCGGCTTCCGGCAGATCGGCGACATCACCCATTCCTATGACGGGCTGCAGGCCGCCGGCATCCGCCTGGTGCAGGACTGGGCGGCCGGGATCGACGCCGCGGCGCGGACGGTGCGGCTGCGCGGCGGCGGGGCGCTGGCCTACGACAAGCTGATCCTCTCGCCCGGCATCGCGCTCCGCTGGGGCGCGCTGCCCGGCTACGACGAGGCGGCAGCCGAGGTCTTCCCGCATGCCTGGATGGGCGGCGATGGCAGCCAGATCGAGCTGCTGCGGCGGCAGCTCGAGGCCATGCCGGATGGCGGCGTGGTCGGGATCTCGATCCCCGCCAATCCCTACCGCTGCCCGCCGGGCCCCTACGAGCGCATCAGCATGGTCGCGGCCTATCTCAAGCGCCACAAGCCGAAATCCAAGGTCCTGGCGCTGGATGCCAAGGACGCCTTCAGCAAGCAGGGCCTGTTCCAGGACGGCTGGAAGGCGCTCTATGGCGGCATGGTCGAATGGGTGCCGGCCAGCCAGGACGGCGCGGTGGCCCGCGTCGACCCGGGAGAGAAGGTCTTCGAGACCGAGTTCGGCACCCGCCACACGCTGGCGGTCGGCAACGTCATCCCGCCGCAATCGGCCGCGCGCATCGTCACCGCCAGCGGCCTAGCGGCGAAGACGGGCTGGGCGGAGGTCGACCCGCTGACCTTCGCTTCCCGCGCCGCGCCCGACATCCACATCGTGGGCGACGCCAACAACGGCGCGCCGATGCCGAAATCCGCCTTCGTCGCCAACAACACGGCGAAGCAGGCGGTGGCCTGCGCCGCAGCCGCGCTGCGCGGCCAGTCGCCGCCCGAAGGGGTCTATTTCAACACCTGCTACAGCCATGTCGGCGAGGCCTACGGCATCAGCATCGTCGGCATCTTCCGCCCCGGCCCGGCCGGCTTCGTCGAGGTGCCGGACTCGGGCGGCGTTTCCCCGCGCGGCGTGCTGCCGGAGCAGCGGCGGCTGGAAGCGGCCTATGCCGACGCCTGGTATGCCAGCATCACCCGGGACATGTTCGGCGGCTGACCCGGTTCGCCGTCTTGGATCGTGGCGCTGGCGCTTGCCGTACCGGTGGATTCCCGGCCGATTCGCCCGGCGGCAGGCGTTTCAGCCTGATCCTCGCGAGGGTTCCGGGGGAGTTTCCGGCCGCCGGCGAAGGTTGCTGGAAAAAAATCCGGCCAGGGCGGTTTTTTCGCTTTGCAGGGGAGGGGGCGGGCCCTATATGCCGCCTCAGACGCAGTACGCACGTGCCTCTGGCCCCAGGCCCACGGAACCCCGGCGCTCCTCCACAACGGCGCCAAGTATCGGGTCACCGCAGCGCAAGGTTTACGCAACGACGTCAAGCGTTCTGGCAACCCCGTTCGGGTCAATCCCGGGCGGTCCACTTGGTCGCTGGTTCGTTCGACCGTTTCGTCAACTTGGGGCCGCCGTCCCGGAACATGGGGGCGGTCCTTCCTGTCTTTGGAGGGTGCTGGCATGACCCCGAAGGTCGCCCGCTATCTGCGTGACACCGCCCCGGCGACGCCCTGCTTCGTCCTCGACGTGGACCGGGTGGAGGAGAACTACCGCCGCCTGATCGCGGCGATGCCGCTGGCGCGCGTCTACTACGCGGTCAAGGCGAACCCCGCCGCCCCGATCCTCGAGCGCTTGGTCGGCCTCGGCTCCTGCTTCGACGCGGCGAGCCTCGAGGAGGTCGAGGCCTGCCTCGCGGCCGGCGCGACGCCGAAGGCGATCTCCTACGGCAACACCATCAAGAAGGAGAGCGCGATCCGCGCCGCCTTCGAGGCCGGTGTGACCATGTACGCCTTCGACTCGGAAGCCGAGTTGCGGAAGCTGGCGCGCAGCGCGCCCGGCGCCCGGGTCTATTGCCGCATCCTGGTCGGCAACGACGGCGCCGAATGGCCGCTGAACCGCAAGTTCGGCTGCGACATCGAGATGGCGAAGGCGCTGATGGTGCAGGCCGGCGAGCTCGGCCTCGACCCCTACGGCATCTCCTTCCATGTCGGCAGCCAGCAGACCAAGACCACGGCCTATGAGGCCGCGATCGGCCGGGTGGCGATGCTGTTCACCGACCTCAAGGAGGCCGGGATCAACCTGCGCATGGTCAACCTCGGCGGCGGCTACCCCGTGCGCTACCGCGCCGAGGTGCCGGAGATCGACGATTTCGGCGCCGCCATCATGGGCGCGATGGTGCAGCATTTCGGCAATGCGCTGCCCGAGATCGTGATCGAGCCGGGCCGCTTCATGGTCGGCGATGCCGGCGTGGTCTCGGCCGAGGTCGTGCTCGTTTCCCGCAAGGCGGCGGACGACCCGGTGCGCTGGGTCTACCTTGACATCGGCCGCTTCGGCGGCCTGGCCGAGACCGAGGGCGAGTCGATCAAGTACGCCTTCCGCACGCCGCATGACGGCGAGGCCGATGGTCCCGTGACCATCGCCGGACCGACCTGCGACAGCACGGACACGCTGTACGAGAAGTCCAACTACCGCCTGCCGCTCGCGCTCGACTGCGGCGACCGGGTGGAACTGCTCTCGACCGGCGCCTACGTGACGACCTATGCGAGCCAGGCCTTCAACGGCTTCCGCCCGTTGGCCGAGCATTACGTCTGACGCCAGCCGATCGCCGGAGGCGGCCGAGCCGCCCGGCACTGCGGGCGCAGCTTCGATGGTCGAATGCCCGGCCGGGGCTCGTTCCCCGGCCAACGAAAATCCTTCCGTTCACAAGCCGGGCGAGGGCGCTTAAAGTCCCGCCATGGATGAGATCGACCGGAACCTGACCGTCGCCCTGCAGCTCGATGGCAGCGCGGGGCTGGCGGAGCTGGCCAAGGTCGCGGGGCTGTCGGTCTCCGCCACCGCGGAGCGGGTGAAGCGGCTGGAGGAGCGCGGGGTGATCCGCGGCTGGCGCGCCGACCTCGACCCGGCCCAGGCCGGCTGCCCCTTGCTGGCGCATGTGCTGGCCGCCGTGGCGCCGGGCCGCGACGACACCGCCTTCCGCAAGGCGATGCGGCGGGAGGAGGCGGTGCTCGAATGCCACGCCGTCACCGGCCCCTGGACCTACCTGCTGAAGCTGCGCCTGCCCGACATGGCCGCGCTCGACAGCTTCCTGAACGAGGAGCTGCGCGTCCTGCCGGGCGTGCAGCGGGTGGAGACGCTGCTGGCGATCGCCACGGTGAAGGAGACCAGCATTCTTCCGGTGGCGGCGGCGGACCCGGAGGAATAAGGCCGGCGGCTTCCCCGACGCGACGGACCGGGGATGCTTCCGCCCCCGCCTGGCGTCCTTCCTCAGGCGTTCGGCCCCTTGATCGGGATCTTGTTCTCCGCTGCCTGCGCCTTGGCCGGCCGCGGCAGCGTGACGTGCAGCACGCCCTTGTCGAAGCTGGCCGAGACGCTGCCCGGCTCCGGCGCGAAGGGCAGCCGCAGGCTGCGCTGGAAGCTGCCGAAGCTGCGCTCCCGCATGTGCAGGCCGCGTTCCTCGGTTTTCTTCTCCTCCCTCTTCTCGCCGCGCAATGTCAGGGTCTCGCCTTCCAGCGAGAGGTCGATGTCGCTCTCGGCAACGCCGGGCAACTCGGCGGTCAGTTCCAGCCCGGCCTCGGTCTCCTTGACGTCAAGGCTCGGGGCGAAGCCGCCGCCGAAGGGCATCCGCGGGCTGGCGGCGCCGCGGAACACGTCGTCCACCGCACGGCTCAATTCGCGCTGCAGCTGGAAGAAGGGATCGTCGCCGCGCGTCAGGTCGTTGCGAGAGGCAAGGAAGCGGGAGAGCATGGACTTCTCCGTTGTTGCTGTTGCTGCGGGCCCGTCCTGGGCCCGGGCGCAGGATTCCACCGCGCGGCGGCGGCGGCCTTGCGGCGCCTCAAACGCACCCGACCTGCGCCGGCGCTGCGCCGACAAGGAGGTGTGATAGCCTGCCCGCCGTAACCGCCGGTGCCCGTCCGGCGTACCGATCCCAGCCGATCAGGAGCCATCGCCGCGTGTCCGTCATCGCTGCCCCCGCGACCCGCCCGCTCGATCCGTCGAAGTTCCGCAACCCGCTGGTGACGGCGAATGGGGAGGCGCGCGCCACCGTCGCGCTCTCGGCGTTGCGGACGCTCTGGGTCAATACCGGCACGCTGTGCAACATCACCTGCCGCAACTGCTACATCGAGAGCAGCCCGCGGAACGACGCGCTGGCCTACATCACTGCGGCCGAGCTGCGCGGGTACCTGGACGAGATCGCCCGCGACGCCCTGCCGGTCGAGGAGATCGGCTTCACCGGCGGCGAGCCCTTCCTCAACCGCGACCTGCCGCAGATGCTGCAGGAGGTGCTGTCGCGCGGCTTCCGCGCCCTGGTGTTGACCAATGCGATGAAGCCGATGCGCAACCATGCCGCCGCGCTGCTGGCGCTGCGGGCGGCGCATGGCGACCGGCTGACGCTGCGCGTCAGCCTCGACCACCATTCCGCCCTGCTGCACGACCTGGAACGGCAGGAGGGCAGCTTCGCCCAGGCGCTGGACGGGCTCGAATGGCTGGCGCGGCAGGGTTTCCGCACCCATGTCGCCGGCCGCGCCGGCTTCGGCCAGGAGGACGAGGCGGCGATGCGCGCCGGCTTCGCGGCGCTCTTCGCCGAACGCGGCATCCCGATCGACACGACCGATCCGGTCTCGCTCATGCTCTTTCCCGAGATGGATGCGGCGGCCGACGTGCCGGAGATCACCACGGCCTGCTGGGGCATCCTGCGGAAGTCGCCGGACAGCCTGATGTGCGCCTCCGCCCGCATGGTGGTGAAGCGGCGCGGCGCCATGCGGCCGGCGGTGCTGGCCTGCACGCTGCTGCCCTACGACCCGCAATTCGAGCTCGGCGCAACGCTCGCCGAGGCATCGCGGCCGGTGGCGCTGAACCATCCGCACTGCGCCAGGTTCTGCGTCCTCGGCGGTGCCGCCTGCTCGCGCTGAGCGCGCGACGCGGTTGACGGCGGCGTGGCTTTCCCGGACCAATCGACCTTCTGACCGATCCGGAGTCGTGCCATGCGCCGTCGCCTCGCCTTCGCCGTCCTGCCTCTGCTGGCGCTTGCCGCCTGTCAGGCGCCCACGCCGCCCGCGCCCGCTCCGGTTACGGTGGTCTTCTTCAACGCCGACAGCGCGGCGCTGGACGAGAATGCCCAGGCGATCGTCGCCCAGGCGGCCGGCTTGGCGAAGGAACGTCCCGGCGCGCCGGTGCGCGTCCGCGGCTTCGCCGCGCCCGATGCCGGCACCGCCGCCTTCGGCAAGGCACTGGCCGAGACGCGGGCGCAGCATGTCGCCGATCACCTGGCCGAAGCCGGGGTGCAGCGCAGCCGCATCCGCATCGAATCGCGCGGCGCCGTGCCCTTCGACAGCTTCCCGACCGAATCCCGCCGGGTGGAGATCGTGATCGGCCAATAAGGCCGCGACAGGCCGTTGGGACTCGTCGGCGGCATGCTATAGCCTCGGCATGCTCGACCAGCCGAGGCCGGACACCGAGGGCGAGGCGCCCGAGGAGGTCCTGCACCGCGTCTTCGGCCACCCCGCCTTCCGCGGACGCCAGGAGGAGATCGTCCGCCATGTCATGGCGGGCGGCTCCGGACTCGTGCTCATGCCGACCGGCGGCGGCAAGTCGCTGTGCTTCCAGGTGCCGGCGCTCTGCCGCCCCGGCCTCGGCGTCGTCGTCTCCCCGCTGATCGCGCTGATGGAAGACCAGGTCGCGGCGATGCGGCAGCAGGGCGTCGCCGCCGCCGCGCTGCATTCCGACCTGCCCGACGATCAGGCGCGCGAGGTGAAGCGCGACCTGGCGCGGGGCGCGGTCAAGCTGCTCTACGTCTCGCCGGAACGGCTGCTGCTGGACGGGACGCTCGACTTCCTCGAGCGCCGGTCGCTGGCGCTCTTCGCGATCGACGAGGCGCATTGCGTCAGCCAGTGGGGCCACCACTTCCGGCCGGAATACCGCGGGCTCGGCCTGCTGGCGACGCGCTTCCCGAGCGTGCCGCGGATGGCGCTGACCGCGACCGCCGACCCGCGCACGGTCGAGGATATCCGCGCGCAGCTCGGCCTGGCCGAGAGCCCGGTCTTCCGCGGCGGCTTCGACCGGCCGAACATCTTCATCAGCTCCGAGCCGCGGGAGAGCGAGCGCGGC
This sequence comes from Dankookia rubra, assembly GCF_004355005.1. Taxonomy (GTDB): domain Bacteria; phylum Pseudomonadota; class Alphaproteobacteria; order Acetobacterales; family Acetobacteraceae; genus Paracraurococcus; species Paracraurococcus ruber_A. The sequence goes on from NZ_SMSJ01000008.1 coordinate 81,931, forward strand.
CAGCTGCGCGCCTTCATCAAGGCGGCGGGCGACGGCACCGGGGCCGGCATCGTCTATTGCGGCACGCGGGCCAAGACCGAGCAGACCGCGGAATGGCTGCGCGGTGACGGCTACGACGCGCTGAGCTTCCATGCCGGGATGGAGCCGGGGGCCAAGCGCGACGCGCATCGCCGCTTCGCCCGCGGCGATGCCGTGGTGATGGCGGCGACGATCGCCTTCGGCATGGGGATCGACCGGCCGGATGTCCGCTGGGTCGCGCATCTCGACCTGCCGAAATCGCCGGAGAGCTGGTACCAGGAGATCGGCCGCGCCGGGCGCGACGGCCTGCCGGCGCGCGCCCTGCTGCTCTATGGCGCCGGCGACATCGCGCTGGCCCGCCACCGCATCCTGGAAAGCCCGGCGGGCGAGGAGCAGAAGCGGATCGAGCGCGCCCGGCTGGAGGCGATGGTCTCCATCGCCGAGGCGGCGACCTGCCGGCGGCGGATCCTGCTGCGCTGCTTCGGCGAGGACGGGCCGGAGAACTGCGGCGCCTGCGACGTCTGCCGCAACCCGCCCAAGCTGTTCGACGGCACGGTGCCGGCGCAGAAGCTGCTGAGCGCGGTGCTGCGCACCGGGCGGCGCTTCGGCGTGGCGCATCTGGTGGATGTCCTGCGCGGCAAGGTCACCGACAAGGTCGCGCAGTTCTCGCACGATCAGCTGCCGACCTTCGGCGTGGGGAAGGATCTGTCGGACCAGGCCTGGCGCGGCGTGGCGCGGCAGCTGGTGGCGATCGGCGCGCTCGACGTCGCCATCGAGAACCATGGCGAGCTGGTGCCGACCGATGCCGCCAGGCCGATCCTGAAGGGCGAGCAGAAGGTCATGCTGCGGGCCGAGGCGGTGACGGCCGGCGCGCCGCGCGAGCGCAACGGCCGCGGCGCCCAGCCGGCCATGGCCGGCGACCCGCTGTTCGACGCGCTGCGGTCCTGGCGGAAGCGCGAGGCCGAGATCCAGGGCCTGCCGGCCTACATGATCTTCTCGAACGAGACGCTGGCCTCGATCGCCACGATGCGGCCGCAGGATGCCGAGGACCTGGCGATGATCCCAGGCGTCGGCCGCAGCAAGCTGGAACGCTACGCCGATGGCGTGCTGCGGGTGGTGCGGGAGGACGGCTGAGGCGGCCTACCGCTTCCTCTTCAGCAGGGTGAGCGCCACCGCCGTCAGCGCCGCGGCGCCCACCGCCGGCGCGGTGCTTTTCCGCGGGCGGTCGCGGCGGCGCTGCCGCCGGCAGGGATTGACCGGGTCGGCGGCCAGCGCTTCCTGCGCCTCGGCATTGCCGAGCATGCCGGCCCAGACCTTGGTGAATTCCGCCCCGAGCAGGAAGATCTGCGCGGAGTAGTAGATCCAGATCAGCACCGCCATCAACGCTCCCGCCGCGCCATAGGTGCTGGCGATGCCGGTGGTGCCGATATAGAAGCCGATCAGCCACTTGCCGATGGTGAAGAGGAAGGCGGTGACCAGCGCGCCGACCCCGACGTCGCGCCAGCCGATATGGCGGTTCGGCAGCAGCTTGTAGATGCCGGCGAAGACCAGCGCGGTCATGACGAAGCTCAGGCCGAAATTGGTCAGGCCGATCAGGTTGCCGGTCTGCGGCACCAGCTCGGTCGCCCAGCTCGTGATCGCCGCCATCACCGCCGTCGCGGTCAGGGACGCCAGCAGCAGCAGCCCGGTGCCGAGCACCAGGCCGACGCTGACCAGCTTGTTCCGCAGCAGGCGGATCCAGGTGTCGCGCTCGGGCGCCGGGGCGCGCCAGATGACGTTGAGCGCGGCCTGCACCTCGGTGAAGACGCTGCTGGCGGTGATCAGGAGCACGGCGATGCCGATCACCGCGGCGATCTGGCCGGATTGCTGGTCGGCGGCGCTGCGGATCAGGCCTTCCACCACCTGGGCGCCGGTATCGCCCATCAACTCGTGCAGGTGATGCGCCACCGCGCCTTCGACCGCCTGGGACCCGAAGAAGATGCCGGCGATGGCAATGGCGATGACCAGCAGCGGGGCAACCGAGAAGAAGGAATAATAGGCGATGGCGGCGCCACGGCTCATCGCGTCGTCGGCGATATAGCCTTCGACGCTGCCTCTTATCAGGTCCCAAAGCCTCTGCAGCATAAGCCGTCTCCTTCCCGCGGACGCACGGTCCCCGGGGAATTCGCCCCCGCATGGGCCGCCGCACAAGCGACCCCGCACGGGGCGGTGAACGGGTTGCGATGCGCCGCGGTTCCTCCCGTCAGGCGGCGCCGGCCACCAACTGCCGGTCGCGCACCCGCAAGGAGCGCCGGTGGTACTGCGCGACCGCCGGCCGATGCGCGATCGAGACCAGCGTCGTCCCCGGCAGCCGTTCCTGCAGCAGCGCATAGAAGCGCGCCTCCGCCTCGGGGTCGAGGCTGGCGGTCGCCTCGTCGAGGAAGAGCCAGTCCGGCTTCAGCAGCAGGGCGCGGGCCAGCGCCACGCGCTGCTGCTCGCCGCCCGAGAGGCGACGGTCCCAGGCATCCTCCTCCTCCAGCCGCGCCGCCAGGGAACCAAGCCCGGCATCCTCCAGCGCGGCGCGGACCTCGGCCTCGGTGAAGTCGGTGACCGGGCGGGGGTAGCACACCGCGCGGCGCAGCGGGCCGAGAGGCAGATAGGGCCGCTGCGGCAGGAACAGCACCGAGGCGCCCTGCGGTACCCGCACCCGCCCGGCGCCGAAGGGCCAGATGCCGGCGATGGCGCGGAACAGGGTGGACTTGCCGGAACCGGAGGGGCCGGCGATCAGCACCGCTTCACCCGGCGCGATCCGGGCCGTGGCATCGTCCAGCAGCACGCGGCCGTCGGGCAGGGCCAGGGTGACGTCCTCCAGCGCCAGGTCGGGCCGCGGCTCCGCCGCCGCCTGCACCCCGGCGCTCGCCTCGGTCGCGCCGCGGGCGGCATCGATCGCGTCGAGGAAGCCGGTGATGCGCTTCACCGTGGCGCGCCATTCCGTCAGCGAGGCGTAGTTGTCGACAAACCAGGACAGCGCGCCCTGCACCTCCCCGAATGCATTGGCCGTCTGGGTCAGGCCGCCGAGCGGGATCCTGCCGGCGAAATAGGCCGGGGCGGCGACGACGAAGGGGAAGACGGTCGCCACCTGGGAGTAGCCGGCGGTAAAGAAGGTCAGCCGCTTGGTGGCGACCATGATCGCCCACCAATTCTCGATCAGCGCCTGGAAGCGCTGGACCAGGCCGCGCCGCTCGTCCACCTCCCCGCCATAGAGCGCGATGCCCTCGGCATTGTCGCGCAGCCGGACCAGGGCGTAGCGGAAATCGGCCTCGACCCGCTGCTGGTTGAAGTTCAGCGGAATCAGCGCCCGGCCGACCCAATGCGCCAGCACGGTGCCGACCACCGCATAGACCAGCGCCACCCAGACCATGTAGCCGGGGATCTCGATGCCGAAGAGCGTCGCCGGGCCCGACAGGCCCCAGAGCACCAGGATGAAGCTGAACAGCGACACCACCGAGCGCATCAGGCCGAGCCCAAGCGCCAGGGTGTTGTCGACGAACATCCTGAGGTCTTCCGCCACGCGCTGGTCCGGGTTGTCGGTGCCGGGATCGGTCAGGGCTATGCGGTAATAGGCCCGGTCGGCCAGCCAGCGGTCCAGCACCTGCCGCGTCATCCAGCCGCGCCAGCGGATCTGCAGCGCCTGCCGCAGATAGAGCTGGTAGACCGCGATCAGGATGTACAGCACGGCGACGAAGACGAAGCCGGGCATCGGCCCGCTGTCGGTCTGCCGCCACCAGAACAGCAGCGCCCAGAAGGCGTCGCCGTCTTTCGCCTGCAGGCTGTTGAAGAACTCCCGGTTCCAGTAGCTGAGCAGCACGCTCATCCCGACCAGGGACAGGTTGAGCACGACGACGACCCCGAGCAGCAGCCGGGCGCGCCAGCGCTCCTCGCTGCGCCAGAAGGGGCCGGCGATGCGCCAGGCATCGGCCAGAAAGGAGTTCAGGCGCCGCATGGGCCTTCTCCGCGGGTCAGGAGGGGAAAGGGGAGGAACTCAGCGTTTGCGCAGCGCGGCGTCGAAGGCGGCCAGCCAGGCCTCCACCCGCTTGCGGTTCACGCCCATGTCGGACCAGCCGAAGAGGCTGCGCGAATAGAGGAAGAGCCCGGCGCCCTGCGCGCCGGGCACCAGCTCGGCCACGATGATGTCCGGGTAGTTCATCAGCGCCGAGCGGGCGACCCATTGCGCCTGGCGCCGGGCGGGGAACTCGCCGTAGCGGGCGACGCGGTCCATGCCGTCCCCCAAGGCCTGCAGCACAGGCCAGGCGGTGGCGGCATCGACCGGCAGGGGCGGCATGACGACCTGCGCCTGCGGATGCGCGCCGGCCGGCGCGGCGAGGCAGGTATTGGGCGAGGCCGGCAGCCGCAAGGCGGCGAAGTCGAGCGGCTCGGCCGGCGGCAGCCCGCCCGCGCCGGAGGAGAACAGGGAGCCGATCGGCGCGTTCATTCCGCGGTCTCCCCGGCCGTGCCGCCGGGGACCCGCAGGCGGATGACGCCGCGCACGGCCTCGGCCGGAACCGGCTTGCCCTTGCGGAGGATCTCCAGCTGCCCGGCCCCGGCAAGCGCGACCGCGGCCTGCCGCACCTTGCCCATCAGCGGCCGCCAGGCGGCCTCCTCGCCGCCGGCCAGGGCGCGGGCGACCTCGCTGGGGCAGATCGACTTGTCGGCGCCGCGCGCGGTGGCCTGGCGGAGGATTTCGGAGGCGATCGCCTCCGGTGCGGGATTCGTCATGATGCGGCGAAGATAGGCCGGGGCGGCCAAGGCACCAGCCATGTTTCGTGCAACCGGGATCAAACCGGCAGGGCCGCGGCCAGCGCGGTGCCGCTGTTGAAGGCCGCCTCGGCCTGCCCGGCCAGGCACCAGGCGCCGGCGAGGCCCAGGCCGAGCGCCGGATCGACCAGGCAAGGCCGGCCGAGCGGTACCTCCACCAGAGAGTAGCGCCAGCGATGCGCCGCGGCATGGATGGGCGCGGGCAGGGTTGCCCCGGCCCAGGCCGAGAGCGCCTCGAGCAGCGCCGGCATGACCGTCCCGGGCGTTTCCTCCAGATGAGTGCGCGACCAGGAGTGGCTGCCCTGCACCACCCAGCACTCGGCGCCCCGGGGCCGGCCCGGCTTGGAGCTGTCCCGCGCCGCCCAGCCGATCGGCCCGCCATTGCCGGGCCGCATCCCGTCCGGCAGGGGCAGCGGCGCGGCGCAGGCGGCCATCACCGTCCAGCAGGGCGCCAGCTTCACCGCCTCCAGCAGTGCCGGCCAGCCGGGCGCATGCGGCGCCACAAGCGGCGTGGCCTGATCCGGCGGCAGGGTGACCGCGACGACGTCGAAGGGACCCTCGCGGTCCGGCTCGGCCGCCGGCAGCGGCCGGCCGGGCCGGACCAGCGCGGCGTCGAGGTGACGGTTGATCCAGGCGCCCGGCCCGCCCTCGATCGTTGTGACATGCCGCGCCGCGGCGATGTCGAGCGCAACGATGGAGCCTTGCCGTATCGCCGCAAGGGGGGCAGCGCGCGGTCAGGCATTCCCGTGCCGTCCCGCGGCCATGCCGGCGGGCGGCCGGGCTGTCCCGGGGGCGACGGCACCGCCGGCCAGCAGCATCTCGAGCGGCATCGGCCCGCCGAAGAGAAAGCCTTGCGCCTCCTCGAACCCCAGCCCGACGAGCAGCGCCCGCTGCTCCGGCGTCTCCACGCCCTCGGCCACCAGGTGGAGCCGCATCGCCCGGCCGATGTCGCGGACCGCCCGCAGGATCGCCAGGTCGGCCGGCTGGCCCGGCAGCGGCGCGACCAGGCTGCGGTCCAGCTTCAAGGTGCTGAAGGGCAGCCGCCGCAGCCAGGCGAGGGAGGCATAGCCGGTGCCGAAATCGTCGAGTGCTAGGCCGATGCCGCGACCGCGCAGCGCCCCGAGCACGGCGGCGACCTCGGCGTCCTCGGCCAACGGCAGGCTTTCGGTCAGTTCGAGCTCCAGGCGCTCAGGCGCCAGGCCGCTTTCCGCCAGGGCAAGTTCCACTTGGCCGGGCAGGATGCCGGCGGCGAGCTGCCGGGCCGAGACATTGACCGAGACCTGGCCCAGCCCGGGATGGCGCGAAGCGTCAGCCGCCGCCCGGCGCAGCGCCCAGCCGCCGAGCGCGACGATCAGGTCGGAGCCCTCGGCGACCGGGATGAAGGCGGTGGGCGGCACGCTGCCGCGGGCGGGGTGGTGCCAGCGCAGCAGGGCCTCCGCTCCCCGGCGGCTGCCATCGGCCAGGCGGATGCGGGGCTGGTAGTGCAGCGTCAGCTCGCCGCGGCCGATCGCGCCGCGCAGGTCGGTGGCAAGCCGCCGCCGCAGCGCGCGGTCGAGCATGCCGGCCGCAGCGGCGATCGGGGCTTGGCCTGCGGCCGGGTCCTTCCCGGGGGCTTCGGGGGGTGCTGGCATCCTGCCGATCCTCTGTGCAGCGGCAGTAGCCACTCCCGGCGTGAAGCAACCCCTAAGGTCCGGCGCGTCGCGGAACGCCTGTCGTCAGCGAAGCAGGAATGCCGAGGCCTTGCCGCAGTCGAGATCCACCTGCGCCGTGTCACGGCCGTGATGATCGCGGCAAGGCTCAGGCAAAACGTTCCACCCGGGCGCCCGGGGCCGGGACGGCGGCGATCTCGCGGATGATCTTGCGGCGCACCGCGGCCTCGAAGGCCGGGAAGCCTTCCGCCACCACCAGGAAGGCGCCGGGGCCGCCGATCACCTCCTCGCGGTAATAGGTGTCGAGCGGCGGCAGGCCGGCGGTCTGGGCGAAGGGGCTCGGCTGCTTGTCGAGCACCGCCAAGCCGTTCAGCACGATGCCCTGCGCCAAGGCTTCCTCCCGCGCATCGGCCACCGGGCGGCCGGAATTGTTCACCCCGTCGCCGGAGATGTCGACCACCTTGCGGGTCCCCTCGAAGCCCTGGCCGAACTGCCGCGCGGCGAAGTCCATGGCGCCGGAGATCGAGGTATAGAGCCAGGTGCGGCGCGGCGCCGCAGCGATGGCATCGGCGAAGCCATGGGCCGAGGCGGGGCTGTCGAGCCTGGTCCAGGGGACCACGATGGTCTGGATATGCCAGTCGGACCAGGTGAACATCTGGCAGGCGATCGCGCCGACCGGGCCGCCCATGATGCCCTCGATCAGCTTGCGGTCGCGGAAGGCGGCCTCGTAGCCGGTGAACTGCAGCTCCTGCTCCTCGGGGTCGACCGAGCGGCTGACATCGACCGCCAGGATCAGCTCGACATCCACGGGGGCATTGGCGCGGGCCCGGCCGGAGAGCAGGAGGGCGGGCGTGGCCAGGGCGGCGCCCAGCAGCGAACGACGGAGCATGTGACCCCCTTGCGCCGGTGCCCGCGCCGCGCTCGGCGGGTCGGTGCGGTCCGGCATGGACCTGAAGGCGGGCCGTAGGCTGGGCTGCTCCCTGTTCTTGCGGTCAGACTAGAAGGCGCTTTGCTGCGCCGCAAGATAATGTTGCGATGCACAACGCGCGCGATGTGACCGGGTTGCCGACAACCTGGCCGAAGATGGTGTCCAGCTTCTTGGCGAAGGATCAGAAGCCGGCGCCGGGCTGCGCCAGGTAGTCCGCCTCGGCCGGCGTCGTCGCCCGGCCGAGCGCGACGTTGCGGTGCGGGAAGCGGCCGAAGCGCCGGATGACCGCGCGGTGGGCCCAGGCATAGGCGATGCTGCCGCCCGGCGCGGCATGCGCCGGGTCGTCCCGCAGCCCCTCGAAGAGCGCCACCGAGAGGTCCTGGTCGGCAGCCTCCTCGGAATGCTCGAAGGGAAGGTAGAGGAAGCAGCGGGCGGTGCAGGGCAGCGTCAGGTCGTGCCGTTCGCGCAGCACCGCCCGGCGCGCCACGGCACGGGCATGCGGATCGGACGCGAAGGCGGCGGCGGTGCCGCGATGCAGGTTGCGCGGGAACTGATCGAGCACCAGCAACAGGGCCAGCGCGCCCTCGGGCGTCGCGGCCCAGGCATCCAGGGCGCCGTCCCGCGCCGGGGCCAGCAGGTCGCCGAAGCGGTCGCGGCAGGCAGCGTCGAAACCCGGGTCCGGCCGGAACCAGCGTTCGACCTGCCAGGGGGCGAGGTCGGGGCCGAACCAGAAGCCGAGGATGTCCGAGGGCCCGGTCATGCCAGGGCCCGATCGAGAACGCGGACGCTGTGCAGCGCCTCCCGGCCCGACAGATCGGCGATCTGGTGGCGGCAGGAGGTGCCGTCGGCGACGACCAGGTGGTCGGCGGGGGCGGCACGGACCGCCGGCAGCAGGGACAGCTCGGCCATGGCCTTCGAGACCTCGAGGTGCTCGGCCTCGTAGCCGAAGGCCCCGGCCATGCCGCAGCAGGAGGAGGTGATGGGCGTCACCTTCAGCCCCGGAACCAGGGTCAGCATGGCGACCGCGGCGGGGAAGGCGCCGAAGCTCTTCTGGTGGCAATGGCCGTGAATACGCGCGGCGGCAGCGGCGATCGGCCTCAAGGCAAGCCGGGGCTTCTCCCGCGCCAGGAATTCCGACAGCAGCAGGGCGCGGTCGGCCAGCGCCCGGGCCGGCTCGCCCGGCAGCAGGGCGGGAAATTCGTCGCGCAGCGTCAGCAGGGAGGAGGGCTCGATGCCGATGACCGGGGAGGCGAAGGCCGAGAGCGCCGCGAGCGTCCGCCGCGCCTCGGCCCGCGCCTCCTCGACCAGCCCGGCGGCGAGCAGCGTGCGTCCCTCGTCGAGCGGCCGGCTGCCCCTGGCCGGGCGGGCCACGGTGACGCGGTAGCCGGCGGCGGCCAGCACGCGGGCGGCGGCGCGCAGGTTCTCCGGCTCGAAGTACCGGTTGAAGACATCGGGGAGGAGGATCACCTCGCCAGGCCGGCCGTCCGGCGCCGGCAACTCGGCATCATGGAAGGCGTCGCGGCGGAAGCGCGGCAGGGTGCGGCCGGCGGCGAAGCCGAGCAGGCGTTCGGACAGCCCGGCGAGGCCGGGGATGCCGTCCCGCGCATTCGCCAGGAAGGGGGCGAGGCTGGCGAAGGGCGCCCAGCGCGGCATCGTCGCGATCAGCCGGTCCTTGGCGCTGATCCCATGCGTCCGGGCGCGCGCCGCCATCGCCTCGATCTTCATTTTCGCCATGTCGACGCCGGTCGGGCATTCGCGCTTGCAGCCCTTGCAGGAGACGCAGAGCTTGAGCGCCGCATGCACCTCGTCCGAGGCCAGCGCATCCGGGCCGAGCTGGCCGGTCAGGGCGAGGCGCAGCGTATTGGCGCGGCCGCGGGTCAGATGCTGCTCGTCGCGCGTGGCGCGGTAGCTCGGGCACATCACGCCGGCGTCGAATTTCCGGCAGGTGCCGTTGTTGTTGCACATCTCGACCGCGCCGAGCAGGCCGCCTTGCGGCCCCGGCCAGGCCGACCAGTCGAGCGCGGGCGTCACCCTGGGATCGGCCGCATAGTCCGCGTGGTAGCGGAACAGGCTTCGGTCATCCATCCGCGGCGGGCGGACGACGCGGCCGGGGTTCAGCAGCGCATGCGGGTCGAAGGCGTCCTTCACCGCCTCGAAAGCGCGGGCGATGCGGGGGCCGAACATCGGCTCGTTGAACTCGGACCGCACGATGCCGTCGCCATGCTCGCCGCTGTGGCTGCCCTTGTATTCGCGTACCAGGGCGAAGCATTCCTCGGCGATCGCGCGCATCTTCCGCACGTCCCCGCCGTCCTTCATGTTCAGCACGGGGCGGACATGCAGGCAGCCGACGCTGGCATGGGCATACCAGGTGCCGCGGGTAGCGTGCTTGGCGAACACGTCGTTCAGCCGTTCGGTGTAGTCGGCGAGGTCGGGCAGGCCGACTGCGCAATCCTCGATGAAGGAGACCGGCTTCCCGTCGCCCTTCATGCTCATCATGATGTTGAGCCCGGCCTCGCGCACCTCGGCCACCGCGGCCTGGAAGCCGGGGTCGATGCAGCGGACCACGGCGCCGGGATAGCCGAGATCGGCCATCATCTCGTCCAGCGCATCCAGCCGCCGGGCGAGCGGGCCGTCCTCCTCGCCGTGGAATTCGACGATCAGCAGGCTGTCCGGCTCGCCCATCACGATCCTGTCGATGGTGGCGCGATAGATCGGGATGGAGCGGCCGAGGTCGATCATGGTGCGGTCGACCAGCTCCACCGCCTCCGGGTCCAGCGTCACCAGGTGCTGGGAGGCCGCCATGGCGGCGCGGAAGCTCGGGAACTGGCAGATGCCGAGCGCCTTGCGCGGCTTGATCGGCCAGAGCTTGAGATCAAGCGCGGCGGAGAAGGCCAGCGTCCCCTCCGAGCCCACCAGCAGCCGCGCTAGGCTGCCGCGGCCGGCGGCGCGCCCGGCGGGCGTCAGCGCATCGAGGTTGTAGCCGCCGACGCGGCGGAGCTGCTCGGGGAAGCGGGCGGCGATCTCCTCCGCCTCCCGCGCGCCCAGGGCACGCAGCCGCTGGATCAGGTCGGCGATGCCGGCCGGCACATCGGCGCCGAGGTTGTCCGGCAGCTCGCCGAAGCGGAAGCGGGAGCCATCGGCCAGCAGCGCGTCGATGCCCAGCACGTTGTCGGCCATCAGCCCGTAGCGGATCGACTTGCTGCCGCAGGAGTTATTGCCCGCCATGCCGCCGATGGTGCAGCGCGCCCAGGTCGAGGGATCGACCGGGAAGAACAGGCCGTGCCGCTTCAGTTGGTCGTTCAGCGCGCCGAGCGCGATGCCGGGCTGCACCGTCGCGGTGCGCGCCGCCGGATCGACCGAGACGACATCCCGCAGGTGCTTGGTGCAGTCGATCACCAGCGCGCGGTTCACCGTCTGGCCGCATTGGCTCGTCCCGCCGCCGCGCGGCAGGACCGGGATGCCCTCCTCCCGGCAGAGCGACATCGCGGCTTCCACGTCGGCGATGCTGCGGGGGACCAGAACGCCGATCGGCTCGACCTGGTAGATGCTGGCATCCGTCGCGTAGCGGCCGCGGTCGGCGGCGGTCCAGAGCACCTCGCCCTCGGTCTCGCGGCGGAGGCGGTCGGCGATGCGGCTGTCGCCGATGCGGTCCTTCCCGGGCGTCACGGCGTTCATGCGGTTCCTGGGCCCCGTGTCCAATCGTTCTCGGCTGTCATGTAGGGCGGCCTGGGGCATCTGTCCGATCTATAATGCTCATCAATCCAAGAAGGGCTTCTCATTGGCGCCCAGGCATGGATCGGCGCCATAAGGCCGCCGACGAAGGGGAGAGCATCCATGGCCTATTTCCAGTCCAAGCCGACCTCCGGCCGGCACTTCCTGCAGATACCGGGGCCGTCCAATACGCCCGACCGCGTGCTGCGGGCGATGGACTACCCGACCATGGATCATCGCGGGCCGGATTTCGGCCGCTTCGGCAAGCAGTTGCTGGAAAAGCTCCGCGGCGTCTTCAAGACCAGCCAGCCGGTCGTGGTCTTCCCGGCCTCCGGCACCGGCGCCTGGGAAGCGGCGCTGGCCAATACGCTGTCGCCGGGCGACCGCGTGCTGATGTGCGAGACCGGCTGGTTCGCCCACCTCTGGCAGGAACTCGCGGGGAAGCTCGGCCTCAAGCCCGAGCTGATCGAGACCGACTGGCGCCGCGGCGCCGATGTCGCGGCGATCGAGGCGGCGCTGCGCGAGGACAAGGCGCATGGCATCAAGGCGGTCTGCGTGGTGCACAACGAGACCAGCACCGGCGCCACCTCCCGCATCGCCGCGGTCCGGAAGGCGATCGACGCCGCCGGCCATCCGGCGCTTCTGCTGGTCGATACCATCAGCGGCCTCGCCTCGATCGACTACCGGCACGACGAATGGGGCGTCGACGTCACCATCGCCGGCAGCCAGAAGGGGCTGATGCTGCCGCCCGGCCTGTCCTTCAACGCCATCTCGCAAAAGGCCCTGAAGGCGGCGGAGGGCGCCGGGATCCCGCGCAGCTACTGGGACTGGCGGCCGATGCTGGCGGCGAACGCGCAGGGCTTCTTCCCCTCCACCCCGGCGACCAACCTGCTCTACGGGCTGGATGCGGCCATCGACATGCTGATGGAGGAAGGCCTCGACAACGTCTTCGCCCGGCATGACCGCTTCGCCGAGGCGACCCGCCGCGCGGTGCGCGCCTGGGGACTCGAGGTCCAGGTCGAGGTGCCCGGCGAGTATTCCTCGGTGCTCACCGCGGTGCGACTGCCGGAGGGCCACAGCGCCAATGCGCTGCGGGCGACGATCCTCGAGAAGTTCAACATGAGCCTCGGCAACGGGCTCGGCCGGCTGAACGACCGGGTCTTCCGGATCGGCCATCTCGGCGATTTCGGTCCGCTGCAGCTGGTAGGCACGCTGGGCGGGGTGGAGATGGGCCTCGGCGCCGCCGGGGTGCCGCACAAGCCGGGCGGCGTGCAGGCGGCGATGGCCTATCTGAACGGCAACGCCTGACGCCTGCGGTCCAAGCGCAAGAAGATTTCACCTTCCTGCGCTCCCCTACGCCCGGACCCCCGCGGCTGCGGGCCGGTGCTTCGCCTGTCGAGGGTTAGCCTTCGAACTCCGAAGTGGCATAATGATTAGGCTTGCCACTTTGGAGTGTCCCGCTTGCGACGGCTGCCGGCCTTCACCCTCGCCCTGCTCGCCTCGCTGCATGTCCTGCCCGCGCTCGCGGCCAGTGAACTGACCGGCCAAGTCGTCGGCATCACCGACGGCGACACCCTGACCCTCCTGACACCCGACCGGCGGCAGACCAGGGTGCGGCTGGCCGAGATCGACACCCCGGAACGCCGCCAGCCCTATGGCAGCCGGGCGCGGGAGGCACTGGCCGACCTGGCCTTCCAGCGCCGGGTCCGCGTGGTGGTCGAGGATACCGACCGCTATGGCCGCAGCGTCGGCCGGGTCTATGCCGGCGCCCGCGACGTGAATGCCGAGATGGTCCGTCGCGGCGCCGCCTGGGTCTATGATCGCTACAACCACGATTCCAGGCTGCCGGCGCTGGAGGCCGAGGCCCGTGCCGCCCGCCGCGGCCTCTGGGCGCTGCCTGAGGCGGAGCGGATGCCGCCCTGGGAATGGCGCCGCCGCGCCAAGGCGGAACGCGAGGTCGAGCCGGGGCCGCGCCGGGGCGCGCCCGGCTGAGCCTCGGCGCAGGCCGGTGTGCCGCCCACCTGCGGCGCCGGCTTCGGGCGGGCGGATCGCATCGCCGGCGGCCGCTGGCTTCCCCGGCGGTGGAGCGCCGCGCGCCGCGGAATTGATCTGGCGCATTACCCGCCCCTGCGGCGTTGGCATGATGCCATCGTTGCGCACCCCCGCCGCGGCATGACGGGGGCAGGGGGCGCGGCGCTGTTCGGCAGGACCCATTCGCGGCGCGCCGACCGTGACGACGCAGTGCGCGGCGGCCCGCATCCGGCCGCCGCGGCAAGGGAGATGACTATGGCCGAAATCGACCACATCGTGCTGGGCGCCCGGACGCTCGAGGAAGGCGCCGCCTTCGTCGAGCAGCATCTCGGCGTGAAGCCCCGCCCGGGCGGCAGGCATGAGGGTTTCGGCACCCACAACATGCTGCTCGGCCTCGGCAAGGGCACCTACCTGGAGATCATCGCTCCCGACCCCGAGCAGCCGGAGCCGGCGCATGCCCGGCTCTTCGACCTCGACGACCCGGCGACCAAGGTGATGCTGGAGGCCGAGCCGCGCCTGCTCGCCTGGGTGGCCCGCACCCCGGTAATGGATGCGGTGGTCTCCCGGCTCGGCCACCGCGCCGGGGAAGTGCGGGAGATGAGCCGCGGCGACCTGCACTGGCGCATGGCCTTCCCGCCGCAGCGGCAGGACATGGACAACCTGATCCCGGCCCTGATCGAGTGGAAGGGGGAGGGTGCCTCCTTCCGCCTGCCCGACAGCCATGTCCGGCTTTTGCACCTCGAGGCCGAGCACCCCGAGGCCGATGCGGTCAGGGCGGCGCTGGCCGACCGCGGCCTCGACGAAGCGCTGAAGGTCCGCCGCAGCCCGCATGCCCGGCTGGTGGCCCGCCTGCGCCGGGCCGATGGGCAGGAGGTCACCCTCAGCAGCGGCTGACGCTTCGAAATAGATAGTCTCGCCCGCCTTCAACCGGGCTTTGCGCCTGTGCTACACAGGTTCGGCACCGGCCGGCGGCGGATCGTCCGCCGGGACCAATGCTTAGGCGAGGCGCATGCGGGCATTACCGCCGGGGCTGATACCGCCAGACACTGGCCGGCGGGAGGTTGAGCGGCGTCCAGGCCTCGCGCTTGGCGTGCAGCCCCAGCTTGCCATGGGGCAGCGGCGAGGTGATGCAGTAGGTGTAGAGCAGGAATCCCTTGCCGGGGGCCACTGCCTCGACTGCCGCCACGAAGCGCCGTTGCTGTTCCAGCGGCAGCAACACCAGTGGAATGCCGCAGATCGCGGTGCCGACCTTCCCATGCATCCGCTCCGGCAGGTCGCGCGCCAGCTCGAAGGCGTCGCCGCAGATCACGTTCACCCCCGGAAGGACCTCGCGCAGGTGCCCTGCCATCTCCGGCACGATTTCGATGACGGCCAGTTTCTCGGCCGGCACCCCGGCCGCGAGCAGGGCGCGGGAAACCACGCCTGTCCCGGCGCCGAGCTCCAGGACCACTTCGTCCGGCGCCCGCTCGACCAGCGCAGCGATGCGCCGGCACAGGCTGGAGGAGGATGGGATGACCGAGCCCATCTGCAGCGGGTTGGCGAGCCATCGCTTGAAGAAAAGCGCGGCATTCGTCACCTGCCGCCGGTCGGCGACCCCATCCGCCGTCAATCCCGACATCCCGTATTCCCTTCTCGCCCCGAGGCCGGTCCTTCCCGGCCGGCCGCTTCCATAATGTCGACGCCAAAGGCAGCGAAGGCCCTGGGCGGTTACAGGTCGACCCGCGGTGGCGGATTTCACGGTGCGGTCATATGACAGCGCGCATCTTGGTGGTCGACGACATCCCGGCCAACCTCCGCCTCCTCGAAGCGAAACTTCTTGCCGAATACTACGAGGTCGCGCTCGCCTCGAGCGGGCCGGAGGCCCTGGCCATGGCCGCCCGCTGGGCGCCTGACGTCATCTTGCTCGACGTCATGATGCCGGGGATGGACGGCTACGAGGTCTGCCGCAGGCTGAAGTCGCAGGATGCGACGGCGCATCTGCCCGTCGTGATGGTCACCGCATTGATCGACCAGGCCGAACGCGTCCGCGGCCTTGAGGCCGGGGCCGACGACTTCCTGTCGAAGCCGGTCGACGACGCGACCATGTTTGCCCGGCTACGGGCCCTGCTCCGGGTCAAGCAGGTGTTGGATGCCTGGCGGCAGCGCACCGACACCGCCCGCCAGCTCGGCATCGAGCCGCCGCCCGAACCCCGCGCCGGCATCGAGGGTGCCAAGGCCCTGGTCCTGTCCGAGATGCCGGGCGAGTGCCGCCAGATCGCCGAGGCCCTCGCGGCCGATGGGGTCGAGGTGCACCAGTCCGGCCGCTCGGACGAGGCGCGGCGGGCACTGCTGGAGGGGAATTTCGACCTTGCGGTGCTCTGCCTGCCGCCCGAGGGCGGCGACGTGCTCCGCCTCGCCTCCCGCCTGCGGGCCGAGGCGGCGACCCGCGACCTGCCGGTGCTGCTGACCGCCGATCCCAGCCAGCGCGGCCTGGTGCTGCGCGGCTTCGACCTCGGCGCCAACGACCACGTGCTGCGGCCGATCGACGCCAACGAGCTGCGCGCCCGGGCGCGCAACCAGGTGCGCCGCAAATGGTACCAGGAGCGGCTGCGCAACGACCTCGACCGCTCGCTCGAACTGGCGGTGACCGACCCGCTGACCGGGCTGCGCAACCGCCGCTATGTCCGCCGCCACCTGGACGGCGTGCTGCGCGGCTCGGACGCCGCGGTCATGCTGCTGGACGTCGACCGGTTCAAGGCGATCAACGACACCTACGGCCATGCCGCCGGGGATGCCGCGCTGAGGGAGGTGGCCGAGCGGCTGAAGTTGCACCTGCGCGCCGCCGACGTGCTGGCGCGCTACGGCGGTGAGGAGTTCATGGTGGTGCTGGCCGGCGCGCCGACCGACTATGCGGCCATGGTCGCCGACCGGCTGCGCGGGGCTCTGAGCAACGACCCGATCTCGGTCGGGCCGGCGCTGCTGCCGATCACCATCAGCATAGGCCTGGCGATCGCCCCGGCGGGCTGTTCCGTCTCCGGCGCCATCGCCGCGTCGGATGCGGCGCTGTATCGCGCCAAGGCGGCCGGGCGGAACCGGGTGGAGACGGCGGTGCCGGAGGACTTCATCGCCGCGCCGCCGGACCAGGCGACCGAAGGCTGAACGAAGCCGGGGAGAAGCCATTCTCCGCGAATCGCTCGTTCATTTCTGTGGCTCGCCGCCCGCTGCACCACGCAAAAAAGCGGCCGGGTTGCCCCGTCCGCTTCCCGGCTCCGGCAGGCAATGCGGCGCTGTCGCGCCGCGGGCCTTACTTGATCTTGGCTTCGCGGAACACGACGTGCTTGCGCACGACCGGGTCGTACTTGTTCATCTCGAGCTTGCCGGTGGTGTTCCGGACGTTCTTCTTGGTCACGTAGAAGAAGCCGGTCTCGGCGCTGCTGACGAGCTTGATCTGGATGGTGTTCGACTTGGCCATAATGAAGCCTTCGCGTGTTTGGTCTGCCGGGCTGGCGGAAGGGCGCGGACAGTAACGCCCGGGGCGGCGGCGTCAAGGGTGAAGGCGCCTGCGGAGGCTGCCGCGTCAGCGGGCGAGCGCCGACTCGTAGGCATCCGCCTGTTCGATCAGCGTCCGCGCCACGCCGAGATCGGCGGGGCGGCCCTCGGCCGGCGGGCAGGTATTGCGCAGCGCCGTCACCTCGCTGCCCGGCACCGGGGCGCGCGCCGCCCGCAGCCGGGCCAGCGTCCGCGCCATCGGCGGCTCGCCCTGGCGCAGCCTGGCCAGGGCCGCCGCCGTCGCCTCCGCGCCGAGGCTGGTGCAGACCGCAGGCAGCACGCCGAGCCCCTGGATCGGCCAGCCGCGCGGCGCCAGCACCCGGGACCAGGTGACCAGCAGGTCACCACCGTTCGGCAGCGGCACCACCGCCTGGATCAGCCCCTTGCCGGTGGTGGCGCTGCCCACCACCACGCCGCGGCCGCGGTCGGACAGCGCGGCGGCGACGATCTCAGCGGCCGAGGCGGTGCGGCCATCCACCAGCACCACCAGCGGCATGCCGCGCGCCAGGTCGGGCCCGGCCGAGACATAGGTGCGCGCCGCGTCCGGGTGCCGCCCGCCGGTCATCGCCACCACGCCCTCGGCCAGGAAGGCGCTGGCCACCGCGACCGCCTGGCCCAGCAGCCCGCCGCGGTTGCCGCGCAGGTCCAGCACCACGCCGCGCGGAACATTGGCGCGGAAGGCGTCCAGCAGCGCCTCCGTCAGCCGCAGGTCGGTGGCATTGGAGAAGCCGTCCAGCTGCAGCCAGAGGATGTCGTCCCGCCGCTGGGTGTGCAGGGTCTCAGGCGGCACGGTGCTCCGCAGCAGCAGCACGGTGAAGCGCCGCTTGCCGCGCTCCACCCGCAGCGCCACCTCGGTGCCGGCCGGGCCTTCCAGCAGGGCCGCGGCGGCGGCCAGGTCCTGCGCCGAGAGCGGCACGCCATCCGCCGCCAGCACCCGGTCGCCGACCCGGAGCCCGGCCTCGGCCGCCGGCGAGTCGGGCCGGATGGTGGCGATCAGCACCGCATTGCCGCGGCCGGCCGCCAGCCGCAGGCCGAGCCCGGTCTGGCCGATCCGCCGCGCCCGCGCCGCCATCGCCTCCTCCGGCGTCAGGTAGCGGCTATAGGGATCGAGGTGGTTGAACAGCTCCTCGAAGGCGCTCCGCAGCATGCGTTCGGTTCCCGCCCGGCGGATCGCCGGGGAGGCCCGCCAGGCCGCGTCGAACATGCCGGACAGCGCCACCGCCAGCGGCAGCGCCGCAGCCTCCGGCGGCCCCTGGGCCGGCAGGCTCGGCATCGGCCGGGCCGAGATCAGCCGGTCGGGAGCCGAGAGCAGCAGCGTGCCGCTCTGCAGTTCGGATTGCAGGGCCGGCTCCAGCACCTCGAGGCCGCGCAGGCTCCAGAGGCCGAGCTGGGCCGGGGTGGCGCGGTCGAGGTGGCGCTCCAGCACGGCGCCCAACGCGGTGGCCAGCACCGCCTGGACCTGCTCGCGCGGGAAGGGGCCTTCCTGCGCGCCGGCGGCGGGCGGGAAGAGCAGCAGCAGCAGCAGGGTCAGGAGGCCGGACGCGCCTCCGGTCCGGACCCTTACCTGCGCGGCTTTGCCTTCCGCGCCTGCTTCGGGTCGCGGGCCGGCCGGGCGCGCGCCGCGGGTTGTGCGGGCAGGCCCTGCATCAGGTGGAAGACCATGCCGCCGGTTCGGGGGGTTGCCTCGACCAGCCGCGCCTCGACCGCCTGGCCCAGGGTGAAGGTGATCCCCGTACGCTGGCCCGACAGCGAATGCCCCCGCTGGGCATGCCTGGCCTGGTCCTCGGTCCATCGGTCGTCCGGCAGGGACGCGAGAGGAACGATTCCGCTTGCGCCATTCGCCTCTACGGTGACGAACAGGCCGAACCGTGTCACCCCAGAAATGCGTGCATCGAACACCTCTCCGATCCGCTGCGACATGTATGCCGCAAGGTAGCGGTCGACGGCGTCGCGTTCGGCCGCCGCGGCGCGGCGTTCGGTCTGGGTGATGTGCTCGCCCGTGTCGGGGAAGCGCGCCGCCTCGGTCTCCTGCAGCCCGCCGTCGCCGAGCTTCAGGCCGCGCACCAGGGCGCGGTGCACCAGCAGGTCGGCGTAGCGGCGGATCGGGCTGGTGAAATGCGCGTAGCGGCCCAGCGCCAACCCGAAATGGCCGATGTTCTCCGGCGCATAGGCGGCCTGCGACTGGCTGCGCAGCACCGTCTCGTGCACCAGTCGTTCCTCCGGCTTGCCTGTGACCAGGTCGAGCACATGGGCGAAGTCGCGTGGCTGGAGGCGGTCGCCCTGCGGCAGGGTGATGTCGAAGGCCTCGAGGAATTGCCGCAAGCCCTCCAGCTTCTGGTCCGAAGGCCGGTCGTGCACCCGGTACATGCAGGGTTGGGACAGCCGCTCGAGCTCCTCCGCCGCGCAGACATTGGCGGCGACCATGAACTCCTCGATCAGCCGGTGCGAATCGAGCCGGGCGCGCGGCTCGACGCCCAGCACGGTGCCGGCCGCGTCAAGCCGCACCCGGCGCTCCGGCAGGTCGAGCTCAAGCGTGCCGCGCCGCTCCCGCGCCGCCAGCAGGGCGTGGAAGGCGCCGTAGAGCGGCACCAGGGTACCGGTCGGGTCCTCGCCGGCGTCCCGGGCGGCCTGGGCCTGCTCGTAGGTCAGCCGGGCGGCGCTGCGCATGATCCCCCGCCCGAAGCGGTGGGCGGTCTTGCCGCCGCCGGCATCGAAGCGCATCTCGACGAAGAGGCAGCCGCGGTCCTCGCCCGGGCGCAGGCTGCACCAGCCGTTCGACAGCGCCTCGGGCAGCATCGGCACGACGCGGTCGGGGAAGTAGACGCTGTTCCCGCGCGCCCAGGCCTCGCGGTCCAGCGCCGAGCCGGGGCGGACGTAGTGCGCCACATCGGCGATGGCGACGAGCACGCGCCAGCCGGTGCCCTCGGGTTCCGCCCAGACCGCGTCGTCGAAGTCCCGCGCATCCTCGCCGTCGATGGTGACCAGCGGGACCTCGCGCAGATCCTCGCGCCCCGACGCATCGACGCCGCGGGTGTGCTCGGCCTCCCGCACCGCCTCGGTCGGGAAGACGTCCGGGATGCCATGGGCATGGATGCAGATCAGCGAGACCGACTTCGCCTCGCCCATCCGGCCCAGCACCTCGACCACCCGCGCCGGGCGCAGCCCGAGCTCGCGGCCGGGCAAAGGCTCGGCCAGGACGATCTGGCCGTTCTCGGCGCCGCCGGCCTCGCCGGGCGGGACGACCCATTCGGCCCGGTGGCGGCGGTCGGTCGGGACGATCCGGCCATTCTCGTAGACGCCGAGCACCCGGGCCGGTGCGGCGCCGGCAACGCGCTTGACCGTGGTGCCCTCGTACTTGCCGGCGCCGGCCGGCTTCAGCTTCGCCAGCACCCGCTCGCCCGGGGCGAGGGCCGGCTGCCCCGCGCGCTCCGGGCGCATGTAGATGACGGGCATGCGGCCCTGCTGGGCCTTCCAGCCGAGCGGCCGGGCGATCGGGTCGCCATCCGGGTCGGTGCCGGTGACCTCGATCACCGCCATCTCCGGCAGGCGGCCGGGGGCGCTGACGCCACGGCGGCCGGCCGGCGCCGCGCTGCCATCCGCCTTGAGGGACTTCAGCAATTCCCGCAAGGCCGGGCGCTGGTCGGTGCCGAGGCCGAAATGCCGGGATATCTCGGTCTTGCCGACCTTGCCCGGGCTGGCCTGCAGGAAGCGCCGCAGCGCCTCCTTCGAGGGCAGCGGCGCGTCTCCGCCGCCGGTGGGGCGGCGGGGCATCTCAGGCCTGCTTCTTCGGCGCCGCCGGCTTCTTGGCGGCCGGCTTGGCCGCGGGCTTCTTTGCCGCCGCGGCCGGCTTGCGGGCGGCGGCCGCGGCCTTCCGCGCCGCGGGCTTCGGCGCCGCGGCCGGCTTGCGCGCGGCAGGCTTCGCCGGTGCCTCCGGATCCGCGCCATTCGTCGCGGCGCGCTTGCCCGCGGGCTTCGCCTTGCCCTTGGCGCCGCCCTTGGTCATCGGCTTGAGCTCCTTGCCCTTCTCGGCAAGCAACGCGACCACCTCGTCGATGGTGGCATCTTCCATCGCCAGGTTGCGCGGCAGGTTGGCGACCGTCTTGCCGTGCTGGGCATAGGGCCCGAAGCGGCCCTTGCGGATCTCGACCGCGACTTGGTCCATCGGGTGCGGCCCGACGAAGCGGACCTTCGCCCGGGCTTTGGCCAGCAGTTCCATCGCCCGGTTCATGCCGAGCGATAGCACGTCGTCCCCCGGCTCGAGCGACTGGAAGATGGACCCCACCTTGATGTAGGGCCCGAAGCGGCCGAGCCCGGCCTGGATCTCCTCCCCGCTTTCCGGATCGCGGCCGATCAGCCGCGGCAGGGAGAGCAGCTTCAGCGCCCGGTCGAGGTCGAGCGTATCGGGGTCCATGTCCTTGGTCAGGCTGGCCCGGCGCGGCTTGGTCGGCTTGCCCTTCGCGTCGGTGCCGCCCTCGCCGAGCTGGACATAGACGCCATAGGGGCCGCGGCGGACGGTGACCTTCTCCCCGCTGGCCGGATCGGTGCCGAGCTCGCGCGGGCCTTCGCTCAGGCCGGTGGTGCCGTCGCCCTCGGCGCCCGGGGCGATCAGCGGGCGGGTGTAGCGGCATTCCGGGTAGTTGGAGCAGCCGATGAAGGCGCCAGTGCGGCCGAGCCGCAGACCGAGGCGCCCGCTGCTGCAAGCCGGGCAGAGGCGCGGGTCGGTCCCGTCGCCGCGCTCGGGGAAGAAGTGCGGGCCGAGTTCCTCGTCCAGCGCGTCGATGACGTCGCTGATCTTGAGGTCCTTGGTGGCGTCGATCGCCCGCTTGAACTCCTCCCAGAAGGCCCGCATCACCGCGCGCCAGTCGACCTTGCCGCCGGAGATGTCGTCGAGCTGCTCCTCGAGCCCCGCGGTGAAGCCGGTGTCGACGTAGCGCTCGAAGAATTTGACCAGGAAGCTGGTGACCAGCCGACCGCGGTCCTCCGGCATCAGCCGCCGCTTCTCGAGCTTGACGTAGTTCCGGTCCTGCAGCGTCTGCAGAATGGAGGCATAGGTGGAGGGGCGGCCGATGCCGAGCTCCTCCATTCGCTTGACCAGCGAGGCTTCCGAATAGCGCGGCGGCGGCTGGGTGAAGTGCTGCAGCGCCGCCACCTCGCCGCGCTTCAGCGGATCGCGCTCCCGCATCGGCGGCAGGGTGCGGCTGTCCTCGTCCTCCCCGGCAGGGACGCCGGTGATGCCGGCGCGGGCATCGGCGGCGCGGTCGTCCTCGTCCTCGCGGTAGAGCTTCAGGAAGCCGTCGAAGGCGATGACCGAGCCGGTAGCGCGAAGGATGACCTTCTTTGCCGCGTCGCCGATCTCGACCGTGGTCTGGTCCAGCTCGGCCGACTGCATCTGCGACGCCACGGCGCGCTTCCAGACCAGCTCGTAGAGCCTCCGCTGCCGCTCATCGAGGTAGCGGGCGACCTTCTCCGGCGTGTTGCGCACGTCGGTCGGGCGGATCGCCTCGTGCGCCTCCTGGGCGTTCTTCGCCTTCGAAGCGTATTCGCGCGGCGCGCCGGGCAGGTAGTCGCGGCCGAAGGCCTCGCCGACATGGTCGCGGATGGCGGCGATCGCCTCCCGCGCCATCTGCACGCCGTCGGTCCGCATATAGGTAATCAGGCCGACGGTCTCGCCGCCGATCTCGACCCCTTCATAGAGCTGCTGCGCCGTCCGCATCGCCTGCTGCGCGCCCATGCCGAGCTTGCGGCTGGCCTCCATCTGCAGGGTCGAGGTGGTGAAGGGCGGCGGCGGGTTGCGCCGGACCCGGCGCTTCTCGACCGAGAGGACCGAGAAGGTGCCGGCCTCGACCGCCGCCTTGGCCTTGAGCGCCGCGGCTTCGTTGGGAAGGTCGAACTGGTCGAGCTTCCTGCCGTCCAGATGCGTCAGCCGCGCGGTGAAGGGGGCGCCCTGCGGCGTGGTGAAGCGGCCTTCGACGGTCCAGTATTCGCGGGCGCGGAAGGCCTCGATCTCGGCTTCCCGCTCGCAGATCAGCCGCAGCGCGACCGACTGGACCCGGCCGGCCGAGCGGCTGCCCGGCAGCTTCCGCCAGAGCACCGGCGAGAGGGTGAAGCCGACGAGGTAGTCGAGCGCCCGCCGCGCCAGGTAGGCATCGATCAGCGGGGTGTCGAGCTCGCGCGGATGCGCCACGGCGTGCTGGATGGCGCGCTTGGTGATCTCGTTGAAGGTGATCCGTTGGACCTCGACGCCCTTCAGCGCGCCCTTCCGCGCCAGCATGTCCTTCACATGCCAGGAGATCGCCTCCCCCTCGCGATCCGGGTCGGTGGCGAGGTAGAGCCGCTTGGCGCCGCGCAGCGCCCGGGCGATCTCGTTCACCTGCCGCTCGCCGCGGTCCTCCGATTCCCAGTCCATGGCGAAATCCTCCTCCGGACGGACGGAGCCGTCCTTCGGGGGCAGGTCGCGGACATGGCCGAAGCTCGCCAGGACGGTGTAGTCCCCGCCGAGGTACTTGTTGATGGTCTTGGCCTTGGCGGGGCTTTCGACGACGACGACGTCCGTCATGGACTCCACACATCCTGTGGCCGCGGGCAGGCGGCATTTGCGGCGAGGCGGGCGCCCCTCCTAGCCCCCGTCCTGGGCCCGTCCGGTGAGCGCCACGCGGTTGCCCGGCAGCAGTTCCACCCGTCCAGCCAGTTCGAGATCGAGGAGGATCGCCTGGATCGCGGAGGGCGACAGGTGGCAGCGCCGCATCACCTCGTCAACCGCTATCGGCGAGGTTCCAAGCATATCAATGACTTCAGAGGCATTTGCGGAGTCTCCCGGCGATTGCGGAACGACCGGCCGTGCCGGTTCGCTGCCGGACCATGCCGGGGCTGGGGAAAAGAGCGGCGCCGCGCGGGGGGCTTCGGGCAGGTGCAGCAGCACGTCCTCGGCACTCTCGGCGAGGTGCGCGCCCTGCCGGATCAGGTCGTTCGAGCCCCGCGCGCGGGGATCGAGCGGGCTGCCGGGCACGGCGAAGAGCTCCCGCCCGCCCTCCAGCGCCATGCGGGCGGTGATCAGGCTGCCGGAGCGCAGCGCCGCCTCGATCACCACCACGCCGAGCGAGACGGCGGCGACGATGCGGTTGCGGCGGGGAAAGTGGCGGGCGAGCGGGGCGGTGCCGAGCGGCGCCTCGGCCAGCACCGCGCCGCCTTCCGCGGCGATGCGGGCCTGCAGCGCGGCATTCTCCGGCGGGTAGGGCTGGTCCAGCCCGCCGGCGACACAGGCGATGGTGCGGCCCTTCCGCAGCGCGCCGAGATGCGCCGCGGCGTCGATTCCCCGGGCCAGGCCGGAGACCACGGAGAGGCCCTCGGCGGCCAGCGCCTCGGCCAGGTCCTCGGCCATCCGACGGCCGGCGGCGGAGGCATTGCGGGCGCCGACCAGGGCCACGGCGCGGGGGGCCAGCGCTGCCGGGTCGCCGAGCATGGCAAGCACCGGGGGCGCGTCCTCCTGCATCCCCAGCAGGGGCGGGTAGGGCGGCAGGCCGGCAAAGAGCAGCCGGGCGCCCATGCGGTGCAATGTCTCCATCTCCCGCCGCGCATCGGCTTCGGGGTGGAGGACAAAGGGCGCGCCGCGGCGGGCGGCGAGGCGGGGCAGCGCGGCAAGCGCGGCGGCGGCGTGGCCGTGGCGCTCGAGCAGCCGGCGGAAGGTGAGCGGGCCGATGCCATCGGTGCGGGCGAGGCGCAGCCGGGCCAGCGCTTCGGCCGGGGGCAGGAATGCCATCGGCGGCGCGTTCATCCGGTCGGCACCCCGGTGGTGCGGTGCAGGACCCTGTGCTGCCCATGGGGGTCGGACATGCCCGGCGCCGCTCCTTGGCCGCGCGCAGCATAGGAAGGACGCCGCCGCGGCACCAGAATTATATGCGAATCAGCAACAAATTAGCCTGTTGAAGCATCAGCCCTTGCGGCCGATCCGCGGCTCCGTCCCGGCCAGCAGGCGTTTGATGTTCGCCTTGTGCCGCCAGGCCACCAGCAGGGCGATTCCGGCCGAGAAGGCCGCCAGGTCCCAGCGCCCGGCCATCGCGGCGATCGCCGGCGCCGCGGCGCAGGCCGCCAGCGCGCTGGCCGAGGAAATGCGGGTGACCAGCGCCATGACCAGCCAGACCAGCGCCGCGCCGAGCCCGAGCCACCAGCCCGCCGCCAGCAGCACGCCGCCGCCGGTCGCCACGCCCTTGCCGCCCTTGAAGCCCAGCCAGACCGGAAAGGCATGGCCGAGCATGGCGCCGAACCCGGCCAGCAGCCCCGCCGTCTCGCCCCAGAGCGCCTGGGCCAGGGCCAGCGCCGCGACCCCCTTCAGGATATCGAGCGCCAGCGTCGCTGCCGCGAGCGTCTTGTTGCCGGTGCGCAGCACGTTGGTCGCGCCGATATTGCCGGAGCCGATGCTGCGGATATCGCCGAGTCCGGACGCCCGGGTGAGCAGCAGCCCCCAGGGGACCGAGCCCAGCAGGTAGCCGAGGGCGAGCGCCAGGAGCACGCTCATCCGAAGACCCGCCGCCCGGCCTTCCAGGTGCCGACCACCCGGCCTTCCAGCGCCCGGCCGTCGAAGGGCGTGTTCTGCGCCTTGCCCGGCAGCTGGCCGTCCTTCACCTGCCAGCCGCGGTCGAGGTCGAGCAGCATGAGGTCGGCCGCCACCCCCTTGGCCAGCCTTCCGACCGGCAGGCCGAGCAGCTTGGCCGGCCGTGCCGTGAGCAGGTCGAGCGCCGCCAGCAGGGACAGGTCGCCGCCATGCACGCGGGCGAGCGTCACGCCGAGCAGCGTGGCAAGCCCCGCCCCGCCGGCTTCGGCCTGGGCGAAGGGCAGGCGCTTGTCGTCGGCGTCGCGCGGCTGGTGGTCGGAGGCGATGGCATCGATCGTGCCGTCTGCCAGCGCCGCGACCACCGCCAGCCGGTCGGCCTCCGGCCGCAGCGGCGGCGAGAGCTTGGCATAGGTCCGCCAGTCGCCGATCGCCGTCTCGTTCAGGTCGAAATAGGGTGGTGCGGTATCGCAGGTGACGGCCAGGCCCTCGGCCTTGGCCGCGCGGATCAGCCCGAGCGCCGCGGCGGTGCTGACATGGGCGAAATGCACATGGCCGCCGGTGATGCGGGCGAGCGCAATGTCGCGTGCGACCATCATGGCCTCGGCCGCCGGCGGGATGCCCGGCAGGCCGAGCCGGGTCGCCAGCTCGCCCTCGGTCGCGGCACCGCCGGCGGCCAGGCTGGGCTCCTCCGGGTGCTGGACGACGAAGCTGCCGAAGGCGCGGGCGTAGGAAAGGGCGAGGCGCATGGTCCGGGCATTGCCGATGGCGCGGCGCCCGTCGGTGAAGGCCACCGCCCCGGCCTCCTTCAGCAGGCCGTATTCGGCGAGTTCTCCGCCCTCGCAACGCTTGGTCGCGGCGCCATAGGGCAGCAGGGTGATGCAGCCCGTCGCCTCGCCGCGGCGGAGGACGAACTGGACCAGGGCCGGGTCGTCCAGCGCCGGGTCGGTGTCGGGCAGCGCGCAGAGCGTGGTGATCCCGCCGGCCGAGGCGGCGGCGGCGGCCGTCGCGATGGTCTCGCGGTGTTCGTGCCCCGGCTCGCCGATATCGGCCCGCAGGTCGACCAGGCCGGGGGCCAGGCAGAGCCCGGCGCAGTCGATCGCCGTCACCCCGTCCGGCCGGCCGAGGCCGCTGCCGTGGTCGAGGATCAGGCCGTCGCGGATCAGCAGGTCGCCGGGGCCGTCGAGGCCGCTGGCCGGGTCGAGCAGGCGGGCGCCGGTGAAGAGAAGGTCATGCATTGCGGCGAAGGTCCCGGGCCAGCACGTCCAGAACCGCCATCCGGCAGGCGACGCCCATCTCCACCTGCTCGCCGATCGCGCTGCGCTCCGGGTCGTCGGCGACGGCGCTGTCGATCTCGACGCCGCGGTTCATTGGGCCGGGATGCATGACGATCGCATCCGGCCGGGCGACGGCCAGCTTCTCCCGGTCCAGGCCGAAGAAGCGGAAGAATTCGCGGGAGGAGGGCACGAGGCCGCCGGTCATCCTTTCCTTCTGCAGCCGCAGCATCATCACCACGTCGGCGCCGGCCAGGCCCGCCTTCATGTCGTGGAAGACCTCGACGCCGAGGCGCCCGGCCTCGGCGGGCATCAGTGTGGGCGGGCCGACCAGGCGGACGCGGGCGTTCATCGCGGTCAGCAGGTGGATGTTGGACCGCGCGACGCGGCTGTGCAGAACGTCGCCGCAGATGGCGACAACCAGCCCTTCGAGCCTTCCCTTGCGGCGGCGGATGGTCAGGGCGTCGAGCAGCGCCTGGGTCGGGTGCTCGTGCGTGCCGTCGCCGGCGTTGATGACGCTGGCCGACACTTTCTGGGACAGCAGGGCCGGGGCGCCGGACTGGGCGTGGCGGACCACCAGCAGGTCGCAATGCATGGCGTTCAGGGTGGAGGCGGTGTCCAGCAGCGTCTCGCCCTTGTTCACGCTGCTGTTCGAGACGGACATGTTGATCACGTCCGCCCCCAGCCGCTTGCCGGCGAGCTCGAAGCTGGTGCGGGTGCGGGTGCTGTCCTCGAAGAAGAGGTTGATCAGCGTGCGGCCGCGCAGCAGGTCGCGCTGGGTCTTCCCTCCGCGGTTCAGCAGGGCGTAGCTCTCGGCCAAGTCGAGCAGGGCGCCGATATGCGGCGGCTCCAGGCCTTCGATGGCCAGCAGGTGGCCGCCGGGGAGGATCGGGAAGGAAAAGGACATCGGGACTCGCGGGCTGCGGCGGGGGGCAAGCTAGCCTTGCCGGGGAAGGTGGCCAAGCAGTTGCCCCAATCTGCGGGACCTGCCGGCTGCATCAGCCAGGGGCGGGCCGCGTCGCGTCCAGCGCGGACTGCAGGGTGTAGGCCGCCGCCGCCGCATCCACCGCGGCGGCGCGCTTGGCGCGGGTCAGGTCGGCCTCGATCATCGCCCGGTTGACCGCCGAGCTGCTGAGACGCTCGTCCCAGAGCGCCACCGGCAGGCCGGCCGCCTCGCCCAGCGCCATCGCCCAGTCCTTTGCCGCCTGCGCGGCCGGGCCGAAGGAGCCGTCCATCCCGAGCGGCAGGCCGACCACCAGTCCGCCGGCGCCTTCCTTCCGGGCGATCGCCGCGACCTCGGCGGCGTTGGCCTTCAGCTTGCCGCGCTTCAAGGATCCATAGGGCGAGGCCAGCATCAGCAGCACGTCGGACAGCGCCACGCCGATCAGCTTCGATCCGGGATCGAGGCCGATCAGCCTTTGGCCGCGGGGCAGGGCGGCACGGAGGTCGGTCAGGTTGAAGAGGGGCATGGCCGCCGTTATAGCCGTGCCACTGCTCAGGTCTGGAACCCCGCATGTCCCTCGACACCGCCACGGTGAGGCGCATCGCCTCCCTTGCCCGCATCCGGCTGGAGGAGGAGGAGGTCGGCCGCATGCAGGCCGAGCTCAACGGCATCCTCGGCTGGATCGAGCAATTGCAGGCGGTGGACACCACGGGCATCGAGCCGATGGCCGGCGGCGGCGCGGTGAGCCTGCGGATGCGGGAGGATGCTGTGACCGATGGCGGCATCCCGGACCAGGTGCTGGCGAATGCGCCCGACCGGATGGGCGAGTATTTCGGCGTGCCGAAGGTGGTTGAATAATGCACCCGACGGATTTCTCGCTCCGCGGCGCCATCGAGGCGCTGAACGAGGGGCTGCTGACCAGCGTCGAGCTGACCCAGGCGCACCTGGACGGCATCGCCGCGCTGAACCCGCGCCTGAATGCCTATCTCACCGTGACCGCCGAGCAGGCGCTGGAGCAGGCCAGGGCCAGCGACGCGCGCCGGGCCGAGGGCGTGGCCGGACCGCTCGACGGCATCCCGCTGGCGATCAAGGACCTGTTCTGCACGGTCGGCACGCGGACCACGGCGGGCAGCCGGATCCTCGGCAATTTCGTGCCGCCCTACGAGAGCACGGTGTCGGGCAACCTGCTGCGGGACGGCGCGGTCTTCCTCGGCAAGGTCAACCTCGACGAGTTCGCCATGGGCTCGTCGAACACCACCAGTGCCTTCGGGCCGGTGGAGAATCCCTGGTCGCGGCGGAACGACCCGGATGCAAGGCTGGTCCCGGGCGGGTCCTCCGGCGGCTCGGCCGCGGCGGTGGCGGCGCGGCTGGCGCTGGGGGCGACGGCGACGGATACGGGTGGGTCGATCCGCCAGCCCGCGGCCTTCTGCGGCATTGCCGGGATCAAGCCGACCTATGGGCGGTGCAGCCGCTACGGGATCGTCGCCTTCGCCAGCAGCCTGGATCAGGCCGGGCCGGTGGCCCGCACGGTCGAGGACTGCGCCATCCTGCTGCGCTCCATGGCGGGGTTCGACCCGAAGGACAGCACCTCGGCCGATGTGCCGGTGCCGGATTTCGGCGCCGCCTGCGCCCGCGGGGTGAAGGGGCTGCGCATCGGCGTGCCGAAGGAATACCGGCTGGAGGGCACGCCGCCCGAGATCGCCGCCCTCTGGGAGCAGGGGCTGCAATGGCTGCGCGACCAGGGCGCCGAGACGGTCGAGATCAGCCTGCCGCACACCAAGTATGCCCTGCCGACCTACTACATCGTCGCGCCGGCCGAGGCGTCGTCCAACCTCGCCCGCTATGATGGTGTTCGCTTCGGCCTGCGGGAGACCGCCAAGGATGGCGACCTGAAGGATTTGTACGAGCGGACCCGTGCCGCCGGCTTCGGGCCGGAGGTGAAGCGCCGCATCATGATCGGCACCTATGTGCTGAGCGCCGGCTACTACGACGCCTACTACCTGAAGGCGCAGAAGATCCGCGCGCTGATCAAGCGCGACTTCGACGAGGCGTTCCGGATGGTCGATGCCATCGTCACCCCGGCGACTCCCTCGGCCGCCTTCGGGATGGACGAGAAGCAGGACGACCCGATCACGATGTACCTGAACGACGTCTTCACCGTGACCGCGAACCTGGCGGGGCTGCCAGGGCTCGCGGTGCCGGCGGGGCTGGACGGACAGGGGCTGCCGCTCGGCCTGCAGGTGATCGGCCGGGCCTTCGACGAGGAGACCGTCTTCGCGGTCGGTTCGGCGATCGAGACGGCGGCGGATTTCCGCGCCGTGCCGACGCTGCGGGCCGGGGCGTGACCGGGGCGGCGCTCGACCGCCGGCGCAGCTTTGCCGCCATCCGCGCGGCGGCCGAGGCGCGCCGCTTCCTCAGCTACGGCGCCGTCGCCGCAGCCAGCGGGCTGGCCTGGCAGGCGGCGAGGCGGCGGATGGACCCGCATCTCTTCGCGCTCTGCGCCTGGGCGACGGAGCGGGGCTGGCCGCTGCTCTCGGCCATCGTGGTGGACCGGACAAGCGTCGCGCATGGCGCCATGCGCGGCCGGCCGCTGATCGGCTTCGCCCGCGCGGCGGAGCGTTGCGGGCGCATCGTGGGCGGCGACGCCGCCGCATTCCTGGCGGACGAGCAGCAGCGCGTTTTCGCCTGGGCAGACAAGGAACGAGGCCATGTCCTTTACGCTTGAGGGCCGGACGGGCCCCTGGGAGATCGTCGTCGGCCTGGAAGTCCACGCCCAGGTGACGTCGCAGGCGAAGCTGTTCAGCGGCGCGGCGACCGATTTCGGCGCCGCGCCGAACACCCAGGTCAGCTTCGTCGACGCCGGCTTCCCCGGCATGCTGCCGGTGATCAACCGCGAATGCGTGGCGCAGGCGGTGCGCACGGGCCTCGGGCTGAAGGCCCAGGTGAACCTGTGGTCGCGCTTCGACCGCAAGAACTACTTCTATGCCGACCTGCCGCAGGGCTACCAGATCAGCCAGTTCGCCCACCCGATCATCGGTACCGGCGAGGTCGAGATCACGCTGGCCGACGGCAGCACCAAGACCATCGGCATCACCCGGCTGCATCTGGAACAGGATGCCGGCAAGTCGCTGCATGACCAGCACCCGACGAAGTCCTTCATCGACCTGAACCGCTCGGGCGTCGCGCTGATGGAGATCGTCTCGGAGCCGGACATGCGGAGCCCGGAGGAGGCCGGTGTCTACCTGACCAAGCTGCGGCAGATCCTGCGCTACCTCGGCACCTGCGACGGCAACATGGACGAGGGCTCGATGCGGGCCGATGTCAACGTCTCGGTCCGCCGCGCCGGCGAGGATTACCGAACGCGCTGCGAGGTGAAGAACGTCAACTCCATCCGCTTCGTCATGCAGGCGGTGGAGGCCGAGGCGCGACGGCAGATCGAGGTCTGGGAGGAGGGCGGCGAGGTCGTGCAGGAGACCCGCCTCTTCGACACCGGCCGCGGCGTGACGCGGTCCATGCGGTCGAAGGAGGATGCGCACGACTACCGCTACTTCCCTGACCCCGACCTGCCCCCGCTGGTGCTGGAGGCCGGTTGGGTCGAGCAGCTCAAGGCCGCGCTGCCCGAGCTGCCCGATGTCCGGCGCGCCCGCTACGCGGCCATGGGCCTGACGCCCTACGACGCGCATGTGCTGACGCTCGAGAAGGAGACGGCGGCCTATTTCGAGGAGGTGGCTGCCGGCCGCGACGCCAAGGTCGCGGCCAACTGGGTCACCGGCGACCTTTTCGCCGCCATCAACCGGACCAAGACCAGCATCGCCGCCCCGCCGGTGCCGGCCGCGCATCTCGGCGCCCTGCTGGACCTGCTGGCGGACAAGACGCTGTCCGGCACCCTGGCCAAGCAGGTCTTCGAGGCGATGGTCGAGACCGGCAAGAGCCCCGGCGCGATCGTCGAGGAGCGAGGCCTGCGGCAGGTGACCGATACCGGCGCGATCGACCGCATGGTCGAGCAGGTGATGGCGGCGAATGCCGAGAAGGTGGCCGAGTACCGGTCGGGTAAGGACAAGCTGTTCGGCTTCTTCGTCGGCCAGGTGATGAAGGCCATGCAGGGCAAGGGCAACCCGGCCCTGGTGAACGAGGCAGTCAAGCGGAAGCTGAGCTGAGGCCTGCCGCGGGAGGCGCGGGGGAACGGCCTTCCCCCGCGCGTCTGGCCATGGTCCGGCCCCCGGGGGGGAGGGCCTTCGGACGTCAGGCCAGTGCCGGCATCGCCTGGTTGGTCTCGCGCGCCATCGAGGGGATCAACAGCGCGTCGGCCAAGGCCCAGGTGCCGGTGGTGACGAAGCCGAGGAGGCCGAGGCCGCTCCAGATCAGGGGGATGGAGAGCAGCGTGATGGCGGCCATCCCGGCGCCGGAGAGGCTGCGGCCGAGATAGAGGCGGTGCAGGCCGAACAGGCCGAAGAAAGTCAGCAACAGATAGGCGAGCCCCACCGATTTCCGGCGAGAGCCCGACAGCATCAACGCGTCCATCAAATCATTCCCCCGATCGAGCTCCGTTCGTACCCCAAACGCAACGGCGCCGATGCCAAGTTGCTGTAGTGTGAGCCGGTTGGGAAGGCGTTTCGCAACAACGGCTTCGTCTTTCCTGCGCCGTGGCGGGGCAGCCACGGCAGGTGGCCTCGCCGCCGGCCGGGTCCTCGGCTAGCCTCGCCGTGGAAATGCCCGGATCGGAGCCACCGATGATCGAACTGCACACCTGGAACACCCCCAACGGCCGCAAGATCAGCGTCGCGCTGGAGGAGATGGGCCTGCCCTACGCGGTGAAGCCGGTGAACATCTCCAAGAACGAACAGTTCGACCCCGCCTTCCTGAAGTTCAGCCCCAACAACCGCATCCCGGCGATCATCGATCCGGACGGCCCGGGCGGGCAGCCGATCAGCATCTTCGAAAGCGGCGCGATTCTCATCTACCTGGCGGAGAAGACCGGAAAGTTTATGCCCGCCGAGTTGCGGGCGAAGGTGCCGGTGCTCGAGTGGCTGATGTGGCAGATGGGCGGCTTCGGGCCGATGCCGGGCCAGGTGCACCACTTCCTGATGCAGCCGGACGGACCGGCCAAGGATTACGGTTTCACCCGCTACCACAAGGAGACGCAGCGGCTCTACGGCGTGCTCGACCGTCGGCTGGCGGGGCGGGACTATGTGGCGACCAGCGGCGAGCCGAGCATCGCCGACTTCGCCATTCTAGGCTGGGCCTGGCGGCATGAGCGGCACCAGGTGCCCTTCGACGACCTGCCGAACGTCGCCGCCTGGTACGACCGCATGATGGCCCGGCCGGGGACCGCGAAGGGGTTCGAGGTGGCGCTGTCCTGACGGCGAAAATGGGTGGCCGGGAGGTTTGACGCCCGGCCTGCCCGCCTGTAAGACGCCACCTGCATACGTCGTGGGCCTGCTGCACCTGAGGAGGGGTGGCCGAGTGGCTGAAGGCGACGGTTTGCTAAACCGTTAAGGGTCGTCAAGGCCCTTCGAGGGTTCGAATCCCTTCCCCTCCTCCACGACCCGCTTGCTATGAAGGCGTTAGTCCAAGACATCGTCGGGTCTCTGCAGGCTGGCGTTCAGGGCGGCGCTGATCGGCCGGCTCCAAATCGTCGGGGCGCTCGAGTTCCAAGAGCCAGACAACTCGTCGACCCGGCTGTGACGACGCATTCCTTCGCTGTTGTCGGCCACGTTGGTCTTATCGGCTGCGGGTCGCGGGGCGGGGCGATCGTGTGTTGATGGATCGGTCGGGACGCCGTGAGCGGATCGATGGCCGGTTGGTTCGCCGGCCGCGCGGGACTTTCCTGTCGAACCGAGCCGGATGAAGAACCCGATGGCCGGCGTGTACCTCCTCGCCGACGCTCCCACGACCCTCCACAGCCTGTACCTGTGCGTCTTTGGCCTGTCTGACCGGTGAGCGGCAACGGCATCCCCGCCTGCACCGGCATCTCGCGCCAACCCCGGCGTGCATGGCGCCAGACATTGTTCACGCGTGAAACTGGGGAGCGAGGCGGCCTAGGCTGACCCTCGTCGACTGCTCGTTCGGCAGCGCGCAAGCTCGAGTGAGGAAGCGTGTGATGGCAGGGATTGAGGTGAAGGCCCGGTCCGCGTTGGTCACCGGCAGTTCGCGCGGAATCGGACGTGGCATCGCGCTGAAACTCGCGGGCTGCGGCGTCACGCGGATCGGCGTCCATTTCCAGAAGAACAAAGTGGCCGCCGAGGAGACCGCCCGTCTGCTGCGCGACTGCGGCGCAGAGCCCGTCCTGATCCGGGCCGATGTTACGATTCCCGAAGACATTGTGCGGATGTTCGCGGAGATGCGGTCGACCTTCGGCCCGCTCGACATCTTTGTCGCTAATGCTCGGCCGGATGTGCAGCACTTTTACCAACCGGCTTTCGACCTGACCGCCGAGCATTGGCGGGCCGCGATGGACTCCCAGGCCACCGCCCTGCTGCATTGCGCCCGCGAGGCGGCCGGCATGATGAGCCGTGGCGGCCGAATCGTCGCGGTCACTTACGCGGGTGGTGCAAAGTCCGGAAGCTGGCGGTCCTGGGCGGCAATGGGACCCGCCAAGGCTGCGATGGAAGCGCTGCTGCGCTACCTCGCCTGGGACCTTGCCGGGCGTGGCATCACGGCGAATGCGGTCAGCCCCGGCGTGACGGACGATAGCGTGTTCAGCACGCTTCCGCCCGAGGTGCTGGAAGCGCTGCGCGGCTGGGCCGGGGCCGGGTGGGTCCCGATGGGGCGCCTCACGACACCGGCCGATGTGGGTGACGCCGTTGCCCTGCTGTGCTCGGAGCAGGCAGGGTTCATCACCGGCCAGACACTTCACGTGGACGGCGGCGCCTCGCTCGCTTCGTCCGATTTCCCGATGGAGTTTCAGAAGGGCACGTAACTGCTGCCGGGACAAAGCCCTTCCATGGCCGGACCCCAGGCCTGCGAGACCCCGCCACCGGCATCCCTCAGCGCGGCCACTGACGGATCGCAAGGAAACCACCGTCGATCGGCAGCATCACCCCGGTGACCCACCGTGCCTCGTCGCTGGCCAGATCGACCGCGGCATGCCCGACATCCCATCCGGTCCCTTCCGTCTGGAGCGGAACCGACTTCCTGCGTCGCTCCAGGGCGTCGGCGCCAAGCCGGCTGACCATCGGCGTGTTGACGGTGCCGACCAACAGGCAGTTGGCGCGGATGTTCTCGGCGGCATAATCGGCCGCGATCGACAGCGTGAAGCCTTGCAGCCCGGCCTTGGTCGTCGCGTAGGCAACAGCGCCGGGTGAGCCCGAAAGGCCGATCACGCCCGCGAGTGACGAGACGTTGACGATCGCCCCGCCGCCGCCCGTCCGCATCCGCGGGATGCAGGCTCGGCAGCACAACAATGCCGAGGTAAGGTTCGTCTCGAAGACGCGTTGCCAGTCGGCGAGGTCGATCGTCTCCGGAGTGCTGAGGCGCCCGCCAATTCCGACATTGTTGTGCAGGATATCGAGACGGCCGAAGCTTGCCACCGTGAATGCGGCCATCGCCTCCACGGCCTCGGGTTCGGTGACGTCTGCGGCGAAGGCCACAGCCTCCCCACCCTCGGCCCGAATGCGCGCCGCGAGTTCCTCGGCCTGGTTCGCGCGGCGGTTCACCAGAACGACCGTGGCGCCTTCCCGTGCAAACAGGATGGCAGTCGCGGCGCCATTGCCCAGGCCCTCCGCCTGCGAGGCGGCTCCGGTCACGATGGCAACCTTGCCGGTCAAACGTCCCATGCTCCCTTCCCTCCTGCTTGGCCCTGCTGGCAAGCCATCTTGACCCTGATCGCCGCGGTGATGCACGGAAGGCACACCGGACGCAGCAGCCTCGCCGCATCGCAAAAATGCAGGGCGTATATTTTCTACTGATGGTAGAGGATTGGCTCGTAAGCCACTGCTATGCCGACGGATGGATTGACATGCTGATCGCCCCGGTCGTGACCGAAACCGAATACGAACAGGCACTCGGTGAAATCCGGCGCCTCGTCGCCCTGGAGCCTGAGCGAGGCAGTCTCGCCGGGGATCGACTGGAAACCCTGACCGCCATCGCCGAGACCTTCGAGGCGGGTCACTTCGTGCTGGACCTCGCCGACATCGAAGCGCGGTAGCTCGACATAGTCGAGCCGCAGCAGCGGATGATGCGTGACGTGGCGGAAAGCGTGGGTCCCCTGACCCGGCAACAAGGTCCGATCCTGGCCCATTCGGTTCATCCGCATCGAAGTATGGACGGTGGCGACAACGATGGCGCCGCGGTCAACCTGTGGGCCGAGGCGAAGCGCATCTGGCTCGCGGGGTCTGTCCGGAAGGGCAGATAGCCGCCCGGGCGCGCTACTGTGCCGCGGCCTCCCGTTTGCGGCGCGCGTCATAGGTGCCGACATGACACCGTGCGAGCCGCAGGATGGGCGTGCCGACAACACCCAGCGTCTCGGCCCGCTGCATCATGTCGCCCAGGACGTGCTCACCCTCGGCGGGAGCCTCGCGCTCGATGTCGCGCAGCATCGAGGCGGTCAGAAGCGACCCCTCCTTCGTCAACATGCCCGTGACGGCATCGACGAAGGCGGGACGGGACGCGTGCCCGGCGGCTTCTGCGACGGCCCGGCACTCGCCGAACAGCGACAGGATCGCGTCCCGGCCGCCGGGCGAGGCGAGGATGTCGCCGATAGTCCCGCGCATCAGACAGGATACGCCGGCCAGGGTGGCCAGCATGACCCATTTTTCCCACATTTCCCGCAAGATCTGATCGCTTGCGCGCGGCAAAAACGTCGCACCGTCGCACATCGACAGAATGGCCCGCACGCGAGCGGAGAGGCCGCCGGAAACCTCGCCGAAGATCAGTTGATGATCCGGCCCCAAGCGATGAATGACCTGTCCCTCCGGACCGAGGGTGGCAGGTATCTGCGCGACGCCGCCCAGCACGTGTTCCGGACCGAAGCGGGCAGCGAGCAGATCGAGATGCCGCATGCCGTTCAGGACCGGGAGAATAGCGGTCCCGGCCCCGATCACGGGCGCGATGTCGTCCATCGCGGCATCCAGCGAGTATGCCTTCACCGCAAGGAGGATGAGGTCGTAGGGACCGCCCAGGTTGCCTGCCTGGACGGTGCGAGGGTTGACGTGGGCATTGCCGTGCAGGCTGTCGATGCGCAGTCCCATGCGCGCGATCTGTTCGGCGCGTCGATGCCGCACCAGGAAGGTCACGTCGCGTCCGGCCTCGACCAGCCTGCCGCCGAAATAGCCGCCCAAAGCCCCTGCACCGACAACCAGGACCCGCATGACGTCCTCCCCAAAGTTCAATTCTCTAAGTTCTGCGGAGAGGTACCGCAACCTGAGGGCGGTTGCGGCGGGGGTGACGATGGCGAGGTCGTTCCGCGCGGTCTTCTCGGGGCGGGCGGCGACGCGGCGGAACTGCCTGGGCCGGGAAACGCAACACCCGACCAGGGGCCGCTCCTCGGAGAGCGTCCTGTCGGGTTGTTGCTTGGTGGCGCGCGACGGCTTGTCGGGGATGGCGGCGACCGCACCCGCCCTGGTGGTGGCAGCGCGGAAGGCGTTGGGGTCGGAAGCAGCATCGGCCAGGACCGCCGCTGGCCGATCGGTGCCGAGCGGCGCCGGCGCCTGCGGGACGTCGCCGCGCTGGCCTGAGGTCAGGATGATGCGGACGGGACAGCCGAGGCCACGGACAACAAGGCGGATCCTGGTGCCCGGGCCGACGCGGGAGCGGCCGATGGCCTGATCCTCGGACCCTTCCTGGCGCCTGCCGCTTGCCGGTGCGCCCGCAGGATGGCGCTGTCGATGACCAGGTACCCGAAGTCGGGGTCGTCAGACATGGCGGCGAAGACCCGCCGGCAGATCCCCTTGGCGCTCCAGCGGCTGAACCGGCGGCAGACGCTGTTCCCGCCGCCGAGGACCGCCGGCAGGTCGTGCCAGGGCGAGCCGGTGCGGGCGATCCACGGCACCCCCTCGACGAACATGCGGTTGTCCCGCCTGGGCGAGCCGCGTGTCCGCTCATCCCCGGTCCTGTCGGCGGCCATCCGCTCGCATGGGTCGTCCCGCAGGATCAGCCGATCCAGCACACCCGTCCGCCGTCTCGAAGGAAGCAGCTTTGAATCACGGCATCAGCCAGTGGGAATCCCGAGAGCCCACACGACCTAACGCTTCATCTGCTCCAGCCCATGCTGCTCGCGCACCGCGTGGAAGCGCAGCGCGGGCCATTCCTCCTCGGCTCGCTTGCGGCGCCAGTCGGAGCCGAAGAAGGCGACCAGCTCGCCGTCATGGTCCTCCCCGGTATCGCGCCGGTTGGCCTGGGCGAAGCGGTCGATCGCCGTGCGGTCGTCGCTGGTGACCCAGCGCATCATCGACCACATGGTGTCCTGGAAGCGGGCGGGGACGCCGTATTCCACCTTCAGCCGGGACTGCAGCACGTCGAGCTGCAGCTGGCCGACCACGCCGACCACGGGGAGCGAGCCGTCGAGCGGGCGGAAGAGCTGCACCACGCCCTCCTCGGCGAGCTGGTCGAGCGCGGTCTTCAGCTTCTTCGCCAGCATCGGGTCTTCCAGCTGGACGTGCCGCAGGATCTCCGGCGCGAATGAGGGGACGCCGCGGAAGTTCAGCTCCTCCCCCTCGGTCAGCGTGTCGCCGATGCGGAGCGTGCCATGGTTGGCGACGCCGACCACGTCGCCCGGCCAGGCTTCCTCGGCGACCTGGCGGTCCTTGGCAAAGAAGAAGAGCGGCGCGTTGACCGGCACCTGCTTGCCCGTCCGCACCTGCTTGAGGCGCATGCCCTTGGTCAGCTTGCCGGAGCAGAGCCGGACGAAGGCGACGCGGTCCCGGTGGTTCGGGTCCATGTTGGCCTGCACCTTGAAGACGAAGCCGGTCAGTTTCTCCTCGCCCGGCAGAACCTCCCGCGGGTCGCCGGCCCGGGCGCCGGGCGGCGGGGCGTAGCGGGCGAGGCCGTCCAGCAGGTGGCCGACGCCGAAGTCGCGCAACGCGCTGCCGAAGAAGACCGGGGTCATGTGGCCCTCGCGGAAGGCCTCGAGGTCGAAGACCTTGAGGCCGGCCTCGGCCAGCATCGCTTCCTCGCGCAGCATCAGCGCGCGCTCGGCCCCGACCAGCTCATCCAGCCGCGGGTCGTCGATGTCGTCGAGCGGGATGGAGCCGGCATCGTCGGCATCGACGGGCAGGAAATGCTTGTCGAGCAGGTCCCAGGTGCCGGCGAATTCGGAGGCGCGGCCGACCGGCCAGGCGACCGGGGCGGCGTCGAGCGCCAGGGTCTGCTCGATCTCGTCGATCAGCTCGAAGGGGTCGCGCGCCTCGCGGTCCATCTTGTTGACGAAGGTGATGATCGGGATGTCGCGCATCCGGCAGACCTCGAAGAGCTTGCGGGTCTGGCTCTCGATGCCCTTGGCGGCGTCCAGCACCATCACCGCGGCATCGACCGCGGTCAGGGTGCGGTAGGTGTCCTCGGAGAAGTCCTCGTGGCCCGGCGTATCCAAAAGGTTGAAGACCAGCCCGCCGCGCTCAAAGGTCATCACACTGGTCGCGACCGAGATGCCGCGGTCCTGCTCGATCTTCATCCAGTCGGATCGGGTGCGGCGCGCATTGCCCTTGGCACGCACGGCGCCGGCCAGCTGGATGGCGCCGCCCTTGAGCAGCAGCTTCTCCGTCAGCGTTGTCTTGCCGGCGTCCGGATGGGCGATGATGGCGAAGGTCCGGCGCCGCGCCGCTTCGGCGGCGACCGGCGACGGGGCGACGAGGGCGTCCACGGGCGGTGTCTCTGATCTGGGGATGTTGCCGCAGATGTAGGCGCCCCGAGGCCGGAAGACCAGGGAAAGCGGGTCAGCGCAGCTCCGCCAGCAGCGCCTGCAGGTCGAAGCGGCGGTTGCCCATGGCCAGGTTGCCGGCGGCGTCGCGCGGCCATTCCACCCGCGGCCGGTCGCGGTAGAGCTCGACCCCGTTGCCGTCGGGGTCGCGCAGGTAGATCGCCTCGGAGACGCCGTGGTCGGAGGCGCCTTCCAGCTCGATCCCGGCCTCGACCACCCGCAGCAGGGCGGCGGCCAGGGCCTTCCGGTCGGGGTAGACCAGGGCGACGTGGTAGAGGCCGGTAGTGCCGCGCGGCGGGGGCGGG
This sequence comes from Dankookia rubra, assembly GCF_004355005.1. GTDB lineage: Bacteria > Pseudomonadota > Alphaproteobacteria > Acetobacterales > Acetobacteraceae > Paracraurococcus > Paracraurococcus ruber_A. Next base: position 121,508 of record NZ_SMSJ01000008.1, read on the forward strand.
CCGCCGGCGCTCTCCCAGGTGTTGAGGGCGATATGGTGGTGGTAGCCGCCGGCCGAGAGGAACACCGCCTGGTTGCCCATGCGCTGGGTGATCTCGAAGCCGAGAACGCCGTGCCAGAAGGCCAGCGCTCGGTCGAGGTCGGCGACCTTCAGGTGGACATGGCCGATACGGGCTTCGGGATGGATGGGAACGTCGGGCATGGGGCGGCTCCGTTGGTGGGGCGGAGCATGCGGCGGGGCGGGGCAGGGCGCCAATCGGGAATGACAATGGGCGGTATGGGCCGGAGAAATGAGAGGAAGATTGGGGAGGGAAAAGTATTCCCCCCCCAAGCCCCACTCTTCCTTTTTGTGAGTCTGGCACTCGCCGCGTGGCGGCTGCCAGACTCACAAAAATAGAGGAGGGGCCAGGGAGGATACTTCCTCCCTGGCCTTGCCTTCTTCAGGCCGGCGGCGCGGTGCGGGCCATGGCCGGCAGCACCGCGACCTTGGCGTGCCAGGCTTCCAGCTTCGGGTGGCCCGGCCGCCAGGGCTCGTTGGCATAGCGGAAATCCAGGTACCCGAGGGCGCAGGCGATCGTCACCTCGCCGATCGTGGACAGCATGCCGAGGCTGCCGGCCTCCGCTTCCAGCGCGTCCAGCGCGCGGGTGACCTTGGCCTGCTGGGTGGCGATGTAGTCGCGGCGGCCCTCATCCAGCGGCAGGGCCAGCTCCCGCCGGCGCGGCTGGGTGGCGTCGAGGATGCCGTCGCCGAGGGCTTCCTGGCGCTTGGCATTCCAGCGGGCCGGGCCGGGTGCCGGGAAGAGCTTCGGCGCGCCGCCAATGCTGTCGAGGTATTCGCAGATGACCGGGCTGTCGTAGAGCACCATGCCGTCGTCGGTGACCAGCGTCGGCACCTTCGAGAGCGGGTTCAAGGCAGCGACCGCCGGATCCGCGGCGGGAATGGTCCAGAGCTCGACCTGCCCATCGATGCCGCGGAGGATCGCGGCGGCGAGGCACTTGCGGACATAGGGGCTGTTCGGCGAATAAGCGAGCTTCATGGCGTCGTTTCCTCCTGCAGGGGCAGAACTGTCCCCCGCCCGTGGAACGACGACAAGTCGGGCATCGCCCGGAAGCGCGCCTCACGCGTCATGCTGCATGCCCCAGATCAGCGACAGCACGCGCTCCCGCGCCCTGATGAAGTCGGGGCTGCTCTTCACCGCGCGGATGTCGGCGGCCGATTCGTCGCGGGCGAAGGGCAGAGGGATGCGCTCGACGATGCGGCCGGGGCGGGGGGACATGACCACGACCTCGGTGCCGAGATAGACCGCTTCCTCGACGCTGTGGGTGATGAAGACCACGGTCATGCCGGTGCGGCGCCAGACGGCGTGCAACTCCTCCTGCATGTGCTCGCGCGTCAGGGCATCGAGGGCGCCGAAGGGCTCGTCCATCAGCAGCACGAGGGGCTCGTTGCAGAGCGCCCGGGCGATGGCGAGCCGCTGCTGCATGCCGCCCGAGAGTTCGTAGGGATAGCGGTCGCGGAACTCCCAGAGTCCCGTGGTGCGCAGCCAGCGCTCGACGCGCGCCTTCGCCTCGGCGGGGTTCTCGCCGCGCATGCGCGGGCCGAAGCCGGCATTGGCGGCGACGCTCATCCAGGGAAAGAGCGTCGGTTGCTGGAAGACCACGCCGCGCTCCGGCGCCGGCCCGGTCACCGGCTTGCCGGCGAGCGAGACCGCGCCGCCGGTGGGGGCCAGGAAGCCGGCCAGCGTCTGCATCATCGTGGTCTTGCCGCAGCCGGACGGCCCGACGATGCAGACGAAGTCGCCGCGGGCGAAGCTGAGGTCGGCGCGCTCCAGGGCGAGCACCGAGCCGGCGCCCTCCCCGTAGCGGACCGAAACTTCGTCGAAGCGGACGAAGCCCGGTTCGCTCACGCCACCGCCTTCTGCAGGAAGCTGGAGTTGAGCGCGCTGCCGAAGGCGCCGACCGCGGGCGCCGAGCGGATCGAGCGCTGCTCGACCAGGAAGTCGGCGGTGCCCTTCAGCACCTCGGCGAACCTGCCGGGCTTGCCGGGGGTGCCGAGCCAGGCTTCGCCGGTCTGGGCGGCCAGGTCGACGAAGTCGTAGGCCTTCATCTCGGCCATGGCGGTCTCCGGCGTCACGCCGGCCTGCTGGGCGACGAGCTTCGCCGCCTCCTCGGGGCTGCCGCGCCACATGGCCAGCGCCCGGCCATAGGCCTTGAGGAAGCCGACCACCGAATCCGGATGCGACTTGGCGAAGTCGTTGTGGACGATGATGACGTCGGCGATGGCGTAGCCGGCCTTGTCGAGCTTGTCCCAGGTGGTGAAGGGGGTGCCGCCGGCCTCGATGATCTTGCTCTTGGCCGGGGCCCAGACATAGGCGGCGTCGATCTCGCCCTTCGACCAGGCGGCCTGGATGGCGGCCGGCTTCATGTCGAGCACGGTGACGTCGCGCTGGGTGAGGCCATTGGTCTTGAGGAAGCCGAGCAGGCGGAAATGGCTGGTCGAGCCGAAGGGCGTCGCCACCTTCTTGCCCTTGAAGTCGGCGGGGGTCCTGATGTTCGCCGCGGTGCGGACGGTCATCTCCTCGGCCGGGCCGATATTGTCGACCAGGCCGACCACCTGGAAGGGCAGCCCCTGGGCGATGCCGGCGGCGGTGGCGACCGACCCGGTGGCGAGGCCGATGTCGCAGGAGCCGCCGACCATCGCGGTGTTGATCTCGGCGCCGCTGCCGTATTCGGTCCAGGTGATCGGCGCGCCGACGCCCTCGGCGAACCAGCCCTGGCCCTTGGCGATCATGGTCGGCTTGGCCTCGGTGAAGAAGCCGACATTGGCCTTGGCCGGGGCGGCGTGGGCGCGGAAGGCGAAGAGCGGCAGCGTCGCGGCGGCGAGCGCGGAACGGCGGGTGAGCTGGGGCATCGTGGTCTCCTCATGCGGGGATTCAGCGGCCGGCCCAGTGGACGACCCGGCGTTCCAGCAGCAGCAGCAGCCGGTCGATCAGGATGCCGGTCAGGCCGATCACCAGGATGCCGACAAAGGCATAGTCGGAGCGCAGGAAGCGCCCGGCATCGAGGATCATCCAGCCGATGCCGTTGCTGCCGGCGATGATCTCGGAGGCGATGAGCGTGCCGTAGACGATGCCGAGCGCGAGGCGGGCGCCGGTCAGGATCTCCGGCAATGCGCTGGGCGCCACGACGTGCCAGAAGACCTGCCCGCGCGAGGCGCCGAGCGACTGCGCCATGCGGAGGCGCTCGGGGGGGATGTTGCGGACGCCGTCGCGCGCGGCGATGGCGGCGACCGGCAGGGCGGCGAGGAAGAGCATGGTGATCTTGCTGGCTTCGCCGATGCCGAGCCAGACGATCAGCAGCACGAGATAGGCGAGCTGCGGCAGGGGGCGGAGGAATTCGACGAAGGGCGCCGCCGCGGCGTCGAGCCGGCGCGAGGTGCCCATGGCGAGGCCGAGCACCGTGCCGGCGAGCGCGCCGGTCAGGAAGCCGGCGCCGACGCGCAGCAGGCTCATGCCGAGGTGCTCGGCCATGGTGCGGCCCTTGTAGCCGTCCTCCATCAGCTCGGAGAATCCGAGCCATAGGTCGCGCGGCCCGGGCAGGAAGAGGTCGCGGACCAGGCCGTTGGTGGTGACGAAGACCCAGGCGCCGAGGACGAGCGCGACCGAGAGGGCGGTGACGAGGAAGCCGGGGACGCGCCGCATCAGTCCCGCCCGCGCCAATGGACGATCCGCCGGTCGAGCGCCCGCAGCCCCCAGGCGAGTGCGACGCCGAGCAGGCCGAGTACCAGGATGCAGAGGATGATGACGTCGTTGCGGAGGAAATGGCTGGCCGAGATGACCATCCAGCCGAGACCGTCGCTGGCGGCCATGAGTTCCGCCGAGACCACGGTCGAGAAGGCGGCGGCCAGCGCGATCTGCAGCCCCGTGAAGATCATCGGCGCGGCGGAGGGCAGCACGACGTGGCGGAAGATCTGGGATGGAGAGGCGCCGAGCGCCTCGGCCGCCTGGATGCGCTGGCGGCGGACGCCGTTGATGCCGGCGGCGCTGGCGGCGACGACGATCGGGAAGGCGGTCAGGAAGAGCAGCGCGGTCTTCGAGGCATCGCCGGTGCCGAGCCATAGGATCAGCAGGATCATGTAGGAGAGCGGCGGCAGCGGCCGGAGGAACTGGATGATCCAGTCGATCGCCGCGCCGACCAGCCGGTTGCGGCCCATCCAGAGGCCGAGCGGCACGCCGGTGATCACCGCCAGGCCGAAGCCGCCCGCCAGCCGCCCGAGGGTCGAGAGGATGTTGCCGAGCAGGGTGGTACCCCGGTAGCCGTCGCGCAGGATCTCGACCGCCGCCGCCCAGACCTGGGCCGGGGAGGGGAGCAGGTCGGCTGCTATCAACCGGCCGCCCGAGATCGCCCACCAGACCAGCAGCATGGCCGCGACGGAGGCAGCGCCATAGGCCGGGCGCGGCAGCGCGGCGCGGGGCCGGCGCGGGATGGTCGGGGCCGCGGCCGGCAGGGTCATGGGGAGATCGGGCATCGGGCCTTGTCGCTGAGGCGGCTGGCCCGAAGGTTAGCAACGCCTATGCCAGGGGTGGGGGCCAAAATGGCTGGACGGCGCGGTAGCCGATCGGCGTGACGCCGGCCGCCCCGCACCAATCCTCGATGGCGCCTTCCGCCAGCAGCGCGTGCTCCCGCATCCGCCATCCCGCATGCTCGGGCGCGATCGCCTCGATGTCGCCCGGCGTCGCGCAATGCAGGGCGAGGTGGGTGACCCCCTCAGGCAGGGTCTCGACCATGTGGCGGTAGGCGGCTCGGGTCTGCTCCGCCGGCACGGCCAGGGTGCCGCGGAGGCCGTCCGGCAGCGGCAGGCCGGCGGCATCCAGCGCAGCGACGGCTTGCTCATACGCGACCGGGTCCGGGGCGAAGCGGATCCGCCGCGGCAGCACCGGCACCATGCCGTGCTCGCGCGCCAGGGCGACGTGGCAGCCCAGCAGTTCCGGCAGCATGGCGCCGGCCATGTGGGCATCGCAATGCGACGGCCGCAAACCGGCGGCGAGGGCGATCTCCACTTGCGCCCGCAACTCCGCCTCGGCCGCCTCCGGCACCAAGTGCCGCCGCAGCGCGTCGAGGTCGCGCCAGAAATAGCCGTCATCGTCGATCAGGCCGGAGGCGCGGCTGCGGGTCGAGACCGGCGCCCAGCGGTAGTACCGCCACTCGCTGGTCAGCGTCAGGTGGATGCCGAGGTCGAGCCCCGGGTCGGCGGCGCCGGCCTCGGCGATTTCGCGGAACCAGGGGCAGGGCACCATGACCGAGCCGCAGGTGACCTGCCCGCGCGCCGCGAGGCCGAGGAAGGCCCGGTTGCCGGCATGGCACATGCCGAGATCGTCGACGTGCAGGATGGCGGCGCGCGCAAGCCCGAGCCGGCGCGCCAGCGGCGAGGAATCCATCATGCCGCGGAAGATGGGGCGGCGGCCAAGGGTGTCGAGCGGCTCAATTGCAAAGGGGGAGGCCGAAGCCTCCCCCTTCTTGATCCGGACATGGGCGCTGCGGGTCGGACCCGCTCGCCTGAGCCTTCGGCTAGACCGCGAGCCTGCGCTCGACGATCTGCGTCTTCATGCTCTTCTGCAACTTCTCGAAGGCGCGCACCTCGATCTGGCGCACGCGCTCGCGGCTGATGTTGTACTGCTGGCTGAGCTCCTCGAGCGTCGTCGGCTCGTCCTTCAGGCGCCGCTCGATCAGGATGTGGCGCTCCCGCTCGTTCAGCGTCTTCAGGGCCTCGCCCAGCAGCATCCGCCGGTTGCCGATATCCTCGCGGTCGGCGAGCTCGGACTCCTGCGTCTCCTGCTCGTCGACCAGCCAGTCCTGCCACTCGCCCTCGCTGTCCGCACGCACCGGCGCGTTCAGCGAATGGTCGGGGGAGGCCAGGCGGCGGTTCATCGAGACCACGTCCTGTTCCGGCACCGCGAGCACCCGGGCGATCTTCTCCACCTGCTCAGGCTTCAGGTCACCGTCCTCGAGGGCCGCCATCTGGCCCTTCAAGCGCCTGAGATTGAAAAAGAGCTTTTTCTGCGCCGCCGTCGTCCCCATCTTCACCAGCGACCAGCTGTGGAGGATGTATTCCTGGATGGCGGCACGGATCCACCACATGGCATAGGTGGCCAGGCGGAAGCCGCGGTCCGGATCGAACCGCTTCACCGCCTGCATCATGCCCACATTGCCCTCGGAGATGAGCTCGCCGACCGGCAGCCCATAGCCGCGGTAGCCCATGGCAATCTTGGCCACAAGCCGGAGATGGCTGGTGACAAGCTTGTGGGCCGCGCGCTCGTCGCCCTCGTCGCGCCAACGCTTGGCGAGCGACAGCTCCTCGTCGGGCGAGAGCATGGGGAATTTGCGAATCTCCTGCAGATAGCGGGAGAGGTTGCCCTCTGGGGCAATCGGAATGACCGAGCTGGAAGCCATAGGGTCCATCTGCCTCCTGCGCGCGAAGGGCCACCCCGTGACGGCGGGGCCCTGTCCGCGAACGATCCTGGCATTTCGAACGTCACGCGGGCCCACCCGACCGCGCCAGCCCCGGTCACGACGGGGCGAGATTGGCGGGAAGGGCTTGTTCGGCACCCGATGACGCTGCCTTGGCACGGTTTGTACCGTTCCCAGTCCCCGCTGTCCAGAAAAACCGAGTATCGGGGTTGGTTACTCCCCGTTACCTGACAGCAATCCGAGAAGGGCTGCGAAATCCGCCGGCGGCGGGACGGAGAAGCTCAGCGCCCGACCGGTGACGGGGTGGCGGAAGCCCAGTGTCGCCGCGTGAAGCGCCTGGCGGGGAAAGCTGAGCAGGGCCTGGCGAACCGGCTCCGCCAGGCTGCGTGACGCCGCGGGCGTGCGGCGAAGATAGACCGGATCTCCCACCACTGGGTTGCCGATCTCGGCAAGGTGAACGCGGATCTGGTGGGTCCGGCCGGTGGCAAGCCGGCAGCGCAGCAGGGTGCAGCCGCCGCCCCAGGCCCGTTCGGTGACGTAGCGGGTCAGGGCGTGCTTGCCGCCGCGCTCGACCACCGCCATCCGCTTGCGGTCGATCGGGTGGCGGCCGATGGCGGCCTCGATCTCCCCGGCCGGTGGATCGGGCAGGCCCCAGACCAAGGCCAGGTACTCGCGGTCGAGGTCGCGGGTGGCGAAGGCTTCCGACAGCGCGCGGTGGGCGCGCTCGGTCTTCGCCACGACCATGACGCCGGAGGTGTCCTTGTCGAGCCGGTGGACGATGCCCGGCCGCTTCTCCCCGCCGATGCCCGGCAGGTCCTCCCCCGCATGCGCCAGCAGGGCGTTCACCAGCGTGCCGTCCAAGTTGCCGGGGGCGGGGTGGACGACGAGGCCGGCCGGCTTGTCGAGCACGATCAGGTCGGCGTCCTCGAACAGGATGGCCAGCGGGATGTCCTGCGGCAGCGGCAGGGCGGAGACGGCGCCGGGGATCGTCAGGCTGTAGGTGCTGCCGGGACGCACCGGGTCGGCGGCGTCGCGCAGCGGCTTGCCGTCCCGCGTCGCGGCGCCGGCGGCGATCAGCGCCTTGACGCGGGAGCGCGAGAGCGAACCTATCGCCTCCGCGAGGAAGCGGTCGGCCCGGAGGCCGGCCTGCCCGGGCGCCGCGACCAGGGTGACGGTCTCGGCGGCGGTGGATTCAGGGGGATGGCCGGTGCGTGCGCTCAAGATACTCGTCGTCGTCATGGGGGTGCTGATCGTCGGCGGCACCCTGGCCCTGGTGATGATCCTCGTCCAGCGGGTTGGCGGCGGTAGCGGCAGCGGGCGGTGGGAGACCGCGCTGGAGCAGCCGGAGGGCACGCGCATCACCGGCATCGCCGCGACCGAGAGCGGGATCGGCGTGCTGGTGACGCGGCCGGACGGCGAGCGGGTGCTGCTGGTCGAGCCGAAGCGCGGCAGGGTGGTCGGCGAGATCCGGCCGGGCCGCTGATGGCGCACTGGAAGGCCATGCTGCCGGAGAAGACCTGCGCCGCCTGCGGCCGCAGCTTCGCCTGGCGGAAGAAGTGGGCGCGGGACTGGGAGAGCGTGCGCTACTGCTCCGAGGCCTGCCGGGACGGGCGCTACGACGCGGCGCGCCGCGCGGGCGGAAAACCGGCCAAGGGTGCTTGACCCCCTGGCGGGCGGGCCCTAGAAGCCCGCCACGCCGCCTTTAGTCCCCTTCGTCTAGAGGCCTAGGACACCGCCCTCTCACGGCGGTAACAGGGGTTCGAATCCCCTAGGGGACGCCAGCGTTTTCAGTGGGTTAGATGTAGCCAAGCGCGTCATCTCCAATCCCATCTCCAATACTCACTCTGACACGGCATGATGCGCAGTGGGATGGTTGCTCCCAGGGGAGGAGCCTCCATAGCTGCGGCGGAACCTAGTGGTGCACTTCAGACGGACGGTATCCACCGTCGCCGTCCGGAAGGCTCCGACGGCTGACGTTCTGATGTGATAGCTCCGCCCGCCGGACAGGCCTCGCGTCCCAGGCTGCCGTCCCAGCGGCCCGTCCGCATGTTCCTGGCCGGCGGGCGGGCTACTCCGCCTTCGCGCAGAGACGCGGACAACCTCCGCCCAGACAGGACGCTCCTGCGCCAGCCGCGCCGCGACCTCCTTCGGGGTGGAGCCGAGCAGCCGCGCGCCCATGCCGAGCGCGCGCTGCTCCAGCCCCGGGTCGACGTAGAGGCCGCGGATTGTCTCGACCAGCCGGTCAATGACCGACCGCGGCGTGCCGGCGGGGGCGGCCCACATGTGCCAGGAGGTGATCTCGAAGCCGTCTATCCCTGCCTCCGCCGTGGTCGGCACCTCGGGCCGGGTCGGCCGCCGTTCGGCACTGGCAATCGCTAGGGCGCGTATGCGCCCCTTCCGGATCACCGGGACGTAGCTGGCGAGGATGTCCACTGCGTAGTGGACGTCGCCCGCCAGCATGGCCGGGATGGTCTGCGCCGCGCCGCGGAAGGGTAGGTGCGTCGCAGCGAAGCCGGCACGCGCCGCCTCCGTCGTGCGCGCCATGATGGCCGGGCCCCGCCCCGCGGTCTGGCTCTCGAATCGCTACGCGGCGCAGCAGGGCCACGGCTTGGCCCAGCAGACCTGCCTGTGCGAGCTGACGCGGGTGCTGCAAGCGAAGCTGTGGCGAGCGCGCGACCAGCTTCTGACCTTTGTGGATTGGCCCGGCCGGGTCGAGGCGACGAACAACGCCTGCGAGCGCGACCTCCGCCCCGCCGTGATCCAGCGCAAGGTCACCAACGGCTATCGCGCGATGTGCGCCGCTCAGGGCGAGGCGGACGTGCGCACCGTGGTCGCCACCGCGTGCCTCGCGCCAAACACCAGCGTCTTTGGCACCATCCTGACGACTGTCACGGCCTGACCGCTACGCCGCACAAGTCAGGGGGGGTTAATTACACCAGCCGTGCTCCCAGCCGCATCACGCCAACATCTCCGCCACCACCCGCAGCGCATCCTCGGCCTGCGTTCGCCGTGCCATTGTGCTGGACGGGTCCGCCAGCGCCCGCATCTCGGCGTCGCGCCACGCCTCCACGTCGCTCATCACCCTGGCCTCCAACTCGGCCTCCGTCAGCTTTGAGAGGTCCGGCAGCGGCATGGCCCGCTCCAGGGCGTCCACCCGGCGGGCGATAGCTCGGCCGCTCACGCAGCCCATGTCCTGGCGCCGGTACAGTCCTGCTCCAACATGCACGAAAACAACGTGATCTTCGCCCCCGGAGGTGCGCCGGCCGTGCCGAACGTGCTGGTCAGGGCAGCCGCGACATCCTCGCCCGGTTTCAGGAACAGACAGAATCTCTCGCCGGGTTGGCCCGCCTTTGCCTCCAGCATGAACAGCCGGCGGGACAAGTCCCTCATGGGTCCACCCCATCATCGTCCGCACGGTCAATGCCGGCCACCACCAGCACGACGCGAGCGCTTTGGGACGGGCCTTTGGTGCTGAACCTGCGACGCATGGCGGCTTCGGCCAACTCGCCACTTTGTCTGATGGCGAAGATCACTCCGCCCACCGCTTCATTCCGCTCCATCGTCGCGACCCGCTCGGCCAGGCTGCTCAGGCCGGTCATGCTCAGCCTTGCGCCTCCAGCGCCGCAATGCGCGCCTCCAAATTTAGTGTTTCGATGGCCCGGCGCTGTGCTTCGATCACCGCGGCGACGGCGCCGGCTTCCTCCGGGGACAGGGTGCCCTCGGCCATCGCGGCAGCTGTCGCCGCCAGCGCCGCCGACACATCCGCCGCCGTGTTCAGCGCCGGCAGGTCCAGCGCCACCGGGCGGCCTTTTCGCTGCGGCCAGAGCCGGGACAGCAGGATTTCTGCGGCCCGCATGTCGCCGGCGCGTGCTGCACCCACCACCGCGCGCATCACCTCGTAGGCGTTGTCGGCCCCGATGGCGTCGAGTGCGAGCAACGCTTCATGTCGGGCACCACGCGGGCGGCCTGCGGGGTTACCCGATCCGCCGGGTTGCCATCGGCCAGCGTGATCCCGGCCTGTTGTTTCAGGCACTTCGGAATCAGTCATCGATCAGCCCTCACAGATCAGCCCTCGCATATCCGGCTCGGTCGCAGCTCACTATCAAGGCGTCCACCTCGGCCCAATCATCGGCCGCAACATCGCACGGCGGCGCTCCTACGTTGGGTGCCTCCCAGGCCGTCCAAGCAACTTCTACCCATCGCAGCAGCCAGGCCGCACGGGCCGCCATCACGTCCAATGAATCGCTTGCTGACTCCGCTTGACCGGAAGGGGAGGACTCAAGCCCGCGCACATCCCCGCCACAGCTCTGCGCCGCCTCCCCAGCGGCCGCGGGTTTGATGCGGCGCATCCGCTCGCGCCATCGCGTCGGCGACCAAGCCTAATTCCCGGCTTGCTCTCCCCACCTCTGGTCGGATGGTCTCGGATGGTCGGATTTAGCGAGGAGATCCGCGGACTTTGGCTCGATCCGACCCGCAACAGGGCGGTCGGATCTTTTGGATACCGCCGCCCCAATGGCACGCCGGGTCATTCGAGAATGCTCCCGGCCACCAAATAGACCCGTACCTGGCGGCCCTCGCCCGGTATCCATTCCTTGCGGGCTAAGTTCTTGCCATCTCCGCCGATGAGCAGCCCGGCCCGTAATAGGGCGCGAGCTGCATTCGCGGGATCAAGGCCGGCGCACACCTCTGCCCGCCACACTTCCGGCAGGAACAGGAAGCGCCAGCCCTCGTCCTCCCGCTTCGGGCGGAGGCGCCAGCCGGCCCGATTCGGCACCGGCCGCCCGTCCCCCTCCATGATCCGCCGGCCTTGATCGCGTCCGATCACCCCAAACCGTGCCTCCCCGTGGCGCTCAATAAACGCCCGCACCGCCTGCACTGCCGCGCCATCCTCGCCGCTGGTGGCACTGCCCTGGTCGGACAGCCAGGCGGCAAGGCCAGCAGCGGCGGCGCGGGTTGCCTCGCCCGCCGGCCAGGGCAGCACTTCCATATCCGTCGCCATCTCGCCGGCCGCCGCTACCAGCGCGAAGCGAGCCGCCACGGAGCGGACTTGGTCGGGAGCATCGGCCGGAAGATGCGAACCGAGGAAGGCTTGCCGGGACTCCCCCACCGCCGCCCGTAACCCGGCTTCGTCAGAGGTTCGCGCCTCCGCCAGCCGGGCGAGAAAGGCCCGTGCCGCCGTGCCGTAATGCCGCCGCATGGTCTCATGGATCGTGCGCCAGAGGCCGGCACGATCTGCGGCATTGTGGAGTGCCGGCCACATCGTCGCGGCCTCCGCCGCGAAGCGCAGCGCTGGCAGTCGCACCTCTGCGCCAGCCCGCATTCCCTTGCCCGCCTCCGCCGCTTTCTGTGCCGGCGTCACCTCCCCGGTCGAGAGGATCAGCACGCGCCAGCTCCGCCGTGCGCGGGCGGTGGCGTCAGCCCGCAGCCGGCCTTTCCCACCCTCATTGCCTGCCTGATAGATTGCTGTTTCCAGCTCGCGCGGATCCGCCTGCGAAATTTCGTCCAGGGCCAGCAGCCCGTCAGACGCTTCCTCAAGCGCTGCCTCCATGGCGTTCGCAGTGCTGCGCCAGTCCCGCAGCGCGCCGCGCTTGTCGGGCAATCCCCACACGGACACGCCCATCTGCACCGCGGTGGTTTTGCCGGTCTTTGAAGGCCCCGCCATGTGAAAGCCGCCGGACGGTTCTCCCGCGATTTCAAGAAGCGGTCCGGCAAAGGCTGCGGCGATGGAGAAGGCCGCGGCTGGGTTGCCCACCGCCCTTGCCGCCACCTCGGCTTGCCAGCCTTCCAGGGTGCCAACCATGCGGCAGCGCGCCGCCAACTCGGGCGAGGCATTGTCCAAGATGACCGGCTCGGCCGCTGGCCCGATCATAGTCCCGTCAGGGAGGACATAGGTAGGCGCGCCGCCGCCGGGCGGAAGGTGCCAGCCGCAGCGTGTCACCCGCCGAACCCGTGCCGTCGTCTTGATGCCGGCCAGCGCATCCCGCAGCGCTAGCCGGTCGCCCGGATCGGGCGAGACAAACAGCCCTCCCTCATACAGCCGAGTTTCGAGCGCGCCAGGCTCGGCATGGATCAACCGGCCGGGAACTAGCTCGCGGTGCGGTGCGCCGTCATCGTCACCCCATTCGAGCACGAGGCCCCATCCGCGGTTGGTCGTGTCGCGCGTCTTGCCCAGCACCGCAAAGGGGCCGGCAATGCGCCTGCTGCCATCCTCCGCCTCACGGAACAACCCGGCCTTCCGCATGACAAAGCCGGGCGGCCAGCGCACCTGCGTACCACACCGCGGCGGATCGACCTCGGTAGGCGTGGCCTCCATAGCTACGGCATCGTCCAGGGCATCGAACGCTTCGCGCTCCTCCGCCCGCCGCCGCCGCACTTCCTCGCGTCGCAGCTTGTCGAGTGTGGTCACGCCAACGCCCGGCAATTCGGCGGCCAGTACGGTGCGGGCTGCGGCATAGGCGGCGCCGTTTAGATTGGCGGCGCGTTCTACTACGGCCTGCACCTCCTCCGCCGATAGCACCGGTTGCTGTGCTGGTGGCGCATCCTCCGCCGGTTGCGCCTCTGCTGCAGCGAGCATGGCTGCCAGCATGTCGGGCAGCACTCCTCCTGGCAGCGGATCCGCCAGGTCCCAGCCATCCGGCCATTCGGCCGGCACTTGCACCACCGCTACGCTTGCCGCAACAGCCATGCTGGCGGCCTTTGCTATCACTGCCGCGGCCTTCCTGCCTGCCGCGTCGTTGTCGGGCCACATGGTCACGCTACGGCCTGCCAGGGGCATCCAATCGGCCTTGCCGACCGCGTTGCTGCCACCCGGCCAAGTCATCGCCACGTGGTCGGGGAACAGAGCCGCCGCGGCATCCGCAGCCTTCTCACCCTCGACTAGCAGCACAGGCGCGCTCGGACGCGCGGCGAGGCGGTCCAAACCATATAGCGGACAAGGGGCCAAAGGTGCCTTGAAATGCCAGCCAACGCGCCCGGCATAAGTGCCGTAAGTGTACGGTAGGATTTCCTTCGTGGGCTTGCCGTGCCGGTTCAACAGCGGCGTGCCATCGGCGTTCTTCGCATCGAAGCGTGCCACCGCGAACAGCGGGCGACGTTCGACATCACGATAGATCCAGCGCCGCGCTGCCGCACCGTGCCGGCTGTGTCGGATGGCGACAGCCTCGGGAGGTTGACTGGGCGCCGGCAATTGCGGCTGCCAGACCCCCGTGGGTGGCGTCGCTGCGCTGAGGGCAGGACCGGTGAACGGGTGCGCGACTTCTGCCGAAGTGAGTAAAGCGAACGGATTGAGGAGCGCGTTCATTGCCGGCAGCGCTTCGCCCGAAGAATCCTTGCGACTGTTCTCTACCTCGCGCTCCGCCTCGGCAGCCCAAATTTCCTCCCAGTCCGCCGCACTCAGCAAGTTGTCAGCTTCGGCGCCGAACATGGCGTCAAGCGCCGCCGCCTTGGAATCGGCGTCCTGCTCTGGAACAGCGCCCATCACCAGCCGCCTCCGACCTTAATGTCAAGCATTCGCGCGAGATTGCGTGCAGCCTCCGCCTGCCCGATGCCGGCCACTGCCGCTGCCAGACTCACGGGATCGCCTCCACCCTGCCCAGCGGCGAAATCGGCCCAGCGGCCGGTACGAAGGTTCACTTTGCAGGATTGGCCGGCCTCTCCACGTAGGTTGCCGCACACCCATTCGGCCCCGATTCGCCGGCCGCCTGGCAGCCACCGCCTGCACAGCGGTTCGAGATGCGGCAGCGCCACGCGGTTCACCGCGGCGAAGTCAATAGTTGTGCGGCGAAAGCGTGCATGTCGGAGGCGATTGCTGGCGATCATCGGGCGGCCTCCATGTCGCCCCACGTGGCCAGCGCCGCGGTGGTCACCGGGAAGATCGTCAGCGCAACAGCGCAGCCGATGCAGATCGGGGAGAGGTCAGCCGTGTGCGTATGGCTCTTGATGTGCAGAGGGTTCAAAACCCCAACTCCAATGTGAGCCGAGGAGGCTGCAGGCCGTGGCGCGGAAGGTGGCGCGGTGGTAGAAAGCGGTTGTCAAGGCCGCATACCACCGCCGCTGAACCACGTTCCCCGCCGGGCGCCGCAAGGCTCCCGGCGGTTGCGCTTCAGGCCCTAGCCGGCCGCAGCCGCGCGGCGCGGATCGGAATGGCGGCCGGCATCAGCTCTCGGCTCCCAGCAGCACCCGAAGGCTGGCAGCGCAGACCAACGTGCGACCTCCGACCTTCACCAGCCGCAGCCGTCCGGCCGTTGCGTGCCGGTAGAGCGTGCTGCGGGACAGGCCGGACACGGCAGCAGCGTCGTTGATGCCGTAGGACAGCGGGGCGGGCACAGGGGCTTGCTGGGACGTTAAGGGGCGGCGGGTAGCCGTCTCCGTGAGGTGCATGGTATCGCCTTATCCGCAGTGGCGCGGAATGCGCCGGGGCGACACGAAAGATATGCAGCTTTTTCCCGGTGCGCGCCGGATAGATTTAAGGACGGTAATTGTCCTTCCTTTTCATGGGTTTGTGCTTGGCTGACGCCCTCTCCCGTTGTATTTTCCGGGACTTTTCTTCTGACTTCGCAAGATTCTGCTGTCCCTTCGCCCGTGCCAAGGGTAGGACGAAAAACCCCATAAGCGGACTGTCCGGATCGCGGGCAGCGCCATGTCGTAAGGCCCGGCGCTCAGCGCGAATAGCGCGTTCCAGGCTTGCGCGCTGATCGCGGTATCCTTCCCCGTAAAGCCTGCCGCTGGGGTCGAGAATAGCAACGATTTCGGCGGTCGGAATTCGGGCTAGGGGGTTCTTCAGCGACCGGCCCAACCGCCTGTTGACGGCCTGAATGGCCGTCAGGATTGCACCCCTAATTTTCCAGCGCTGCTCGGTCTTCCCCGGCGGACGGCCCCGGCGACTGTGCGGCGGTGGAGCGGCGTCGTCCTCGTGAAGGCGGCGGCCCATGGTGACACTTCCCCGTTTCGCCCGCTGCTACTCTTTGAGCGGCACCACCGTCCCGCCCTCATTGTCACGACAACCCGGCGGTTCCTGCCTCGGCCAGGGCCGCGGGATGCCTCCCGGTGCTGGCCATATCCGACCTATCTGACCACCATCCAAGAGGTCGGACACCGCCCAAACCCACAGATTACCTAGCGTAATCCGACCATCCGACCACATTCGACTGAAAAAGGGATCGTCAGGCGGAAACCGACGATCCATGCGAGCATCGCCCATGCCGGCAGCGCTGTGTGCCGCTGCTTGCGCAGCGCATCGCGGTCGGCTTTCAGCACCTGGATGATGAAGGCGGTGACGACGTCCAGTTTCGGCCTAGCGCGTTGCGGATAGTGGCGCGGCGGTGGCAGCGCACCACCAATTGCCTGCGAACCATGCGGCGATGCACCCCGAACTTGGCTGCGACGCCCGCCACCGTCCCAATGCCAAACTTATGCTCCCGGTGGAGCCTCCCGAACAAATCCCTTTTCGCTTTCCTGTCCATGCCAAGCCCCTGGTGCGAGCGGGAGCCTGTAGGTTGGGGGAAGGCAAATGGGTCAAAATTCGATGGCAAAGTCACTTGGCCGCCACGATGTGGCGGGATAACCGTCAACGTCCGACCGACTGCCGTGTCGAGGACGCCGGCCGGCAGGTCGTTCATCGCCGGGCCTGAGCCGCGATAGGTCACCAGCGTCGCCTTCAGCTCGGTCAAGTACAAGAGGAAGCCCGGCGCGAGATGGCTGGTCGTACCATTGCCCGCAGTGCCGAAGCTGACACGTTCGCTGCGCTGGCGGATTCGCTCGATCAACTCGGGCAGGCTACGGATGCCGCTGGCCTGGCTAGCCGCCAGAACCATCGGCACATTGGCCACCACCCCGATCGGCGCTAGGTCGTGCCGCGGATCGAAGCCGGACCCGGGTTCAGCGCTATGGCCGCCGCCAGCACACCCATGTTGCCGAAGACGATGGTGTGGCCATCAGGTTCAGCGCGGGCCAAGCACTGCAACCCGACCAGGCCGCCGGCACCGCTGACATTCTCCACCACGACGGGCCACCCGAGCGCCGGGCCCATCGTTTGGCCGAAGAACCGCGCCAACGCATCCAGCGTGCCGCCCGGGGCAGAGGGGAAGATGACGGTGACGGTGCGCTGGGGGAATTCCTGCGCCGACGCAGGCTGGTCGGGAGCCATACGCAGGAGCGCGGCTATCCTCAGCACAATCAGAATTGTGCCAAGTCGCATGGCCTGGTTCCCCTTAGTGCTGCCTCGGCTCAATCAGCGAGGCTTCCCCACGACCGTGCGGCGCGGCAGGGCATCTGCCAAGGCTGGATGATGGCTGGTGAACCGCTGCACCGTCTCTGGAAGCGTGAACATCGTTTTTCGCATGGTCGTGCTGCTTGCGGACGATATGGGGTCAGCTGAGGTCCCACTGGGGCGAGCCGATAAGCCGTGATGCCAGCATAATGCGGCCCGTGCCGGCGGCGGAGACCGATGCGGCGATGGTGGACTAGGTGCGGGCGCTGCTGCGCCATCCCGAGATCGTCGTCGGCACCTGGCGGGCGGCGCGCAGGGAGGCGCCGGAGTCGACAGAGGGCGAAACCCGCGACGTATTGCATCGGCTCGACCCGCGGTGGGGCAGCTGTTCTCAGCTGAGCAGGCTCGGATCGTTTGGTCGCTGGTGGAGCGGGTGGTGATCAGCTCAGCCGGCGCCGACATCCGGCTCCGGCTGGAGGGCTTGGCCAGTCTGGTCCGGGACCTCACCGCCATAGTGCCCAACGCGCTGCCACGCTGCTGCGGCTGACCCTGCTGTCGCCGGACCTCTTCGAGGCGATCCTGGAAGGGCGGCAGGCTGACGGGATGGGGCTGCCGCAGTTGCTGGAGTCGTTTCCAGCGGGCTGGGCGAAGCAGCGCGGCGCGTTCGGCACGGGCTGAGCCAGCGGTCGCCGGCGCGGCGGCCGAGCACAAAAGGCCCGTGCAGGCCCTGCAGTCGGCGGCTTGCATGCCGAAAAGATCCGCGTGAGCACGTTCGAGTCGCAGTTGAGTCTGCGCCCTAACCCCTTCCTTGCGCCCACGGGCAGCTGCTTCGTATTGATGCTGTCATGGACACCCTCAGCCGATCCCGCCGCGCGCTGGCGCTCGACCGCTTGGCCACGGTCGCGGCCTCGCCGGCAATTACGCGCGGCCGCGGTGGACGGGGCGGGGGGAGGCGTAGCGGCTGCGGAGGTGGCGCCGGCTTTGGCGGCCTTATCGGTTTAAGCCTCCTCGGCCTCGGCACGCGTGATTGGCTATAGTGTCAGTCCGAGGAGAGATGGCGCCGTGGCTGCGCGCCATTTTACGAGGCCGCCACTTGTTGCAGATGCAGGTATACCGAGCTGGCGTGGAGAGATGGTGAGCTTTGGGTCACGCCGTGGATGGACGTCCATAACGTCCGATTCACTGTCCGCACCCCGAGCCGCCAACCTCGGAAAGCGTTGCTCAATTCACTCATCAGTTGCAGCGTCCGCTAGGCGACTGTGCCGCACGCAGACAACGCATCGCCGCGCTCCAACTTCCAGCCCCGCCGCTGCGGCGGGTGAGGATGACGCCGAGTAATACCCGCCGCGTGAACTGCTGATTCTCCTGTGTAGGGCCGAGCCGCAAGGAGTGTGATTCGGTGGCCTCCGATTTGGCGGAGGTCATGGGATGGGATCGCCACTGATCGTCCGATCGGACCTGGAGGCGGCTGAGCTTCGCCGCCTGGCCCGTCGAGAGCGGGATGGTCGCGTGGCGGCGCGGCTGATCGCGTTGGCTAATGTCCTGGACGGCATGACACGAGAGGCGGCGGCCCGGGCGGCCGGGATGGACCGGCAGACGCTGCGGGACTGGGTGATCCGCTTCAATGCCGAGAGTGTCGATGGCTTGCGAGACCAGCCGCGCTCCGGCCGCCCGGCCCGGATGCCCGAGGGCCAGCAGGCGACGCTCAAGGCCATCGTGCTGCACGGCCCGGATCCGGAGCGGGACGGCGTGTCGACGTGGCGCATCGTCGACCTGTGCCGGATCGTCGAGGAACGCTTCGGCGTCACCTACCGCGAGGGTGGCATTCGAAGCCTCATCAAGTCGCTGGGCCTCTCCTGGCAGAAGACCCGGCCGCGCCACCCCAAGGCGGACAAGGCCGCGCAGGAGCGGTTCAAAAAAGGGGCCTCGCCCGCGCGTTGAGCGAAGTCGCCCGACGCCATCCCGACGCAGAGGTGCAGCTCTGGTGCCAGGACGAAGCCCGGGTCGGCCAGAAGGGTCGTGGCGTCCGAGCCTGGTTCGAGCGTGGCATCCGTCCCGAGGGCGTGCTCGACCACCGCTACGCATCCGCCTGGCCCTACGCTGCCATCCGCCCCGGCACCGACGATGCTTTCGCCCTGGTCATGCCGGAGGTCAGCGCGGCGGCCATGCAGGCTTTCCTCAACGGCTTTGCCGCGACCCTGCCGGAGCAGGTGGATGCCGCCCTGCTCGTCGACGGCGCGGGCTGGCACATCGCCGCCGACCTTGCCGTCCCGGTCAACATCAGCCTGATCTTCCTGCCGCCCTACAGCCCAAACCTCAATCCGGTCGAGCGGGTCTGGCTTTACCTGCGAGAGCGCTTCCTCTCGCTCCGGCTGTTTGCCGGTCTCGATGCCATCATCGAGGGCTGCTGCGACGCCTGGAACCGCCTCATCGCAGAGCCAGGCCGCATCGCGTCACTTACCAACTACCCCTACCTGCAGAAGGTCAGGACTTTATGAGCTTTATATAAGGTCCGGTCGGCCTGAGCTATGCAAGGTGCGCTCCTGGAACTGGTCCGTCGACCGAGAGAGGGAAAGGAATGTTGCGAATTCGGATTTGTCGCCTCAGCGATCTATCCGAAGCGTTGAGGATAGCTAAAATAGCTCCGAGTAGGGGGCTGCTCCATGCAACGCATGTCGGCGCGAGACGCCAAGAACGGCTTCGGCAAGCTAATCGATCTGGCGCGGGCGGAGCCGGTCGCGATCGAAAAGTACGGCCGATCCGTCGTCATCGTCATGGCCGTCGAGGAGTACGAGCGTCTATCGGGGAAGATTGAAAAACGACGCTCCGGGACGAAGCCCGCAACGGGCAAAGGGGCGAAGGCGTGACGACAATGGAACGAGCAGCAGCAACCAGCATCTGGAAGGCGGCACAGTATGGCCAGCCATTCTGATCTCGCGAACCTGATCTGGCAGATCGCCGACCTGCTGCGCGGACCTTATCGGCCGCCACAGTATGAGCGCGTCATGCTTCCGCTTGTTGTGCTCCGCCGTTTCGATTGCGTGCTGGCGGACACCAAGCAGCAAGTTCTGGCAGAGTTCGAGCGCCGCAAGGGCGGCAAGCTGGAGGACGATGCGCTTGACCGGATCTTGAACAACGCCTCCGGCCATCGCTTCCATAACCGGTCGCCGCTGGACTTCCAGAAGCTGAAAGGTGACCCCGACAACATCCACAGCCACTTGATCAGCTATATCAACGGTTTCTCAACCAATGTGCGCCGCATCTTCTTAGACTATTTCGAGTTCGGCAATGAAATCGAGCGCATGCGCGAGGCCAATATTCTCTACCTCGTCATCAGTGCGTTCTGCGGGGTCAATCTGCACCCGCGTCTGGTGCCGAACGAGCAGATGGGACTTCTCTTCGAAAACCTGATCCGTCGCTTCAACGAACTTGCAAATGAAACGGCCGGCGATCACTTCACGCCCCGCGAGGTCATCACGCTCATGATCGATCTGCTCTTTCTCGATGCAGATGACCTTCTCAGCAAGCCAGGTATCGCCGTGCGGATGCTCGATCCTGCCTGCGGCACGGGCGGAATGCTCGCCGGCGCGCAGAAGTATATGCGCGAGCACCACGAAGACGCGAAACTGTATGTTTACGGGCAAGACTACAACAAACGCGCGTTCGCGACCGCAGCTTCCGACGTGCTTTTGAAGGAGATCGACCACAATGGCGACGGTGAGAATGTTCAATTCGGAGATAGTTTTCTCAGCGACAAATTCGAAAGGCAGAGTTTCGATTACTTTATAGCTAATCCGCCTTTCGGCGTGGATTGGAAGAAGCAGCAAAAAGAGATAGTCCAGCGGCACGAGAAGGCGCCGAAAGGCGACCCGTGGAGCGCCGGATTGCCCCGCGTCAATGACGGTTCCCTGCTATTCCTCCAGCACATGATCTCGAAATTCGAGGATGTCGATCTGAAGGCTCAGAAATATGGCTCGCGCGCAGCCATCGTGTTTTCTGGTTCGCCGCTCTTCACTGGCGGCGCGGGTGGTGGCGAGAGCGAAATCCGCCGCTGGATCATTGAACGTGACATGCTCGAAGGCATTGTCGCCCTACCGGAACAGATGTTCTACAACACGGGCATCGGCACCTATATCTGGATCGTTACAAACCGGAAAAGGAAGGAGCGCAAGGGCAAGATCCAGCTCGTCGATGCGCGCGGGACGTGGATTCCCATGAGCCGCAACCAGGGTGACAAACGCCGTAAGATCGGCGAAGGCGCTGCGCTGGAAGGGGATGACAGGCCGGACGAGCCCGACCAGATCTCTGATATCGTGCGGCTCTATGGCCGTTTCGAGGCGAATGAGAACTCGAAGCTCTTCGACAATAAAGACTTCGGCTATACCCGCGTCACGATCGAGCGGCCCCTGAAGCTGCGCTACCAGATGAGCGTGGAGGACAAGGCGCGCTTCCTCGATGCCGCGCCGCACCTGCTCGACGATATTCAAGCCATCGACAAGGCGCTCGGCCGCGAGCCGCACCTCCACTGGAACGCCGTCTGGTCCAGCATCGAGAAGCTCCTCAAGAAGCTAGGTTCACGCTGGAAGGCGCCGGAGGAAAAGCTATTCCGCACGGTCTTCACCGTTAGGGACCCGGAGGGCGCGCCCGTAAAGAAGGGGTCCAGCTTTGAGGCCGATTCCGAGCTGCGCGACTTCGAGAACGTGCCGCTCCAGGAGGACATCGAGGCCTATTTCAGGAGCGAGGTACTGCCGCATGTGCCGGATGCCTGGATGGACCGTACCAAGGATAAGGTCGGCTATGAGATTAACTTTAATCGTCACTTTTACAAGTTCACCCCGCCGCGCAAGCTGGCGCAGATCGATGCGGATCTGAAGAAGGCGGAAAACGACATCCTCCGGCTGCTACGGGAGGTGACGAAATGAAAGGCGCACTTTCAAATCAGCAGACTTTGAGATTGAAGTATGCCGTCGAACTTCGGCGCGCTCGTGTTGAGGGTCCGGATAGCGACCGGCCCTATGTCGGCCTCGAAAACATTGAAAGTCGGACCGGACGTTTGATCCCGTCTGCCACGACAGGGGCTGCCGAAGGTGAGTTTGTGTCGACTTCGGGCGAATCACTCTCTGCCTTGTTTGAAGAAGGCGACATTCTTTTTGGGAAGCTTCGGCCATATCTCGCGAAAGCTTGGATCGCAGAATTCAACGGGCGATGCAGTACAGAGCTGCTTCCACTTCGTCCGGAAAAGATCCACCCGCGTTTCGGCTTGTATATAGTCCTATCACAGCAGTTTATCGATGCCGTTGACGCTTCCACTTTTGGCTCGAAAATGCCTCGCGCGGACTGGGAATTCATAGGCAACTTGCCGATCCCGCTCCCGCCGCAACAAAAGCAATCAGATGTCGTACGGTTCCTCGACCGCGAGACCGCCGATATTGACGACCTGATAGCCGCCAAGCAGCAGTTGCTCGATCTGCTAGCCGAGAAGCGCCGGGCGATTGTCGCCGATGCTGTCATGCGCGGTCTCAACCCGGCCGCAAGCTTGCGCCCCTCTGGTATCGACTGGCTCGGCGACATCCCCGCGCATTGGGAAGTCGAGCGTTCGCGCTGGCTGTTCCGCGAAAGGGACGAGAGATCCGAGACGGGCACCGAAGAAATGCTGACCGTCTCGCACATCACGGGCGTCACACCGCGATCAGAGAAGGACGTCAATATGTTCGAGGCCGAAAGTACGGCAGGCTACAAGCTGTGCTTCGCCGGTGACTTGGCCATAAACACCCTTTGGGCCTGGATGGGGGCCATGGGCATTGCCCGAGTCGATGGCATCGTGAGCCCTGCCTACAACGTCTACACCCCCGGCCCAAGGCTGCTGCCCGACTATGTCGACGCGCTGGTCCGCATCCCCGTTTTTGCACAGGAGGTGACACGTTACTCCAAGGGCGTCTGGTCCTCGCGGCTGCGGCTTTATCCCGAGGGCTTATTCGAAACCCGGTGGCCCGTCCCGCCGCTGGATGAACAGCAGCAGATCGTGGAGCACATCGCGGCCGAGACTGCGAAGATCGACCGACTTCGCGCCGCTACCGAGCATTCCATCACGCTCTTGAAGGAACGCCGCGGCGCGCTGATCGCCGCCGCCGTCACCGGCCAGATAGACATCCCGGAAGCGGCGTAGTCATGCGGATACGCGAACTCACAATACACAATTATCGGGCCTTCGGCGAACGGCAAACCTTCCCGTTTCCCACCAATTTCACCGCTGTTGCCGGAATCAACGGTCGCGGCAAGACATCATTGCTCGACGGGCTGGCGCTGCTTGCCTCGCGTATCCTGCCGCACATTTCACCAGCCCGCAGCGGCTACCGGTCACTCGGTCCTCTCGACCTACACGATGGGCGTGGCACGTTGTCGCTCTCAATGAAGATTAACTGCGGTGGCATCCCGATCGAGTTCGGTATCAAGCTGGAGGACAGTGCGCGGCCGCCAGAGGTCACAAAACTTGCTCCGGCCGTGAAACAGGCCGTCCGCAATGTCTATGGCGACCCGACCCGGGCCGACGATGCCGCACCCTTGGTCGTCTACTTCACAACAGACCGGGCCGGATACCGGCTCCCGAAGAAGCTGCGTTCCGAAGCGCCGGGCGGCCAGGAGGCAGCGTACACCGGCGCGTTGTTCAATAGAACAGTCAACTTTCGCGACTTCATGGAGCGCTACCGCAGCGCAATTGTGGTCCAGGAAGACGAGACGCGCTTGAACCCAAACTATATTGGAGACGGCGCCGTTGGCGCGATATCTGGAGCGCTGGCAACGTTCCTGGGCGGATTTCAGAATCTGCGCGTGCAGTCATTGCCATTGAGGCTGCTCGTCGATAAGGGTGGCCAGACCTTCGACCTCTCTCAGCTTTCCGACGGCGAACGATCATTTCTGGCGCTGATTTGCGATCTTGGTCGGCGCCTCGCACTCGCAAATCCCGAGCTACCTAATCCGCTGCAGGGTGCGGGCGTCGCACTGATCGATGAACTTGAGTTGCACTTGCACCCTAAGTGGCAACGGGAGGTCCGAGATAAGCTTGTCGCGACATTCCCCAACGTGCAGTTTGTGACCACCACGCATTCACCCTTCATTATCCAGTCGCTGAAGCCGGGCGAACTGATCAATCTCGACCCTGACGATTTTGTCGAATACTCGGACAAGAGCATTGAGGACATTTCCGAGAACGTGATGGGCGTAGATCTTCCGCAAAAGAGCCAGCGCTACCAGGAAATGATGAGAGTGGCCGAGGAATACTTCACCCTGGTGCGCCAGCAATCGCCCGATCAAACGCTTGTTGCCGCGGCAGAGTCGCGCCTGAATGAACTCTCAGTTCCGTTCAGTGACGATCCCGCCTTCCAGGCACTCTTGAAGCTAGAAAGGGAAACAAAGGCACGCGGGGGTGGCGATGCGACCAGTTGAGCGAGGAGCAGCCCCCAGAATCTACACGAACTATCAGGATGCTGGCCCAGACCTTCAGGCGCGGCTCGGCGATTATTGCAGCTACTGTGAACGGCAGATCGAAACGAATCTCGCGGTGGAGCATGTTCAGCCGAAAGACTTGGAACCAGCTCTGCGAAATACGTGGACCAATTTTTTGTTGGGTTGCGTTCACTGCAATTCAAGCAAAGGCGTTCAGCAAGTAGTGGTTCAAAATTTTCTTTGGCCGGATCTCGACAATACCCTTCGCGCCTTCGAGTACGGCCCGGGAGGGCTGGTCAAATCAAGCGCAACTTTGCCGCCGGCAATGCGAGCGAAAGCTGAGGCGCTGATCCAAATCACCGGCCTTGATAAAGACCCGGGAAACCCGAAACTGGGTCGGCGTCCGACTGAGTCAGACAAGCGTTGGCTGAAGCGAAAGGAAGCTTGGCAGAAGGCTGAGCGCTGCAAGGAAATTCTTGCTTTGCAGGACACACCTGAAACGCGAGAACTTATTGTTGAAGTCGCTAAGGGAAAGGGCATGTTCTCAATATATTGGCTGCAATTCTCCCATGATGCCGACATGAGAAAAAGATTTCGAGAAGCGTTTATTGGCACTGCACACATTTGTTTTGACCCTACCGAGAATGTTCAGCCGCGACCCGGAGGCCAAGTCTAGTCATGAACCACGCCAGGCACTCGGAACGCGCCTTCGAGACGGTCATTGAAGCCACGATGCTGGCCAATGGCGCCGTGCCGGAGCCGGCGGCAGGGTTCGACCGCGAGCGGGCGATCTTTCCGGAGACGGTGCTGGCCTTTATCCGCGCGACCCAGCCCAAGGAATGGAAGGCGCTGGAAGGGCTGCACGGGGAAAAGACCGGCGCCCAAATCCTGACCGATCTGGGCAAATGGATGGATCGCGAAGGCTCACTGGCCACCCTGCGCCACGGCTTCAAGTGCTATGGTAAGACATTGCGTATTGCGTTCTTCAAGGCCGCGCATGGCCTCAACCCGGAGCTTGAGGCGCGCTACGCGGCAAACCGCGTCGGCATTACCCGGCAACTGCATTTCTCGAAGGCGTCGGAGAAATCGCTGGACGTGGCGCTCAGCGTCAACGGAATTCCGGTCGCCTCGGTCGAACTCAAAAATCCAATGACCGGCCAGACCGTCGAGCAAGCACTACGCCAGTATCGGAACGATCGTGACCCGCGCGAGCCGATCTTCGAATTCAAGCGGCGGATGCTCGTTCACTTCGCCGCTGACACCGAGTCCGTCTTCATGACCACCCGGCTTGCGGGGCCAGCTACGCACTTTCTCCCCTTCAATAAGGGCAACGGCGGCGGTGCCGGCAATGCACCAGATTCCGAAGGGCGACGCTATCGCACGGCCTATCTTTGGGAAGAGGTACTGCAGCGAGACAGCCTGCTCGATTTGATCGCACGCTTCATCCACCTGCAGGTCGAGGAGAAGCGCGACGATCAGGGGCGAAAGGTCAAGAAGGAGACCATGATCTTTCCACGCTATCACCAGCTTGAAGCGGTTCGTTCGCTAGTCGATCGGGCGCAGCGCGAGGGAGTGGGGAACAACTATCTGGTCGAACATTCGGCTGGCAGCGGCAAGAGCAACACCATCGGCTGGGTCACGCATCGGCTCGCGTCGCTGCACGACGAGACGAACAACCGCGTCTTTGACAGTGTTATCGTGATCACCGATCGCGTGGTGCTGGACAAGCAGTTGCAGGACACGATCTACCAGTTCGAGCACAAGCACGGCGTGGTGCAGAAGATCGACGAGAGTTCGCGTCAGCTGGCCGAAGCTCTCGAAAGCGCCGTGCCCATCATCATCACCACCTTGCAGAAGTTCCCCTTCGTGTCGCGCCAGCTAGCCAAGATGGCGGAGGAGCGCGGCGAGGTCGAAGGCGGCGTCCTAAAGGCGCGCCGCTGCGCGGTTGTCATCGACGAGGCCCATAGCTCGCAGGGCGGCGAGACGGCAACCGACCTCAAGGAAGTTCTCGGCGGCCAGGGCCTTCGCGAGGAGGCTGCGCGACATATGGCCGAGAGCGAAGAGGAGGACATGGATGAGCTCTACCGGTCCATGGCCAAACGCGGCCGCCAGGCAAACATCAGCTTCTTTGCCTTCACCGCGACGCCGAAGCACAAGACCCTCAAGGTCTTCGGACGCGACGACAAGCCTGCGCATCGCTACACCATGCGCCAAGCCATCGAGGAGGGTTTCATCCTCGATGTTCTGAAGCACTACACGACCTACGCCACCTATGTCAGGCTCCTCAAGGCGAGCGAGGACGATCCGAACGTCGAACGAAAGAAGGCAGCGCGGGCCCTGGCGCGCTTCCTCAAGCTGCACCCTCACAACATCGCCCAGAAGACCGAGGTCATGGTTGAGCATTTCCACGCTGCGACCCAACACAAGATCGGTGGTCGGGCCAAGGCGATAGTTGTGACCGGCTCCCGACTCGAAGCCGTCCGCTACAAGCAGAGCTTCGACCGCTACATCAAGGAAAAGGGCTACGCCATCAAATCGCTTGTGGCCTTTTCCGGTGTCGTCACGGACGACAGGCTGAAGGATGTCACATACACTGAGGAAGGCATGAACCTCGGCGTCCGCGAGAGGGAACTGCCGGAGGTCTTCGCCACCCAAGAATATCAGGTGCTGCTCGTCGCCGAGAAGTACCAGACGGGTTTCGACCAACCCTTGCTGCACACGATGTATGTCGACCGTCGGCTTGCCGGCATCCAGGCTGTGCAAACCCTTTCCCGCCTCAACCGCATCCACCCTTTGAAGGAAGACACCTTCGTCCTCGACTTCGTCAACGAGCGCGACGAGATTCGCGAGGCATTCAAGACCTATTACGAAGGCGCGGAGGTCGGTGAGAACGTCGATCCGGCCCGAATGTACGAGATCAAGAGCGAACTCGACGCCGGCGGGATCTATGTAATTGCCGACGTTGAGCGCTTCAGCTCTGTCTATTTCAAGCCGCGCCAGCGCCAGAGCCCGAACGATCACCAGCTGATGAATGCCGCGCTTGACTCCTGTGTTGCACGCTTCAAGGAGCTTCAGCAGGAAAGACCAGACGAGGCTGAGCTATGGCGCGGCAAACTGCTGGCCTTCTGCAGTCTCTATGGCTTCCTCAGCCAAATCATTCCCTATCAGGACACGGATCTCGAGCGGCTGTATGTGTTTCTACGGCACCTCGCGACCAAGCTGCCGAAAAGCGACACTGGGCCATCCTACCAGTTCGATGACGAGGTGCGCCTCGAGTATTATCGACTCCAGAAGATCAGCGAAGGGTCCATTAGCCTAAGCGAAGGTCAAGCCGACCGGCTTGATGGTCCATCCGAGGTCGGAAGCGGCGTTGCGCGCGAGGATGCCGTACCGCTGTCTCGCTTGATCGACGTTGTTAACGATAGATTCGGAGCCGACTTCAATCAGGCGGATCAGCTATTCTTTGACCAGATCGTCGAAGCGGCGATTTCCGACGCGGCCCTGGAGCAGGCGGCAGCCGTCAATCCAGATGACAAGTTTGAGCTTGTTTTCAAGAACCTGCTTGAGGCGCTGTTCGTTGAACGGATGGACCAAAATGAAGAGATATTTGCAAGATTTATGAATGATAAATCATTCCAGAAGGTTGTGACGGGCTGGCTTTCGTCTGAAGCCTATCGAAAGCTCCGGTCGAGCAGCGCGGCGGGGTCTGAGCGCGTCGAGGCAGTAGATGCCAATTCCTGATTACAAATCCTTTATGCTACCTGTCTTGGAGGTCGCGGCGAAAGGCGGATCGTCGATACCTTTGGCCGATAACGAGATCGCTGGACGCTTGGGGCTCACCGACGAGGAGCGCGAGCAGATGCTGCTCAGCGGGAAGCAGCGTTTGCTCCACAACCGGGTGCACTGGGCCAAGTTTTATGTGACCAAGGCAGGATTGCTTGAAAGCCCAAAGCGGGGCCGCTTCGTGATTACCGATGCGGGTAGGAAGGCGCTCGGCAGCCCACCGCCAGAGCTTAACACGAAGTACCTCCTGGCAATTCCGGCGTTCCGCGATTTCTACCGCGGCGAGGAGGAGGGCGGCGCCGCCGATCGGGTCTTGGAGGTGGAACCACCGGTTGCGACGCCCGAATAGATTGTTGACGCTGCCTACAAGGCTCTTCAGGCGGCATTGCGCGATGAGCTCTTGGTCCGGATTCTACAGAATAGCCCGGCCTTCTTTGAGAGGTTGATAGTCGAACTTTTGGTAGCCATGGGCTACGGGGGATCACGTCTGGAGGCCGCGGAGCAGCTCGGTAAGTCTGGTGACGGCGGCGCCGATGGCGTTATCAATGAGGACGTTCTCGGCCTCGATCGGGTCTATGTTCAGGCCAAGCGGCACGCGCCTGGCAGCACCATTGGGCGGCCAGAGATACAGGCATTTACCGGCAGCCTCGTCGGCCTTGGCGCGTCGAAAAGCGTCTTCGTGACGACCTGTGCATTCTCCGCCCAGGCCATCGACTTCGCATCGAGAATCCCGCAGCGCGTGGTGCTGATCACCGGGAAGCGCTTGACCGAACTGATGGTCGAGCACGGTGTCGGGGTGCGCATCAGCCGAACCATTGAGTTCAAACGCCTCGACCAGGATTTTTTCTCGGAGGAGGAGTGATCTGCCCTACTGGCCTTACCAACGTATTCGCTCTCGCCGTGCGGATTTCGGGCAAGCGGGGTTCGAACCAAGGTACGTGCCAACCGCGCTGAAACCCGCCTATCACCTAGGCTCTTGAGGTCCGTACTATTGAGACGGCCCTCATTGTCTTGAGTGACCTGTTTGCCGCGCTGAGCCCCCTAGCCGCTGCTCGGCGGTGAGGGAATCGCGTCAATGAGGGCCATCTCAATAAATCGGCCAGGTCAGGAGATCCGCAGAGAATTGGCGTCCGGAGAGCGACTTTCGGGCGTCGCCGCGCCGGACCAGTCAAAAGGTCTCCCCCGAAAACCTGTGGAAACCTGCCACTCAGCGCGAAGGTCGGTCTCGCAGAGAGCGCGACGCCCAAGAAAACTGGCGGAGGAAGCTGAATTCGAACTCACGCTACGGAAGCCACAAGCTGATCGGGGGGAAAATTCCGATTGAACGCCTATGTACATCGTGGCAGACGATTTGACCAGGAAAGTGGTCGCTCCATCCGACTAATCCGACCACGCTCCAACAGGTCGGAGTGTCCGCAAACCCGCTGTCGACCTCGCCTAAATTGATTGGTCGGACTAATCCGAGCGGCAATCGAATGGCAGGGCGGGGCAGAGAACGTAGGTTAAACGCCGGCCCTGTGCATCGCTTTGCTGGTGCCTGCGCCCTCGTGGCACCGGACCCAGCCAGGGCCAGCGCATCACTGGCTGCGTTCACGACGCGGTCCGAAACGACTTCGCCGTTGCCGACGCTAAGCTCGAGTTTGGCCATTCAGGCGGCGTGGCAGAGGGCATAGGTGATGCCCTCGCGGAGGGCTGGCGAGAGTTTTGTGGTCTCGACGGACTGCCGGGACATGACGAAACCCTGCTCGCTCCAGATTGCCCGTCGTACCGCGGCGAGACTGTCGGCGAAGGTCGGCCGCTGCTTATGGTACCAGGCACTGGCCGAGACCGCGATCCGGGCACGACCGTCGAGGCGCGAGGCCAGCAGGGTGACGATGGAGAACAGCCCGAGCAGGCATGGCGTGGTGCGGGCGATGGCCTTGTCCGACCACTGACGCTGGCTCTTGACGCCGAGGTGGTCACGCACCTCGCGGAAGGTGACTTCGAGTTGCCAGCGCTGGACGAACCAGCGGACGATCTGCAGCGGCTCCTGTGCCGGGTCGGTGCAGAGCGGGGCCTGCGGGTCGAAGCGCCGGCCGGGATCGCGCAGCAGCACCCAACGGATCGGCACGACTGGGAGGCCGCTGTGGCGCCAGACGGCGATATCCGAGCAGATCTCAACGATGCGGTCGCCCTCGCCATACCAGCCAGGCACGGTGACCCGCTGCCATCCTGTGGCCTTGTTGGCCAGCACCTCGGCCAGGGTCGGCAGGCGCTCGCCCTTAGTCCGGGGGCGTCCGATCGTGCCGGGTGGGCGCGGCGGCGCCGGCCGGTAGAGAACAGCGTCCAACCGCAGGCGGGTGACGCAGGTGACCTCCTGCCGGAGCAGGGCGGCCAGGAACTCGAGTGCGGAGAAGCCGCTGTCGGTCACCAGCACGAGGTGCCCGTCCCCAATCGGTCAGCTTCTTGTGGCGCAGCCCGCGCTCGCGGCAGTAGCGCTCCGAACGGGCGAGAGCCGTCAGGAACGGCAGTGCCCAGACCCGCCCGGCCCAGGAGATCGGCACCAGCAGCATGAGGCTGAGCCAGCGCAGGCCGCTGGCCTTGTGTGAAGTGCCCGTGGCTGGAGCGGACCGGGTCCCGATAGATCCCCTTGGCGCTGATGCGCTTGCCGCGCCGGCGCTCGATGGTGTCGTCGAGGCCCAGCAGCACCGGCCCCGCCGGCAGGAAGGCGTCCAGCAGCAAGCCAAGCAGCACCCGCGCCGCTGCCCGGCCACTCCAGGCGGCGCGGTTCAGCACGCGGTGGTAGTTCACAAACCGCCGCTCCCGGCAGAGCCCGCTGATCTGAAGGATGCTGGTCACCGTGCGCCGGCCCGGCGCCAGGATCGCTCCGATCAGCAGCACCTCGGCATGTCGCCAACTCCGCTGTTGGAAGAACAGCGCAAAGCATAGGATCACCGCGGCGAAGCGGGCCGGCAGGCGCGGCATGGCGGCTGTCCTTTGGCGGGGACGCCCCAGCCTAGCCGCTCACCCGCTCCGCCGCCTCAGCCCCGGAAATGGCCAAACTCGAGCTAAGAAGCTGTACGCGAATAAATTTCTTACTGCACCTAAATTTTAGCGACGAGCCGGCGTGCGATGATGGAGATCATCGCAATCCAGATATGCCCGGCAAAGAGGTCTGCGGCGCGGTCGTACACGACGTTGAGGCGACGGTAGCGGCTGAGCCAAGCGAACAGCCGCTCCACCACCCACCTGATCCCGTTTGGCAGGAAGCGCCCGTCGCGCGTGCCGCCGGGCGAGACCGAGACATGGATGTCATGCTCGAGCGGTGCGGCGGCGAAGGGCGCTCCCTTGAAGCCGCTGTCGCCGAGGAGATCACCTTGGAAGCCGAGCGCGGCCAGCTGCGGCAGCATCGGTAATGTGCCAGCGCGGTCGTCGTTGTTGGCCGGCTGCCCGGCTGCAAATCGAGGTCGAGCAGCGAACCATGCTTGTCGCAGACTGCGAACAGCTTCACGCCCTTGACCAACTTGCCGCCGTCGATACCGCGCACCCAGGCGGTCGGGGCTGACCGCAGGGAGCGGCTGTCGGCCATCACTGTCGAGGGCAGCACCTCGTCGCCGCGGACCAAGCGCCAATCGAGCGCGAGGCGTTGGCCCAGCCGGCGCCACAGCTCCAGGCGGGTCCAGCGCGCGAAGCTGCTGTGCAGGGTGGTGAACGGAACACCCGAGAGCCAGCCGGCGATGCGCCACTGCAGGCCGCCGAAGGTCAGCGTCCAAATCAGCCCGATCAGCCGCCGCCGCAGTGCGAGGTCCGGCTTGCGGCCGCGGCGGTGCACGCCGATCCGCTCGTGGTCGATGGCCTCCAACTCGGCCTCGACCGCGAAGACGAAGACTTCAATGTCGGCCAGGGCGTTCCAGCCGTCACCACGGCTGGGGGCGGGGAACACGGCGGTCGTAAGGCGGAGGCAGGTCGACACTGCTGTGTAGGCTGGTGCGAGACATCGGCCCAACATGGTGAGGCTCAGCCAGCGCAATGCCCTACGGGTCGAGACCCGCCTGATGGGTCAGGCTTATTTCGTGTTCAAACTAAGAAGCTGCACGCAATACACTGCCAAAGCTCAATCACATTCATACTATTTGCCTCGTGGTTCAACAAATGCGGACGTTCAACTCGAAATTAGTGCGACATATCGCTCAGGGAGGCAACGTGAAGCCCCGTTTCGTTACGCTCCCAATGGTCGCCCTTCTTGCATGTGGATGCTCAATGATGAGGCCACCAGAAGTAGACGTCGAGCACCAATGGTCCGACGCCATGAGGCGGCTCGGCATGTTCGGGTTTTACCCAGTGTCCGAGGATGTGCAACCCGGCGATCTGCTGTTGTTTGCACCACCGCGAACTGGCGCAACGGCATGGGTGGCACGGCAGTTTGAAAATGCTCTCCCGTGGGCCAGAGCGACGAGCTACGTTTCGGGACGATTTAGTATTGTTCGAATCGCAACCCTCGATCCACCCACGCCGGACCCGCTGGTTGACCCCCGCACGTTCTCACTTCGTGAGCATTTGAAAGCTCAGCAGCTCGAACGCCTGCACTATGAACCCCTAATCCCGAACGGAGCTCCCGCTGCAAGCAGGAGTCAATCGGCCCCGCAGAGGTCAGCCGCCGCCAAGGAAAGCACTCAGGCAACGGACGCACCGCCTTCCTCGCCTACGACGCGGCAAGCGCAACAGCGATCATCCCGGCCGAATCCGCGGAATGTAGAGGGAACACCACCCGGGCGGTTCGAGATCGGATCCGCTGACCAAGATGAAATACCAACACGTCTGCGGCGAAGTGCTGTACCTGCACTCACAGTGGCAAGAGTCACGCAGGCGCAGCTTGGCGCAGCCGGCATTCTCGGCAACTTCGCCGCCAACTTGGGAGCCGGCTTTGCGTCACAGGCCGAGATCCATATCAATCTTCGGGATGTACAGGAACTTGGCCTGGACGCATGGCGCGTAAACGCGTTGTACGATTTTTCAGGACCGCAGATGTACTATAATCGGGTCCTTCCTCAAAACCTTCTTATGTGGCTTAGCGAGTTGCGGAGTGACCTTGTGCGTCCCGCGTGCGCAGGAGATGTCGGCTACCTCGGGCGTTCTCAAGTCGCGCTTTATGCGGTGAATCGTGTCCTATACTCGGGAGGAATCGAGTTCAGTTTTTCGAGCAACGCCCAGCGGGCCATACGGGCCGTAGTCGACCTGCAGGGCGCCCTTCCGCGCGACATTCGGCGGGCACCCGAAGTCCCACCGCTTACTGCTCAGAACCAGGGGGGTGGCCAGCAACCACAGTCGAATCCGAATGCGCGCGGCACCAGGGCTGACGAGCCAGGAGCCAACGCTGAGTCGCAACGCGTCAACGCACTCATGAGCAGCGTGACCGGCGTCTCTAATTCGCGAGCAGGCGTTCATGCCTCGCTCGGCATCGGTACGTTCGGCCAGCTAGCGCTGATAGAAAATTTCAACCGGCCCGTTGCCGTTGGCGCGGGCAGTCGGTTCCGCATCGACTTCCATGAAGCGTTGCGTGGAACCCTTCCGGACCGAGCAACAGACGAAGACAGGGCTAAGTGGGACGAGTATCGCTTCCTACTGGCTGATCGTTTCTGCAGAAACGAATTTGACGCAAATTACGGTCGGGACGCCCTATGGCGAGCTATGACCAAGCAAGAGCCTGATCCCGAGCGTCACAGACCGCCAGCAACGGGCAAGCTGGAAGAACTCAGCCGCACCTTCGCGACCTATGATTTCGATGGCCGACTCAGCGCTGCCGCAGCTGCGAACAGCAGTCGTCGAATAACACGCAGCATCGCCCGGTAGTCTTACAGTTGCAGCTAGGCTCTGTGACCGGAGCGGCTGGTTGATCCATTTGGTTCTGCATTGGTCTCCGTTTCGAAGCGGGCTGGCCGCCCAGACCCAGATGCAGCAAGGAGTTTAATCGTGTACAGCTTCTAACGGGACGACAGCGCGCCGCAAAAGGTCCTCGCTCGCATCCACGATGAAGGCACCGTAGTGCTTTTCGATCATGCCGACACTGGTGTCGTGGACCTTCGCCACCAGCGCCGCCGGCAGCCCGGACCGCAGCCCGCGGACAATGCTGGAATGGCGCAGGCAGTACGGAACGAGGTCGGCCGGCAAGCCGATAGAAGCCACCGCCGCCCGCCACTGGCGTGTCATGGTCGCGGCATTCGCCCATGGGCGCCGGTCCACGCGTTCCCAGCGGTAAAGGGTGCCGGCGGCCTTGTCGCCTTCAACTTGCCGATGATGCCAACGGGTCAAAAGGGGCTCATGCCCAGCGCGACCAGCGGCGAGGGAACGGAGCCGGGCGATGACGTCATCCGGCAGTGGCACGGCAATGCGGATTATCTGTTTCTGACCGCGGCCTTTGCGGCTTGGCGGGACCATTACGCGCCGCGCCTCGGGCTGGAAGTCCGCGACCGTGATCCGTGCTGCCTGATCAAGGCGTGCGCCAGTCGCCGCGAGGATCATCACCAGCGCGCCGAAGTCGGCATCAATGGCCTCAGCCGCCGCCGCCAGCTTCCGTACGTCGGCATCTTGCAGAACCTGTTTCGGCCGGGCCTTGCCGTGATCCTCCGGAGGACGCAGCCCGTCCTTAATCGTGGTGTGCAGATCGGCGGGCGCTTTCGCCTTGCGGGCTGCGGCCGTCAGGGCGGCCCGCAGATCGTTCAACAGGCGGGCCAGCGTGGCAGGGGCGAGTGGGGTCTTCCGCGGCTTCCCACGGCCACCACGGGCTATTCCGCTGCGCCAACGGGCAAGGTCGCCATCGGTCAGGGTCAGCAGCGCGGTATCTGCCAGCGGCGCGGCCAGGACATGATGGGACAGCCGTAGCTCGGCATCCCGGCCCGCCTTCATTGCCCTCGCTTTCCGAATAGTGACATAGGCATCGACCGCGCTCCGAACGGTCACGTTGGTGGCGCCGGAAGCGGCGGCGCGGACAGCGGCTGCCTTCTGCCGCGACCACTCAACCGCTGCCCTCTGCGCTTGGTCGAAGGTCAGAACTGCGGTGCCGTCCGCAGGTACTTCGGGCACATCGTCGGCACGCCCCAGCGCCGCCGTCTCATATTTCGCCGCGCCGAGATAGCGCCGGGCGATCCATGAGCCCGCCAAGCCCTTCGTCATCGGCCGGTAATAACCGAGATGCAGGTCGCCCCCGATCCGCCGGTAATAGGGCTTCACCCTTGCCGTGAGCTTGGTCCGCGCAGTGCGGGTAGCAAGGCTGACTTCGCGGATTTTGGCAGGCATCCTCCATCTCCAATACCATCTCCAATACCCACTCTGACACACGATGGGTCGGTATGGGATAGTGAGTGTTGAAAGTCAGTTAGATAGGTCATATCAGGCTGTTTCAGGGTGGCCCAAGAACCCCAAATTTGATACAACTTAACGCCCTCTCACGGCGGTAACAGGGGTTCGAATCCCCTAGGGGACGCCAAGCGTAAGCCATTGAACCGGCTCCTTTTCTAGGCGGAATGCCGAAACGAACTCTCCGGCCGGGTACAGGGTTCATCTTCGGGTACAAAACGGTCAAGGGCTATCTGTCGCGCCGTCGCGCTTTGACGTTGCCGACCACACCTGCCTTCGCCGCCGCCCGTCCGGTTTTCCCGGCAAATCGTCGCTCGTTGCCCGCCAGCGCGGCCTGTTCGAGTGTCGGGCCGAAATGCCCCGCGACCGCAGTCGGAACCCCCACCAGCACCCGCGCCTGTTCGACGCCGCGCAGATAGCGGCGCGCTTCCCGAGAATCTGTCCAACCACACTGCAACATCATGACCATCTCGTTGAACCCGAGCGCCGCCAATTCGCGCGTCAGCGTGCTGCGCAGCCCGTGCAGCGTGTACCGTGGCAGGTTGAGGTTGGTCAGCAGGGTGCGCAGTGTCTCGCGGGCGTTGCCCAGGGTCCACGGCACGCCGCGCGGCGTTAGCAGGGCCGAGCCGCCGCCTGTGCGCGTCAGCAGCGGCCGCAGTTCCTCGGGCACCGGCAGGTCCATCGGCCGGTGGGTTTTGTTCTGCGCGAAGCGCAGCACACACTGCTCCGGATCAAATAACACCGCATCATCGTCAACAGTAAAGCGCACCACGTCGCCGCCCCGCTGGCCCGTGTAGAGGTAGAGGGTCAACAGGGCGCGGAAGCCCGGCGTGGCGGCGCTGAACACCGCGGCGATG
This sequence comes from Dankookia rubra, assembly GCF_004355005.1. Classification (GTDB taxonomy): domain Bacteria; phylum Pseudomonadota; class Alphaproteobacteria; order Acetobacterales; family Acetobacteraceae; genus Paracraurococcus; species Paracraurococcus ruber_A. Next base: position 157,596 of record NZ_SMSJ01000008.1, read on the forward strand.
ACATCCAGGGGCCAAGGTCGGTTCTGCCGCTCCTGCTCGGGCACCTTGGCTATGGGTAGCCGGTCAATATCCCGCCACAGGTTCCCGTCTTTCAGGAGGCCGGGGTGGCGTTTGATAAAATGCTTGGTGACGTTGATCATCACCTTACGAATTTCGTTGAAGCTGGCCGCGCGCTTCGCTTCGTACATGCCAAGCCGGTAATCATCGAGCCCGCGGCTGGTGAGCCCGCGCATCGTCAGGTGGCCGAACTCATTGCCGAACATGCGCAGGAAGGTTTCGTAGTGATCCCGCGTCGTCCTCGGATGCTCGCGGAACTCAACCGAGTTGCGATAGTCCGCAATCGCGGCTGCGACCGACCCATCCGGGGGTGCCCGACCGGCGGCCTGGGCCTTCAACCGGATGTAGGCCGCGGCCGCCGCCTGATAGGCGGCTTCGAATTCAGTACTGTCGAGGTCGTCGGGAAGCCGCTGGCGGAATTTCGGGTTGACCCGGCGATAATACGGCCGGACCCGACCGTCGCCGCAGGTGTTCATCTGCACGTATTTCCGCCTGGACGCGCTCTCGGAAGCGTCTAAAGGCATCATCGGCCTCCTGCTGCTCGGCCGAGAGAGTAACCGCCTCAGGGTCGATCTCAACAGTCCCGTCCACCAACGCCCGTATTTGCGCGAGCGTGGCAGCAAGGTCGTCGGGGTGAAGGCGCTGCCGCGGCATCTGGCAACGCTCGCAGCCAGACGAGACAAAGTACAACCGGAAAAAATAGAATACTCCACCGAAACCCCGGCCAATGGCCGGGGTATCGCACGAACGTGACGGCATTCATTTCAGCAATGATCCGAATTGCGATATACTTCGGCGTGCTCCGAAGCGCTCATTGCTATTATGTGGTGGGGGTTCGAATCTTAATACTTGGGATGTGTAGATTCGAACCCCCTTCTATGCTTTCCGCCGCTACGCGACCTTGCCATCTCACCAGTTAGTGGCGGCACAAGGCCGGGGATGACACCTCGGCCTTTTCTCTCCTACCTATCGTTGTGACATTGAACGAAAACCATCAGACCTTGAAGCGAGTGATCCCGGTCGTCCTGCTGGCGCTCTCGGGGTGCGCCATCGGACCCGGCCCGTTTGAGACCGAGGTCAACGCCTTCGGCGCGCGCTGCTACCAGGGCGACGCAGCGGCCTGTGAGCGGGCAGGGGCGCTGTTCTCGTACATCGCCCGCCAGCAGGAGTACCGGCGGGATGTCAATGACGCCACGACGGCCGCGCTGGGCGGCGCCCTCCTGGGTGCGGCGGATGTCGCTCTCACGCTCGCCGCACCACCACCGCGACCTATATTCTCGTCCACCGCCGCCGCTAGAAAGCGATACCGGTGAACCTCGATGCATCCGAGATAATGATCGACCCCGTGGCGCGCACCTTCACTGCGGCGAAGCATGACCGTTCGGCCGAACGCACCGACGAACCGCTGGGCGAGGTCACCATCCGCGACACCCGCTGGGAGAGCGACTGGCTGATCTTCGACGACAGCGGCTCGGACACCCAGTCGAAGAACCGGTTTGTCATCGAGGGCTTCCGCGAGCCGGTGCTGTACGGGCGCATGATGGTCGTGGCCGGGCGGACGCGCATACAGACGCCCAAGCGGACGGTCGAGGAGGTGTGCGCCGTCGTCCGCTGGATTGACGGCTGGTCGGCGCTCCCTCCGGTGACGACTTCGCCTGTCATCATCCGCACGGCCTCGAAGCCCGGCCGCTCGTCTACGAGGCCGCGCACGCGCTGCGCTGGATCGAGATCGGGGTGGCGGGCGTCCTTGGCATCTTGACCGGCCTTACGCCGATCGCCTTCGGTCTGGCGATCCTCTCGGGCGCGCAGTACCCCGCGCGGCTTGGCGCGCTTGGCCTTCTGGGCGGCCTGGGGATGTCGGCGGGGGGAGTGGCAAAGATGTCCGCGGATTTCTCGGGCGCAGCTATGGCGCTGAGCATGGCGTCGAGTTCGGCGTTCCTCCTGTGGGCGGTCCTGGCGGGTGTCCTCCTGTGGCGGTGGGCCTCCCGGCCAGATAGCGACGGCGATGCCGCATGGTAACGCTACCCAGTGGACACGTAGCGCGGCACCCGAAACCGGCATTCCGAGATGGACCGACACAAGGACCTGCCCGCACTGAAAGCCTTGGCCGCCGTCGGGCAAGCCGTAGGGCAGCGCGGCGAGGTGGTACGCTAATCCAAGTGGTTTGGTGCTCTTGATCGTGTCCGATGCGGCTATCCGCGCCGGATCAGCGTCCATTCCCGGCGAGCGCCGTGCGTAGCCGCTCGATCAACGCCTTATCCTTTGCACTTATCGCCAGCACGGCTCGTGCCCCGTCGAACGTCGCCACCAGCGCAGCGGCGAAATCTTTCCCGCGCATGTGACGGCGTGCCAGCCGGTCGAGGAAAGGCGCGACCTGCTCGCTCTCGCTCGTTCTCTCGACGGAAAACACGGCGAGTAGCCAGCCCTCGTCCTTGGGGAGGACAGCTAGCGCGGCGCGCTTCATGAACGCCCCGAGGTCCGCGTCCGCGGGCGCGCGGAAGGTCCGCCTCACGTCGCGGGGCTCTCCCAGGTAGGCCCGGATGCGTACTGCACGCGTACGGCTCGGTTCGCTGTTTCTGTTCATCCCGGCATCCTGACACATGGCGCCATGCCGGAGGAAACGTTCAGCCAATCACCGCCCCTGACCTGCCGCCACGCCACACTCACTCAGGGCCGACCACCTCCTCATAGATGATCGTGTGGCGCCCCAGGGTGGCGTCCCGGGCCGAGGGGACCGCCTCGGTCTCGCCGCCCCGCTCAGGATCAGTCGGCGATGCAGATCATATTGAGCGAGTTCGCCTCGGCTCGGAAATTCTCGCTACATAAATACATGCATCGGCAGGAGAAAAATGATGCGCGCGAGGGAGTTTATGGGGCAGAGGTTTGCATATGCTGGCAGGGATTTCGGAATCATCGACAGGGCGCGAAAAAACGTGGCTACGGCGTCGAAGCAAATGATACCACAATCAGTAGCACGGCAATCAGACCAAGAGAGCACACGGAAGAAAGGGAGTGCATCCGATCTGCTGGTAAGGCGATGACGACCCGGCGCCAGATGGCCGAGATGGTCGCCACGCAGGTGCGGGTCATCGCCGTGCTACACGACAGTGGTGACGAGCGTGTGGCGGACCGCCTCGCCCTGTGCATGAAGGCGAGGGTGGGTCGCTGCTCGGACGATGGTCGTCCATGGACATGTCGGTCGGCGGGCTGCGCGTGGTGTGGCAAGACAACGATGAGGCGGTGGTGGAACGGCGTTCAGCGGTGGATCGTAGAGGGTGGCGAGCCGGTCAGCATCGCCATCGTCCCGTTGCAATATCGTCCCGGTGAACTGCGGGCCGCTGTCGCACGTCTGCGCCGGGCATGTCGGGATGTACGGGATCGTGCCGCCCGACAACGTGCACGGTGGCGAAGCATGGCCATGGCGGGCATGGCATTCGGCAACGGCACGGCGTTGCTGCTCATTCGTCACCCCGCAGTTGCCCTGGCCGAGGTCGGCGATGTCATCACTCGACGCTGGCCGGACGCGGTTATCCGGCAGGGCATTTCAGCGTCGCCCTGCTGGGCAATGTCGGTGGAGGATGCAGTAGAGCTTGGGAGCGCGAGGCGCGGATGTGAGCCATTGCGGATCGTCGTGCTACCTCAGCGGGCGGCAGGCGTGAGCGCATTCCAACAAATGGCCGAGCAAAAACCCCGGCCGTCTTTTGAGCCGATGCCGATCGCCTTCTAGTAGCGGCAGGATAATACTTGACGCTGGTCATCGGCGAACGAACTCATGTGAGTTTCGCCGCGACTGCCAGCTTGGCATCCTCAACTGGCCGGATAAGCGGCAGCGAACGAGTCGCGTAGGCAGACCGCGGTTGGCTACGGCTCCTCGCGCATCATAGGCTCCGCTATCGCAGAGCGGGAGGCGCAGCCATGTCGTGGTCGCAATTATCGGCCGAGCACTTCCTGCGAGCCGCCGACAGGCTCGCACGCAGCATCCTGGCAGAACGGGACGCCATCGAGCAGCATCGTAGCCTGCCGCCCAATCTCGCCCACGAAATGCGTGAAGCGGGTTTCTTCTCCTTGTGGCTGCCCAAACGGTTCGGCGGCCCTGAGCTTTCCGTCGCCGACCTTGTGCGTGTTGTCGAGGCAGTCTCCCGGGCGGATGGGTCGGCCGGGTGGTGCGCCGCCATCGCCACTTCCTACAGCCGCTTGGCAGGGTATTTGGCAGAGCCCAGTACACACGAAATCTTCCGCGATGGTGCGTCGGTGCTCGCCGGGACCCTCGTCCCGACCGGGCGCGCCGAGGTGGCGCCGGGCGGCTACCGTGTCACCGGCCGATGGTCCTTCGGGAGTGGGATCGGCCATAGCGACTGGGTGCTGGGCGTCTGCCGGGTTTTTTCAGGTGATACGCCGCAGGCTGCCGCGGATGGATCGCCCGAACTCCGGCTGGTGATCTTCCCGAAGGCGGAGACCGAGGTGTTGGACACGTGGCACGTATCAGGGTTGCGCGGCACCGGCAGCCACGACTTCCGCGTCAAGGACATCTTCGTTCCGGAGGCTCGTACCATGGTCTGGGCCACGCCCGTCCCGACGACGCCAGGGCGCCTCTACGCCCTCCCAGTGATGACAGTTTTCTCCACCTCCGTTGCCGGGGTCCCGCTCGGGGTCGCGCGGGCGGCGATCGACGCGCTGATGGAACTGGCGGAAAGCAAGGCATCGGTCGGCTCGACGCAGGTGCTTCGGGACAAGCCTGCTATCCAGGCCGAGATTGGCCGTGCTGAGGCCATCCTGAGGTCCGCACGCGCCTTCTTGTTCGAGGCCATCCAGGCGTTGTGGGATGCCGGGGCGGACGCCACCCTGCGGGACCGAGCGCTTGTCCGTCTCGCCCTGGCGAACGTCGGTACGTCGGCGGCTCAGGTTGCCGACATGATGTACCGCGCGGGAGGCTCTGCCTCTCTGTATGAGGGCTGCCGGTTGGCGCGGTGCTGGCGGGATGCCCACGCAGCGGCGCAGCACCTCGGGCTGTCGGTGGCCAACTACGAGACGGCAGGGCGGGTGATGCTTGGGATGGACCCTGGCACGACACGCTTCTGAGGTCCGACAAGGACCGGGTAAGACACACCCGGGCGATGCCGCCCATTCCATGTCCACTTATTGATCCGGCCTGGGCGGTCTTGAAGGCGAGTAGGATCCGTCCAGGTTGGGGGCATGAAGCATGTGGACATGCGCAAGCTGCCGGCGGCGGCGCAAGAGGAACGTCGGCGACAGGTGATCGGGCTGCGCCAGGCCGGCCTGACCTACGGTGCGATCGCGGCGCAGGTTGGGCTGACCCAGACCGGGGTGTTCGACATTTGCAAGCGGTATGCGGAGCGAGGTGCGGCTGGGCTGAAGACCGGGCAGCGCGGGCCCGAC
>NZ_SMSJ01000090.1 GCF_004355005.1 Dankookia rubra
GGCGGCGCGCCGGGCGTCCTGCACGGCCTGGGGGGTGGGCTGGGCGGCGGCGGCCGCGGCGAGCAGCAGCAGGCCCGCTGCCGCTGCCTGCCGCCCCCAGGCCGCGGCGGCCCCCGCCCGAGCCTGCCGCCTCACCGGTCGTCCCGTCCTCATCCCGCCCCGTCGCCACCCCTGCCGGCCGGCGCGAGTCTGCACCCCGCGGCGGCGGGCGGCCAGGGAAGGATGGGTTGGCGGATGGGGGTGCGCCTGCCCGGAGGCGGCGGCCCGGCGGCCGCGGCGGGGCCCCGCCGGGCCGGAGCGTGCCCGCCCTGGCGCCGGCACCCGCCGCCCGGGGGAGGAAACATCAGGCCGGCGCGGCGGGGGAGGAACCGCGGGATCGCCCGCCTCGCCCGCGCAGGGTCAGGCGACCAGCGCCTTCCCGGTCATCGCCGCCGGCTGCGGCAGGCCCATCAGCTTCAGCAGGGTCGGCGCCACGTCGGCCAGCTTGCCCTCGTGCAGCACCGCCCCGGCCGGGCCGCCCATCAGGAAGACCGGCACCGGGTTGGTGGTATGGGCGGTATGCGGGCCGCCGGTCACGGGGTCGCGCATCAGCTCGCAATTGCCGTGGTCGGCGGTGACCAGCAGCGCACCGCCCTGCGCCCTCACTGCCGCGGCGATGCGGCCGAGCCCGGCATCGACCGTCTCCACCGCCTTCACGGCGGCGGCCAGGACGCCGGTATGGCCGACCATGTCGGGGTTGGCGAAGTTCAGCACGATCAGGTCGTACTTGCCGGACTCGATGGCGGCGACGGCCTTGTCGGTCAGCTCCGGCGCCGACATCTCCGGCTGCAGGTCGTAGGTGGCGACCTTGGGGGAGGGAACCATGATGCGGTCCTCGCCCTCATAGGGCCGCTCCTCGCCGCCGTTCAGGAAGTAGGTGACGTGCGGGTACTTCTCGGTCTCGGCCATGCGGAGCTGGGTCCGCCCGGCGCGGGCCACGACCTCGCCGAGGATGTCCTTGAGCTGGTTCGGCGGAAAGAGCGTGCCGAGGAAGGCATCGAGGTCGATGGAATACTGCGTCAGCCCGGCGGCGCCGGCGAAGCGCACGACCCTGGTGCGCTCGAAGCCCCTGAAGCCGGGGTCGAGCAGCGCGCCGAGGATCTCCCTGACGCGGTCGGCGCGGAAGTTGAAGCAGAGGATGCCGTCGCCGTCGCGCATCCCCTGGTAGCCGCCGATGACGGTGGCGGGGACGAACTCGTCGGTGATGTCCTTCGCGTGCGCGGCCTCGACCGCCGCGACCGGGTCGGCGGCCTGCGCGCCCCTGGCCGAGACCATGACGTCATAGGCCTGGCTGACGCGTTCCCAGCGGTTGTCGCGGTCCATGGCGTAGTAGCGGCCGCAGACGGTGGCGATGCGGATGCCGGCGGCCGCCTGTGCGCCGGCTCCGCCGGCGGGGCCGAGATCGGCCAGCAGGGTGCGGAGGTAGTCGGGCGCGGCGCGCGGCGGGGTGTCGCGGCCATCGGTGAAGAGGTGCAGCGCCACCGGCACGCCCTGCGCCGCCACCGCCTTCGCCAGCGCCGCCGCGTGCTTCTGGTGGCTGTGGACGCCGCCCGGCGAGAGCAGGCCCATCAGGTGGCAGGTGCCGCCCGAGGCGCGCAGCTTGCCGACGAGGTCCGCCAGCGCCGGGAGCGCGCCGATCGAGCCGTCGGCGACGGCGCTGTCGATCCGCGGCAGGTCCTGCATCACCACCCGGCCGGCGCCGAGGTTCAGGTGGCCGACCTCGGAATTGCCCATCTGGCCGTCGGGCAGGCCGACCTCGTGCCCCGAGGTGTGCAGGAAGGCGCGCGGGCCGGCCTCCCACAGCGCGTTGAAATTCGGGGTGCGGGCCTGGCGCACGGCATTGTCCGCCGGATCCTCGCGCCAGCCCCAGCCGTCCAGGATGACGAGCATGACGGGGCGCGGCTGCGGCATGGGGAATCTCCTCGGCTGGCCCGGGGCGGGAATCGCCGGCTCAACGAAGCCTCGACCGATGTCGGGACCGGCACCGGTCGAGGTCCGGGCCTTACCGCCGTCCACCCGTTGGGGCAAGCGTCCGCCGGAACCGTCCCGCCGCCCGGTCGTTGGCGCCGCGACCCATCCACGAACAGGAGAGAACGCCGATGCCCGAGACCCGCAGCGATGCCGAGGCCAAGCGCAAGGTCTGGGAGATGATCAAGGATATCGACATCGCGATGATGGTGACGCAGGACGACCAGGGCCGCTTCCGCGGCCGTCCCATGCGTTCCGTCAACAAGGAATTCGACGGCGTGCTGTGGTTCTTCGCCACCGCCGGCAGCCCGGTGACCGGCGAGGCCAACAACGACGGCCGCGTGCTGCTGGCCTATTCCGACCCCTCCTCGCAGAACTACGTCTCGATCTCCGGCAGCGCCGAGACCATCAAGGACGCGGCGAAGCAGAAGGCGCTGTGGTCCGAGCCGCTGCGGGTCTGGTTCCCCGGTGGGCCGGAGGACCCGAAGATCGCGCTGATCCGGGTGGAGTGCGAGGGCGCGGAATACTGGGACAGCCCGTCCAGCACGCTGGTGCATGCCTATGGCTACCTGAAGGCGGTGACGACCGGCGAGCCGCCGCATCCCGGCGACAACGACAAGGTGGACTTCACCAAGAAGGCGGGGTGAGGGAAGGTCGGGGAGGAAAACAGGTATTCCCTCCCCGAACCCCTCCCTTCCCTTTTGCGGGTCGGCTGCCGCCGCGCGGCGAGTGCCGGCCGCGGAGAAAGGGATGAGGGGTCCGGGGAGAATACCTTCTCCCCGGCCTGTCACGCGTTGATGCCGGTGACGTTCTCCGCCCTTGCCTCGATCTCGCCGCGCTCGACCCGCTTCACCATGGCGGTCAGCGCCGCATTGGCCGGCGCGGCCAATCCCGCCTTCGCTCCTTCCGCCACGACGAAGCCGTTGATCTGGTCGATCTCCGTCTGCCGGCCCTTCATCATGTCCTGGCCCATCGAGGGCCGCTGCCTCGCGCTGCGCTGGCCTGCCGCGAGCGTCGCCAGGACGGTGCCTTCGGCCTTGTCCAGCGCCGCGGCATCGCCGCTGCCGGCGGCGGCCAGCACCTCGGGCGCGATCTTCTGGATCGGCTCCAGCGCATAGCCCAGCGCCTGGCCGATCCGCACAGCCTCCGCGCCGAGCCGGATCGAGAAGCGGCGGATGCGGTCGTCGCGGTCGCATTCGTTGCCGGAAAGGCCGGTCGCGGCGCTGACGCCGTTGCGCATCACGTTGACGCAGAGCTTCGACCAGCGCTCGCCCCAAAGGTTGGTCGTGGCGGCGACGCTGTCGATGGCGGCGATCATCTCGCGCACCTGCTCGACGCGCGCGGTGATGCGGCCATGCGGCTCGCCCACGGCATAGACCACGCGCTGGGTGCCGCCGAGCGGGACGGTGCGCATGACCTCGCCGGGCGCCACCAGCTCGCCGGAATAGGTGCCGGCGATGACGCCGATGGTGCGGCCCCAGCCGACCACCGCGGCGATGGCCGGCTCGTTGATGCAGTTCTGCAGGCTGGCGACGAAGCCGCCGGGCGCCAGGTGCGGCGCGATGAGCTGCGTCGCCCATGTCGTGTCGTAGGACTTCACCGAGACGAAGGCGATGTCGATGGGCGGGCCCTTCGACAGCGACTGCACGTCCGACAGGTGCAGCGCCGGCACCGCGACGGTGACGTTCTGGCTCTCCTCGATGCCGGTGAGCGTCAGGCCGCGCGCGCGGATCGCCTCCACATGCGCCGGCCAGGCGTCGATCAGGGTGACGTCGTGGCCGAGCCGGGCGAGGTGGCCGCCGAGATAGCCGCCGACCGCGCCGGCCCCGACGAAGGCGATACGTGGACGCATTCCCGCTTCTCCCAATCCGCGGCGAAGGTAGCGGCGGCCGGCTAGCCCAGGAAGGCCGGCCGCGCCGCGGGATCGAAGGCGATGCCGGCGGCGCGGAGGGAGGCGGCCAGCGCCGCCTCCGGCATCCTGGCGTGGCGGACCAGAAGCTGCAGGTACATCCCGACGAAGCGCGGCCCGTGGCCGTCGCTGGCGCCGTCGGCCGTGCTGGTCAGGCAATGCGCCAGCTCGTGCAGCAGGACCCAGGTGGGGAGTTCGGGCGGCGCCTCGATCGAGAGCCGCGTCGCCCGCGCGACCGTGCGCCGGGCCTGGCGGGGCAGCGGCCGGATGCGGGGCGGGAAGCGCAGCCCCTCGGCGGCCCAGACATGGTCGACCAGCGCCTGGAGCTGCGCGAAGGGGACGCGGGAGGCATCCCGCGGCCCGACCTCGGCATCCTCCCAGGCATAGAGCCGTCGCGCCGCGGCGTCGTCGCGGCTCATCGCCGCCCCGGCCGGCCCGGCGGAGGCCGGCCGGCTGCAGGCGGGGGCGGCGCCGGCCGCGCGACCGGCCTCAGGCGACGAGCTGCAGCCGCCCGGCCGGGGCCGGCGCCCCGATGCCGTCCCGGCAGGACGCGCTCATCCGGATCTCGGCGCCGTCGGCCGCCCGGCGGATCCGCAGGGTGCCGAGCGCCTCCGGGCGGAGCCGCACCGGGGAGGTGAAGACGAAGCTGCATCGCCCCTGGCCGATCCCTGCCGCCTGGAGGTCCTTGCGAAGGTCGCAGGCCAGGACGCTACCGATCACCCGGTCCTCCAGCAACACCTCGAGCAGCACCGGCAGTTCGGGGTGGCTGGGATCCTGCGCCCAGCCCTCGATCTTCCACTCGCCGCGGATGCGGTCGATCGACCCCTTCAGCGGGCCGGTGACGAGGCCGGCCGCGGCGCGCGCCACCACCGGGCGCAGCACGGCGTCGAGCTTCGCGCCGCGTTCCGGCCGCGGCGCGCAGAGGCTCAGCTCCTCGGGCGGCCGGTGGTCGGGGTAGAGCGCGTGGAATTCCGCGACGTTGTGGAACTGCTCGCGCTGCCCCTCGCAATCCGCATAGGTCTCCGACCAGGCGCCGTCGGCGATGATGCAGTCATGCGTCTCGAGCTCGATCTGGTGGTAGTGGATGTCGGCGCCGGCATGGTCCTGCAGGATGGTCACGCCGTTGACCAGCGACCGGGCGAGCACGAGACGGTCGCCGACCAGCATCGAATGGCCCGGCGATACGGACAGGTCGCGCGCCGGGATCCGGTCGCCGAGCGCGCCGGCCTTGATCCGCACCGGGATGCGGTCCCGGTTGCCCTTGAGGAAGCGTTCCGCGAAGCTCTGCCGGCCGATCCACTTGATCGGCTGGATGCCCTGGAAGCGGGTCACCACGGTGTCGCCGATGCGGAGGTCCTCGATCGCCACCTCGCCTGTCGGCGTCAGGATGCGGGTCCCCTCGAGGTAGCAGAGCAGCAGCGTGGTGCCGCCCTGGCCATCGGAGACCAGCGACACCGGATGCCCCTGGGCGGCGGCGTCGAGCTGGACGGTCCCGACGACCTCGCCCTCGGCGTTCCTGATGGTCACCAGGTTGTCGGCGCCGAGCGTCGCGGTGTCGCCGGCGTCGAGCCCCTGCAGCACCAACCCGTCGTCGGTGTTGAAGCCCTTGATGGTCACGCCCTCGAGGCCATCGAGCGTGCCGCCGATGGTCCAGGATGCATCCGGGGCGATCGTCACGGTCTCGAAGCCGACGAAGTCGGTGCCGATCCCGTCGAGCGTCCCGGCACCCCCGGAGGTCAGCTCCATGATGCCGTCGCCGGTCCCGCCCACCGTCACGGTGCCGTCGAAGACCGCGTCGGGATGGACGATCAGCGTCGAGCTGGCGGTGTGGAGGTAGGCCGCGCCCAGCAGGCCGCCGTCGATCGTGCCGGCATTCTCCAGCGTGCCCAGGCCGACGATCTCGGCGCCGTAGGTCTGGCCGGTGAGCGTGCCGCCCGCGGCGTTGACGATCTGGCCGGCGCCGCCGATCAGGATGCCGGCGCCATGCACGCCGGTGATGCTGCCGGCATTGTCGACATGGCCCGAGCCGATGATGTCGACGCCGAGGACCGCGCCGTCGATGCTGGCGCCGGCCGCATTGTGCACGGTGCCGGCGCCGGCGATATAGGTGCCGAAGCCCTGGGCGCTGTCGATGCTGCCGGTGTTGTTCACCGTGCCGGCGCCGCCGACATAGGTGCCGAAGCCCTGGGTGCCGGTGATGCTGCCGGCGTTGTTCACGGTGCCGGCGCCGGTGATCTTCACGCCGTTCATGCCGCCGGTGATCGTCGCGCCGTCCAGGTCGTTGACGGTGCCGGACCCGTTGACGAGGACGCCGGAGCCCTTGATGCCGGCGATGCCGCCGGCGTTGGTGACGGTCCCGCCGGGGGAGATCTGGATGCCGTTGACCGAACCGGACACCTGGGTCCCGAACGGATTGGTAACCGTCTTGGCGCCGTTACTGGTCAGGCCCGAGACGCCGGTGCCATTCTGAGTCGCCATGCACACCACCTCTGCCAGAGAAACGGTTGCGTAAGCGTTAGAATACACAACCTGTGGTTGAGATGCTTAGGCATGTTGCGGGACGGCGGCAACAGGAAAGTGAGCCCTATACGACCCGGCCGGCGGTCATTCCCGGCCGATGCCCTTCGCCCCCGGCCCGGCCCCGACCGGCCGTTCCAGTCCGACCCGCCCGCCGGCCGCCTGACCGCGGCCATAGGCGCCGCGGTCGCGCACCGTGGCGGTCGAGTAGACCGTCTTCAGCCGCAGGCCGAGGCCGCGGAAGCCTTCCTCGACCTTCTTCTCCTTGGCCAGGACGAGGGCGGTGGAGGCCGTCGCCATGGCCGGCGCCGCAGCGGCGCGGCGAGCCTCGGCGGCGGCGGCGCGGGTCTCGACCAGCGCCTCCAGCCGCTTGCCCAGGCGGTCGGCGAAGCCGTAGCGGAAGCTGCGGAGGCGGGTCTGCGGCGTCGCCCTGCTGCGGAGGTATTCGGGCGTCGCGCGGTAGCGGGCCTCCTCATGGGCCAGCGCGGATTCGGCGACGCGCAGCAGGTATTCCGCCATCTGCACGTCGGGCTCGAGGCCGAACAGCACGAAATCGGCCCGCCCGTCGGTCCAGCCGCGGCATTCGGTGAAGCGCAGCAAGGCGGGATAGAGCCAGCGCAGCGCCAGGCGCTGCGGGCCGGGGACGGTGACGCGGCGCTGGGTGCAGGCCTCCTCGCGCAGCGCCACCTCGGACATGGAGAGGCCATAGACCTCGAGCAGCTCCCCCACCTTGGCGGCGGCGGCGAGCGCCTCGGCCTCGGAGCAGCCGCGCTCCACGGTTCGGGCCGAAAGGGCGCGGATGCGCGCCTTCACCTTGGCGAGTTCGGTCTGTTGATCCATGGCGGCAGTCCTGGCCGGGCTGCGGCGGCCGGGTCAAGGGGCTGCATGAGGCAGCCGAGCGGCTTCGCCATGGGCAGGTTGCCGGCGCCGGCGGGGCCGGTCTCGGCCTAGCCCGCCGCGGCGTAGAAGCGGCGGGCGGTCAGCGTGCCGTGCAGGGTGCAGCGGGCCTGGCCGGCGGCGCAGGCCCGGTCCTCCAGGGCCGCCGGCAGGGTGCGGCTGACGCCCCGGCGGCGCGCCTCCGGCGCTACGTAGGTCAGCCTAACCTTCCCCGCCGCGGTGGTCGCGCCGACGCCGAGCAGCCGCCCGGCCGCTTCGGCCGGCAGCACGACATTGCCCGGCGCGCCGATCCAGGCCGCGAGGTCCGCCGGCGTCCCGCTGACCAACCAGGCCGCCGGGTCGCCGCCGTGGTCGGCGCCGCAGAGCGCGGCAATCGAGCGCCGCAGCAGGTCGCAGGCGGCGGCATCGGCCGGCGCGGCGTCGCGGATCCGCATCAGTCGAGCGTGACGCCGGCCGCCTGCACCACCGGCCGCCACAGCGCGATCTCCGCATCCCAGAAGCGCGCCAGCGCGGCGGCGTCCGAGCCCTGCGGGTCGATGCCGTTCTCGACCAGCCGCGCGGCGACCGCTTCCGACCGGACGGCGCGTTGCAGCCCGGCCTCGAGCGGCGGCACCGGCGTGCCGGCGGGGGCGAAGGCGGCGAACCAGTTGAGGATGCGGAACCCGGGCAGGCCCGCCTCCGTCGCGGTCGGCACCTCGGGCAGCAGCGCGCTCCGCGCCTCCCCGGTCACCGCCAGGCCGCGCAGCGCGCCGGCGCGGACATGCGGGTGGAGCGAGGCGATGCCTTCGACCAGGAAGTCGACGTTGCCGGCGACCAAGTCCGGCACCGCCAGGGCGGCGCCGCGATAGGGGACGTGCTCCGCCCGCCCGCCGGCCCGCATCGCCAGCATGTGGGCGGAGAGGTGGTTGATCGAGCCGGGCCCGGCCGAGCCATAGGTCAGCGGCCTCGGGCTGTCGCGCAGCAGCGCCAGGAATTCCGGCAGCGTCCTCGCCGGCAGGTGCGGGCCGGCCACCAGCAGCATCGGCATGGTGCCGACCAGCGACAGCGGCGAGAAGGCGCGGCGGATGTCGAAGCGGAGCTTCGGATGCAGCGCCGGCGCCAGCGCCGCGGTGGTGATGGTGAAGAAGCCGATCGTGCTGCCGTCGGGCACGGCGGTCGCCACCGCCTCGGCGCCGATCAGCGTGCCGCCGCCGCCGCGGTTCTCGATCACCACGGGGCGGGCCAGGGCCTCGGCGAGCGCCGGGACCACCAGCCGGGCGGCGATGTCGGTGGCGCCGCCGGGGGCGAAGGGGACGACCATGCGCAGCGGCGCAACCTGCGCCTGCGCGGCGCAGGGCAGGGCGGCGGCACCGGCCAGCAGGGCGCGGCGGGCGATGGGCGGCATGGCGTGTCCCCGGGTCTCCTGGCCCGGATGCTCCCCGGCCCGGCGCCCCCTGTCCAGCGCCCCCTGTCCAGCCGGGCGGCATCCGGCCTAGGCTTGCCGAAAGACCGACGGAGGAAACCCATGGCCCGCTACGGCTTCGACCACATTCACCTGCGCAGCCCGGACCTCGAGGCGACCGCCGCCTGGTTCCAGGACAAGCTCGGCGCCGAGATCGCCCGCCGCGTCGAGGGCGAGGCGCCGCGGATCGACATGACCCTCGGCGGGCTCGACCTCTTCATCTCGGCCTCGGATGCCCGCGTCGCGGCGCCGCCGGTCTCGCCCTACAACGGCATCGACCATTTCGGCCTGGCGGTGCAGGGGCTGGACGCGGCGGTGGCGGAGCTGAAGGCCAAGGGCGTGAAGTTCACCATGGAGCCGAAGCAGGCGCGCCCGGGCGTGCGGATCTGCTTCATCGAGGGGCCGCAGAACATCTCGATCGAGCTGCTGGAACGGACCGCAGCCTGAACGGCAGCAAGGCCCGATCGGCGGCGCGCGCAGGCGGCGCCTGGCACCCGAGGCCATGAACCGGACCGCATCCCCGAAGGAGGCACGCAGCATGCACATCGTCCAGATCAACTACCGCCGCCCCGAGATGCCGAAGGCCGAGTGGGAGGCGCGCTACACCGACGACCGGGCCAGGCCCTTCCTCGAGGTCCCGGGCCTGCTCTGGAAGATCTGGCTGGACGGCGATTCGGAGAGGCTCGCCGGCGGGATCTACCTCTTTGCCGACCGCGCCTCGGCGGAGGCCTATGCGGCCGGGCCGATCGTCGCGCGCATGAAGGCCAACCCGGATCTGTCCGAGCTGTCCGTGCGGGTCTTCGACGTGCGGCGGCGGATGAGCGAGATCACCCGGGCGCCGATCGACTTCGGCAAGCTGGCGGCGGAGTGAGGCCAGGGAGGACCTAATCCTTTCCGGACGCTCCTCTATTTCTCTGAGGAGAGGCAGGGCACCCGCCGGGCGGCGGGTGCCGACCCACGACGAGGAAGGGCAGGGTTCGGGGAGCCTGGGTCCGCTTGCCCCGGACAACGATGAAGGACTACAGCAACTGCCGTTCAGAAGTGACGGCCACACTGCTGTAGCTCGTTAAATGCACAGCAGATTCATGCGTCCGGACGGTCACGCCCTGCCGCTGTCCGCTGCAATCGGCCATCTCCCGAGAGCCGGCGCCGTCGGTTCGCGCCGTATCAGATCCGCCAGGTTTCGAGGTGGCTGGCTCGCCGGTTGTCCGGGAACGACGGGGCCCGAAGGCATACCGGAGGTGCAGCGCGGCCTTGAGCTGCCCCGCCGCGCGAGGTTCGGCCCCGCACCTTCCCCGCCTTCGTGACGCGCCGCATGGCGCGGAAGCCGCGTCCACCGGTTCGGCGCACCCCAACCAACCGCACCCATCTCACCAGATCAACGGCGATGTGCCGCTGCCTCGGCAAGGCAAGCAAGCCGTGCTTGCCGTCCCATCCGCTGGCTGCCCGGATGCATGCGGGCCGGCACCGTGACACGGATACGGCCAGATCAGGCCTTGGCGGGATCAGTGCAGCCGAGCGGGCAAGCCTGACGCGTTCACGGCATCCTGGCAGGCCCGCCGCCGCGCAGGGCTCCTCAGTTCCGAAATGCCGGACGCATTGTGCCTGCTCCTTCCAGCATGACCGTCTCGCGCATCCGATCTGGCGCCGCCGCGCGTCCAGGCGTTCCCGCGGCCGCTCGGGGCAATGCCCCGGACCCTTCAACCGGTCTTCCTAGTCAAACACCGGCTGCGTTTTTTCGGCTGCCAGCGGGCGTCAACCCGGTCAGCCGAACCGGCTCGACCACTGACCTGCCTGCGGGCACGGCGAATTAGTGCGACCTTGAAACAGCCCATGGCGGCGGAGGGGGTGTTCCCCGCGCCAGCGCGGATCCACGGGTGACCACTGGCCTTCCCTCCCGTCGGGGCAGGTCGAGGAGGACCAGGCACCGTCAGAGTGCCACGACCTCGGACAGCAGATGACCGAAGCCTGCGCCGACAGGAGTAAATCCCTGTAGCCCAACGGCATGATCGAATCCGGCAAGGGAATGATCACACCAGTCGTATCGGACAAGTGTCTTGTTGAAAAAGCTTCATGCAGGAGCCTTGGTCTTTCTGGATTGCTGTTCATATGCACCAGCATAGATAGCAAATGTATCTTCATTGTGGGGACGGGATGGCCGAACGGAACGTTTCATCGGCAGTATTATCGGTCCGCTTGCCAGCAGTGTCGCGGGACCGCCTGAAAATGGCGGCGGCGGCGCGTGGCGAGACGGTGCAGGACCTGATCGGCGGGTTGGTGCAGCATTTCCTGGTGGAGGAGACGCGGCGGGCGCCGGAGCTGGCAGCGACGCTCGGGGCCTTGCGGGGGCGCGCCGGGCGGCTGCGCGAGCGCGGCGTGGCGGGGCTGTGGGTCTACGGCCCGGTGGCGCGGGGCGAGGCCATGCCGGGCGGGTCGGTCGACCTGCTGGTGGAGTTCGCGGCGGGCGCGCGCCTGTCGCTGGTCGCCCTGGCCTCGCTCAGGGCCGAACTGTCCGAGGCGCTCAGCACCCGTGCCGAGCTGGTCGAGCGCGCGACGCTCTGCCCCAACCGGCATGCCGCCATGGAGTGGGAGGCCGTGCGCGTCCTATGATCGGACCGGCCAAGCTGCGCACGTGCCTCGAGACCCTTCGGTCGGCGGCCACGGACGTGCAGGCCTTCACCGCCGGGGTGCAGGGGGCCGACCTCGCGGCGCTGCCCGAGGCGGACCGGCGGACCTATCGGGCTTTGGGCGGCGCCTTGATGGAGATTGCCGAAATGGCTGCCGCCCTGCCGATCGAGCTGCGGGCCCGCCATCCGGAGGTGGACTGGCGCGGCTGGATCGGCCTGCGCGACCTGCTCCTCGCCGACGGGCTGCGGCGGGAGATGCCCCGCCTCAGTCCTTGCGTAGAGCATGACCTGCCAATTCTGCTGACCACGATCCATGCTGAGATCGAGCACCTCGAGGCCTGAGGCCGGCCTTCGTCGGGCCAGAACTGCGGCTGCCGGCGCGAACCGCCGTCAGGTCGCGATGGCAGCACCCGCCGGACCGTTGCCCTGGGCATGCGATGCACCCCGCGCGCGCGGCAGGGGCCTGGCCATGCGGGTACCGGTCGGGTTGGCGGGTCTGGCCGGATGATCGCCGGGGATGTCGCCTTGCCCCCGCAGGACGGCGACCTCGCCCTGGTCGTCCGCTTCGGCGAGCAGGTGCACCGGCTTTCCAACCCGCAGGAGGTGGCCCGGGCCGCGGCGCGGCTGCTGGGCGAGCATCTCGGCGTTGCCCGGGCCGCTTTCGGGCAGGTCGCCGCCGACGACACCTTTCTCGTCGTGGCGGCCGACTGGGTGGCCGGCGGCGCCGCATTGCCCAGTGTCGCGGGGTGGCACCGGATCGGTGATTTCGGCGCGCCGGCGCTGCGGGAATTGAGGGCGGGCCGGGTCTTCGCCATCGAGGACAACCGCGGCGTCCCGCGCCTCGCCGGCGGCGCGAATGCCGTGCTGGCAGGCATACGCGCGGCGCTGCTCGTGCCGCTGCTCGAGGCTGGCCGCCTCGCTGGCATGCTCCTGCTGCACGACGTCGTCCCGCGCCGCTGGCGGCCGGAGGAAGTCACGCTCGCCCGCGTCATGGCCCAACTGGCCCGGGAAGCGGTCCGCCGTGCACGGGCGGAAGCGGCGGGGCGGGCGGCGCAGGCGCGCTTCCGGCAATTCGCCGATGCTGTGCCGGCAATGCTCTGGGCGACCGATGCGCAGGGTGGGGTGACCTACTTCAACGAGCGCTGGTTCCGGTATACCGGCCAGACCCCGGAACAGGCCATGCCCCAGGGTTGGACCGACACGCTCCTCCCCATGGACCGGGAGCCGACCTTCGCGGCCTGGCAGGCGGCGCTGCGCGCGGGGACGGGGCATGAGGTCGAGCACCGGCTGCGCGCCCGGGACGGATCGCATCGGTGGTTCCTGACCCGCAGCGAACCGCTGCGCGACGAGGCCGGACGAATCACCGGCTGGATCGGAATCGCCAGCGACAGCCATGCGCACCGGGAGGTGGAGGCGGCGCTGCGGAGCAGCCAGGAGTTGTTCCGCCAGTTCGCCGAGCACTCGACCGACGTGCTGTGGATCCTCGACGCCGCGACCCTGCGGGCGGAGTACCTGAGCCCGGCCTTCGAGAAGGTCTGGGGCCTGCCGCGCGGCGCCCTTGCCGGCAGCCCCGAGCGCAATTCGCGCGACATCTGGCTGGAGACGGTGCACCCGGAGGACCGCGGCCCCGCCGCCGAGGCCATGGCGCGGGTCCGGGAGGGCGAAGTCTCGGTCACGGAATACCGCATCACCCGTGCGGACGGCGCGGTCCGCCGCATCCGCGACACCTTCTTCCCGATCCGCGACGCGGCGTCGCGGGTCAGCCGCGTGGCCGGCATCGCCAAGGACGTGACGCAGCACGAGGGATCGGACGTCTACATCGTGGATGGCGAGCCCGCCTGGCACTCCCGGCTGTCGCGGCTGCTTGAGGATGCGGGCTACCGGGCGACGGTCTTCGGCACGATCGGCGGGTTTCTCGAGGCGGCGCCGGCGCTGGTGCCCGGCTGCGTGCTGCTGAACCTCGCGCAGCCGGAGGCGCCAGCCCTGGCCGTGCCGCGGGAGCTGAAGGCGCGCCGGCTGGCCTTGCCCGTCATCGTGACCAGCCAATGCCACGACGTCGGGATGGCGGTGCGGGCCATGAAGGCCGGGGCGGCGGATTTCCTGCCGGCGCCCTGCGGCGATGCGGCGCTGCTCGCGGCCGTCTCGGATACCATGGCCGAGATCCGGGGCAGCGAGCGCCGCGACCGAGCGGCCGAGTTGGCGCGCGCGCGCATCGCCAGCCTGCTGCCGCGGGAGCGCGAGGTGCTGGACCTGCTGCTGGCGGGCGGCACCAACAAGACCATCGGCCGCGACCTCGGCATCAGCCCGCGCACGGTGGAATTCCATCGCGCCCGCGTCATGGAGCGGCTCGGCGCCCGCACGCTGCCGGAGGCGGTGCTGGCAGCCGCCGCGGCCGGCCTGCGGCCTCCGTCGCCCGAGGCGCAGGAGACGGATCCGGCATGACGCGGCGGGTCGCGCGGCGCGCGGCCTAGGGATATCCCTAAGGGATCGAACAGGCGGGCTTTTTGCCAACGCACAGGCTATATCCTGCAGCACCAGCATGGCCGGAAGGCCAGCGCGCTTCTGCCGGCCTGGCTGCGGTCGGGGCGCCCACGGAACGGCAGGGTGTACCTCCTGGTTCCGCGGGGAGCATCGCCCACCCGACCCTGGGCCGGACAATCGGATCAAGCGCTGCCGGAGTGCATGTCTGGGCGCGAAGGTGCCATCCGTGTCAACCAAGTTGCAAGAGACCGTCTCGGTGTCGTTCCTGGTTCCAGGCGAATTCCCGGACCGCCTGAAAATGGCGGCGGCGGCGCGTGGCGAGACGGTGCAGGACCTGATCGGCGGGTTGGTGCAGCATTTCCTGGTGGAGGAAACGCGGCGGGCGCCGGAGCTGGCAGCGACGCTCGGGGCCTTGCGGGGGCGCGCCGGGCGGCTGCGCGAGCGCGGCGTGGCGGGGCTGTGGGTCTACGGCCCGGTGGCACGGGGCGAGGCCATGCCGGGCGGGTCGGTCGACCTGCTGGTGGAGTTCGCGGCGGGCGCGCGCCTGTCGCTGGTCGCCCTGGCCTCGCTCAGGGCCGAACTGTCCGAGGCGCTCGGCACCGATGCCGAGCTGGTCGAGCGCGCGACGCTCTGCCCCAACCGGCATGCCGCGATGGAGTGGGAAGCCGTGCGCGTCGTTTGACCGGCGGGCCTGGCTGACGGCCCGGGACCGCCGGCCCGGCCGGACGCGGCTTCGCCGTGATCGGGGTCACCGCGGCAAGGCCGTGGGACGCGTCGCGGCGCCTCGGCACGGCATGATGCCGGCCCGCAGGCGGACAGTGCCGACCCCCGCGCCGGGAGCGCGCGCCGGGCTCACCCCCTGCCGGTCGGCCGGTGCGCCGCTTTCGCCGCAAGCTGCCCGAGGCGCAACGAACGACAGCGGTCGCGCGCGGAAGCGTGCGCCGGGCCGCCGGCATCGGCCCGCATTCCAGTGAATCGGCCTGGGTGCTGCCGCGGGCGGACCGGCCCGCAGGCGGCAATCCGCGCGTCGCTCCAGGCCTGATGGACCCCTTTGGAGCCAGCCCGGGCAGGTGGCCGGCGGCACGCGCCCGGCGGTCGCGCCGCGCGCCTGCCCGACGTTCCCAAGCATAACCCTGCAAGGCGCAGCCTTCGGGCCGCAAGCGGCCGGTGCTGCCCCGCCCGAACCGTCCCGCTCCGTATCCAGCTCCGAAGGCCGCAGCTTGCTGACAATCCAGCACGCCCGGGTTGCGCCCCGCAGGATTGCTGACTGGCTGGCATATTGCTTCACCAGCACTACGATCAAGCAAAACATCTACAGTTTGTACTTTGCGGCATGAAGTATTGGGTGGAATGTATCTGCTTGTATCACGGGTTCTTCAATAGCGTATTTTAGGTCGGCCCATATCTTGGAGCCGATCAGTATTTCACTCGGTGAAACAAACAAGATGCATTTCTCGCCCGAACGAGTACTTGGAAGTCCCGGCAGAGACCCCGCGCGTGCTCGCGGCGCGTCCGGCGCGGCCGTGCCGCGGCGGGGTGGTGAGATACGTCCGGCGTGACCGCCCCGGCCGGCATCCGTGCCGACCCGCCGGAACCCGCAAGGCGTCCGGCATTGCCGCCCCGCCCGCTCCTCGCATCCGCAGACCGCCAAAAGGGCACAGCATGAACGAGATCGGCAGTTCGCCGCTGGA
Organism: Dankookia rubra; assembly: GCF_004355005.1. Lineage (GTDB taxonomy): Bacteria > Pseudomonadota > Alphaproteobacteria > Acetobacterales > Acetobacteraceae > Paracraurococcus > Paracraurococcus ruber_A. Next base: position 15,571 of record NZ_SMSJ01000090.1, read on the forward strand.
CCGGACCACCCTGGCGTCCGACGCCGCACCCGGCCTGACCGTCGCCGAGGCACTCGCGCGCGCATTGCAGGCGCTCGGCGTGCGGCAGGCCTACGGCGTCTCCGGCGGCGCGCAGGCGCTGCTCTGGGCGGCGCTGTCGCGGCACCTCGACCTGCTGCATTGCCGGCACGAGAGTGGCGCCGCCTTCGCCGCGACCGAGGCGCATTTCGCCAGCGGCCGCCCGGTCGTCGCCTTCGCCACCACCGGGCCCGGCATCACCAATGCGCTGACCGGCATGCTCGCGGCGCGGACCGAGGGCGCCAAGGTCATCCTGCTCTCGGCCTACGGCTCCGCGGCGCAGCGCGGCCGCGGCGCCATCCAGGAAACCAGCGGCTACACCATGCCGACCAGCGGACTGTTCGAGGCCGGCGCCTGGTTCGACGACGCGGTGGTGCTGGAGACGCCGGACCAGCTGCCGCAGGTGCTGCGCCGCCTGGCCGCCGGCCTGGCGCGGCCGGGCGGCTATGTCGCCCATCTCAGCGTGCCGACCACCGTGCAGGGCGCGTTGCTCACCCAGCCCATGCCGCCGCTGCCGCCCGAGGCGCCGAGCCCGTCGGTGACGGGCCCCGCCGCCATCGCCCGCTGCGTCGCGCTGCTGTCCGGCGCCCCCTTCGCAATCTGGGCCGGCTTCGGCGCCCGCGGCGCCGCCGCGGCGGTGCAGGCGCTCGCCGAGCGGACCGGCGCGCCGGTGATGTGCTCGCCGCGCGCCAAGGGCGTCATCCCCGAGGACCACCCGCTCTTCCTCGGCGTCACCGGCATGGGCGGCCATGCCGCCAGTGTCATCGCCCGGCTGCGGGATCTTGCGCCACGGCGCATCCTCGTGCTCGGCACGCGGCTCGGCGAGCCGACCTCCTTCTGGAGCCCGGCGCTGGTGCCGCCCGGCGGCTTCGTGCACGTCGACATCGACCCGCGCGTGCCCGGCGCCGCCTACCCGCAGGCCGAGACATACTCGGTGCAGGCGGAGGTCGGCGAGTTCCTCGGCGCGCTGCTGGCCGCATGGCCGGAGCAGGACCTGGCCGGGCAGTACTCGCTGCGGTCCGGGCGCCCGCACCCCGCCCATCCGGCCGTGCAACCTTCCGCCCGGCTACGGCCGGAAGCCCTGATGGGGGCGGTGCAGCGCGTCGTCCTCGACGGCAGCGACGCGACGGTGCTGGCGGAATCCGGCAATGCCTTCACCTGGGCGACGCACTACCTGCGCCTGCCCGGCCCGGGGCGCTACCGCGTCAGCACCAATCTCGGCTCCATGGGCCATGTCGCGGCCGGCGTCGTCGGCGCCGCGCTGGGGGCCGGCCGGAAGGCGGTGGCGATCCTCGGCGACGGCGCGATGCTGATGAACAGCGGCGAGGTCAGCACCGCGGTGAAGCGGCAGGCGCCGGCGGTGTGGATCGTGCTGAACGACGGCCGCTACAACATGTGCCACCAGGGCATGGCCGCGCTGGGCATGGCCGGCGCCGCGGACGCGCTGTTCCCGCCCACCGATTTCGCCATGCTCGCCCGGGCCATGGGCGCCGAGGGCCTGCGCGTCGGCGACGAGACGGCGCTCGACGCGGCGCTCGCCGAGGCCATGGCCGCGCCCGGCCCCGTCGTCATCGACGCGCTGATCGATGCCGACCGGCCCGCCCCCTCGCATGGCCGCAACGAGGGCCTCGGCGCCGCCACGGCCGCCGCCCGGGCCGCGGTCACCGCGTCGGTCAGCTTCCCCGTCATCGCCAGCCACTAGCCGCAACGCCGATCGGAGACCGCCATGGAGAGCAACACCTTCGCCACCTCCACCTATATCCAGACGACGCCGGAGGCGGCCTTCGACTACCTGCGCGACCTGCGCAACCTGGATGAGTGGACGCTCTACAGCCGCATGGTCGAGCAGGTGGACGAGAACACCTGGCGCGGCACGGCGTCCGGCTACCAGCACGACCTCTACTACCACGTGCGGCCGATCGAGACGCCGAACTTCCGCGGCGTCGAGTGGCATTGCGGGTTCGAGCCGGGCAAGTATTTCCAGTGCTACCCCGCGCTGGCGCTGCCCGCCGCCTATGTCGGCTCGGACGAGCCGGGCGTCTATTTCCATTGGCTCAGCTTCGTCGGGCCGGAACGGCGGACGCCCATGATCATGCAGGGCATCCACACCGTCCACACCGCCGAGATACGCTCCTTGAAGGGCAACCTCGAACGTCGCGCCGGCCTCGGCGCCGCGGCGCGCGGGCGGTTCCGGATCGATACCGCCTCCATCTTCGTCGATGCGCCGCTCGACCTCGCCGCCGGCTATCTCGGTGACCTGCGCAACCTGCCGGAATGGGCCTTCTTCATCCGCCCCGGGGCACAGGCCGGCGGCGAGATCGGCGAAAGCGAGGGAAGCTTCGAGGACGAGTACGGCCAGCCGGTCGAGGTCCGGCTGCTCCGGCACGACTGCTTCAACTACGTCATCCTGGAATTCGAGCACCGCTACCCGCAGCACGGCTTCGTCCAGCGCAACCTGATGTTCCTGGTGCCTTGCGCCTATGCCTTCGGCAATCCGCAGGCCAAGGGCTGCATCCAGCACCGCGTGGCCTTCTTCGAGCAATCCGCGCCGCCGCGCCACGGCAAGTTCGAGCAATCCGCGCCGCCGCGCCACGGCAAGCTGCAGATCGAGGACTACGGCGCCGAGAGCATGAGCCTGAAGCGCCGGCTGGAGCAGCAGGCCGGCAACCTCGACAGCTTCGCGCGCGGCATGAGCTATCAGACGGAGACGCCGGCATGAGCGCAGCCGCGCCGTCCGGCCAGGCGTTCGGCGCGTTGTCCTGGCCCGTCTTCTCCGGCGCGGGGACGGAGCAGCCGACCCGCGTGGCCGCCGCGCCGCGCCTGGTGCTGCTGGACAATTACGACAGCTTCACCTTCAACCTCTACCACCGGCTCGCCGAGGTCGGGGCGGTGCTACGGGTGGTGCGCAACGATGCGACGACGCCGGAGGCGATCCTCGCCACCGGCCCGGACGCCCTGGTGATCTCGCCCGGGCCCTGTGACCCCGACCGTGCCGGCATCACGCTGCCGCTGATCGCCGCCGCCGCCGGCCGCTGCCCCGTGCTCGGCGTCTGCCTCGGCCACCAGGCGCTCGGCCAGGCCTTCGGTGGCCAGGTGGTGCGTGCGCCGCGGCCCGTCCATGGCAAGACCGACCGCATCCACCACGACGGCACCGGCGTCTTCGCCGGCCTGCCCAGCCCGCTGGTGGCGACGCGCTACCACAGCCTGGTGGTGGACCGGCCAAGCCTGCCGCCGTCCCTGGTCATGAATGCCTGGACGGAGGACGGCCTGATCATGGGTTTCCGCCACGTCGGGCTGCCCATGCACGGCGTGCAGTTCCACCCCGAGAGCATCGCCACCGAGACGGGGCACGAGCTGCTGCACAACTTCCTCGGCCTGCTGTCCGCGGGCGCCCGGGCATGAGCGCCACGGCGACGGTCGCCGCGCCGGACCAGCCCGTGCCGGAGCCGGAGGCCCTGCGGCCTTTCCTCGGCATCCTGGCGAGCGGCCGGACGCTGACCGCCGAGCAGACCGAGACGGCCTTCCGGCACATCATGCTGGGCGCCGCGACGCCGAGCCAGATCGGCGGCCTGCTGCTGGCGCTGCGGGCACGCGGCGAGACGGTGGAGGAGATCACCGGCGCGGTCCGCGCACTCAGGGCCTGCATGCTGACGGTGGCGGCCCCGCCCGGCACCATCGACACCTGCGGCACCGGCGGCGACCTCGCCGGCACGCTGAACATCTCGACCGCCGTCGCGCTGGTGGTCGCCGCCTGCGGGGTGCCGGTGGCGAAGCACGGCAACCGCGCGGTCTCCTCGCGTTCCGGCGCAGCCGACGTGCTGGAGGCGCTCGGCGTCCGGATCGAGATGCCGCCCGAGACGGCCGAGCGCTGCCTGCGGGAAGCCGGCATCGCCTTTCTCTTCGCCCCGCACTACCACCGTGCCATGCGCTCCGTCGGCTCCTGCCGGCGCGAGCTCGGCACCCGCACCATCTTCAACCTGCTGGGCCCGCTGGCGAACCCGGCAGGCAGCAGGCGTCAGCTCCTCGGAGTCTTCGCGCGGGACTGGCTCGAGCCGCTGGCGCTGGTCCTGCGGGCGCTCGGCGCCGAGCGCGCCTGGGTCGTGCATGGCGGGGACGGCCTGGACGAGCTGACCACCACCGGTCCCTCCAGCGTGGTGGAGCTGCACGAGGGCAGGCTCACCGCCTTCGAGCTGGCGCCCGAGCAGATCGGGCTGCAACGGGCGGCGCCCGCCGCGCTGCGCGGCGGCGATGCCAAGGCCAATGCCGCCGCCCTGGTCGAGTTGCTGCACGGCGCCCGGGGTGCCTACCGCGACATCGTCACCCTGAATGCCGCCGCGGCGCTGCTTATCGGCGGCCGCGTCGGGCATCTGGCGGAAGGCGCGGTGCTCGCCCGCCACGCGATCGATACCGGCGCCGCCGCGGCGCGGCTCGCGTCGCTGGTGCGGCTGAGCAAGGGGCACCCGGCATGACCGGTGTCCTGGCCAGGATCTGCGCCATGAAGCGGGAGGCGGTGGCCGCGCGCCGCCGGTCCCGCCCCTTCGCCGCGGTGGCGGCCGCGGCGGCTGCGGCACCGCCGCCGCGCG
>NZ_SMSJ01000091.1 GCF_004355005.1 Dankookia rubra
GCCGCGGCGGCGCCGCGCCCGGCTCGGCGCGCGGCCGGCGGCGCTGCTCGGCCGCGGCATCGGCGGCGCGGAGCACGGCGGAAAGGTCGGCGCCCGGCACCACCGGGCGGTTTCGGCGGAAGCGGAACAGGCTGCGGACGGGGGCGGCGACCCGGCCGAGCAGCCCGGCGGTGCCCCGCATCCCGGCGCTGCCGGCCTGGGCGACGCCGACCGTGCCCTTCTGCGCCGCGCGGCCGAGGCGCAGCCATTCGGCCGGCGAGAGCGCGAAGGCGGCGATGCCGAGCAGCACCGCCGCCAGCACCAGCGCGGCGGTGGAGAGCAGCCCGCCGAAGGGGCCGAGCAGCGCCTCCGCGCTGTCGTGCAGGGCGCGGGCGGTGATGCTGCCGCCGGCGCCGCCGGCCCCGGCGGCGGTCGGCAGGTTGGCCGGCAGCGGCGCCAGGGTCAGCGCCGCGCCGGCAACCGGCATGGCGGCCAGCAGCGCCGCCAGCCGCGCGGGAAACAGGCCGAGGCCGCGATGCGTCGCCAGCCGCCAGGCCCAGGCGAGCAGCGCCACGCCCGGCAGCGCGCCGGCCCAGCCGAAGCCCTGCAGCAGCAGGTCGGCCAGCATGGCGCCGGCCGGGCCGACCAGGTTGGCGGCCCGCCGGGTGGTGGCGGTCGAGAGCGAGGGATCGGCCGCGTCGTAGCTGGCCAGCGCGACCAGAAGCGCGAGCCCGGCCAGCCCGCAGGCGAGGCCGAGGAATTCGAAGAGCCGGCGGCGGATCGCCGCCTTGACCGCGGGGGAGGCGAAGCGGCGGACCCCGGCGAGCGGGGCGGAGGAAACGGAGACGCGGGTCGCGGGCATGGGCGCGGCGGATGTCCGGCTGGGATGAGGCGCCAAGACTAGCCCGCAAAGCCCTGAAAAAGCCAGGAGTCCCTCGCGCCGCAAGCGGAACGGCCCGGGCCTGTCCGGGCCGCCGAAAGGGCGCCGGCCCCTGCGGCCGGCGCCCTTTCCGCAAAAACCCCGGCGCCGGATCAGAAGATCTTGCTGAGGGTGAAGAGCACGCGGCCCTCGCAGATCCGCTGGCCGCCATCGGCGCGGCCGGCGACGGGGACGCATTCCTTCTTGTCGATGTTGGTGCCGTACCAGGCCAGCGTGCCGGTGAAGCCGGCATAGATCTCGCGCGAGACACCGATCGAGTACCAGAGGTAGTCGGGCGTGCCGAAGCGCGGGTTGTTCTGGATCCACTGGTAGCCGAGGCGGCCGGACCCCGTGACCTCGAAGGGCAGGGTGATGTCGACGCCGCCTTCGACGTAGTTGCCGGCGCCGGAGCGGCCGAAGAAGTTGGGCGAGTAGTTGTAGGCGGCCAGCAGCTTGACGATGTCGATGGTGTAGTTCGCCTTGATCCCGACCTCCTGGTACTCGTTCAGCTGGGTGCCGATCGCCTTGTCCTGGCCCGGATAGGTATAGGCGATGTAGCCGACGTCGAAGTTGATGTCGGCCAGGGTGAAGCGGTAGCCGGCCAGCAGGTCGAGTTCCTGCCGCGTGTCGTTCCAGGGGCCGCCGACGAACTTGGCGTTCGAGATGAAGGCGCCGACATAGACGCCGCTCGCGTGCTGGACGTCGAGCGTGCCCTGGAAGGCCCAGTTGTTGCGGGTCTGGCTGATGCCGCGGAAAAGGTAGTCGTTGGAGACCGCGGGCGTGGTGGTGACGGTCAGGCCGAGCGAGTCGATCGTCTGCTGCGCGGCGGCCGGCAGGACCGGCAGGATGAGGGCGGCGGCGGCCAAGGCGGCGCCCCGGAGCAGGGCGGCGGGCCGAGCCAGCAGCCCGGAAAGGTCGGTCATGGGCGAAAGATCCCCTGGTGGTGGATTAAACGTTCCGGTCGTTAACCGGCTGGTTCAGGCCTTGTCAAAAAAAGGGAGGAGGCTTGTCGCCTCCTCCCCCGGATCGCCCCGGCCTCAGGCCAGGCGTTCGCCGTGCTGGGTGACGTCGAGACCCTCGCGCTCCTCTTCCTCCGGCACGCGGAGGCCGACGATCACGTCGGTGATCTTCAGCAGGATGAAGGTGCCGATCGCGGTATAGGCGAAGACCGCGGCGGTCGCTTCCACCTGGATGATGAACTGGTCGAAGGAGCCGGAGTAGCCTTCCGGGGTCGCCGCGGTGGCCGAGAGCGCGCCATAGGCGAAGACGCCGGTCAGCAGGGAGCCGACGATGCCGCAGACGCCGTGCACGCCGAAGGCGTCCAGGCTGTCGTCGTAGCCGCAGAGGTGCTTCAGCGCGGTGGCGCCCCAGAAGCCCGCGAGGCCGGCGACCACGCCGATGATCAGCCCCGGCACCGGCAGCACGAAGCCGCTGGCGGGGGTGATGGCGACGAGGCCGGCGACCGCGCCGGAGATGGCGCCGAGGACGCTCGGCTTGCCCTTCGTCGCCCATTCCGCGAACATCCAGGACAGCGCCGCGGCGCCGGCGGCGACCTGCGTCGCCAGCATGGCCATGCCGGCCCGGGCGCCCGCGCCGACCGCGGAGCCCGCGTTGAAGCCGAACCAGCCCACCCAGAGCAGCCCCGCGCCGATCACGGCCAGCGCCAGGTTGTAGGGCGACATGTTGTCGTTGCCGTAGCCGACCCGCTTGCCGAGCACGAGCGCGCAGACCAGGCCGGCGACGCCGGCATTGACGTGGACCACCGTGCCGCCGGCGAAGTCGAGCGCGCCGAGGGCGAAGATCCAGCCGTTCGGATGCCACACCCAGTGCGCCACCGGGCTGTAGATCAGCACGGTCCAGAGGATGGTGAAGATCACCAGCGCGCTGAACTTCATCCGGTCGGCGAAGGCGCCGGTGATGAGCGCCGGGGTGATGACGGCGAAGGTCATCTGGAACATCAGGAAGACGGTCTCGGGGATGGTCGTCGCCACCGCCGCGTCGCCGCTGCCCAGCGTGAAGGGCTTGTCCCAGCTTTCCGCCAGGTTGGTCAGGAACAGCTTGGACAGGTCGCCGACATAGGCGTTGCCCTCGCCGAAGGCGAGGCTGTAGCCGATCACCGCCCAGGTCACCGTGACGATCGCGGTGATGGCGAAGCTCTGCATCATGGTGGCGAGCACGTTCTTCTTGCGGACCATGCCCGCGTAGAACAGCGCCAGGCCCGGGATGGTCATCATCAGCACCAGGGCGGTGGAGGTGAGCATCCAGGCGGTGTCGCCGGTATCGATCTTCGGACCTTCGTCCTGCGCCATGGCGGGCATGGCGGCGAGCAGCGCAACGGCGGCTCCGGCCAGCGCGCGTGCGGGCATCCTCATCGTGTAATCCCCTGTTCGTTCTGGATCGCTGGCGCTTACAGCGCCGCCACGTCGGTCTCGCCGGTGCGGATGCGCAGCGCGCGCTCCACGTCCAGCACGAAGATCTTGCCGTCGCCGATCTTGTCGGTGCGCGCCGCCTTGGCGATCGCCTCGCAGACCCCGTCGGCCAGCTCGTCGGGAACGACGACCTCGATCTTGATCTTGGGAAGGAAGCTCACCTGGTACTCCGCACCCCGGTAGATCTCCGTCTGTCCCTTCTGGCGACCGAAGCCCTTCACCTCGGTCACCGTCAGCCCCTGCACGCCGAGCGGAGTGAGCGCGTCGCGCACTTCGTCCAGCTTGAAGGGCTTGATGAATGCCATGACCAGCTTCATCTGCCCGCAGTCCTCCTGAAAATCCGGCGGGACAGACCTTCCAAATCCCGTGCCACCCCCGCACCGGCTCGCGGCGGCGCCGGTCGGCAGGCTCGAATCCGATATAACGGAGCCGTGATACGGGTTGCTGCGTCGCGGACCGGCCTGCGGAAACGCCGCTCATCCGCCGCTTTCCCGCAACCGATATGGTCCGCGCGCGGCCGGGCTGCCGGCATTGGAGACGGAATGCCCAAGACTTGGGCAGGGGCAGGGCAGGAGTCGGGCGGTGGTCCTGCGGGCGGCCTCCCCGGCCCCGCCTCCCCCCCTTTGGCCCCCCGGGTCCTTGACCCTGGCAGGGCTGGATGTGAGGAGACCGAGATGACCAACCGCTCCGCCGTCACCGTCTGCATCCTCGGCGCCGGCCCGGTGGGCGCGACGCTCGCCGCCACCCTTGCCGCCGCCGGCCTGCCCACCGCCGTGGTCGATGCCCAGCCGCTGCCGCCGATGGCGCTGCAGGATTTCGACGGCAGGGCCTATGCCATCGCCCTCACCTCGAAGCGCCTGCTGGAGGCCGCCGGCATCTGGGACCGCCTGCCGGAGCCGCCCTGCCCGATCCAGGGCATCCGCGTCGCCGACGGCCGCCCGGGCGAGCCGGCCTCCCCCCTCGCCCTGCAATTCGACGCCGCCGCCGTCTCCGACGAGCCCTTCGGCTTCATGGTCGAGGCGCGCAGCCTGCGGGTCGGGCTGAATGCCCGCCTGCCGGAGATGGCGAACCTGCAGGTCTTCGCCCCGGCGACCGCGACCGTCGAGCGCCGGGCCGAGGGCGCGACGGTGCGGCTCTCGACCGGCGAGGTGCTGGAGGCGCGGCTGGTCGTCGCCGCCGAGGGCCGCAACAGCCCCTTGCGGCGGCAGGCCGGCATCCGCACCGCGGTGCTCGACTACCACCAGATCGGCATGGTCGGCGCCTTCGCGCACGAGAAGCCGCACCGCAACATCGCGCTCGAGCAATTCCTGCCGAACGGGCCCTTCGCGCAGCTGCCGCTGTCCGGGCCGGGCGGCTTCGGAACGGCGGCCTATCCGCATGCCTCGGCCTTCGTCTGGGCCGACCGGACGGCGATCGCCCGGCGGATGCTGGCGCTCGACGACGCGGGCTTCGGGCGGGAGCTGGCGCGGCGGCTCGGCGACCATCTCGGCGCCATCCGGCCGATCGGCCGGCGCTGGTCCTATCCGCTGAGCGCGCTGCAGGTGGAGCGCTGGACGGACACGCGGCTCGCGCTGATCGGCGATGCCGCGCATGGCGTGCACCCGATCGCCGGCCAGGGGCTGAACCTCGGCTTCCGCGACGTCGCGGCGCTGGCCGAGGAGGTGATCGCGGCGGTCCATGCCGGGGCCGATCCGGGCGATGCGGCGGTGCTGGCGCGCTACCAGGCGCGGCGGCGGCCGGACACCATGCTGATGCTGTCGGGGATGCATGCGCTCGAGCGGCTCTTCGGCAACGACATCCCGCCGGTGCGCTGGGCAAGGCGGCTCGGGATCGCCGCGGTCGACCGCATCCCCGCGCTGAAGCGGGCCTTCGCCCGGCAGGCGATGGGCCTCGGGCCGGGGGTGACCGGGCTGCTGGCCGGACAGAAGCTGCTGACGGCGCCTGCGCGGTAAGCCGATGCCGCCCTGCCCCTGTCGGGGCGACAGTGGTCCAGGCATCGCAGGGCCGGCGCTTCACGTCCTGCGTGTTTCCACTCGGGACGAGCGCAGGACGGCGTCCGTCCGGCGCTCCTGGAAGCGCAGGGCAGACTCTGAACTATTGTCTTGTTCTGCGATTCGCGTCTCTCGGCGGTTCCGCCCGAGCCTGTCGCACTCTGGCTACCGCAGCCCGCGTCCGCCCGACCGGCCGCCGCCCGGGAAATTCGGGTCGCTTCCGGTATAGTAGTCCCGGTTGATCCCGCCGGGGCCGGCGCCTGACTGGCTGAGCGTGGGTTGCCCGGTGCTCGCATCGGTGCCGATCGGGGTGGAGCCGATGCTCCGGCTCGGCGGCTGGTTGCCGCAGGCGGGGAGCAGCAGCAGCAGGGCGATCATCGCGGGACGGAACATGCGGCACCTCCGGCCATCGAACCGCCGGGGCGGCGCCGGGTTGCCGCTACCTGCCCCGCTTCGGCGGATCGCGCGTCAGCCCCTTCGCCGCCAGCGCCCGCTCGTACTCCGCCCAGCGCTCGGCCTGTTCGCGGCCGAGCTGGTGCAGGTAGGCCCAGGAATAGATCCCGCTGTCATGCAGGTCGTCGAAGGCGATGCGGATGGCGTAGTGGCCGACCGGCTCCACCCGCAGGATGCCGACCTCCCGCCGCCCGGCGACCAGCACCTTCTGCCCCGGCCCATGCCCCTGCACCTCGGCCGAGGGGCTCTCGACCCGCAGGTACTCGGCCGGCAGGGCGAAGCTGGTGCCGTCGTCGAAGGCGATGTCGAGCCGCTTCTCGGCCCGCTTCAGGCGGATCTCGACCGGCGTCGGCACCGCGCCGGGCTCAGCCGTCGAGCGCCCGCGCCTCGTCCGGCAGCATGATCGGGATGCCGTCGCGGATCGGGTAGGCCAGGCGGGCCTGGTCGCTGACCAGCTCGCCGCGGCCGCGGTCGTAGCGCAGCGGGCCCTTGGTCACCGGGCAGACCAGGATCTCCAGCAGGGCGGGATCGACCTCGCCGCCGGGCGGCGGGGTGGTGGCTTGGGTATCGCTCATGGGAATCCTCTAGCTGATTTCCGGCACGGATTCACGCCTCCGGGCAAAAACGCCCTCCGGCGATCCGGGCCGAGTGGTTTCCGGCAGGGATTCACGCCTCCGGGCAAAGACGCCCTCCGGCGATCCGGGCCGAGTGGTTTCCGGCGCGGATTCACGCCTCCGGGCAAAGACGCCCTCCGGCGATCCGGGCCGGCTAGCTCGGCTTGCGGTCCGGCGGCATATCCCCGCCCCCGGGTTCGGCATGCGCGCCGATCCGCAGCAGGGACACCAGCATCTCCGCCCGCTCCTCCGGCGTCGCCGCCACCAGCAGGGCCTGTTTCTCGCGCACCTCGAAGGGGCAGACCATGGCCAGGGTCAGCACCAGCATCTCCTCCGAGGTCTGCTCGATCGCTTCCCAATTCGCCTCGATCCCGCGCGCCTGGAAGAAGGGCCGGAGCGCGCCGAGCAGCGTCGCGTGGTCCACCCCGACCGGCTTGTCGCCGAGGTCGAGGTCGGCCTCGAAGCCGGCATAGTCGGCCCGCACCCGGCGGTAGCCGCGGCGCATCGCCAGTTCCTCGGCCACCCGGAAGCGGATCACCCCGGTCAGGGTGATCAGCAGCCGGCCATCCTCCGTCTCGGCGAAGGAGGACAGCCGGCCGAGGCAGCCGATGCGGTAGAGGCCGGGGCCGGCCGCACCGTGCGGCGCCCCCGGCTCCGGCTGGATCATGCCGAACATCCGCCCAGTCGCCAGGCTGTCCTGGGTCATCGCCAGGTAGCGCGGCTCGAAGATGTTCAGCGGCAGGCGGCCGCCGGGCAGCAGCAGCGCGCCGGGCAGCGGGAAGACCGCGATCTCCGGCGGCAACTGGTCGAGGCTGGGATGGAAGGCGGCCAAGGTGCGGGGGTTACCGGAACAGCAGCGAGGAAAGCTTGCGCCGCCCCGCCAGGGTGGCAGGATCGTCGAAGCCCCAGGCCTCGAAGAATTTCAGCAGCTGCTTGCGCGCCGCCTCGTCGTTCCAGGCGCGGTCGCGCCGGATGGCGTCGAGCAGCGCCTCGACCGCGCCGGCGCGGTCCTCGTTGGCGTTCAGCGCGACGGCGAGGTCGATGCGGGCGGCATGGTCGTTCGGGTCGGCGGCCAGGCGCTGCTCGAATTCGGCCAGCTTGGCGCGGGCCTCGCGGCCTTCGGCGGCGAGCTCCAGCGCGCTGCGGACCGAGGCGACCTCCGGATGGCCGGCGAGCTTGGGCGGCAGGCTGGCGAGGACCTGCAGCGCCTGCTCCTCCTCGCCCAGCGCCATCAGGCTGCGGGCGACGCCGGCGAAGGCCTCGGCATTCTCGGGCTCCTGCTGCGCCAGCGAACCGAAGATCTCGAGCGCGCCCTGGTGGTCGCCCTCCTCGGCCGCGAGCTTCGCCTCGGCCAGCATGTCGGCGGTCGGCATCTGGCCGCCCGCCAGCTTCAGCAGGCCCTCGATGAACTTCTTCACCTCGCCCTCGGGCAGCGCGCCCTGGAAGAGGTCGGCGATCTGGCCCTGCCAGAAGGCGGCGACCGTCGGCACGGACTGCAGCGGCAGGCCGAGCTGGGTCAGCTGCTGGACCAGGGCGCGGTTCTTGTCGATGTCGATCTTGACCAGCTTGACCCGCCCGCCGGCGGCGCGGACCACCTTCTCCAGCGTCGGGGTCAGGGTCTTGCAGGGGCCGCACCAGGTTGCCCAGAAGTCGACCAGGACGGGGGTCTCGCGGCTGGCCTCCACCACGTCCTGCATGAAGGTCTTCTGGTCGCCGTCCTTGATCGGATCGGCGCCACCGCCCGCGGGACCGGCTGCCGGGCCCTGGCGGTTCGGGTCGAAGATGACGTCCATGGCGGCTGTTCCTCGGTCTTGTGGTCTTAGATGCCCCCGCCGGACGGGAGGGCAATGGGGGATGAGTCATCCGGCTCCCCCGGACCGGCAAGCGCTAGCCCGTGGCGGGCAGGATATCCAGGCACTCCGGCCGGTGGCCGAGGCTCTCCAGGAAGCGCAGCAGCCCGGCCGGGCGGATGGCGGTGGTCATGCTGTTGACCAGCGGGTGGAAGTGAACCCATTCGTGGTCCCGCAGCAAGCCGGCGTCGAGCACGATCCGCACCGCGCCGGGCGGCGCGTTGACCATGCCGAAGGGCGTGACCGAGCCGGGCAGCACGCCGAGCAGGGCCAGCAGGTCGGCGGCCGGGGCCATCTCCACCCGCCCGGCGCCGGCGATGCGTGCCAGGGCGTTGATCGAGACCTGCCGGTCCTCCTGCAGCACCGCCAGCAGGTGCGGCGCCATGGCCGTCCCCGGCACCCGCTTCGCCGGGCGGAGGAAAAGGTTCTTGCTGTGGCCTCCCGCCAGGGTGCCGCGCAGCGCCTGGCTCTCCGCCACGGTGAAGACCGGCGGATGCGTCGTGGTCCGCGCCTCGATGCCGAGCGCGTCGAGGCGGGCGAGGAGGCTGTCGGGGGTTTCGGCCATGCCGCGGTCCTGCCGTCGATCCGGTGGTGTCGCCCCGCGCGCGGCCGCGCGCAAGCGGTTCGGCCGAAACCCGGCCCGGCGCATATGGGGCCGGTGTGTTCCACCACACATCGTGGCCGGATTGCGGCGCCTAGCCTCCGCGCTGCCCGGCCCCGCGGCCGGGCCAATGCAGGAGATGACCATGCTCGACGCCCTGGGACCCTTCGGCGCCCCTGTCTGGCGCATCACCGAGAGCCTGGTGAACAAGGCGCAGGACAGCCTGTTCGGCCCGGCCGAGGCCGTGCGCAGCACGCGGGTGCTGATCTACAACCACAGCCCCTGGCCCTTGTACCTGCTCGGCGCCAGCTTCGAGAGCGGCGGCTTCGCCCCGGGCGGCCATCCGCCGGCGGTGATCGAGCCGAAGAGCGTTGGCGGCTACCGGGTGACAAGTCCCGAAGGCACCGCCGGCGTCACCGGCGCGGTGGTGCAGTACGGCTTCCGGCCGACCGACCAGTATCCCTGCCTCTGGCTCGTCACCTCCAACCCCTGCGGCGGCTGCAACAGCTGGAACGGCCAGGGCTACAACGGGCTGATGGTGCGTTTCTCCGGCTCGGTCGGGCCGGCCAACCAGGTGGACTACGACGTTTGGGACGCCACCGCGGCCTGAGGCCGCGGGACCCATGACGCGCGGCGGGCGGGCCCCTGGAATCCCCGCCCGCCTCGACGCGGGCAGGTGCCCTGGCCTAGACAGCGTCGCAACCGTGCCGCGCCCGATGGCTTGAGCCCGGACAACATCCCCTGCCGGAGAACAGCCCCATGCGCCGTCGCGCCCTTCTCGGCCTTGCCGCCACAGCCCTCGCCAGCCCCGCGCTCCCCGCCCCGGCCTGGGCGCAATCCGCAGCCGGCCAAGGCGCCGGCCTGCCGGACCAGCCGATCCGCATCGTGGTGCCCTTCGCGGCGGGCGGGCCGACCGACATCCCGGCCCGGCTGCTCGCGGAGGAGCTGGGCAAGGTCCTGCCGCAGCGCCCGGTGGTGGACAACCGCACCGGCGCCGGCGTGGTCGTCGGCACCGACGCCGTGGCGAAGTCGGCCAAGGACGGCGCGACGCTGCTCTACACCACCGTCGCCCATTCGGCGCTGCGGGCGATGTTCGCCCGCCTGCCCTTCGACCCGCTGGCCGACCTGCAGCCGGTGGCGCTGGTCGGCGTGATCCCGATGGTGCTGATGGCGAACCGGGACCTGCCGGTGAACAGCCTGGCCGACCTTATCGCGCTCTATCGCGCCAGTCCCGGCAAGTACGACTACGGCAGCGCCGGCAACGGCTCGGCCCTGCATCTCGCGGCCGAGCTCTTCCTGCGCGAGGCCGGCGGCCTGAAGGTCACCCACGTGCCCTATCGCGGCTCGGCCGCGGCGATGCCCGACCTGCTGAACGGCACCACCACCATGATGCTCGACGTCGCCAACAACACCCTACCCTATGTCCAGCGCGGCGAGGTGAAGGGGCTGGCGGTGAGCTCCGCCCGGCGCATCCCGCAATTGCCGGAGGTGCCGACCTTCGCCGAGGCCGGGCTGCCGGGCTACGAGGCCTATACCTGGCACATGGTCATGGCCCCGCGCGGCACGCCGGAGCCGGTGGTGACGGCGCTGAACCGGACCATCAACGGCGTGCTGGCCAAACCCGAGGTGCAGCAGCGACTCGCCGACCTGGCGCTGCAGGTCCGCACCGACAGCACGCCCGCCAGCGCCGAGGCCTGGCTGCGGGCCGAGACGGCGAAGTGGGAGCCGATCATCCGCGGCGCCGGCATCAAGCCGGACTGAGCTGGGCGCTGCCGCTCCCGGAAGCCTGATCGGCCCTGCGGTTGGGCGGACGGCCGCCGGGGCCACCTGTGCGGCATGGCCCCGACGCCGACCGCAACGCCCCTGCCCGGCGCGGATCACGACCGCGGCGCCTATGCCGCGGATGCGGCGGTGCATGCGGTCGGGCTGGCGGCGGCGGCCATCGCCTGCCTCGGCCTGGTGCTGGCGGCGCCGGAGGCGCCGGGGCGGCGGCTCGGCCTCGCGCTCGGGCTCTATGCCGGCGGGCTGCTGGCCATGCTGGGCTGCTCGGCCGCCTACAACCTGGCCGGGGCCGGGCGCTGGAAGCGGATCCTGCAGCGGCTGGACCATGCCGCCATCTTCCTGATGATCGCCGGCACCTATACGCCGGTGACGCTGCTGGGGATCGGCGGCGACTGGGGCTGGGGGCTCTTCGCCGTGGTCTGGGCCGGGGCGCTCGGCGGCGCCGCGCTCAAGCTGCTGGCGCCGGCGCGGATCGAGCGGGCGGCGATCGTGCTCTACCTGCTGCTCGGCTGGACCGGGCTGGTGGCGATCGAGCCGCTGCTGCGGGCGCTGGACTGGCCGGACCTCACGCTGCTGCTGCTGGGCGGGCTGTTCTACAGCCTCGGCGTGCGGCTGCACCTGGCGGAATGGCTGCGCTTCCACACCGCGCTCTGGCACGGCTGCGTGCTGGCCGGCGCGGCCTGCCACTACGCCGTGGTGCTGCGGATCACCGCCGCCGCGTAGCGCGGATACCCCGAGGTTCAGGAACGAGACGCGGGATCCGGGCTTCGCCCGGCGCGCAGCGCCGACACCCCGCATCCGCACCGTGGATGCCGCCTTGGGCAGGGCAGCCCGGGCAAGCAGCTCGTTGCTTGTTTGGTATTTTGTATACTGAATATAATATTTGGTTAAACATTCTTTTTCTGTCCGTTAACACATCAATGACTTCCATTCGAAACGGCCTTCCTGTCCGGTTACGAACACGCATTGGTTGTGCATCCCGGGCTCTATGATCCGAACTGGTGCAATTCGGCAGTCTGGTTCCCTAAACAGGAGGTTGCCTTGATTTTCTTCAACGTAGCGGGAATTGCGCTCTCCACCTCGGCCTCGCCGACGCGCTGGTTCAGCTCTTCCAGCTCGGGCATCCAGCTCACCGGCACCGCGGGCGCCGACGCCATCTCGGATTCCGGCAGCAATGCCACCCTGATCGGCGGCGCGGGCGACGACACCTATTGCGTGTGGAACGCGACCCACCTCGTCCTCGAAGCCCCCGGCGGCGGCATCGACACGCTGCAATCCTACGCCGCCCGGATCGTCCTGCCCGACCAGGTCGAGAACCTGCAGCTGATGTGGACGAACACCAGCGGCCTCGGCAACGCGCTCGACAACATCATCCAGGGGAGTGACGGGGCGCCGACCCTCAACGGTGGCGGCGGCAACGACGTGCTGTCCGGCGGCGCCGGTGCCGACCTCTTCGTCGTCGCCGCCGGCAATGGCAGCGACGTGATCCTCGACTTCGTCTCCGGCGTCGACCGCATCCGGCTGGAAGGCAGCTACGCGCTGCCCGACTTCGCGGCGGTCCGGGCGGCCATGACGCAGTCCGGCGCAGATGTGGTGCTCGACCTCGGCAACGGGGAAATCCTCGTGCTGCGGAACACCCAGGTCGATGGCTTCCGCGCGGCGGACTTCCAGCTGCCGATCGACCCGGCGCATCCCGGCATGCACCGCACCTTCTCGGAGGACTTCAACGGCTTCAGCGCCTCGGCCAGCGGTTCCGGCACGGTCTGGAAGACCAGCCTCGGCGTCATCCGGCAGGACCGGACGCTGGCCAACAACAAGGAGGCCGGGTACTACACGGACAGTTCGGTCGGCTCCGATCCCTTCAGCCTGGCCGACGGGGTGCTCGACATCACCGCCAGCCCAGGCAGCAACCCGCTGAACCTGCCCTATAATTCCGGCGTGATCACGACCGCGACCTCCTTCGCCCAGCGCTACGGGTATTTCGAGGCGCGGCTCGACCTGCCCGCCGGCAAGGGGTTCTGGCCGGCCTTCTGGCTGCTGCCGGCAAGCGGCGCCTGGCCGCCCGAGATCGACATCATGGAGGCGTTGGGCCAGGACCCGACCACCGCCTATGCTTCCCTGCACAGCGGGACCAGCGGCAACAGCACCATCCCGGTCAAGGCGCTCTATGACCTGAGCACCGGCTTCCATACCTATGGTCTGGACTGGAAGGCCGACACCATCGCCTGGTTCATCGACGGCATCGAGGTGGCCCGGGCGGCCACGCCGGCCGACATGAACCAGCCGATGTACATGGTTCTCAACCTGGCCGTGGGCGGCACGGGCAGCTGGGCCGGGGCCACGGACCCGAGCATGCCGACCGAACACCTGCTGATCGACTATGTCCGCGCCTGGCAATACGGCGACGGCATCGTCACCGGCCCGGGCGACGTCGTGAACTGCGGCGGCACCTACACGCTGAAGGCGGACGGGGTCAGCGATCTCTACGATTTCACCAAGGCCAAGGCGGCGCTGATCATGGATGCCTCCGGCCTGTCCACCAGCGGCACGCACACCGTCTGGGGCAGCCCGCTCGGCAGCACGGTGCGCGGGGGGCCCGGCAACGTGAACTTTTCAGGCGGCATCAGCGACGACAGCTTCAGCTTCGGCTCCGGCGTGTCGCGGGCCCAGGGCGGCGCGGGCAACGACACCTTCGTCCTGACGAAGGGCTGCATCGCCCCGAACGACCAGATCATCGATTTCCACGTGGACCTGGGCGATGGCGGCGAACACGACCTGCTGCAGCTGGTGGGCTTCAGCGCCGCCGCGCGTCTCGACTTCGTCGTGATGTCCGGAGGCGCCCAGGCCTACCGCATCGTCGACGGCGACTATGTCTCGCCCAACCTGCTCATCCAGGTCGCGAACGGCAGCGCCCGTCTCGGCAGCCTCGACATCCAATTCGGCTGAGCGTCCCTCCCGGGGCATGCCGTGGGAGGACGGCCACGCCGCTGGTCCTGGCACATGCGCGTGAGCGACGTCACCTGCCCCGATGCCGCCGCCGCGCGCCATGTTGTCGTCCGAATTCCGGGCTTTGTGTCGAGGCTTGGCCGCAGTCATGCGGGACACCTGCGTAGCCGGCACGCTTTCGCCGCCCGGGAGAATTTCGAACGATGAGAATCGCGCAGATTGCGCCACTGGCCGAATCCGTGCCGCCGCAGCTCTATGGCGGGACCGAGCGCGTCGTCTCCTTCCTGACCGAGGAACTGGTCGCGCAGGGGCACGACGTGACGCTCTTTGCCAGCGGCGATTCCGTCACCGCCGCCACGCTGGCGCCGATGTGCCCGCGCGCGCTGCGGCTCGACAAGACCGTCGGCGACCCGATGTCGCCGGTCTTCATGATGCTGGAGTCCGTGCTGCGCCGCGCGCACGAGTTCGACGTGCTGCATTTCCACCTCGACTACATGCCCTTCTCGCTGTTCAGCCGCCAGTCGGTGCCGCATGTGACGACGCTGCATGGCCGGCTCGACCTGCCGGAGATCTGGCCACACTACCGCACGCATACCGACGTGCCGCTGATCTCGATCTCGGACAGCCAGCGCCGGCCCATGGCCTGGGCGAACTGGGCGGCGACCATCCACCACGGCCTGCCGGAAAACCTGCTGCGGCCCGACGCTTCCGCGCAGCCCGGCTACCTCGCCTTCATCGGCCGCATCTCGCCCGAGAAGCGCGTCGACCGCGCGATCGAGATCGCCGGCCGCGCCGGCATGAAGCTGAAGATCGCGGCCAAGGTGGACCGCGCCGACCAGGACTACTTCGACGCGAAGATCCGCCCCCTGCTGACGCAGCCGCATGTCGAGTTCATCGGCGAGATCGCGGATTCGCAGAAGGCCGCCTTTCTCGCCGGCGCCCAGGCGCTGCTCTTCCCGATCGACTGGCCGGAGCCCTTCGGCCTGGTGATGATCGAGGCCATGGCCTGCGGCGTGCCGATCATCGCCTTCGACCACGGCTCGGTGCGGGAGGTGCTGGAGGACGGGCTGACCGGCTTCATCGTCGACGGCATGGACGCGGCGGTGCGCGCGGTGGACCGGGTGCCGGCGCTGTCCCGCGCCGCGGTGCGCCGGCGCTTCGAGCAGCGCTTCACCGCCCGCCGCATGGCGGAGGACCATGTTGCGCTCTACGAGCAGCTGGTGCGGGCGAAGCTGCCGCCGATGCGGGCGATCGCGGCCGAGTAAGGGCCGGGGAGGAGGTATCCTCCCCGCCGCTGCCTCTCGGCGCGCGGCCCCGCCACGCGGCGGGGCCGGATTTCTGGAATGGAAGCGTGGGATCCGGGGGAGGGCATGCCTCGCCCTCCCCGGATCCCGGTTTTTTCAGGCCAGCAGCACCGCGCCGATCTCGCCCCGCCGGCCCGGCACGCTCATCGCCACCGACTGTCCCTCCGCCCGGGCGAGCTGGACGTCGATCCGCGCGCCGCCCAGCGACAGGCCGCGCAGCAGCACCCGGTCGAGCCCCGCCGGCAGCACCGGCCGGTCCAGCCGCACCAGCCGCGCCGCCGGGTCGAAGGACAGGCCGAGGCAGGCGCCGAGCAACCCGATCGGCGCCGCCGCCGCCCAGGCCTGCGGCGCGCAGGCCACGGGATAGGCGGTCGGCCCCTGCCCGCCGCGCCGCGGGAAGCCGCAGAACAGCTCCGGCAGCCGCCGCAGGTCGAGCTTCCCCGCCGCCGCCGTCAGGCCTTCCAGCAGCTTCGCCGCCGCGGCGCGGTGGCCGTAATGGGCAAGGCCGAGCCCGACCAGCGCCGTGTCGTGCGGCCAGACCGAGCCGTTGTGGTAGCTCATCGGGTTGTAGCGCGCCTCGGACGTCGCCAGGGTCCGGATGCCCCAGCCGGAATGGAAGCTGCCATCCATCAACTGCCGCGCGACCGAAGCCGCCCGCTCGGGCGAGGCGAGGCCGCCCAGCAGCACATGCCCGGCATTCGAGGCGCGCACCCGGCAGGGCCGCTTCTCGCCGTCCAGCGCCAGCGCATAGGTGCCGAGCTCGTCGCACCAGAAGCTCGCCTCGAAGCGCTGCCGCAGCGCCTCGGCCTTGGCCTCCATCGCCGCGGCGCGGTCCTCGCCGAGGCCCAGCGCGCGAGCGATGCGGGCGGCGCCGCGCCAGGCGGCGAAGACATAGGCCTGCACCTCGCAGAGCGCGATCGGCCCCTTGGCCAGCGTGCCGTCGGCGTGGGAGATCGAATCCCAGCTGTCCTTCCAGCCCTGGTTGGCGAGGCCCGATTCCTTCATCCGGCCGTATTCGACGAAGCCGTCGCCGTCGCGGTCGCCATGCTGCTCGATCCAGCCGAGCGCCGCCTCGATGTTCGGCCAAAGCGGGCGCAGCGCCTCGGCATCGCCGGTGCGCCCCAGCCAGGCACCGGCCAGCGCCACGAACAAGGGCGTCGAATCGATGCTGCCGTAGTAGCGGCGGAACGGCACCTCCCCCAGCTCCGCCATCTCGCCGTAGCGCACCTCGTGCAGGATCTTGCCCGGCTCGGCATCGGCGGCGGCATCGAAGCCGGCCGCCTGCATCGTGGCGAGGTGCCGCAGCACGCCGAGCGCCAGCGCCGGGTCGAGCCAGAGCGTCAGCCAGGCGGTGATCAGCGAATCCCGGCCGAAGACGGTGCTGAACCAGGGCACCCCGGCATAGGGGAAGGGTCCCTCCGGCGTTTGCGTGCTCAGCATGGTCAGGTCGGCGCGGGACCGGCCGATCATCTCGTCGAAACCGCTGTCGGCGGTGTTGACGCTGGCCGAGCGCGCCTGCACCGCCCGCCGCGCCCGGCTGTCCTCCCAGAGCGCCCGGAGGAAGGCGGCATCGGCCGGCTCGCGCGGGGCGTGGTCGGGGTTGCAGCGGGTCTCGACCAGCAGGGTCACGCGCTGCCCGGGCACCAGCGCCAGGTCGAAGACCGCCTGATCCGGCGTCAGCCGGTCCGGCGCCGGCTCGAAGCGCAGCCGCGTCTCCCGCCGCCGCTCGTCGAGCCCGGTATAGGCCAGGGTGATCGCGGACGCCTCCGCCACCGGCGGGTGCAGCGTGCCGCGGCGGGCGCGGACCTCGCCGCGCACCTCGAAGAGGTCGGCGAAGTCGGCGGCGACCTGCAGCCCCACCTCGACCCGCAGCGGCTGCTCGCCATGGTTCCGCACCGTCAGCCGCTCGTAGCAGACCCCGTTGCGGAGGAAGGTGGAGCGGCGGAGGTGCACCAGGTCCTTCTCGATCGCGCCGCGGCCGGGCCGGGCCGGCAGGTCCGGGTTGGTCAGGTCGCAGGTCAGCATGGCGCCGTCGTCGGAGACGGCGGAGCTCAGCAGCAGCGGCTTGCGGCCGGAGACCGTCAGCTCAAGCCGCGACAGGTGGCGCGTGTCGCGGTGATAAAGCCCCTCCGGCCCGCCGGGCACGGCATGGGCGTCGCCGCTGTGGTTCAGCACGGCGAAGGTGTCGTCGCCCTTCAGCACCCGCGGCCGCATCTCCTGCAGGGAGATGCCGGCAGTGATCGAATGCGCGTCCGCGCCGTCATCCGTCAGCACGGCATCGGCCTGGGGGTGGGACATGGCGGTTTCCTCGGGCCCGGTGGTGGAACAGCAGGGCACAGCCGGGGGCACCGGCCGCAACCCGCGATGATGCATGATGACGCATGCGTGACACCGAAGCGGCGATCGGCGTCAGGCCGGCGCGAAGCCCAGCGCGGCGAGGCGGGCCCTGACCCCGGGGGCCTGCAGCGCGGCGAGGAAGGCCTGGACGGCGGGACGCGCCGCCCGCGCCTCGGGCAGGAAGAAGTCGTAGTGCTCGTCGGCGAGCGGCAGGAAGCCGAGGCCGTAGGCTTCCGCCACCGTGGCGATGGCGACGCCCCAATCGGCGCGGCCCTGCGCCACCGCGGCGGCGACGGCGTTGTGCGACTTCGGCTGGTTGGCATGGCCCGGCGGCCGCGCCCCGCCGAGCAACCCGTCGAGCAGGATGCGGGTGCCGCTGCCGGCATTGCGGTTGACCAGCAGCAGGCCGGGATCGGCGGCGGCGCGGCGGATCGCCTCCGGCCCCGGCAGCCCCTCGAATCGCGGATCGCCGCGGCGGTGGACCACGCCCTGCAGCCGGCGCCAGCCCGGCACCAGCCGCAGGCCGGGAGCCAGGAAGGGCGCGTTGTAGGTGCCGCTGGCGGGGTCCAGCAGATGCGCGCCGGCCAGGTCGCATTCGCCCCGCTTCGCCGCCGCCAGCCCGCCGAGGCTGCCCACCGCCAGCGTCCGGCCGCGGATGCCCTGCGCCGCCAGCGCCTCCAGCACCGCGTCGAGGCCGAGGCAGTGGCTGCCGATGATCGTCAGGTCGGGCGGCCGGGACGTGCCGATGAGGCGGACGCCGACCTCGGCGCCGGCCTCCGCCCCCTGGTCGAGCGCCGGGATGGCGAAGAAGCCGTCGGCCTGGGAGAAGGCGGTGACGCTGCCCGAGCCCTTGCCGAGCGGGAAGGCACGCAATCTCTCCCCCGCCTCGGCGAGGGAGGCCATGACATATTCGGTGCGGCCCAGCTCGCTCGGGGTGCGGACCGCCAGCGTCGCCGCGACCTCCGCCTCCTCCCGTGCCGGCAGGCCGGCCAGTGCCCGGATGACGGGGACGACGAATTCCTGGAAGGTGAAGACAGCGCTGGTCGGAAAGCCCGGCAGGATCGCCACCGGCCTGGTCCCGACCGCGGCGAGGCAGAGCGGCTTGCCCGGCTTCAGCGCCACGCCGTGCACCAGCACGCCGGGTGGATCCAGCCGCGCCAGGATGCGGTGCGAGACATCGCCGGCGCCCTTGCTGGTGCCGCCCGACATCACCACCAGGTCGGCGGCCTCCAGCGCCCGCCGCACCGCGGCTTCCAGCACCGCCTCGTCGTCGCGGAAGATGCCCAGGGGCAGCGGCTCGCCGCCATGCTCGGCCACCGCGGCGCAGAGGATCGCGGCGTTGCTGTCGTGGATGCCGCCGGGCGGCAGCGGCGCGCCGGGCGGCACCAGCTCGTCGCCGGTCGAGAGCACCGCGACGCGCGGCCGGCGCACCACCGGCACCTCCGCCAGGCCGGCGGCGGCCAGCATGCCGATCTCCCGGCTGGTGACCGGGGTGCCGGGGCGCAACAGCGCCTCGCCGCGGGCGATGTCGCTGCCGGCGAAGGCGATGCACTGGCCGGGCGCCGCGGCGCGGGACAGCAGCATGACAGGACCTTCGGGGCCTTCCTCCAGGGCGGTCTGCTCGATCATGACGACCGCATCGGCGCCGCGCGGCACGACGCCGCCGGTGGCGATGGCGGTCGCGCTGCCCGGTGCGACCTCGATCGCCGGCGACACGCCGCAGGCCAGCACCTCCGGGTTCAGCCGGAAGCGGCGCGGCGCCGCCTCGGAGGCACCGGCGCTGTCCGCGGCGCGGAGCGCGAAGCCGTCCACCGAGGAGCGGTCGAAGGGCGGCGCATCGGCCAGCGCCGCGACGCCCCGCGCCACGACCCGGCCGAGGCTGGCGGCCAGCGGCACCATCTCCGCCGGCAGCGGCCGCAGGTCGAGCGCCGCCCGGAAGCGCCGGGTGGCCTCCGCGGCGGAGACGATGTCGAGGAACTGCTCCTGCCGCGCGGCGCGGCGGATGCGGTCGAGCAGGGCGTCGGGGTCAGGCATGCGGGCTCATAGCGGCTGAAGCGCGACGGTGGTTCCAGCCTCGAAGCCTTCGACGCCCGGGGGGACGAGAAGCAGCGCATCGGCCGCCGCCAGCAGCCCGGCCGGCAGGGCGCCGACGGCCAGGGGCTCGGCGAGATCGGGCGCCAGCAGCCGCACCGGGACGATCTCCAGCAGTCCGACGGCGGAGGCGACCTTCCGCGCCAGCCGGGCCTGGACCGGGACGGGCGGCGGCGCCCCGGCCAGGTGCCGCAGGGCGGGGCGGCCGAGCAGGTACCAGGCGGCCAGCGCCTCCTCCGCCCGGACCGGGAGCAGCAGGGCGGGCCGCCCGGCCGCCATGCCGAGCCCCGCCGCCATGCCCGGCCGGGCGCCGAGGCCCTGCAGCAAAGGCTCGGCGCCCAGGGTTCCGGGGTCGCCGGCCAGCAGCATCAGGTCGGGCTCGCCCGCATCGATCTCAGCTCCCTCGGCCGCCACCAGCGCGGCGAGGAGCGGCCGGAGCGCGGCCTCGCCCGCCCAGCCGATGCGCGGCAGCCGCACCGCGACCTGCCCGATCCCGCAGGCGGCCAGCGCCGGCAGGTCGCGCGGCGCCAGCCGCTCGCCGGCCCGGCGCAGCAGCGTGCCGGCGGCGACCTCCTCGCCCGGCAGCCGCACCCCCTCGCCCGGCGCCACCGGCTCGAGCACCTGGGCGAAGGGGCCGTCGAGGTCAAGGGCGAAGGGCGGCAGCACGGCATCGGTGCCGGCGGGCAGCAGGTCGCCGGGCGCGACCCGGGCGGGCGCCGCCGCCAGCGGCACCGGGGCATAGGGGCCGGCGCCGAGCGTGTCCGCCGCCGCCACCGCCCAGCCCGGCTGGAAGGCCATCGGCGCCGGCGGCACCGGGCCGGGCGCCACCAGCGGTGCCGCCAGC
>NZ_SMSJ01000092.1 GCF_004355005.1 Dankookia rubra
AGGCGGCCGCCTCGGCGCCGCGCGCGGTGCGCAGCGCGCCGCCGCGGCCGAGCGCCAGCCCGTCGGCCTCGCCGAGGATGGCGCGGGCCGCGGCATTGGCGTGCAGCACGCGGCCCGCCTTGTCCGCCAGCACGATCCCCGGCGCGAGCACGTCGAGCGCCGCCAGCCCTGCCTCCAGCCGGTCCCGCAGCGCGCCGAGCCGCGTCGCCACCTGCAGCGCCCGCTGGAGATGCGGCGCGATGGCGCGCAGCAGCGCGGTCTCGCCCTCCTCGAAGGCGCGGGCCCGGTAAAGGCCGACCACCGCATAGCCGCCGGGATCCTTGACCAGCGGCGTGACCAGCCCGTCCCAGAGCTGCTGCGGCCGGAGGAACTTGCGGTAGATCGGGTCCGAGGCCCAGGCCCGGTCCTGCACCACCGCGCGGCGCCAGAGCACCTCGCCGGAGCGCATGGCATTGAGCCGGCGGATGTAGCCGTTCTCCTCGGCCGAGCCGTGCTCGGCCGCGAACCGCGCGAAGAGTTCGGGGTCGCAGCGCGCGGCCTCGAGCAGGAAGGGGCCGATATCGTGGCGGTTGGCGGCGAGCAGGGCGCTGGCGCCGCCGAAGGCATCGCCGAGCCGCGCGAGCGCCCGGGGCCAGAGACCGGGCTCGAGCGCGGCTTCGTGGAAAGGGTCGGTCAGGGACAGAACCCGGTCGGTATCCATCTGGGATGGCGCTCTCGGTCCGGTCGTTTTCCGGGAAAAATTGCATTCTTGGGAATGCAAGCCACAAGCCCCGCCGCCCCGCGATGACATGAGTGTGACCCGTCGCGGCGCGCCGGCGGCCCCGCCCGTCCCCCGTCCGGGTGACACGCCCCGCCCGGCGCGCCGACGAGCATGCCGCCGCGGCCACGGCCGAGGGTGGCCGCACATTTGAGCGCGACATACCAGAGAGGATCAAAGCCATGCTGCTGAACGGGTTCACCGACGTGACAGGCGACGGCCGCGCCGATGCCGTCGTGGTCAACGCGGACACGGTCACCGTCCGCGTCTCGTCCGGAGGCCCGGGGTCCGGCTTCCTTCCCAATGCCGACTGGACCCATGGGCCGTATTACGGCGGCGTCGACAGCGGCGTGCATTTCGCCGACGTCAACGGCGACCACAGGGCGGACGCCATCGTGGTGAACGCCGACACGGTGACGGTGCGGCCCTCGGACGGCGTCCAGTTCCTGGGCAACCAGGACTGGACGCACGGGGCCTATTACGGGACCCGCGGCACCTTCTTCGCCGACGTGAACGGCGACGGACGGGCCGACGCCATCGTGGTGAACGCCGACACGGTGACGGTGCGCCCCTCCGACGGCACCCAGTTCCTGGGCAACCAGGACTGGACGCACGGGGCCTATTACGGGAGCCAGGAAACGGTCTTCGCCGACGTCACCGGCGACGGGCGGGCCGACGCCATCGTGGTGAACGACAACACGGTGACGGTGCGCCCCTCGGACGGCACCCAGTTCACCGCCAACCAGGACTGGACCCACGGCGCCTTCTTCGGGACCCGGGGGACCTACTTCGCCGACGTCACCGGCGACGGACGGGCCGACGCCATCGTGGTGAACGACAACACGGTGACGGTGCGCCCCTCGGACGGCACCCAGTTCACCGCCAACCAGGACTGGACCCACGGCGCCTTCTACGGCGCGATCGGCACCTATTTCGAGGACGTCAACGGCGACGGTCGGGCCGACGCCATCGCGGTCAATGCCGATGCGGTGACGGTCCGCCCGTCCAACGGCGGCCAGTTCCTCGGCAACGAGGACTGGATCCCGCGGGACTACTGGGGCTCGCTGAACGCCTTCGTCGGCGGCGAGCGCTGGGACCCGTATTCCTGAACTGAGCGCGGCCGCCGGTACGGCGCGGCCGCTCAGACGGCCAGGCAGGCCGCGCCCGCGGCGATGGCGGCGCAGGAGGCGATCCGGCGCGCCGTGAGCGTCTCGCCGAGGAAGACCCGCCCGATGACCGCGGCATGGACCACGCTGGTCTCGCGCAGGGCGGACACCACGCCCATGGCGTCGTACTGCATGGCCCAGATGACGATCCCGTAGGCGAGGATGGAGACGATGCCGCCGGCCAGCGCCGTCGCCGTCTGGCGCGGGGTATAGGCCGGCGGCCGGCGCCGCATGACGAGGAAGAGGACCGGCGTCGTCAGGCCCCAGAGCAGGAACATGCTGTTCGCATAGGCCAGGCTGTTCCCGGCGAGCCGGACGCCGATCCCGTCGACGACGGTATAGGCGCCGATCAGGACACCGGTGGTGAGGGCGGCCGGCAGCACGCCGGCCCTGACGCGGCGGCCCCGGAGGGCGAGCGAGAGGATGCCGCCCGAGACCAGCGCGATGCCGGTGGCGGCGAGGATCCCGATGCCCTCCCCGGCGAAGGCGGCGGCGCCGAGGGCGACGAGCACGGGCGAGGAGCCGCGCGAGATGGGATAGGTTTCCCCGAGCTCGCCCGCGGCATAGGTCCGCACCAGGGACAGGTTGTAGCCGGTGTGGATGACGGCCGATGCCACGACATAGGGCCAGCTCGCCGGGTCCGGCCAGGGCAGGAAGGGCGCCGCGGCCGCCGAGGCCGCGACCACCGCCAGCATCATCAGCGTCATCGACCAGAGCCGGTCGCTGCCGCCGCGCAGCACCGCGTTCCAGCCGGCGTGCAGCACCGCGGCGCAGCCCACCCAGGCGAGGACGAAGGGACTCACGCGGCGGCCTGGCGCGGCGCGGTCCTGCGTCCGGCAGGGCGGGCCGGGGCGGCCGGCCGGGCCCGGGGTCCGGCAGGGCGCTCCGGGCTGCGGCGGGCAGGCGGACGGGCGGGGTTCGGCAAGCGGCGGCGCTCCGTGATGGTGCACGCGGCAGCCTGCCTATTGCGGCTGCGGGCCGCAAACCCGTTATCCTGCGGGAACCCGACAGGAAATCTAACGCGAATGCGGCGATCCCTGCCCTCCCTGAACGCGCTCCGCGCCTTCGAGGCCGCCGCGCGGCTCGGCAGCCTGAAGGCGGCCGCGGCCGAGCTGGGCGTGACCCACGGCGCGGTCAGCCAGCAGGTGCGGCTGCTGGAAGACTGGCTGCGCGCGCCGCTCTTCGAGCGGCACAACCGGCGCATCCTCCTCACCCCCGCGGCGCGCGCCTACCTCGCCGAGGTCGGCCCCGCCTTCGACCGTCTCGCCGCCGCCACCGCGCGCTACGGCCGCGACAACGGCGCGGTGCTGCGGGTCAACGCGCCGGCGACCTTCGCCCTGCGCTGGCTGGTGCCGCGGCTGGCGCGCTTCCGGGCGCGGCATCCCGGCATCCAGGTCCGGCTGGAGACCTCCAGCCAGGGGCTGGAAGCCCTGCCGGAGCCGCAGGACATCGTCATCCGCGGCGGCCCGGACGCCTTTCCCGGCCATGCCGCGCGCCCCTTCCTGTCCGAGCACCGGCTGCCCGTCTGCAGCCCGGGCCTGCTGGCGCGGCAGCCGCTCCGCGCCCCGGACGACCTGCGGCGCCACACCCTGCTGCACACGCTGAGCCTGCCCCGGCTCTGGGACGACTGGCTGGCCGAGGCGGGCGTCGCCGGACTCGAGGCAGAGGCGGGGCTCACCCTCGACCATTTCTACCTCACGCTGCAGGCGGCGCTGGACGGGCTCGGCATCGCCATGGGCCCGACCGCCCTGATGGCGGACGACCTGGCGCGCGGCGCCCTGGTCGCGCCCTTCGCGGGCCCCGCCCTGCCGGCCCGCAGCTACTGCACCTATGTGCGGCAGGGCCGGGCGCCGGGCGAGGCGGCGGCGCTGTTCCTGGGCTGGCTGGAGGCGGAGGGGAACATGCCCGGCCAGGGGCGGTGAGGCCGGGGACCGGCAGGCAGCGCTGCCGCCGCCCTTTCCCCCTGCCCCCCCGCGGCCCCATATGCAGGCGGTGACCCCAGGATATCCCCCCATGCCGCCCCAGTCCGCCGAAGACGCCGCCGCCCAGGCCGCGGCCCTGGCCGAGGATGTCGCGGCCGAGCTCGACGCCGTTCTCCTCACCCATTTCCCCGATGCCGACACGCTCGACCTGCTCCGCCCCGGCGGGCCGGACCTCGCCACCACCCGCGCGGTCAACCGCGCGGTGGCGCAGGCGCTCGCCGCCGAGGGGGTCGAGATCTTCGTCCAGACCGCCGATCGCGGCGCCTTCCGGCGCTGGCTGCAGGACCGCCCGGACAGCGCGGCGGCGCGCCGCGCCTGGGTCGACCGCGGCCGGGTGCTGCGCGGCGCCGCGGCGCACCGGCTGCTGGGCATCGCCCCGCCCGCGGCGCCGCCGCCGCCGGCGAAGTTCCCCCAGGCCCCCGGCCCGGTGGCGGACCGGCTGCTGGCGCTGCTCGATGCCGATGACGGCGGCGCGGTCGACGACCTCGTGCAGGCGCTGCTCGATGCCGGGCGGGGCGACATCCTCGACCTCGCCCTCCGCAAGATCGGCCAGCGCTACGGCGACGACGCGGCGGACGAGCTGGAGGGCAACCTGCAGGCCGCCGCCGAGGGCGCCCGGACCGGTCCCTCCGGCTGGGCCGAGCTGGTGACGCTGCCGGTGGCGCTGCCGCCGGAGGGCATGCCCGATGCCGCGGCGATGGGCGCCAGCCTGGTCGCCGCCGGCCTGCTGGCGGAAACGGTGGAGGTCCGCTTCCTGCCGGGCTGGCGCTCGCCCGACGCGGTGTCGGCGCTCTCGCCGATCGCGCTGCGCCGGGTGCTGCTCGACCTGCTGGCCGGGGAGGAGCCGCGCGACCTGCCGCCGGGCGACACCGACGACCTGTCGCGCCGCGGCTTCGGCCTGCTGCTCGGCCTGCAGCTCGACTGGGCGATCCCGAGCTGGGAGACCATCACCGCGGACGGCCCGCCCGACGCGCCGGAGGAGGACGAGGACGGCGCGACGCCCGAGCAGGCCCGCCGCGCCGCGCTGTTCGACGGCTGGCGCGGCGCGGTCTTCGAGGCGAGCGGCGGCGGCGTGCCGCTGGCCCTCGTGCCGCCGTCGGACGTTGCCGCCGAGATCGCCGAGTTCCTCGAGGAGGCCAGCGGCCATGTCGGCGGCCTCGGGGAGATCCGCGACTTCGTCGCCCGGGTGCGGGACGAGGCCGGCGGCGAGGACGTGGTCTGCCGGCCGGAGGTGATGGGCGAGACCCTGGAGCTGGCGCTCTACAGCGAGAGCGGCCGCTTCCTCGACAGCCTGACCCTGCCCGCGGCGCGGCTGCCGGCCCGGGCCGAGGAGATGCCGCGGCTGATCCAGGGCTTCGTGCGGGTCGTCAAGGACGCGCCGGGACGCTGATGCCGGGCGCGCGAAGGCCATGCCTTCGCGCCCCTCGGACGCCCGGCTCCCTGCCTCCGCACGGCCTGGCGTCGCCGCACCGGCGGCGGGCGCCGTCCTGCGCCTCGGCTCCGTGGGCCGCAGGTCGGAACGTCGTGCGTCAGGCACGGGGACGCGTGGACGCGCCGGGGTCGCCGAGGACGCGTGGACGCGCCGGGGCCGCCGACCCGGCCGATCAGCGCCCGACCGCGGCCAGCACGAAGCCCAGCACGCGGTCGGCGGCGATCACCGTCGTCATCAGGTCCGGCCGCGACCAGGCGCGGCGCGGGCTGCCGGCCGGGTCCGGCAGCCGGGTGACGCCGCCGGGCCGCACCATGTCGTAGGCGTCCCAGCCATAGCTGGCGCCGGCCAGCACGCGGTGATGCACCGCGGCCGCCGCGGGGAAGGCGGCGGCCAGGCGGTCGCACTCGCCGCGGTCGTTGGCGGCATCCTCGTCGCCGTGCAGCAGCAGCACCGGGCCGGCCCCCGCCCGGGCCGCCGGCATCCGGGCCGCGGCGGCGGCCAGGTCGGCGTCGCAGCCGGGATAGAGCAGCGCCAGCGGCACCCCCGCCGCACCCGCACCGGCCGCCTGGCCGAGCAGCGCGGCCCGCGCCCCCTCCCCCAGCCCCAGCACCACCAGGCGATGCGGGTCGAGCCGCGGGTCGGCGGCGATCGCCGCGATGGCCAGCGCCAGCCGGGTGGCGGCGGGCGGCAGCGGCGCGTCGTCGGCCATGCCGCCGGCGAAGTCGGGTTCCAGCAGGGCGATGCCGTTTTCCAGCAGGCGCTGGCCATAGACCGCGCTGCGCGGGCCCGGGCCGTCCGCATCCGGCAGCACCAAAACCACCGCCAGCGGCCGGCCGCGCCTGCCCGCCGGCAGGGTCAGGGTGCCGGAGACGCCAGGGGCCAGCCGGACCAGCTCGGTCCGGGTGTCGAGGCCCGGCATCCGTTCCTGCGCCCCGGCCGCCCAGGCGGACAGCAGCAGGGCCAGTAGGGCGACGGCGCGGCGCGCGCGGCGGCTGGCATTCGGTCGGTGCATCGGCCCGTCTCCGTAACGCATCATCCTGCCGTGCAGCGTGTGAGAAACGAACCGGTGACGACGATGCGCTGGCGCACATGATCGTTAGATATCTGTAGCGCGAGGGCGAGAGGCGCCAGCCATGGCAGCGCCGCCGGGTTCAGCCGCCGCCGGGCGCGTCGCGCCAGATCCGGCCGCGCGCCCGCACCGGGTCGAGCAGCGACCAGTCGCCCTGCGGCAGCGCGTGACCCTTCGGAAAGGGCGGCCGCGGCTCCATCCCGAGCGAGAGCATCACCCGGTCGTCGCGGTAGTAGCATTGCAGGACGATGCGGCCGAGGACGGTGAGGCCCGTGCCGCCTTCGGCCCGCAGCGTGGCGCAGGCGGCGTCCTGCCGCGCCGCCGCCAGTCCGGCGAAGCCGCCGCCGGCGATGCGCTCGAGCAGGGCGAGCGTGTCGTGCACCGCCTGCGCGTCGCGGCCGAGGCTGCGGGCGATGTCGGCCTGGATGAGCGGGTCGTCGGCGCCGGGCACGCCATGCGCCGCGCTGGCCGGGATCATGCGGGCGCAGAGTGCCGCAAGGCTGCGCGCCTCGGCCGCGCTCAGCCGGGGATCGCCCCAGGCGGGCGGCGGGGCGGTGGTGGTGTTCGACATCCGCGGCGTCCTCAATCGAACAGGGTGGCCAGGCGCTGCTTCATCTGGTCGGCGACGTAGAGCGCCAGCGCCTGGATCGTGGAGGTCGGGTTGACCCCGCCCGAGGTGACGAAGATCGAGCCGTCGACGATGAAGAGGTTCCGCACGTCGTGGCTGCGGCCCCATTCGTTGACCACCGATCGCTCCGGGTCGGTGCCCATGCGCGCGGTGCCGAGCAGGTGCCAGCCCGAATTCGGCGTCGGCGTCAGCGTGCCGATGTCGGTGGCGCCGGCCTCCCGCAGGATCTCCGCGGCGCGGGCGACGCCGTGCTCCATCATCCGGATGCTGTTCCCGGACAGGGCATAGTCGATCCGCGGCGCCGGGATACCGTGCGCGTCCTTCAGCACCGGGTCGAGCGTGACCCGGTTGTGCTCCTCCGGCAGGTCCTCGCAGACCGCGGCGATGCGGAGGCGCCGGTTGAACAGGCGCTCGCGGAAGATGCGGTGGTGGTCCTCGCCCCAGGGCAGCCGGCCTTCCTCCGTGGACGCCACGGCTTCCGAGACGACGCCGCTGCCGCGGAGGAACTGCAGCGTGTAGCCGCGCAGGAAGCCGCGCGCCGGGTCGGTCTCGTAGAACTCCTTGCTCCAGAGCGAGAGCGGCGAGCCGCGATAGCCGTCGAGTTCCTCCGCGGCGAAGCCATAGGCCTGGGCGAAGGGGTGGAACATCAGGTTCCGCCCGACGAGGCCGGAGGAATTGGCCAGGCCGTCCGGGAAGCGGCCGGAGGCGGAGTTGAGCAGGATGCGCGGCGTGCCGACGCCGTTGCAGGCGAGGACGACGATATGCGCGGGCTGGAAGCATTCCGTGCCCTCGGCGTCGTAGTAGACGGCGCCGGTCGCCATGCCCGCGGCATCGGTGGCGATCTCGCGCACCCGGCAGTTCGGCCGCAGCTCGACGCCGGCGCGGAGGGCGGCGGGCCAGTAGGTGATGTCGGCCGAGGCCTTGGCGCCCTGGGCGCAGCCATGCGTGCAGTGGCCGAGGTTGATGCAGGGCGCGCGTCCCTCATAGTCCGTCGTGGCGAGCGCGGTGTCGGACGGCCACCAGTGCCAGCCCAGCCGGTTCATCGCCCCGGCGAAGGCGGTGCCGGACCGGCCGAGCGGCAATGGCGGCATCTGCGGATGCCGCGGCGGGAAACCCGGGTCGCCGGTCAGGCCGGAGACGCCGACCATGCGGTCGTTCCCGGCGAAGTATGGCTCGAGCGTGGCGTAGTCGATGGGCCAGTCGTCGGCCACGCCGTCCAGCGTGCGGACCTTGAAGTCCGAGGGATGCAGGCGCGGGAAATGCCCGGTGTAGAGGATGGTGCTGCCGCCGACCGCGTTGAAGTTCAGCACCTTGATCGGCGAGTTCGCGTCGTTGACGGGGTAGTCGGCGGGCCGGGCGCGGCGGTTGGGCGAGGTGGCGAAGTCGCCGAACTGCCGGGCCTCCCAGTCGCGGCCGTTGCTGGGATAGTCGGTGGGCCTGATCCAGTCGCCCTGTTCCAGGCAGAGGATGCGCATGCGCGTGTCGGCCAGGCTCCAGGCGACCGCGGCCCCCGAGGCGCCGGCACCGATGATCAGGACGTCGACGGGATCGGTCATGCGGCGGGACCCTATCTGCGCGGGGTGGAGCCAGCGGTCGCGGGGCAGCCCCGCCATTGCGCTCCCGCCGGGTCGCGGCTGTCAAATCATGCGTGCCGCCCGGGGTGGTTGACGGCCGGCGGCGCGGCGCGGAACAAGGCCGCATGACCAGCCCCCTCCGCCTCGGCATGCTCACCCCCTCCTCCAACACGGTGCTGGAGCCGCTGACGGCCGCGATGCTGGCCGCGCTCCCCGGCGCCTCGGCGCATTTCGCCCGTTTCCGGGTGGTGGCGATCGACCTCGGCGAGGGCTCGCGCGCGCAGTTCGACCTCTCCCCGGTGGTGGCGGCGGCCGAGCTGCTGGCGGATGCAAAGGTGCATGCCATCTGCTGGAACGGCACCAGCGGATCCTGGCTCGGGCTCGCGCAGGACCGCGCGCTCTGCGCCGAGATCACCGCCCGCACCGGCATCCCGGCGACCACCGCGACGCTCGCCCTGATGCGCGCCTTCGCCGCACTCGGGGCGAGGCGGATCGGGCTGGTCACGCCTTATCTCGCCGAGGTGCAGCAGGCGATCGCCGCGCGCTGGGCCGAGGCCGGGCTCGACTGCGTCGCCGAGCGGCACCTGGAGGATCCCGGCAATTACAGCTTCGCCGACCACCCGGAAGCGACGGTGGCGCGGCTGGTGCGCGAGGTCGCGGCCGCGCGGCCGGAAGCGATCGCCATCCACTGCACCAATTTCCGCGGCGGCGGGATCGCCGCGGCGCTCGAGGCCGAACTCGGCATCCCCGTGCTCGACAGCGTCGCCGTCTCGCTCTGGGGCGCGATCGGCGCGGCGGGCGCGGACGCATCGCCGCTGGCGGCGCAGGGCAGGGTCTTCGCCCTGCCCTGGTAGCCGCCTCCGGCAACGGGTTGTCATCGCCGGATGTTATATCATAACATCACGCCATGCCGCGCCGCCTCCTCCCCCTCCTGCTGCTCTCCCCGCTCGCCCTGCCCGCCGCCGCCCAGGTCGCCGGCGCGCCCGACGCGCCCGAAGCCACCCTGCCCGACCTCGTCGTGGAGGCGCAGCGCGCCGCCGCGGCGCGGCAGGGCATCCTCGCCCGCTTCGGCAGCCGCGAAACCGTGGTGGACCGCGAGACGATCGAGGCGCTGCCCGGCGGCGGCGCCCAGCCGCTGAACCAGATCCTGCTGCAGACCCCGGGCGTGGTGCAGGACAGCTTCGGCGAGATCCATGTCCGCGGCGAGCACCGCAACCTGCAATACCGCCTCAACGGCGTCGCCCTGCCCGAGAGCCTGTCCGGCTTCGGCCAGGTCTTCGACGCCCGCGCGTTGCGCAGCGTCTCGGTGCTGACCGGCGCGCTGCCGGCGCAATTCGGCTTTCGCACCAATGCGGTGATCGACCTCGAGACGCGCAGCGGCGCGCTCGACCCGGGCGGCAGCATCGGCGTGCAGGGCGGCTCGCGCGGCACCTTCCAGCCCCATGCGAATTGGGCCGGCTTCCTCGGGGGGTGGGACGTCTTCGCCACCGGCACCTTCCTGCGCAGCGACCAGGGGATCGAGAACCCGACCAGCAGCTTCACCGCGATCAACGGCCAGACGCAGCAGACCCGCGGCCTGGCCTATGCGGCGCGGCAACTCGACGACACGACGCGGCTCTCGCTGATCGCCGGCACCTCGCTCAACCGCTTCCGCATCCCGGTGACGCGCGGCGTGGAACCCGAATTCACCGCCTTCGGCCTCTCGGACTACGACAGTGCCGCGCTGCGCGCCCGGCAATGGGAGCGGAGCTGGTACGGCACCGCGGCGCTGCAGAAATCCTGGGGCGACGTGGATCTGCAGGTGGCGCCTTTCATCCGGTCGTCCTCAATCCACTACGTGCCCAGCGTGGTGGGGGAGACGGTGATCAACGGCGTGGCGTCGGACGTCTATCGCGGCAGCCTGGCGATGGGGGTGCAGTCCGACGCCGCCTGGCGCGTCGCCGCCGACCACACGCTGCGCGCGGGGTTCCAGTTCACCGGGGAGCGCGCCCGCTTCCGCAGCGCGACGACGGTGCTGCCGCTGGACGGCGCGGGCAATCCCATCGACGACCCGCTGACGCTCACCGACCGCTTCGGCCGCACCGGCTGGCTCTATGGCGGCTATGTGCAGGACGAGTGGCGGCTGACCGAGGCGGTGACGCTCAACCTCGGCCTGCGCTGGGACCAGATGGCGGAATACGTCACCGCCGGGCAGGTTTCGCCGCGCGCCAACCTGGTCTGGCGGCCGACGGAGACGACGACGCTGCACGCCGGCTACGCCCGCACCTTCACCCCGCCGCAATTCGAGCTGGTGCAGGGCTCGACCATCACCCAGTTCCAGGACACCACCGGCGCGTCGCCCGGCACGCGGAACGACCCGGTGCGGCCGGAACGCGCGCATCGCTTCGATGCCGGCGTGTCGCAGAAACTCGGCGAGAACCTCACGCTCGGCGTCGACGCCTACTACAAGGACGTGCGCGACCTGCTCGACTTCGGCCAGTTCGGCAACGCGCTGATCTTCACCCCCTTCAACTACCAGCGCGGCAAGATCTACGGCGTCGAGTTCAGCGGCAACTGGCGCAGCGAGCGCTGGCTGGTCTACGGCAACCTCGCGGTCAGCCGTTCCGCCGCGCGCGACATCCGCTCCGCCCAGTTCACCTTCGACCAGGAGGAGCTGGCCTATATCGCCGGCAAGTATGTCCGCACCGACCACGACCAGCTGCTCACGGGCTCGGCCGGCGCGGTCTGGCGGGGCTGGGAGGACGGGCGGCTCTCGGCCTCCATGCTCTACGGCAACGGGCTGCGGAAAGGCTTCGCCAATTCCGAGAAACTGGCCCCCTACGCCACCTTCAACTTCGGCGTGGCGCAGGATTTCCGGGTGCAGGGCGGCGGCACCTGGACCGCGCGGCTCGACCTGATCAATGCCTTCGACACCACCTACCAACTGCGCGACGGCAGCGGGATCGGCGTCGGTGCGCCGCAATTCGGGCTGCGGCGAACGGTGCTGGCGGGATTGAGCCGGGCGTTCTGATCCCGACGCCGTCGACCTCCCGGCGGCGTGACGCGCCGCGCTCGCTTTCCCTGCGGCAGATCAAACCCCTGCCCAGCGACACGTGCTGCCTTGCCACCGGGCTTCGGCCCGGATTTCCGGACGGCGCATTGCAGGAGGCAAGGCATGACTGGCTCGCCGGAACGGCACAGGCACGCGCATGGGCATGATCACACGCACGGACACGGGCATGGCGAACCGGAGCAGCCCCGCGCCATCGCCCCGCTCGGCCTTGGCGAGATCCTGGCCGGCGGCGGAGGCTTCAGGATCACCGAGGAGATCCCTGGCGACCGCATCGGCTTCTCCCTTGCCACCAGCGCCGACCTGAACGGCGACGGCCGCCCCGAAATCCTGATCGGCGCCTTCAACGCCGCGGCCGGGCCGGGCGCGGCCGAGGGCGGAGCGGTATACGTGGTCTGGGGCCGGGACGGCACGGCGCCGCTTGGCCTGGGCGAGGTCGCCGCTGGCCGGGGCGGCTTCAAGATCCTCGGCGAGGCGGCCGGCGAGCAGGCCGGCCTGGGCCTGGCCGGCATCGGCGACCTGAACGGCGACGGGCGGCCGGAGATCCTGGTCGGCGCCGGCTCGAACGACCGGGGCGGCCCCGACGCCGGCGCAGTCTACGTGGCCTGGGGCAAGGCGGACGGTGCGACGCTGCGGCTGGCGGATGTTGCGCAGGGCACCGGCGGATACGGAATTCTCGGCGCGAACGCGCGTGGCCTGGCGGGCCAGGGGCTGGCCGCGATCGGCGACCTGAACGGCGACGGACTGCCGGAGGTCGTGGTTGGCGCCCCGGGCGAGAACGCCGTCTATGTCGTTTGGGGCAAGGCGGATGGCGCCACGGTGCATCTGCCCGATGTCGCGGCCGGCCATGGCGGCTTCCGGATTCTGCCGGAGGCACCGGGCGACGATCTCGGCCGCGCCATCGCTTCGATCGGCGACCTGAACGGCGACCGGCTGCCCGAACTCCTGGTCGGCGCCTCGCGCAACGACGGCGGCGGCAGCGATGCCGGCGCGGCCTATGTCGTCTGGGGCAAGGCGGATGGCGCGGCGGTGCGACTGGCGGATGTCGCGCAGGGCATCGGCGGCTTCAAGATCCAGGGCAGCGCGGCGACGGCGTTGGTCGGAGCCGATGTTGCCCCGCTCGGCGACCTGAACGGCGACGGGCTGCCCGAAGTGCTGGTCGGCGCGCCCGGCGATGCCCCGGAGGCGGCGGTCGTCGTCTGGGGCAAGGGCGACGGGGCGCTGGTGGATGTTTCGGCGATCCTCGCCGGCCATGGCGGCTATGCCATCCCGGAGGGGCCGAACGGCAGTCTTGCCGGGTTCAGCGTCGGGACCGCAGGCGACCTGAATGGCGATGGCCTGCCGGAGGTGCTGCTCTCGGCGCCCTACGACGCCGCGGCGAATGGCCCCACCTACCTGGTCTGGGGCCGCCCGGACGGCAGCCCGGCGGAGCTGGCGCGCATCGCGGCGGGAACGGGGGATGGCATCCAGTTCGTCGGCGAGCCCGGGCAGGCCTTCTCCGGCGGTGCGGCCATCGGGATCGGCGACCTCGATGGCGACGGCCGGGACGAGCTGCTGCTCGGCGAGCCGGCCGGCTCCACCGACGGCCCCGCCGTCAGCGCCGTCTATGTGCTGCACTCGCAGGCGGACTGGATCGGCGCGGCCTGACCAAGGCGCATCCCGCCCGCCGCGACGGCGAGGCGGCGGAGCGCGGTGCCGGGCGGCCCCGGCCGGCGGCGGACTCAGCCGAGCTCGCCACTCGCCACGAAGGTCACCCCCATCCCCTCCAGCCTGCGCCGGGCCGCATCCATCGTCGTCCCGCCCTCCGGCAGCGGCAGGCCGATCCCGCGGCAGGCATCCTCGACGACGAAGGTCTCGTAGCCCAGCCGCGCCGCGTCCTCGGCCGAGAAGGCGACGCAGTAGTCGGTGGCAAGACCGCAGAGGAACAACCGGCGGAAGCCGCGCTCCCGCAGCCAGCCGTGCAGCCCGGTCGGCGTGGCGCGGTCGTTCTCGAAAAAGGCGGAATAGCTGTCGATCTCCCGGTGGAAGCCCTTCCGCACCACGAGCTCGATCCGCGCCTGGTCGAGGCGCGGATGCAGCGCCGCCTCCGCGGTGCCCTGCACGCCGTGCTCGGGCCAGAGCACCTGCTCGCCGTAATGCAGCCCCACGGTCTCGTAGGCTTGCCGCCCATGCGTGACGGCGAAGGAGGCATGCCCGGGCGGGTGCCAGTCCTGCGTCGCGAAGGCATGCCGGAAGGGCCCGGCCAGCAGCCGGTTGATCACCGGCACCACCGCATCCCCCTCCGCCACCGCCAGCGCGCCGCCCGGCATGAAGGTCGGCTGCACGTCGATGACGCCGAGGATGTCGGTCGCGGGGTCGATCGGGCGGTCGGGCATGGGCGGGCTCCGGGACGGCGGCGCGAGGCTAGACCGGGGCGGCCCGTCTTGCATCCGCCGGCGCGCGGCGCGAGGCTCACGCCGCACCCCGAGGCCCTGCCGCATGACCACCCAGGATTGGCGCAGCCGCGCCGGCACCGTCTTTGCGCCCAGCAAGCGCCCCGCCATCGGCAGCCGCGGCATGGTCGTGACCAACCACCCGCTCGCCTCGGCCGCCGGGGCGGAGATGCTGGCCGAGGGCGGCAATGCCGTCGATGCGGGAATCGCCGCGCTCTTCGCCCTCAGCGTGGTGGAGCCGATGATGGTCGGGCTGCTCGGCGGCGGCATGGCGCATCTCAGGCTCGCCGACGGCCGGCATGAGGTGCTGGACGGGCTCTCGACCGTGCCGGCCGCCGGGCGGCCCGACATGTACACCCCGGTCAGCCAGGCCTGGCCGGCGGCGCTCGAGACGGTGGGCCGGGCGAATGCGGTCGGCGCCACCTCGGTTGCCACGCCGGGCAACCTGCTGGCCTGGTGCGCCGCGCTGGAACGGCACGGCTCCCTGCCGCTGGCCGACGTCATGGCCCCGGCGATCCGGCTCGCCGCGCGGGGCTTCGCGGTCACGCCCTACCTCGCCGAATGCGTGGCCGAGGCGGCGCCCGACCTGGCGCGTGATCCGGCCATCGCCGCGCTGCTGCTGCCGGGCGGCGCGCCGGTCCGCGCCGGCACGCGGCTGGCCAATGGCGCGCTGGCCGAGACGCTCTCGACCATCGCGCGGGAGGGCCCCGGCGCGCTGCATGGCGGCGCGCTCGGCGGCATCGTCGCCGCCGACATCGCCCGCCGCGGCGGCCACCTGGCCGCCGCCGACCTGCGCGACGCCCGGCTGGCGACGCGCGAGCCGGTGCGCGGCAGCTACCGCGGCATCGAGATCGTCGGGCCGCCGCCGCCCTCCTCGGGCGGGGTGCATGTCGTCCAGATGCTGAACATCCTGGAAGGCTACGACCTGCGGCAGCTCGGCTACGGCACCGCGGCCACCTGCCACCTGATCGCGGAAGCCCTGAAGATCGCCTTCGCCGACCGCGCCGCGGCGACCGCCGACCCGGATTTCGTCGCCGTCCCCGTCGCCCGGCTGCTGTCGAAATCCTACGCGGCGGAGCGCCGGGCGCGGATCAACCCCGGCCGCGCGCAGGGCTGGTCGGCCGGCGTGCCGGCAGCGGGCGAAAGCCCGAACACCACGCACCTGACCGTAGCCGATGCCGATGGCCGCATCCTTTGCGCCACCCACACCATCAACAGCCTGTTCGGGGCGCGCTTCCTGATCCCCGAGCTCGGGCTGATCCCGAACAACTACATGGCGCTCTTCGACCCGCGGCCGGGTCATGCGCTGTCGATCGCCCCGGGCAAGCGCATCACCACCAGCCAGGCGCCGCTGATCGCGCTGCGGGACGGCAACCCGATGGTGGCGCTCGGCCTGCCGGGCGGCCTGCGGATCTTCGGCAGCGCCATGCAGGCGCTGATCAACCTGATCGACCATGGCATGACGCTGCAGGAGGCGGTGGAGGCGCCGCGGATCTGGACCCAGGGCCCGGGCGCCGCGGGACCGGTCGAGGTCGAGAGCGGCCTCGGCGGCGCCACCCAGGCCGGGCTGCAGGCCATGGGCCATGCGGTCACGCCGCTGCCGCATGTCGCCGGCGGGATGTGCGGCATCCGCTTCCAGGAGGACGGGCTGCTGGAAGGCGCCGCCTGCTGGCGGGCCGACGGCACCGCGATCGGCCTCGGCGGCGGGCTGGCGCGGGCCGGGGTGCGGTTCTGGCCGGATGCCGCGCGGCGGGGGTGAGGCCGGCGCCACGCCGCCGCGCCGGCGCGGTGCCGCGAGGCCGCATCGGCCGGGCGGCTGGCACGCGGCGTGCTAAACTTTGTGGTCCCATCCCCGCACACGGAGCACCGCCATGCCCAGGCCCTTTCATCTCGGCTGGTTCCTGCAGGGGTCCTCGGTCCAGGCCTGGGGCGAGCCCTGGACCGGCGCCATCGGCCGCGACTGGATGCGGCCCGACCTGTTCTGCGACATGGCCCGCGCGCTGGAGGCCGCCCGCTTCGACTACATCCTGATCGAGGACAGCTCCTATGTGGGCGAAAGCTTCGGCGGCTCGCGCGAGATCTACCTGAAGCACGGCCTCGCGGTGCCGCGGCAGGACCCGGCGATCACCGCGACGCTGATGGCGGCGGCGACGCAGCGCATCGGCATCGTGCCGACCTTCGCCACCTTCACCCATCCGCCCTACCTGCTCGCGCGGATGGTCGCCTCGCTGGACCAGGTATCCGCCGGGCGGATCGGCTGGAACATGGTGACCGGCAGCTCGGACGTCGCGGCCCGCAACTACGGCCTGCCGGCGCTGCCCGAGCACGACCTGCGCTACGACATGGCCGACGAGTACATGAAGGTGGTCAACGGGCTCTGGGACAGCTGGGAGCCCGGCGCCATCCTCGCCGACCCGGTGAGCGGCACGCTGGTCGACCACACCAAGGTCCACGCGGTGGATTTCGAGGGCCGCTGGTACCGCACCCATGGGCCGCTGAACTCCGGCCCCTGCCCGCAGGGCCGGCCGGTGATCGCCCAGGCGGGGGGAAGCCCGCGCGGGCGGCAGTTTGCCTCCGCCCATGCCGATACCATCGTCGCCATGATCAAGGGCACGGCGGGGATGAAGGCCTATCGCAACGATGTCCGCGCCCGCGCCGCGGCGCAGGGCCGCGACCCGGACAAGGTGAAGGTGCTCTACCTCGTCAACCCGCTGCTGGCCGAGACCCAGCCCGAGGCGGAGGCGCGGCGCGACGCCAGGCGGGCGCGGGCCGAGGCCTCGGTGCCGCAGCTGCTCGCCTTCTTCGGCAAGATCACCAACATCGACTTCGGCAAGTACGACCTGGACGCGCCGGTCGACACGCTCGACCTGCGCACCAACGGCCACCAGCAGAGCCTGGAGGACTTCAAGCGCGTGGCCGGCAGCAGGTCGCTGCGCGACGCCATGCTGAGCTACCGCGGCACCTCGGGCTCGGTCGAGCTGGTCGGCACGCCGGATGCGGTCGCCGGGCAGATGGCGGAGGCGATGCAGGAGGTCGGCGGCGACGGGTTCCTGTTCAGCATGGGCGATGTCAGCCGCCGCACCGTGGCCGAGGTGGCGGACGGGCTGGTTCCCGCATTGCAAAGGCGCGGGCTGGTGCGGCGCGACTATGCGCATGCGCAGTTCCGCGACAACCTGCTGGAGTTCTGAGCGCGCCGCCCCGGCCGCGGCGCCCCGCCGGCCGCAGGGCCGCCCCGGTCACGGCTTGCCAGGGGCGGCGGGCAGCGGCAGCCAGAGGCGGCAATCGAAGCCCTGGGGCGCGAAGTCGAGCTGGGCGGTCCGGCCGGCCCTCGGGTCCAACCCACGCTCGAGAAGGCGCAGGCCGAAGCCGCGGCGCTCCGGCGCCTTGACCATGGGCCCGCCGCGCTCCCGCCAGGTGATGGCGACCGAGCGCCGCTCGTCCCGCGTCCCCGGCTCCATCTGCCAGGTCACTTCCACCCGTCCCTGCGGGACCGACAGCGCGCCGTGCTTCGTCGCGTTGGTGGCGAGCTCGTGGAAGGTGAGACCGAGGGTCGATGCGCGCGCGCCGGCAGATGCACCGCCGGCCCGGCCAGGATGGTCCGGCCGAGCGCATCGTCGTAGGGCCGCAGGCAATGTTCCACGATCTCCGCCAGGGACGCGCCATCGGGATACCGTGATCCCGCCATGTCGTGCGACCGGGCCAGCGCGGCCAGGCGCGGGCCGAAGGCGGCGCGGAAGGCCGCGCCCGTGTCGCCGTCGCGGGCGGACTGCCTGGCCAGGGCCTGTATGGTGGCGAAGACGTTCTTCAGGCGATGCTCCACCTCGGCCAGCTGGAACTGCGCCCGCTCGGCCGCGGCCTCCGCCTCGAGGCGCAAGGCGTGGTGGGTCGTCTCCAGCGCGGCGACGTATTCGCCCAGCTCCCGCCCGGATCGCGCGGACGCCTCCCCGGGACGCGGGGAGGCGACGAGGCGCCAGACCCCGTCATGGCAACACAGGACGCGCTTGCTGGGCGGGGGGGTGCCGATCATCCCGTTACTGTTGGGTCCGCCGCGGCGCCAGGTCCTTGATCCAGGTTAGTCCTGCGGCGATTTGCACCGATATTCCTTGAATAGGATCACGTATCGGTGTGGCCGAAGTCGCCACCCCAAAAGGAATTCCGGAGGAAAAACGCCGGAAGCCAATCCAGTTTAGTGAGTTGCCTCGAAATACGATCTAGAATCCATCCTACGGCAAGGGTATCTCCACCCCTCGTTGTATTGTTGTTTCCTCCCCAAGAACTGGCGGCACCTCGTGGGGTGTCGTCCTTTTTGCGTCCTGCGCCAGCCTGCTTTTCCGCCCCAGGCATCAAGGCCGGCCGGACATCACCCTGATCTAGGTATGCATCCACTGCGAGCGGCCATGCTAGTGTGCCTGATGACATTGCCCCCCGACCCGCATGGCCAAGCCGCCCTCATGTTGTGCGAGGGTCTTGCACTCCTGCTGATTGCGGAGGGCACCCTTCCCAAGAGCCAGGTGGTCGAGGCCATCGACGGCATCATCGAGGTCAAGCAGGAGGTCGCCGGCACGAGCGAGAGCGTGGTGGTCAGCGTCGCCTCGATCGCGCTGCTGCGGACCCTGGCGCGCAGCATCGAAGCGGCGTCCGGCCCGGGCCCGGCGGCAGTCGCCTGATCGCGCCGCCCGCCCATCGTGCCGCCCCGGGCCGCCCCGGGCCCGGCCCGCATTCCCGCGGGAAGCAGACATGCCACGACAATTCGGCCAAAGGTCGGCAGGACCGCAGCCGTTGCTGGAGACGCCCATGGCGCGCGTAGCTGACAACCGCGATCAGCGC
The DNA here is from genome assembly GCF_004355005.1 of Dankookia rubra. Taxonomy (GTDB): domain Bacteria; phylum Pseudomonadota; class Alphaproteobacteria; order Acetobacterales; family Acetobacteraceae; genus Paracraurococcus; species Paracraurococcus ruber_A. The sequence continues at coordinate 18,917 of NZ_SMSJ01000092.1, forward strand.
TCCTCCCGCCCTCCGCCCAGCGACAACTCCCTGACCCGCAAGCTGTCGCACTTCGCGCCCCTGTCCGGATCCGACCATCAGGTCCTCGACCGCCTGGCCGCGCAGGAGGAGCGCTTCCCCGCGAACCTCGACATCTCCGTCGACGGCATGGTGCCGCGCTCGGTCTTCCTGCTGAAGGAGGGCATGGCCATGCGCTACCGCAACATGCCCGATGGCGGCCGGCAGATCATGACCTTCCTGATCCCGGGCGATCTCTGCGACATGCACGTCTTCCTGCTGAAGGAGATGGACCACTCGATCGGCACGATCACCCCGGTGCGCGTCGCGCCGATCTCGCGCGAGAACATCGTCGAGCTGTTCGGCCACCATCCCCGCATCTCCGCCGCCCTGTGGTGGAGCGCCCTGCAGGAGGAGGCGATCCTGCGCGAGCGCATCATCTCGCTCGGCCGGCGCGATGCCCGGGGGCGCCTCGCCTACCTGCTCTGCGAGCTGCTCTGGCGGCACGCGGCGGTGGGACTGACCGATGGCGAGGTGTTCCGCCTGCCGCTGACCCAGACGGAGCTGGGCGACACGCTCGGCCTGACCCCGGTGCACGTGAACCGCGTGCTGCGGGAATTCCGCGAACGCCGCCTGATCACGCTGGAGCAGCGGACGCTGAGCCTGCTGGATGTCGGGACGCTGCAGGCCATCGCGGGCTTGAACAAGGATTATCTCCATTTCGGCGGCGCGCCCGCCGACATCGCCCGCTACTTCGATCGGCTGGAGAAGGAGCGGGCGGCGCGCTAGCCGGCCCGGCCGGCAGGGCCGCCGGCCCCGCCCGCATCCGCCGGTCCGGCGCCCGCCGCGCCGTCCCGCA
>NZ_SMSJ01000093.1 GCF_004355005.1 Dankookia rubra
ACAATCCGGGCCATGGCGCCGCTCCCCAACAGGGCCAGGCAGGTTACCACCCGCGCCCGGCCCAGGGGACCACAGCCTCACCGCGAGCCAATCACCCGGAGACGGTATCAGTCGGCAACCGACTGTGTGGAGGCCCGGATCTGGGGATGATGATTTGTCCGCGACCAGGGCGGAAAGCGATGCTGATGCTAACTAGGGGTGGCGCCGATGGAACCGTCCCGACGTAGGCGGCCCCGGAGCTGGTAAAGGCACAGGCAAAGTGATTTGGTTGCCTGGGCTGACCGTTAAAGTTAGCTGGCAATTTTAGATCGGGAGGAACGCAGGCATGAAAATCGGAGTCTTCGCCACCTTCATGTCACCGATTGCGACGCCGACGATGATCCGCGATTTCGGAAAACGAGCAGAGGACATTGGCCTCGACTCAATCTGGATGGGTGAGCACGTCGTGCTCTTCGACAAAAACACGTTCGGCTATCCAGGTTCAAAAGACGGCCGGATCCCGGTCCCGGAAGGTGGTGGCATGCTGGATGTGACCGCCACCTTCGGCTTCCTCGCTGCCGAGACTAGCAGGCTGCGCTTCGGCACTGGCGTCGCGCTGGTACCCCAGCGCAACCCGATCTACACCGCCAAAGAGATATGTACGCTGGACTGGCTTACTGACGGCCGCATCGACTTTGGCATCGGCGTTGGCTGGAACAAGGAAGAGGTCGAAGCCTGCGGCTATCGTTGGGAAGACCGAGGCGCGCGCTGCGACGAATTCCTTGAAGTCATGCGCCGGCTATGGACCGAGCCTGTGGTCGATTTCTCGGGTAAATGGGTAAAGTTCGAGACCTGTCGGCTGGACCCAAAGCCGATTCAAAAGCCGCACGTACCCATCATCGTTGGCGGCTACGCCGATGCGGCACTTCGTCGCGCAGTTCGCTTCGGCGCGGGCTGGTACGGCTTCAACCGCGATCCTGCTGGAACCAGAGAGATGCTTGCTCGGCTCGACGATGCGTTCGCAAAGGTCGGTCGCAAACGTGCCGATGACTTCGAAATCATCATTACCCCGCCCGCGTCGATGCCCATGGACGCGATGCAGGAGTACGCCGATTTAGGCGTGCACCGCCTGGTAGTGAATCTCGGGAGCCAGCGCCCCGAGCGGGTCGACCAGCGTATGGCAGAGATTGAAGACTTGGTCACGAAAGCGGCGTGAGCGCGTGAACTCCAGGCGGCGGTGCTGGATCAGAGACGGGGCGTTGCTGCACCGGCCATTAGCAATTATCGGCGGCTGGGAGCAGCGAAGACCGACGCGCCGGACTTGATAGAGGCAGAATCGTTGAAGGTGGTGCTTCGCATTGGCCCACTCTGAAAGCGGCTATTTCGGGCGGAACAGGCGCACCTCATGCTGGCTCTCGTGAATTGCGTCATGGTCCGCCCGGCTGTCCCTACGCGCACTCAATATTGTGTGATATGGAGCGTTCGCGATAGTATTTCAGGATGAAATTATACTTTATCGCGCAGGGGCTTGTTGGGGGATTCTGCGATGGCATCGCAGCTGACCGTGCGTGAGACCGCGCCGTTTACCGTGGCTGCGGACGACATTGACGTGCAGCGACTGCCCGACAAGTGGCTGGTAGGTTGGGATTGTGACATTAGCGGACCTTACGGCCCCCTCGTTCGCGTTGAGCTCGTTGTGCTGCATCCCGCCTTCGGAGTTGCCCTCCTAGGCTTCGCAGGGTGGGTTGAGGGAGCTGATGAAGTTCTCAGGCGCCGATTGGTCGAGGCGCGGTTCGGCGCCTCGTTTAACGGCCACTTTCCCGTCCTAAATGGGACGATCGACCCTGCGGAACTGCCAAGGCTGATTTCAATTCTAGTAGAAGCGTTCGGTCGCGTGCAGCCGCTAGACCTTGCGGGTGGTGATTCCTGGGTTGCCACATTTACTCGTCTGGTAATCCCAGCAAGCGGATGCTGGACGGATAACCTCCATAGTCTACCGCCGGCAAGTGGCAGTCCGTGCCGCACGCTGGCAAACACGGATCGCTCCACATGGCGCAGCGAGCCAGCGGCAGTGGTGCCGCTGCGTCATGCAGAGGAGCCACAGGCCAAGGGAACAAATTCGGAGCAAATGCTCCCGAATCCTGGTCCAACGCCTATCAATCGGCGCCGTTGGCCTTGGGCGCTCAGTGCGCTGGCATCCACGATCGCAGTGGTGCTCTCGCTCGAGCTGTCATACACGGGTGATCCCGCTCCGGTCGCGTCTTCGCCCATAACGAACGCTGCGGCGCTTCCTTCAGCCCCGACAACGGCAGCAGAGCCTTCGCAGGAAATCGACCAAGCCAAAGCCTTTGGCTCCAACGTCGCGCTCCTACATGCAAACGCGGCTCCGTCCGAGGCGGCTTCCGCCACTGTCGAACCGAAGGAAATCCTACCATCAGTTGCGCTGCCTCGCACCAGCGCAGCGTCACCGCGCGTTCCCAAAATGTCACGCGCTGAGACTGGCAGGAACGTCCAGGCTCAGTCCACGAAGATGAAGGCAGCGCCCGCGGTGAGATCTGCACCCGCCGTCCGCATAGCGGTAGCGAAGCGGGGCCAATCCAAGAGTTGAACACACTGCTGTATTCCTACCTTTGGCGGCCTCTGCCGAAGTGGACACCGTCATGATGGACTCGAACGGGCTGCCGCCCCTTGCACTGATGTCGAACAGAGCAGAGTTGAGCTCAAGTGATCTGCACCTGGATTGGCGTCGGGTTATAACCGTTACAGGGGTTGTTCACTTGTGGACAGTTAGAGATCACGGCGAGCGCGTCCATCTCAGCCCGTAGTGCCACCTCGCAGCCTGCTGGAGAAACGCCGTGCGCAATTGCGGCGCAGCCGTCATGCTCTACCGGTACACGCATGAAGAAATTCACGTTGGGCACAATGTCCCGCCGCCCCAGGCCATGACGGCTCATAGCCTGCAGGAAGTTCTCGCGGCAGCCCGGACAATTCTCCGCACCGTAAAGCATGCGGTTGGACGGCGCGCTGCAGCAGCCGCCAATCGTGTCATGGCCGCCAAACTGGTCCTCGATGATGGTGAAGATCGGGCGTGCGATATCCGAGTAGAGCACATGTCCGGTCGTCAGGAAGATCGTACCAGCTGCTTTCATAGTGTTGGGCGCGTGGTACCGCTCCTCAGGTTCAAGCGCGTTGTAGCATAGGAAGTCCACCGCCTGACGCCCATGCAGATCAGTGATGCGTAGAATACGGCCGCGGGGCACGACACCGCACCAGGGTGCGCCGGCTGGGACTATCTCATTCAGCATCGTTTACGCTCCGGTCCCTCCACAACGCTGGTGTTCAGTTTCACACTGGACCCGACTTAGTCATTGCTCACGGCCCTTGGAGCTGGTCTCACTCTCTTTGTCGTTCTCCACTTGCGCCGCCGCGGCTTCCGTCGCGGCACGGTCGTCGCCGCCGCAGCCTGCCTTGGGCACCGCCTCACCCGTCGCGCCTACATCGTCAGGCGTGGGAGTTCCTAAGTCATTTTCCTACTCGGTCCAGCCGCGTTCCCCGGTCACCAAAATAGGCCAACGGCAGCCTCAATGGCGTAGCGCTTCGACCCCCAGCTCTCGCCATATCCAGCCAAAGTCATACTCGCCGATCGGGTCCCCAGCCGGGCGTTTGGCCGAGTGGTTCTCCAGGGTCTTGAGCCAAGCCACAACCTTCTCACGCCCCTTCGGTGTCTTTGCCGCCGCGCGGGGCGTCTTGCCGCCGAGAGATGGGATCGGCTGGTCGACGATGTGCCGGTAATGGTCCTCCAGTGTCTGGCGGATCAGTGCGCGCTCATCTTCTTGCGACAGGCCGCTCGGCTCCGGGGGCGGCCGCTCGGTTGCCAGCATCTGCTCAAGGTCGGTCCGTTCGATGAGGGGCGGACCAACCAAGCCGGCCAGCACGGGCCCAAGCAGCGCCCGGCCGCGCTCCGCCCGCGCGGCGGAGTTCACCTCCAGTGACAGGCGACGCCCCTTCAGTGCCAAGGTGCCGAGCACCAGTGATCCATCCTCCATCCTGCTGAAGAAGGTCTGAGCCTTTCCCCGACGTGGCGCGGTCTGCGGCGCCGCTCCGGGCGCGTCCAGCCAGTTCCAGAAGCCCGGATCTTCCTGCCGGAGTGCTGGGACGGTGGCTAGCGTCGTGCGGATCTGCTCGGGCTTGACGCCCGCCAGCAAGGGGAAGTGTAGCGTGGTGAAGTCGAGCGGATCACCCTCGCTGTTGACCAGATCCGGCCGATTCCGCCCCTGTGCCGCCTTCAGCGCTGCATCGAGCCAGAAATTCGTAACCATGAAGGCGGCACCGGCGAGCAGCAGGTCCGGGGTCATCATGCCGGCCAGAGTCTTCGCGTCCGTCTCAATACCGAACTCCTGCGCGACCTTGGCGACTTCGCTAGGCGCCTTCGTCCCTGCCTTCCGGAGCGAGGCAAGCAGCGCCTCGCTGGTGTCGTGGTCAAAGGGCATCAGCGTGCCGCTGATCACCGCACTCGCGCGCAAGGGGATCACGCGCGTGGCGACGCGATTCCACTGTCGTAGCCCCTGGGAGCCCAGCTTCTCCGATACACGCACCGGCGTGCCGCCCCGAACCAGGTCGCGCAGCTGCATCGATTCGCCCGGCACGAGTCCGCTCACCTCATAGAGGCTGATCGTCGACCGGCGCAGGCCCGCAATGTACTCGCGTGTGGACGCGCCCTCTTTCCAGCCGCGCCGGCGGAGATAGTCGTCCGCGAGATTGCGCCCGTCGGATAAATCGGTGGCAACCAGATCCTCGAAGGCGGCGCCCCAAACAGCCATGGCAGAATCGTTGCCGAGAACATCCGCGATCTCCTGCACCTCGATACCTGCAGCTGTACAGGCCTTGGCAGTGTGGCGGTCGAGGAACTCGGCGAGCGCCTTGCGCCATTCCTCCCGCTTGGCCCAGGCGATCAGTCCGGAAATGTCGTGCGGCGCGGGCAGGACGGCTGCCTCCGATCGGGGATGGACTGGGATGGTCTATCGGAGTTCCGCGAGAGGCAAGGGCTTGGGGGTGAAAGCTGATTTCGTCCGCCGCGTCGACTGGCAGGTGATGGGCATACTGAATGAAGGTCCAGTGCCCCGCCCAAAGGTCATGTGTTTTCAATGCCCTAAAGCTTGAGGGTTAAATCGGGCTACCCTCAAGGTCCGGAGACACTCCGGCATTTCGGAGAGAAAACCCGCCTTTGTTCCGGATTAGCACCATCAAGCTAGGGGCTGAAACCGGCCGGAAACCTGCGCCTCAGCGCGGTGTCCAACTCGGGAGAGACAGGTTGTACGGGTAACGACTGGAGCAGCGATGGGAACCGGAATACGAAATTTTCTGGGAAGGCACGCCTCGCTTGAGACCCGCGCCCCGGACACCTCGCTTCCAAAGGGTACGGCGTGCCGTTAACCCCAGGCCGCTCCGGTTCGGATAGAGGCGCTCGGGCAGCTCGGTCCCGCCACACAGCCCAGAACAATATGGTCTTCCTTGACAGAAGATGGCCTACATTGGCAACATGCAATCTTAGCGGTTGCTAAGTAGCGGCTTGCTTGGCCTGTCTAATGTCACTCCTGACGGGACAGCCGCCAGATAAGGCGGCATAGAAGGTGCGGCCATGGCGCATGTCCATTCAGCCGTCCACGCGATCGGGCACCTCAGGGTCCCGTCGCATTCCATTTGTCTCCCGTCTCTAAGGCCACGACTTCGACTCCGTCGATGCAGCTTCATCTGTGCCGACTTGCCGACCCCACCCAGCGACAAGCGTGGAGGCCGTGGATAAGGCCATCGCATCAAGTCGCTTGGTTTTGGGAGAGACGAGGAATGACCGTTGCGCTCATCCTAGTCTTAGTGGCCATCGGGTCAGTGGTCTTCCACTGGCTCAGCCCGTGGTGGTGGACGCCGATCGCGTCGAACTGGCACTACATTGACCAGACGCTGATTATCACCTTCTGGATCACCGGTGCGGCTTTCGTGGCCGTGGTTGGCTTCATGGCCTGGTGTGTCTTCCGCTACCGTCACCGCCCCGGGCAGACCGCGCACTATGAGCCGGAGAACAAAAAGCTTGAGCTCTGGTTGACGGTGGCGACGGCGCTTGGCGTCGCCGCAATGCTAGCGCCCGGTCTGTTCGTCTGGAGCCAGTTCGTCACAGTTCCGCATGACGCAACGGAGGTCGAAATCGTCGGCCAGCAATGGCGCTGGAGCTACCGGTTGCCGGGTAAGGATGGCCGGCTTGGTACGTCCGATGTCCGGCTGATCAGCGGCACCAACCCGCTCGGGCTCAATCCGGACGACCCGGCCGGGCAGGATGATGTGGTGATCGATGCCGAGGATCTGCACTTGCCGATCGACCGGCCGGTGAAGGTGCTGCTGCGATCCATCGACGTCTTGCACGATTTCTACGTGCCGGAGTTCCGCTCCAAAATGGATATGATTCCGGGCTCAGTCACCTATTTCTGGTTCACGCCGACCCGGACGGGCAGCTTTGAGGCGCTCTGCGCCGAGCTCTGCGGCATCGGCCACCCGATGATGCGCGGCCGCGTCGTGGTGCAGACCGAAGCGGACTACCAGGCCTGGCTGAGCGGTCAGCGGACATTTGCTCAAATGGCCGCGCAGCTGGCCGCAAGATGAGGTAACGCGTCAGAATCGGGGAGGAGAACAAGCCGATGGGCGATGTGGCAGATGCCGCGGGCGCGGCCATTCCTCACCCCGATTCCGAGGAGGATGACCTCTATCATCCGCATAGCTGGCTGACGAAATACGTCTTCAGCCAGGACGCCAAGGTCATCGGCGTGCAGTACTCGCTCACCGCGATCTCCATCGGCATGGTGGCGCTGGTGCTGTCCTGGTTAATGCGGCTGCAGCTTGGATTTCCCGGAACCTTCGACTTCATCGACCCGCCGGCCTACTACCAGTTCATCACCATGCACGGCATGATCATGGTGGTGTACCTGCTGACCGCGCTGTTCCTCGGCGGCTTCGGCAACTACCTGATCCCGCTGATGCTCGGCGCGCGGGACATGGTGTTCCCCTACGTCAACATGCTGAGCTACTGGATCTACCTGCTTGCGGTGCTGGTGCTGGTCGCCAGCTTCTTCGCGCCGGGTGGGCCGACAGGTGCAGGCTGGACGCTCTATCCGCCGCAGGCGGTCCTATCGGGCACGCCGGGACAAGAATGGGGCATTGTCCTCATGCTAGTCTCGCTCGCGCTGTTCATCATCGGGTTCACCATGGGCGGGCTGAACTACGTGGTGACGGTGCTGCAGGCGCGCACGCGCGGAATGACGCTGATGCGCATGCCGCTGACCATTTGGGGCATCTTCACCGCGACAGTCATGGCGCTGCTGGCATTCCCGGCGCTGCTGGTCGGGGCGGTGATGATGCTGCTCGACCGGCTGCTCGGTACCAGCTTCTTCATGCCGTCGCTGGTCGAGATGGGGCAGCAGCTTCGCTATGGCGGCGGCAGCCCGATCCTGTTCCAGCATCTGTTCTGGTTCTTTGGACACCCGGAGGTCTACATCGTCGCGCTGCCTGCGTTCGGCATCGTCTCCGACCTCATTGCTACCCATGCCCGGCGTAATATCTTTGGCTATCGTATGATGGTCTGGGCGATCGTGGCGATCGGCGCGCTTAGCTTCGTGGTCTGGGCACACCACATGTACGTGTCGGGGATGCACCCCTATTTCGGCTTCTTCTTTGCCACGACGACGCTGATCATCGCCATCCCGACTGCGCTGAAGCTATACAATTGGCTGCTAACGCTGTGGCGCGGCGACATCCATTTGACTGTGCCGATGCTCTTCGCGCTCGGCTTCATCGTCACCTTCGTCAATGGTGGGCTGACCGGGCTGTTTCTCGGCAATGTCGTGGTCGACGTACCCTTGTCCGACACTATGTTTGTCGTCGCGCATTTCCACATGGTGATGGGGGTCGCCCCTGTCATGGTTATCTTCGGCGGCCTGTATCATTGGTACCCGAAGGTCACCGGTCGCCTGCTGAATGAGACGCTGGGGCGGATCCATTTCTGGGTCACGTTCCTCGGTGCCTACCTGATCTTCTTCCCAATGCACTACCTCGGCCTGCTGGGCGTCCCGCGCCGGTACCATGACCTCGGCCAGACCGCCTTTGTGCCGGACTCGGCACACACGTTGAACGCCTTCATCAGCGTCGTCGCGCTGACCGTCGGCGTCGCGCAGCTGATCTTCCTGTTCAACCTGTTCTGGAGCCTGCGGCACGGCAGAAACGCCGGCGGCAATCCATGGAACGCTACCACGCTGGAATGGCAGACGCCTGAGACACCACCCGGCCACGGCAATTGGGGGGCCGCACAGCCGGTGGTCTATCGCTGGGCCTATGACTACAGCGTGCCGGGAGCCGAGCGGGATTTCATCCCGCAGAACGACCCGACAGCCGTAGGCATGACCCGATGATTGTCACTCTGGTGTTCTTCGCCGGCCTCATGAGTGTCGCCGCCTGGTGGCTGGTGCGGCAGGGGCTTGGCACCAAGCCCTGGCTGCAGGCCCAGCCGGCCGCCGAGCTGGTGGCGACCGGCAGGCCCTCACTGCCCACGGCGAAGATGGGGCTTGGCGTATTCCTCGCCGTCGCCGGCCTGCTGCTGAGCCTGATCATCAGCGCCTACGTCATGCGGATGGACATGGCGGACTGGCAGCCACGCCCGGTACCACGGCTGCTGTGGGCGAATACCGGCGTACTCGTGTTCAGCAGCGCCGCGCTGCACTGGGCCAGCGTCGCCGCCCGGCGCGGTAACCGTCCGGGCGTGCAGGACGGGCTGCTGGCCGGCGGCATCACCGCGTTGCTGTTCCTTGTTGGCCAGGCCTTGGCCTGGCGGCAGCTCGCCGTCGCCGGCTACCGCCCGGCGACCAATCCGGCGGAGGCCTTTTTTTATCTTATCACCGCGGTGCATGGGCTGCATGTGCTCGGCGGGCTGGTCGCCCTGGGTCGGGCCGGGACCAGGCTGCAGGCTGGTGCAAGTATGGTGAAGCTGCGCGCCGGCGTCGAGCTCTGCGCCACCTACTGGCACTTCCTGCTGCTGGCCTGGGTCTCGCTTTTCGCCCTGCTGGCCTATGCGCCGTCCGTCACTTGGTTCGTCGCGCTGTGCAGCGCCCCCTTCCGTTAGGATCAGCCCGATGCCCGATACCGCGCCGGCAGATGCGCAGGACACGATGATGCAGCCCGGCGGCTGGCGATCCCTCGTTGCCGACTGGTCCTCCGACCAGCGCGCTTTCAAGAGCGCGTCCTGGGGGAAGGCCATGATGTGGATCTTCCTGCTCAGCGACACCTTCATCTTCAGCTGCTTCCTGATCTCCTACATGACCGTGCGGATGTCGACGGTAGTGCCCTGGCCGAACCCGAGCGAGGTCTTCGCCCTGGAGATTGGCGGCACCAGCCTGCCACTGATCCTGATCGCCATCATGACCTTCGTGCTGATCAGCAGTAGCGGGACCATGGCGATGGCAGTGAATTTTGCCTACCGCCGGGACCGGGTACGAACCGCCCTACTGATGCTAGTGACTGCGGCGTTCGGCGCGGCCTTCGTCGGCATGCAGGCGTTTGAGTGGACGAAGCTGATCCATGAGGGCGTGCGACCTTGGGAAAACCCCTGGGGTGCGCCGCAATTCGGTTCGGCATTCTTCATGATCACGGGCTTCCACGGGACCCATGTGACGATTGGCGTGATCTTCCTGCTGATTATCGCGCGGAAGGTGTGGCGCGGCGATTTCGACCAGCAGCGGAAGGGCTTCTTCACCAGCCGCAAGGGTCGCTGGGAAATCGTCGAGATCACCGGCCTCTATTGGCACTTCGTGGATCTGGTATGGGTTTTCATCTTCGCCCTGTTTTACCTTTGGTAGGAAGCGGGCCATGGCACATGCGGCAACACCTGAGGGCCAGCAGCATCCAATCCGGCTTTACCTAATGGTATGGGGCTCGCTGTTCATCCTCAGCGCCTGCTCCTACCTGGTCGATTACTTTCAGCTGCAGGGTATGCTGCGCTGGATGCTGATCCTGCTGTTCATGGCGCTGAAGGCCGGGCTGATCATTGCCGTCTTTATGCACATGGCCTGGGAGCGGGTGGCGCTTGCCTATGCGATCCTGCTGCCGCCGTTAGTGGTGCTGGTGTTTGTCGGCATCATGGCCTTCGAGGCGGACTACACGCTTTTCACCCGCGAGGCGTTCTTTCGGGGCGGGTAGCTGCTGAGGGAGCCTGTCATGAAGTCCCGCTTCAGCAACCGTGCCATCATCGGTGCCGGCCTGCTGCTCTGCATCGTCGGGGCAGTCGTGATTGCCTACGTGCTGGGAATGTTGGGGCAGATTGGTCTGCTATCCTGAGCGACGCACTCGATTCAAGCGCTCGGGGAAATTTTTACTCTCGTCCCTACCACGTACCTCAAGGACAAAATGCTGGCGCATTCTCGGCCGGAATACTGACCGTCCGTGGCGTCGAGTTCACCGAGCTACGACGTGATCGGGTTTGTCAGTGTATGTATCGGCGCTCCAAGGCCCTGAACATCCAAGGAAGCTATGTCAGGCGACAACCGCTCTTCGGTACAGACGCCACGTAGCATGTCCGAGAATCGGCATGACCACCGCGAGGCCGACAAAAAGCGGAAGGCAGCCGACCGCCAAAGCGGCCGCTACGATCAAGCCCCATACCGCCATAGTGACAGGATTTATAGCGACCACCCTGATGGACGTCATTACCGCCGTGCGTAACCGTACGTGCTTATCAAGGAGCAGCGGAAACGAAACCACCGTCAGAGTCAGAACCAATGCGGCAAAGAGGAAGCCTACTGCGTTGCCCCAAATTATGAGGCGCCACCCTTCAGGAGTGGTGAAGACTCGATTAAAGAACTCTCCAATGGAACCTGGCGGCAAATCGCCGATAGTCATTCGGTAGACCGCCTGAGCAGCGAACAGCCATGCGACAAAAATCCCGCACATGAGAAGCCCGAGCGCCACAATTGCCCCGATGGCTGGAGATCGGAGCACATCGAATGCGTTTAGCCATGAGACAGCAAGCCGCTGCTCACGGCGTCTGCTCAGTTCGTAGATACCGATTGCAGCAATCGGTCCCATGAGAGACAGGCCTGCAACCATTGGGTATAGCAGCGGTAGTAGATGCCCTCCTGACGCAGCTCTCGCAGCAATGAGACCGACGAGTGGATAGATAACTCCCAAGAAAAACAACTGCGTTGGAGCTGACAGAAAATCACTGTATCCTTCGGTCAAAGCATCCTTAATGTCGTGCATGCCAATCCTGCGCACGATGGGATCACCGGATGTCCCAAGTACATCGTTCACTACAGGTGCGTTCGACATCGTACTGCCTCCTTTAGGAAGCACTTGCAAAGGCCACAATCCGCGAGAAAGGTCGTAGGAAGACGATCCAACAACCATTTGCGTGCCGTGGCCACGTGGCTCGCTATCATACAGCTGCTGGCGAGCCTATCGTCTGCCAACCCTACTACCGACCTGCGCGCGACGCACCGATAAAAGGCTGCCGGACGACCGCTGGCAAGCTGTGCCTAGTGGTCCAGCGCGCTCGTAGCACAGTTAGCTGAGAACGTGCAGGTTTCTTTGGTCCGGATCGCAGCTGCTGCGACTAAAACGCGCCCGCTTTGGCCTGGCCGAAATCGCCAATTTCGCCGCGACAGGGCTGGCGCTGGTAGCTGCAGCTACATGATCCCCCGCCACTTGCGGCCTGCGCCCGGTCGTGCCGCAATACTGTGGGGATGCCGCCAGGGTCGCACGCAAGGAGAGGGACGCATGTCGATCCGCGTGATCCTGTCATTTTGCCTGTTACTGGCGCCTTTCGTCGCAGGAGCCGCCGAATTCAATGCCAGCCGCCCTGTGCGGATCATCGTACCGGTTTCGCCCGGCGGTAGCGCCGATGTCATGGCGCGTATCATGGCGCAGGTGCTGGCGCCAATGTGGGGCCAGCAGGTGGTGGTGGAAAGCCGCACCGGTGCTGGCGGTCATCTTGCCGGGGAGATGGTGGCGCGCAGCCCAGGCGATGGCCATACCATCCTGTTCGGCACCATCGCGATCCATGGCGCCTATGGAATGTACCAGCGGCTCAGCTACGCGCCGGCGAGCGACCTTGCTCCAATCGTGCTGCTGGTCGAGGTACCCTATGTCGTCGTAGCTCACCCCACGCGGCCCTTCGCCACCCTGGCGGCGCTGATCGCCGCGGCACGGCAGCGCCCAGGGGAGATCACCTTCGGCTCGGCCGGCAACGGCACCTCCACCCACATGGCCGGGGAGTTGTTCATGCTGAGCGCCGGCGTCAGGCTGCAACACGTGCCCTACCGCGGCAGCAGCCAGGCGTTGAATGATCTGATGGCCAACAACATCGACATCATGTTCGAAAACCTGCCGACCATCCCGCCGGTCGCGCGAGACGGCCGCGTCCGCCCGCTCGCAGTGACCAGCGCCGCCCGCGTGCCGAGCCTTCCTGAAGTGCCGACCGCAGCGGAGGCCGGGCTGCCCGGCTACGTGACGAATGCCTGGTTCACCCTGGCCGCGCCGGGCAGCACGCCGCCCGCCCTGCTCGATGCACTGAACCGCGATGTCCGCGCGGCGATGGCAGAGCCGGCGACGCGACAGCGGCTGCTGGACCTCGGCACCATGCCGCGCGGCCTGACAGTCCCGGAGATCCGCGCCTATTTCGCTGCCGAGACGCAGACCTGGAACCGCGTCATCGCCGCAGCCAACCTGAAGGTGGATTGAGTATGCTTTCGCTCGGGATCGATATCGGCGGCACCTTCACTGATCTGGTGGTGCTGGACCCGCGCGACGGCCGCGCGGTGATCTGGAAGGAGAGCACGACGCCGGACGACCCCGCCCGCGGCGCCATGGAAGGCACGCGGCAGGTGCTCACGAAGGCCGGCGCGGCACCGGGGCAGATTGGCCGTGTGGCGCATGCGACCACGCTCTTCACGAACGCGCTGATCGAACGCAAGGGTGCCCGCACGGGCCTGTTGACCACGGCGGGGTTCGAGGATGGACTGGAGATTGGCCGCGAGCGGAAATACGAGCTCTACGACATCTTCATCGAGATGCCGCGGCCGCTGGTGCCGCGCTCCTGGCGCCGGGGTGCGCGGGAACGCCTGGCGCCGGACGGAAGGGTAGAACGGCCGCTCGATCTCGACGCCGCGCTGCGCGAGGTGGAGTGGCTGCTGGAGCAGGGAATGGAAAGCCTCGCCGTCTGCTTCCTGCACAGCTATGCCAACCCGGCACATGAGCAGGCGGTGGCCGATGCTGTGGCGCGGCGTTTCCCAAGCCTGCCGGTTTCGCTGTCCTCTGACATCGCGCCCGAGATCCGCGAGTATCCCCGCACCAGCACCACGGTCGCCAACGCCTATGTCCGGCCGCTGGCGGAGCTGTATCTCGCGCGGATGGAACAGGCGCTGCGGGAGGCCGGGATCCCCGGCGGATTGTTCCTCATGCTGTCCAATGGCGGCCTGACGCATGTTGCAGAGGCCAAGCGCGCACCTGTCCAGCTGCTGGAAAGCGGCCCCGCCGCCGGGGCGCTGGCGGGCGCCTGGTTCGGCCGCAATGCGGGGCTGGAACGCGTGCTGGCCTTCGACATGGGTGGCACCACGGCGAAGCTCGCTCTGGTCGACGACTCCGAGCCGCTAGTCGCCTGGGGCTTCGAGGCGGCACGGGAGAAGCGCTTCCTCCGCGGCTCCGGCCTGCCGATCCAGATTGCCACGGTGGAGCTGATCGAGATCGGTGCTGGCGGCGGCTCCATCGCCCGGCGGTCGGAGCTCGGCACGCTGCAGGTCGGGCCGGAGAGCAGCGGCGCCCAGCCCGGCCCGGCCTGCTACGGTCGCGGCGGGATGGAGGCGACGGTGACGGATGCCGACCTCGCGCTCGGGTACCTCAACGCCGATTTCTTCCTGGGCGGCGCCATGGTGATTGATTCCGCGGCAGCGGCGCAGGCGCTCTGCCGGCTAGCCGGAGCGCTGGGGGTGGACGCGAGCCGCGCCGCTTCCGGCGTGCATGACGTGGTGAACGAGAACATGGCCGGCGCGGCGCGGGTGGCGATCGCCGAACGCGGACGCATCCCGGCGGAATACGCGCTGCTTGCCACCGGCGGCGCGGCACCCGTGCATGCCTGGAATGTCGCCCGTAAGCTGGGCATCAGCCGCGTCGTCTGCCCGCCGGGCGCCGGCGCCGGCAGTACCATCGGCATGCTAATGGCCCCCGCCCGCGTCGACCGCACCGCAAGCTTCGGCGCGCCACTGGTCGGGGCCGATCTCGGCGCGGCCGGGTGCATCTTCGCGGCGCTGGAGGCGGAGGCAATAGCGGTGCTGGCGGAGACCGGGGCGGAAGTCGCGGCACGCAGCGTCCGGCGGCTGGCCGACATGCGCTACATCGGCCAGGGCAGCGAGATCACCTTGGCCTTACCGGAACCGCTGACCGGATCCGGCGTGCAGGCCGCCTTCGAGGCGGCCTATCGCGCCCTGTTCGGCCGCACGCCACCGGGCGCCGCGGCCCAGTTCGTCACGCTGCGACTGTCCGCTACCGCACCCATGCCCGGCGCGGGCCAGCGATTGGAACTGCCGCGCCATGTCGGCGACGCCGGGCTGAAAGGCCATCGCCGCGTCTTCTTCGAGGCCGGTGGCTGGCTGGAGACCGCGGTCTACGACCGCTACGCGCTGCCGCCCGGCACCACGCTGTCCGGCCCCGCGGTCTTCGAGGAGGATGAGAGCACCTTCATCGTCGGCCCGGGCACCGCCGTGCGGCTGCTGCCCGATGGCTCGATCCTGGCGGAGATGGCGTGATGGCCCGGACATTCGATGCCATCGAGCTGGAATTGCTCTGGCGCCGGCTGATCTCCCTGGTCGACGAGGCCGCGGCGGCGATGGTGCGCACCAGCTTCTCGACGCTGGTGCGGGAGAGCTACGACTTCTCCTGCATCGTCACCGACGCGACCGGCCAATCCCTGGTGCAGGCCACCGAGAGCATCCCGAGCTTCATCGGCACCTTGCCGGCGACGGTGAAGCATTTTCTGCGCTTCTTCCCGGCGGACACCCTGGCGCCCGGGGATGTCCTGATCACCAACGACATCTGGCTTGGTACCGGGCATTTGCCCGACATCACTGTGGCTAAACCGATCTTCCACGACGGCCGACTGGTCGCCTTCAGCGCCAGCACTGCGCATTCGCCCGATATCGGCGGCAAGATTCGCAGCCCGGAACCGCGCGAGGTCTTCGAGGAGGGGCTGCAGATCCCGCCGCTGAAGCTGATGCGCGGCGGCGTTGCCGACGAGACCCTGGTGGCGCTGATCCGCAAGAACGTTCGCACCCCCGACCAGACCATGGGCGACCTCTGGGCCCAGGTGGTGGCGCTGGATCTGATGGAGGACCGGCTGCTCGCCCTGATGCAGGGCTACGCCCTACCCGACCTGACCGACCTGGCGCGGGAGATCCAGGGCCGCTGCGAGGCGGCGATGCGCGACGCCATTCGCGCCCTGCCGGACGGCACCTACCACAGCGAATTGCAGACGGACGGGCTGCTGGACACTCCGGTGACCATCCGCATGGCGCTGACCATCGCCGGCGATGCCATCGTCATGGACTTCGCCGGCACCGATGCGCAGGTCGATCGCGCGATCAACTGCGCCTATTGCTACACCTATGCGATGTGCATGTACGGGGTGAAGGTCTGCACCAGCCCCAACCTGCCGAACAACGAGGGCGCCTGGCGGCCGATCACGGTCACCGCGCCGGAAGGCTGCATCGTTAACCCGGTCTTCCCGGCCTCGGGCGGGTCGCGGATGTTGATCGGGCATTACCTGCCGATGCTGGTTTTCGGCTGCCTCGGACAGGTGGTGCCAAACCGCGTCATGGCCGCCTGCGGCAGCCCGATGTGGGGAATGAACCAGTCCGGCTTGCGCGACACCGGCAAGCCATATGCCAACATGTTCTTCTTCAACGGCGGTATGGGCGGCAACATGCGACGGGACGGCGTCACGACGCTGTCCTGGCCGTCCAACGTCTCCTCGACCAGCATCGAGATCAGCGAGACGATCGCGCCGCTGCGCTTTCATCACAAGAAGCTGCGGCCGGACAGCGGCGGACCCGGCCGCTTCCGCGGCGGTCTAGGGCAGGAAATTATGGTCGAGAGCCTGAGCCCGACGCCGATTGCCGTCAGCTTCCTGGCGGAGCGCACCGTCTTCCCCGCCTTCGGGATCGAGGGTGGGCAGGCTGGCGCGCCGGGCGCAGTGCTGATCAACGGGGAGCGGGCCGATCCTAAGCGGCAACACGTGCTGAAGACCGGCGACACGGTTGTGCTGCGCACCCCGGGCGGCGGCGGGCATGGTGACCCCACGCTGCGCGACATGGCGGCACTAGAAGCAGACATCGCCGCCGGCCTGGTCCTGGACGCCTCCGCCTACGGGCGCTGAGGCCGGCCTCCTGCCCGCAGCTTGACCGGCGCCAGCCGGCGCCACAGCATTCCGTGCAACGGAAGGTGGAGACGGCCATGCAGCGGCGCGCGCTGCTGACGGCGAGCGGCATCGCTTTAGGTGCGGCCCAGGCCAGGACGGCGACATGGCCCGACCGGCCGATCCGCCTTGTGCTACCCTTCGGGCCCGGTTCCTCAGCCGATGTGCTCGGCCGGCTTCTGGCCGAACCCCTTTCGCAGAACCTCGGACAGCCCATCATTTGCGAGAACCGCACCGGCGCCGCGGGCAGCATCGCCGCTGAGGCGGTCGCCCGCATGCCACCCGATGGTTATGCGCTGCTGCTCGCCACCATCGGCACGCAGTCGGTCAACCGGCATCTTTATGCGCGGCTGCCCTATGACCCGGAGCGCGACTTCACGCCGATCTCGCATTTGTGGAATGCAGTGAATGTCATGGCTGTATCAGCCGATTCGCCGTGGCCGGATGTGCAGGCGGTGATCGCGGCGGGGCGGGAGCGTGGCCGTTTGACCTTCGGCTCGCCAGGCAACGGCACCTCGGACCATATGGCGTCCTCTCTGTTCGGCATCCGCGCCAGGGTCACTCTGGAGCACGTCCCTTATCGCGGCGGCAGCGCGGCGGTGCAGCTCGATCTGATTGCCAACCGGCTGGACTTCACTATCGGCAATGTCCCGGCGCTGATGGGCGGCATCCTCGGCGGCCGGATCAGGCCACTGGCGGTGGCCTACACCAGGCGGTGGCCGGCATTGCCCGAGGTGCCGACCATGGCGGAAGCCGGCGTCGAGGGCGTGGTCGTGCCGTCCTGGCATGCGCTGGTCGCGCCGCGCGGCCTGCTAACTGCTGTCCGCGACCAGCTGGCTGCGGCATCAGTCGCCGTGGTCACCCGGCCGGATTTCCGCGCGCGGCTGCTCGACCTCGGTACTGAGGCGGTGGGCTCCACGCCGGACGAGCTCGCGGCCTTCACCACACAGGAATCCGATCGCTACGGTGCGTTGATCCGCCAGCTCGGCATCCGGGCTGACTAGGGCGTGTCTGCAAAGGCTACAGCCACAGTAGAAGCATGCCGACGTGAACCATGGCGAGGTAGTTGGCCCTACACCGTCTACCGCCTGGCCGAGGTAGCCTGATGCGTCCGGCATTGCCCGGCGCCGTCCGGCTGGCGGCCGGGCTCACCCGGGTGTCCACCAGCGAACAGTGGCATAGCGGCCTCAAGTTAGAGGCATTACGTCGCATCTCAAGATGGCGATCGGCGAGGCGCCGCCTGTCCGGCCTTGTGAGCGTCCTCGTAGTGCTACGACGCCCAGTGGCGGCTGCTGTCCTTATTGCGCGGCGAGACGATGACCTGCTGCTAAGTGCTGCGTCGCGCGCACTCCTCGCACTTCCGCAAGCCGCCGATCGATATCAATGATGCCTTGATCGAGTGCGGCGTAGAACCGGGCGTGGAATGCTTCGGCATCGGCCGGCTCCGCATTGCGCAGATGAGCCTGCGCCAGCCACCACGCCAGCGGCTGACGTGTAGCGCGAAGCTGTCGGTAGCGCGTAGCAAAGTCCGCCAGGTTGCGTTCCAGGTTGATGCGGCGCGGGTCCGCCAGAATTTCCTCGAGCCAACCGCGGTAAGGGCCGAGATGCGGTTCATCGTAGAAGACCAGCTTCAGCGCGGTTTCGTAGACATCATTCGGCTCGTGTGCTGGCCTAGATAGGGCAATCGCGCCTGCCCTGACCGGTAGTTGACCGAACTGTAACACAGACCGTCGCGCGGCTGGGTCCTGCCAGACGGCAATCGGATTAAGCAATGCCGCATCGTTAGCTCGGCGCATGAGGTTGACGAATTCATTTTTTGGCACCGGGAAGTCGAGGAGCGAGATCAGCCAGCCCCGATTGGTCGGCCAGACACTCCAGATGCCCGCCGCGGCCAGCGCATTATGCGCGAGGTGGATGCAGTTGTCCTGGAACAGGCTCCAGCGGAATTCGCCACGTCCACTCCGGTACGGAGCGTTCTCGGCATTCAGGAAGTCGATCATTGCTAGCAACTGTGGCCGTGTCATCGCAACGCGCGCGCAGTAGCGACCGCGCCCGAAGCCAACGGCATAATCGGTAGCAACGGAAACCTCGTACTTGTACTTCTCTGTTGAGGTGCCCGGTGGCATGTCGGCAAAGACCCAAGGATGGAACTCAATCCCATCAAGGAGGCCGCTCTGTTGTACTTCAGCCTGAAGCGCACGATACCGATTGCGTGTCAATCGTTCTCCGGGCTGCAGGTTGCCGTTGAAGAAGAGCTCGCGCCCGGGGACAGCGACCCATTTCGCATTGCGAAAGTGCTCGTTCATGCTGATGCCGACGCCGTCTGCCGTCTCCGCGTCCGGATCGCCGCAGGGCCGTAACAGCTGTTGGTCTGAGCCAGTACTGCGGCAGGCGCCTCTTACATAGAAGGCGGCATGGCCGCCGATCTCACCGCGGACCTCCGCACCGAATCCGGGCTTCTTTTTGATCTGGGAGAGTGCACAAAACTCGGCGTAGATCGAATAGACGGTGGCATAGCTGCTCTCGGGGTCACTCGTTCCAGGACGCGTGAAGTCGACCACGTTGCAAGCAGTCAGCCACAAGGCCGCGAAAGGGGCGGTGAGGCGCAGGCGTTTCATCCATCCGCGTGCTGGCACAGATCCGCTCCTGTCGTGACTGCTGCTATGGCATGTAAACGCCTCCATGGCGCTTCACTTCGCTTCAGAACTGAGCAAATGGTAGCCCGCGCAACGCAGATGTGGTGCAGCGCCCGCCCGGCCTCTGCTGGGCTCGGGCTCGTAGCACCCGGCTCATCGGGTGCTACACCAGGAGCCCCGACATGGCACTTTCCGACACCGCTCGCCGCATCCTCACCGAGGCCACCCGGCACTCACTGCGGCTGGCCGCGCCGGCCGACAAACTGCCGACCGCCGCCACCCGGGGTAAGCGTCCGGTGACGCGGCGATCGACCGTCAGGTTGCCGCGGCGTCTGCGTCGCTTGGCAGGTTCCATGGCAGAAGCTCGGCGACACGGCTGACGGGATGGTCGGCGAT
>NZ_SMSJ01000094.1 GCF_004355005.1 Dankookia rubra
GGAGCAGCCCGGTAGCTCGTCAGGCTCATAACCTGAAGGTCACAGGTTCAAATCCTGTCCCCGCATCCAAATACAAGGCGCTGACCCAAACGGGCCAGCGCCTTTGCCGTCCGCCGAGGTCAGCCCGCGAACGCGGCGCACACGGTGTCAGGCATCGGCACCGCGCGCAGCACGCCGTCCACCTCGCGCCCCCAAATCCTGACCTGTTCGCCCTCCGCGGCCAGCCTGCCGTCCGGCAGCACGAAGCGGTGGACGATGCGGAAGCTGCGGCCACTGAAGACCGGCGGCGCGACCTCCTGCCCCAGCACCTGGCCGTAGCGCGCCGGTGCGCGAAAGCCGCACCGCACATCGACCAGCGGCGCGCCGCGGAACAGCGCATCCTCCCGCTGCAAGGCGGCGAAGTCGATGCCCCGCGCCAGCGCCATCTCGGTGAAGCCCTCATCCATCCAGCGGATGAAGTTGGGGTGGAAGGCGATTCGCGCCGGGTCGCAGTCGCCCCAGTGCACGCGGATCCTTCGGGTGAAGAGGTTCAATCGACCTCCACCAGCACCGCCATCCCCTGGCCGCCGCCGGCGCAGGCGCCGGCGATGCCACGCTTCAGCCCGCGCCGCCTCAGCTCCAGCATCACGGACAGGACGCAGCGCACGCCGGTCGCTGCCAGGGGGTGCCCGAAGGCGATCGCCCCGCCATTCACGTTGAACCTTTCGCGTGGCACGCAAAGCGCCCGCCGCACCGCCTCTGCCTGCGCGCCGAAGGCCTCGTTGATCTCGAACAGGTCGATATCCCCGGCGCCCAGCCCAAGCTTGCGCAGCAGCGCGACTGTCGCCGGCACCGGGCCGATCCCCATCACCTCGGCCGGCACGCCTGCCGCGGCCGCTGCCACCACCCGCCCCAGAGCCGCGCTGCCGCCGAGCCCGGCCGCAGCTGCCCGCGTGGTGAGCACCACCGCCGCCGCGCCATCGACGATCGCACTGCTGTTGCCGCCGGTCTGCACCCCGCCGAAGACCGGCTTCAGCTTCGCCAGCGCCTCCAGCGGCGTCGGCCGGACATGCGTGTCGGCGGCAACCTCCGCAACCTTCCGCGGCAGCGACAGCTTTCGAGGTTTCAGCCCCTTGCCCTCGAACACCGCCTCGACCACCGGCGCGATCTCCTCGGCCAAGCGCCCGGCCGCCTGGGCCTCCAGCGCGCGGGCAAAGCTCGCCACCGCATAGGCATCCGTGTCCTCGCGGCTGACGCCGTGCAGCCGGGCCAGGTTCTCCGCAGTGCCGCCCATCGCGGTGGCGCAGCCGGTGTCGTAGAGCGCCTCCCAAAGGAAGTCCTTGAACTCCACCTGGCCCAGCCCGAAGCCGCCGCGCGAGGTATAGGATGCGACCGGCGCCCGGCTCATGCTCTCGGTCCCGACGCAGAGCGCCGCCTCGACCTGTCCCGCGCTCGTCGCCCGTGCGCCCTGAGCGATCGCCTCGAACCCCGTGGTGCAGAGCCGCTGCACCCCATGCGCCGGCTTGTCGTCTGCCATCCCCGCGTACAGGCCGATATGCCGGGCGAAGAACAGGCTGTCGAAGCTCGCCTGGGTGCAGTTGCCGGCGACCGTCACGCCGATCCGCGCCGGGTCGATCCCGGCCCGCGCGATCGCTGCCCGCGCCGCATGGATGCCGAGGTCGGTCGGCGACACCAGCGCCAGCGGCCCGTTCAGGTCGACGAAGGGTGTCCGCGCCCCGGCCACCAGCGTGGCGTCGGCGAAACTCTCGACCAGTGCGGCATCGGCGTAGCGGGTCCAGTCCGGCGTGGCCGCCTCGAGCGCGACGTTCATGGCGTTATCACCTCCCGATCCTCGTTGTCGTACAGCCGGGCAAGCGCGTCGGCCCGCCGGGCCTGGATTGCCCGCGCGTTCAGCGAGCCCTTGTCCGTCACCTCTCCCGCATCCAGCGAGGGCGGCTCCGCCAGCAGCATGGCACGCGCGACCCGGCGGGAGGAACCGCCTCCCGCTGCCGCGTTCACCGCCCGGATCGCCTGGCGCACCGCCGCCCGGTACGCTGCATCAAGCGCCGCGGGATCGGCCGGGAAGACCAGCAGCCCGACCTCGTCGCGGTCCGCCCCCACCACAACCACGTCCCGCACCAGCCCGCCGAGCGCCGCCAGGGCCCGCAGCCGCAGCTCCGCCGCATTGATCCGCGTGCCGGAGGAAAGCTTGAAGTCCTCCGCCAGCCGGCCGTCGAAGCGCAGCCCCTGATCGGGATCGGCCTCCGCCACCCAGGTCACGGCATCGCCGGTGCGGAAGAAGCCCTCGGCGTCGAAGGCCGCCGCGGTCGTCTCCGGGTCGTCGAGGTAGCCGAGGAAGACATTCGGCCCGCGCACCCGGATCTCGGTCTTCCCCTCGGCCGGAAGCAGCTTGAGCTCGACCCCCGGCAGCGGCGTGCCGATGCCGCCCGGCGCGGCATCCTCGCGGTGCGCGTTGGTCGCCGCCGGGGAGGTTTCGGTCAGGCCCCAGCCGGAGACCACCGGCACCAGTCGCGGGGCGTGCCGCGCGGCCAGCGCCTGCAGCCGGCGGAATTGCGGCTCGGGCAGCGATGCCCCGGCCGTGAAGACCAGGCGCAGCCGGCTGAAGAAGCCGGCGGCCAGCGCCCGATTCGTCTCCAGCGCCGGCAGCAGCAGGGCCAGACCGCGCGGCACGTCGAAGCGCAGCGTTGGCGCCACCTCCGCCAGGTTGGCCAGAGTCCGGTCGAAGGCACCCGGCATCGGCCGGCCCTCGTCGATCCACAGCGTGCCGCCGCCGCGCAGCACCAGGTTGAGGTTCTGGCTGCCGCCGAAGACATGGCTCCAGGGTAGCCAATCCAGTAGCACCGGCGGCTCGCGGCCGAGGAAGGGCCAGGCCTGCGCCAGCTGCTGCTGGTTCGCCGCCAGCATCCGGTGGGTCGCCGGCACGCCCTTCGGCACGCCGGTCGAGCCCGAGGTGAAGAGGATTTTGGCCAACCCGTCGGGATCGACGGCCGCGATCGCCGCATGCGTCGCCGCCGTCACCGGCGTCGCCAGCAGCGCATCCCAGTCGGCGGCCGAGACCACCTCGATCCCCGCCGCCTCCTCCACAGCCAGGGCGCGGGCGAAGGGCGCGGCCTCCTCGGCGAAGAGCAGTCCGGGGCGGAGCCTGCGCAGGACATGCCGCAGCTTGCCGAGATCACCGCTCTGCAGCGAATAGGGGGTGGAGACCGCGGCGCAGGGCACCCCCACCGCCTGCGCCGCGAAGGCCAGCAGCGCATGCCGCACCGAATTGCCCGACAGCACCGCCAGCGGCCGCCCGGGCCCGAGGCCGCGCGCCAGCAGCGCCGCACCCAGCGCCCGGACCTGCGCCGCGGCGTCGCCGAATCCCGGGCCGCGCCAGGCGCCGTCCGGCCCGCGTTCCCGCAGGAAGGGCCGCTCCGGCGCCGCCCTCTCCCAATGCCAGAGCCAGTCGGCGATGCGCGGCGCATGGGCGGCGAGCGGCTCGCGCGAGCGCAGCAGCCAGCCGCCGCCCGGCAGAGCGACGCGCTCCATCCGCGGCGGCGCGAAGAGTGGCGCCTGCATCTGCCCTGTCATTGGCACGTTTTCCCCCGCCGGCGCCCGCCCGGGGCGCCGCGGCGACGAAACATGCGGCAGGCGGAGTCCGCAAGGCCCAGCCACGCCGCATGATCCGGTGCCGCGACCAGGAGACCAGGCATGCGCGAATTCCCGCCCAATCGCCCGGGCGAGATCCTGCTGGCGGAAGGCCGGCTCGAGACGGGCTGGTGGGGAAAGGGGCCCGAAGCGGCGCCGACCGTCGTCCTGCTGCACGAAGGGCTCGGCAGCCTCGGCCTTTGGCGGGATTTCCCGGCGCGGCTGGCCGCGGCCACCGGCTGGGGCGTGCTCGCATATTCGCGCTTCGGCTATGGCGGCTCCGACCCCGTCGCCCTGCCGCGGCCGCTCGACTACCTGCGGCGCGAGGCGACCGCGGTGCTGCCGCGCGTGCTCGACGCGGCCGGGCTGCGCCGGGGCATCCTGTTCGGGCATTCCGACGGCGCCTCCATCGCCGCCATCCATGCCGGCGCCTGCCCCGATCCGCGGCTGCAGGGGCTGGTCCTGGTGGCGCCGCACGTCTTCACCGAGCCAATGGGACTGGCCGGCGTCGCCGCGACGCGCGATCGCTACGCGGCCGGCGACCTGCGCGCCCGGCTGGCGCGGCATCACCGGGACGTGGATGTTGCCTTCCACGGCTGGGCCGGCGCTTGGCTCGATCCCCGCTTCCCCGCCGCCTTCGACCTGCTCCCCGAGGTCCGGCGCATCCGCCTGCCGGTACTGGCAATCCAGGGCGAGGCGGACGAATACGGCACGCCCGAGCAACTGCACGCCATCGCGCGGGAGACCGCCGGCCCGGTCGAGCGGCTGCTGCTGCCCGGCATCGGGCACGCTCCGCAGGCGGAGGCGCCGGAGGCGGTGCTGGCGGCGCTGCGGACTTTCCTGGCGCGGCTCGGGGCAGGGGGGAGTGACGCGGCCGCGGACCCCGTCTAGCCTTCCCGCCAACAGGGAAGCCGCCGGTCACCCGCCCCATCAGGAGAGCGTCGTGACCCAATCCACTCCGCACTTGTCCCGCCGTGCCGTGCTGGCCACGGCGGCGGCGGCGATCGCCGCGCCGCGCCTGTCCCTTGCCCAGGGCGCCAAGGTGATGCGGTTCATCCCGCAGATCGACCTGTCCACGATCGATCCGCATGGCAGCCTGGCCTATGTCACGCGCGGCCATAGCCAGATGGTATTCGACACGCTCTATGGCCTGGACAGCGACTTCAAGCCGCAGCCGCAGATGGTGGAGGGCCATGTCGTCGAGAACGACGGCAGGCTCTGGACCCTGACGCTGCGCCCCGGCCTGCTGTGGCACGACGGGGAGACGGTGACGGCGCGCGACTGCGTCGCCTCCATCCGCCGCTGGTCGAAGCGCGACGCACTGGGCGGCGCGCTGATGGCGGCGACCGAGGAACTCTCCGCCCCCGACGACCGCCGCATCGTCTTCCGCCTGAAGAAGCCCTTCCCGCTGCTGCCGGAGGCGCTGGGCAAGGTGAGCTCGCCGATGCCGGCGATGATGCCGGAGCGGCTGGCGAATACCGATCCCTTCAAGCAGATGACCGAGATGGTCGGCAGCGGCCCCTTCCGCTTCCTGGCCAATGAGCGCATCCCCGGCTCGCGCAACGTCTATGTCAGGTTCGACAGGTACGTCCCGCGCGCCGACGGCAAGGCGGACTGGCTGGCCGGGCCGAAGGTCGTCAACTTCGACCGGGTCGAATGGACCACCATCCCCGATGCCGCGACCAAGGTCGCCGCCGTCCTGCAGGGCGAGCAGGACTGGTGGGAGAACCCGACGCACGACCTGATCCCGCTGCTGAGGAAGGATCGCAAGGTCAAGCTGGATGTCATCAACCCGACCGGTGCCGTCAACATGATGCGCCTGAACCACCTGCAGGCCCCGTTCGACAAGCCGGAGGGACGGCAGGCGCTGCTCCATGCCTTCAGCCAGACCGATTTCATGCAGGCGATCGTCGGCGACGACGCGGCGATGTACCACGTGCCGCACGGCATCTTCTGCCCGAACACGCCGATGGCGAGCGAGGCGGGGCTCGAGCCGCTGATGGGCCCGCGGAACTATGACAAGGCGAGGCAGCTGCTGAAGCAGTCCGGCTATGCCGGGCAGAAGGTCGCCATGCTGGTCGCCACCGACTACGCGCAGTTCAAGGCGATCGGCGAGGTCGCCGCCGATGCCATGGCGAAGATCGGCATCAACGTCGACTTCGTGGCGACCGACTGGGGCACCATGCTGCAGCGGCGCAGCAACAAGGGGCCGATCGACCAGGGCGGCTGGTCCTGCTTCAACACGGGCTGGGAGGGTGCCGACCACATGGACCCGTCCAACCACTATGCCGCCCGCGGCAACGGCAATGACCCCTCGGCCTGGCCGGGCTGGTGCGTCGACCAGCCGCTCGAGGACCTTCGCAACGCCTGGTTCGACGCGCCGGACCTGGCGGCGCAGCAGAAGATCTGCCGCGACCTGCAGGTGCGGGCGATGCAGGTGGTGCCAAGCGTGCCGGTCGGCCAGTTCATCCAGCCGACCGCCTACCGTACCAACGTGTCGGGCGTCTCGAAGGGCTTCCCGGTCTTCTGGGGCGTGAAGAAGGCCTAGGCCGGCTGCCGGACTCCCAGAAGTAAATGAGGGTTCCGGGGAGAATACCTTCTCCCCGGCCTTCCTCTACACCGCGGTCTGCGCCTTCCCTCGCGCAATCGCCGCGGCAAGCCCGGCCTCGCGGGTGCGGCGGAATTCTTCCGTCACATGCGCCAGCTGGTGCGTGTCGAAATGCGCGTTGATGGCGTCGCGGAAGCCCTGCATGTCGGCGGCGCGGTTCAGCGAGCGCTTGGTCAGCTTGATGGCAAAGGGCGGGGCCGAGGCGATGTCCTCGGCCAGCTTCTGCGTCGCTGCTTCCAACTCCGGGCGCTTCACCACGCGGTTGACCATGCCGAGGCGCAGCGCTTCCTCCGCCCCCATGCGGCGGCCGGTGAAGAGGAATTCCTTCGCCGCGCGCAGTCCCATGACGAAGGGGTGCATCAGCACCTCGACCGCCGAGGCGGCGAGGGTCTTGCAGACCGGGTCGGCGAAGAAGGCGTCCTCGGACGCCACGATCATGTCGCACATGTTCGCCACCATGAACCCGCCGGCGATGCAGGCGCCCTGGACGCAGGCGATGGTCGGCTTCGGGCAGTCCCAGATGCGCAAGGAGTATTCGAGGTAGCGGCGCTCCTCATAGGCGTAGCGCTGTTCCACCGAGAAGCCCTGGCGCTTCTCCTGACCCTCCTTCAGGTCGTGCCCGGCGGAGAAATGGTCGCCGCGGCCACCGATGACGATGACGCGGACCTCGTCGTCGGCCGCCGCCTCGCGCAACGCCGCGTCGAGCTCGTCGAGCAGCACGCTGCTCTCGGCGTTGCGCATCTCCGGCCGGTCGTGGAACAGCCAGGCGACGGCGCCGCGCCGCTCCACCGCGATCTCCGTGTAGGCCATATGTTTATCCTCCCGCATCCTGGACGCGGGGAAGCCTGCTGCGCGGCCCCGGGCGCCGTCAACCGGGCTACTTCGTGCCGAACATCCGGTCGCCAGCATCGCCGAGGCCGGGGACGATGTAGCCATGCGCATCCAGGTGGCTGTCGATCGCAGCGGTCCAGATCGGCACCTCGGGGTGGGAGCCATGGACATGCGCGATGCCCTCGGGCGCCGCCAGCAGGCAGACCAGGCGCAGGTCGCGGCAGCCGCGTTCCTTCAGCCGGTCGATCGCGGCGACCGCGCTGTTGCCGGTGGCCAGCATCGGGTCCAGCACGATCACCAGCCGTTCCGCCACATCGGGCGGCGCCTTGAAGTAGTACTCGACGGCCTGCAGGGTCTTCGGGTCGCGGTACAGGCCGATATGCGCGATGCGGGCACTCGGCACCAGTTCCAGCATGCCGTCGACGAAGCCGACGCCGGCCCGGAGGATCGGCGCGAAGACCAGCTTCTTGCCCGCCAGCTTCGGCGCCTGCATCCGGGTCAGCGGGGTCTCGATCTCGACGTCTTCCAGCTTCAGGTCGCGGGTGACCTCGTAGGCCAGCAGCATGCCGATCTCGTTCAGCAGCTGGCGGAAGCCCTTGGTGGTGCGCTCGGCCTCCCGCATCAGGGTCAGCTTGTGCTGCACCAGCGGGTGGTCGACGACGTGAACTTCCCTCATCGCGGGTCCTTCCGGGGCCAGGCCAGGTCCTGCTGTAGCATTGCCGGCGCTGGAAGGAAGCCGCCGCGTCAGGCGCGCGCCAGCACCCGGTCGATGAAGGCCTCCGCCGCGCCGAGATAGCCGGCGGGGTCGGTCAGCCGCGCCACCTCGCCGGCGGAAAGCTTGTCGGCCACCTGGGCGTCGCGCAGCAGCGCCTCGGCCAACGGAACGCCCTCGGCCAGCGCCACGTCGCAGGCGTGGTGGACGACATGGTGCGCCTCGCCGCGGCCCATCACCGGGGCGAGGCCCATCATCACGGCTTCCGCGACGATCAGCCCGCCGGTGGACTCCAGGTTCCGCCGCATCCGCGCCGCGTCCACCGTCAGCCCCTCGGCCAGGACGCGGGCGCAGGCCAGCGCGCCATGCGCCAGGGTGAAGGCCTGGCCCACCGCCAGGGCCTCGGCCTGCCAGGGGCCGGTGCCGCGTTCCTGGTCCTGCGCCATGGCGGCCAGCATCTGCGGCACCAGCGCGTGCACCCCGCGCGCCTGGGCGATGATGTATTCGCAGGAGATCGGGTTGCGCTTCTGCGGCATGGTCGAGGATCCGCCGCGCCCCTCTTGGTGCGGCTCGGCGACCTCGGCCACTTCCGTCTGCATCAGCAGGATGACGTCGGTGGCGAGCTTCGACAGCGCGCCGGTGACCAGGCCGAGGAAGGCGACGGCCTCGACGATCCCGTCCCGCGCCACGTGCCAGGGGATGTCGGGCTGGGCGAGGCCGAGCTCCTTCGCCAGCTCCGCCTGCACCGCCAGCCCCTGGTCGCCGAGCGAGGCGAGGGTCCCGGCGGCGCCGCCGAACTGCACCCGCTCGACCCGCGGGCGGAGCTGCGCCAGGCGCTCGCGCATGGTGACGAGCGGCGAGAGCCAGACCGCCGCCTTGTAGCCGAAGGTCACGGGCAGGGCGTGCTGCAGGTGGGTGCGCCCGGCCATGACGGTGGAGCGGTGCGCGCGGGCCATGCGGGCGAGGCCGGCGATCACCGCCTCCAGCTCCGCGCCGACCAGCGCCAGGCCGTCCCGGACCTGCAGCACCACGGCGCTGTCCATGATGTCCTGCGTCGTGGCGCCCCAATGGGTCCAGCGGCCGGCCTCGGCGCCCGCCAGGGCGCTGAGTTGCTTCACCAGCCCGACCACGGGGTAGCCGGTGTTGCGCGTCGCCGCCGCCAGCGCCGGCAGGTCCAGCCGGTCCACGTCGGCGGCGGCCGCGGTGATCGCCCGCGCCGCGTCCTCCGGCACGATGCCGAGCCTTGCCTGGGCGCGGGCGAGGGCCGCCTCGACCTCGAGCATGCGGGCGAGGAAGGCGCGCTCCCCCATCGCAGCGCGCATGGCGTCGGTGCCGTAGAGGGCGCCGAGGACGGGGCTGTCGGCGGGGTTGACGCTCATTGGGCTTGCATCTCTTTCAGGGTCTCCTTGGCGATCCTCAGCGCGGTATTGGCGCTGGGCACGCCGGCATAGGCCGCGACCTGCAGCAGCACCTCGGCGATCTCCTCCGGCGTCACGCCGGTATTGGCCGTGGCGCGGGCATGCAGGCGGAATTCGTCGTGGTGGTGGAGCGCCGAGAGGATGCCGAGGCAGAGCAGGCTGCGGTCGCGCACCGAAAGCCCCGGCCGGGTCCAGACCCGGCCCCAGACGCCTTCCAGGATGAAGTCGCGGAAGGGCGCGTCCATCGCGGTCAGCGCGGCCTCGGAGCGCGCCACGTGCGCCTCCCCCAGCACCCGCTTGCGCATCGCCATCCCGGCCTCCGCGGCGGCGGCGGGCAGGGCGGTGACGCGGTCCATGTGGTGCAGGACGGCGCGGGTCACCGCGTGGTCCTGCTCGAAATTCGGGATATGCGCGGCCTCGGGGATCAGCACGAGCGCGCTGCCGGGGATGGCGTCGCGGATAGCCTCGGCGGCCGAAAGCGGCGTCGACTGGTCGCGGTCGCCGACGAGGATGGTGGTGGGGCACGCGACCTTCCCGGCGATGCCGGCGGCACTGGTGTCGCGCAGCGCCGCAGCGCAGCCGAGCCAGCCCGCCGGGTCGGTGCCGAGCAGCATCCGCTTCAGCCCCTTCGAGGAGGCGAGCGAATGGTCCAGCACCCAGCGGCCCATGGTTGCATCCGCCACAGCGGCGATGCCGCCCTTGGCGACCAGGTCCATGCGGTCCTGCCAGTTGGCGGCGCCGCCGAATTCCAGCGCGGTGTCGCAGGGCATCAGCGAGATGACGCGGCCGGGCGCGCGGGCCGCCATCTGCAGCGCGATATGCCCGCCGATGGAGACGCCACCGACATGCGCCTCGGCGATGCCGAGGCTGTCGAGCAGCCCGAGCGCATCCTGCGCCAGCATCGCCATGGTGTAGGGGCCCGGCGTCGCCTCGGTCAGCCCGTGGCCGCGCATGTCCATGCGGATCACGCGGTAATGCGTCGCCAGCGCCGCGGCCTGCGGGTCCCACATGTGCAGGCTGGTGCCGAGCGAGTGCAGCAGCAGCACCGCCGGCGCCTGCGGCGGGCCCTCGACCGTGGCGTGGATGGCGATGTCGCCAATTTGGCAGAACATGGCTTAGGCCCCCTTGGTGGGACAGGAAGCAAGGCTGGGGAGGGAAACAGGCATTCCCTCCCCAAGCCCCTCCCTTCCTTTTTGTGGGTCGGGTGCCGTCACGCGTCGGCTGCCAGACTCACAGGAATGGATGAGGGGGCTGGGGGAGAATACCTTCTCCCCCAGCCTTCCTTCCCTCAGACGCGCTCGACGACCATGGCGATGCCCTGGCCGACGCCGATGCACATCGTGGTCAGGGCATAGCGCGCCTGGCGGTTCTGCAACTCCTGCACCGCCGTCATCACCAGCCGCGCGCCGGACATGCCGAGCGGGTGGCCGAGGGCGATGGCGCCGCCGTTCGGGTTCACGTGGTCCGCATCGTCCGCCAGGCCGAGGTCGCGCGTCACCGCCAGCGCCTGCGCCGCGAAGGCCTCGTTCAACTCGATGACGTCGATCTCGGAGAGCCTGAGCCCGGCCTTCTCCAGCACCCGCCGCGTCGCCGGGGCCGGGCCGAAGCCCATGATCCGCGGCGCGACGCCGGCGGTCGCCGCCGCGACGACGCGGGCGCGCGGCGTCAGGCCATACTTCTTCACCGCCGCCTCGGAGGCGACGATCAGCGCCGCGGCGCCGTCGTTGACGCCGGATGCATTGCCGGCGGTGACGCTGCCGCCCTCCTTGCGGAAGGGCGTCGGCAGCTTCGCCAGCGCCTCGAGCGTGGTGTCGGGGCGGGGATGCTCGTCATGCTCGACGCGGGCGGGATCGCCCTTGCGGCGGGGGATCTCGACGGCGACGATCTCCTGCGCGAAGCGGCCGCTGGCCTGCGCCTTGCCCGCGCGCTGCTGGCTGCGCCAAGCGAAGGCGTCCTGGTCGGCGCGGCTGACCTGGAAGTCCTGCGCGACGTTCTCGGCCGTCTCCGGCATCGAATCGACGCCGTGCGCCGCCTTCATCTTCGGGTTGACGAAGCGCCAGCCGATGGTGGTGTCGTAGATCTCGGGCGCGCGGCCGAAGGCCTCGGCCTGCTTGCCCTGAACATAGGGGGCGCGGGTCATGCTCTCGACCCCGCCGGCCAGCATCAGGTCGCACTCGCCCGCTTTGATGGCGCGCGCGGCGATGCCGACGGCGTCCATGCCCGAGCCGCAGAGGCGGTTGACGGTGCTGCCGGGGATATTGGCGGGCAGGCCGGCCAGCAGCAGGGCCATGCGAGCGACGTTGCGGTTGTCCTCCCCGGCCTGGTTGGCGCAGCCGTAGATCACGTCCTCCACCGCTTCCCAGTCGACGCCGGGATTGCGCGCCATCAGCGTGCGCAGCGGAATGGCGCCGAGGTCGTCGGCGCGGACCGGGGCGAGGCCGCCGGCATAGCGGCCGATCGGGGTGCGGACGGCGTCGCAGACATAGGCGTCGGCCATGGCGGCTCTTCTCCCTTTGGGTGGGGCGAGACTTGCCCCCGGCGCCGGTCCTGGTCAACGCCCCGCCCCGCGGCCACGCGGCGAGGGATGCCGTTGCCGCGAGGCGCGCGCGGCGGGCCGGCGGAGTGCCCATGTACGGCCTGCCTTGGGACGGCACAGCCTTCAGACTTGCAACTTGAAAGTCATCGCCATGGCGATTGAAAGGCCCAGGCGGCCGGCCGGATCCGCCACCACCGCCTGCGAGGGCTGCGGGACCGGGCATGGCCTCGGCTTCAAGCTCGCCACGGCTTTCCAGCCCATCATCGATGCCGATCGCGGCGGCGCCACCCTGGCGCATGAGGCGCTGGTGCGCGGGCCGGACGGGCAGGGCGCCGCCTGGGTGCTCGACCAGGTGCCGCCCGCCGCGGTCTATGCCCTCGACAAGGCCTGTCGAATCGCCGCAATCGAGGAGGCGAGCCGGCTCGGCCTGCCCGCCACCGGCGCGAAGCTGTCGCTGAACATCCTGCCGAACGCCATCCTCGATCCGGTTACCTGCATGAGGTCGACGCTGGCCGCGGCGAAGCGGCTCGGCTTCCCGACCGGGCTGCTGATCTTCGAGGTGAGCGAGCGGGAGAAGGTGACCGACCCGCGCCACCTGCAATCCATCATCCAGACCTACCGGGCGATGGGCTTCACCCTGGCGATCGACGATTTCGGCGCGGGCAATGCCGGGCTGGCGCTGCTGGCCGACCTGCGGGTGGACTTGGTGAAGCTCGACATGGGGCTGGTGCGCGGCTGCGACACCGACCGCCGGCGGCGGGTGATCCTTGCCAGCACGGTGCAGGCCTGCCGGGAACTCGGCATCGCGGTGATCGCGGAGGGCATCGAGACGAGGGACGAGTACGTCGCGCTGCGCGGGATCGGCATCGGCCTGTTCCAGGGCTACCTCTTCGCCCGCCCGGGCTTCCGGACGTTGCCGGCGGCGACCCTGCCCGCCAGCCTCAGCTCAGCAGCCGGACCAGCCAGAGGCTGAGCGCGGGGAAGGCGACGCAGAGCCCGAGCCGCACCAGGTCGGTCGCCAGGAAGGGCAGCACGCCGCGATAGGTCCGGGCGATCGGCACGTCGCGCGCGAGCGAGGAGACCACGAAGACGTTCAGCCCGATCGGCGGCGCGGTCAGGCCGATGCCAACCACCACCAGCACCAGGATGCCGAACCAGATCGCCGTCTCCTCGGTGGTCAGGCCGAAGTCGAGCGCGGTGACGACGGGGAAGAAGATCGGCAGGGTCAGCAGGATCATCGCCAGCTCGTCCATGACGGCGCCGAGGACGATGTAGGCGAGCAGCAGCACCGCCAGCACGCCGAAGGGCGGCCAGCCCTGCTCGCCGATCCACATCGCCAGCAGCTCGGGCGCCGAGGTCAGGGCGAGGAAGGCGTTGAACACCTCCGCACCCAGCAGGATGACGAAGATCATCGCCGTGGTCTCGGCCGTCGCCTGCAGCGCCTCCAGCACCTGGCGCGGGCTGAGGGTGCCGCGCAGGCCGCCGACGGCGAGGGTCGCGACGCAGCCGATGGCGGCGCTTTCGGTGGGCGTGAAGACGCCGCCATAGATGCCGCCGACCACCACCACGGCGATCAGCAGCACGGGGACGACGTTGCGCATGGCCTGGCGCTTCGCCGCCCCGGTGACGCGGGCCGCCGCCGGCATCAGCGCCGGCCGCAGCCGCGCCAGCAGGGCGATCGCCAGGATGTAGAAAAGCGTCGCCAGCACGCCGGGGACCAGCGCCGCCATGAAGAGCTTGGCGATGTTCTGCTCGGTGCTGATGGCATAGACCACCAGAATGACGCTCGGCGGGATCAGGATGCCGAGCGTGCCGCCGACCGCGATGGTGCCGGTCGACAGGCCCGCGTCGTAGCCGTAGCGGCGGAGTTCCGGCAGCGCCGCGCGGCCGAAGGTCGCGGTGGTCGCCACGCTGCTGCCGCAGACCGCGCCGAAGCAGGCGCAGGCGCCGATCACGCTCATCGCCATGCCGCCAGCCTTGTGGCCGATCAGCGCATTGGCGGCGGTGAAGAGGTCGCGCGCCAGCCCGCCGCGCTCGGCGATCGCGCCCATCAGGATGAAGAGCGGGATGACCGAGAGGGTGTAGTTGGCAAAGAGGTGCCAGGGCGTGGTCTTCAGGTAGTTCAGCAGCGTCGCCAGGTCGACGATGGACAGGTAGCCGCCGGCGCCGACCAGCAGCATGGCCAGCCCGACCGGGCAGCGCAGCGCGATCAGCCCGAGCAGCGCGGCGAAGCCGAGTGCCGCCTGGAGGAATTCCGGCGCCATCAGCCGCGCCCCCGCATGAAGCGCAGCACCCAGTAGAGCGCCGCCAGCGCCGTTGCCGCGAAGGCCAGCGCGCCGAGCCCGATTGCCCACCAGGTCGGCAGGCCGAGCACCATGGTGGTGGTGCCGCTCCGCAGCGTCTCCCGCGCCCCGACGAACAGCCGCTCGGCCAGCACCGCCGCGACCGCCGCCCAGACCAGCATCCAGAAACCGTCGACGACCTCGTTCACCCGGCGCGGCAGCCAGCCGGAGAAGCTGTCGACCAGGATGTTGCTGCGCATGACCGTGCCGTAGGCGAGGAAGCCCATGACCGAGAGCCCGGCGCCGAGCGAGACCAGCTCGAAGTCGCCGGGCACGGGCTGGCGGGTGATCCAGCGCTGCACCACGCTGTAGGTCGTGAGCAGCGCGGTCGCCAGCAGCGTCGCGCCGCCGGCCAGCGCCAGGACCGAGGCCAGCCACGGGACGGGGCCGCGCGGCGGCGCCGGGTCATCCGACACTCAGGCGATGCCGGCGCCGTGCTTCGCCACCAGCGCGCGGGCCTGGG
Source organism: Dankookia rubra (assembly GCF_004355005.1). GTDB lineage: Bacteria > Pseudomonadota > Alphaproteobacteria > Acetobacterales > Acetobacteraceae > Paracraurococcus > Paracraurococcus ruber_A. Next base: position 14,538 of record NZ_SMSJ01000094.1, read on the forward strand.
CCAGCAGCGCCGCGCCGTCGAAGCCCTTTTCCTTCGACCCGGCCACCCAGTTGTCGACCACCGCATTGGTCTTCTCGACCCAGCGGGCCTTCTCGGCCTCCGAGATGACGGTGACGGTGTTGCCGCGCTTCTTCGCCTCGGCCTCGACGATCGGGCCGCGCTCGTCCCAGGGGACGGCGGCCATGCGGGCGGCGACGGCGCCGCTGTTGGCGTCCAGCACGGCGCGCAACTCGGGCGGCAGGCCTTCGTACTTCGCCTTGTTCATCGCCAGGATGAAGGTGGCGATGTAGAGCGTTGGGCTGCCGGGGATCTCCGTGTGGAACTTCGCCATCTCCTGCAGGCGGATGCTCGGCACCACCTCCCAGGGCACCACCGCGCCGTCGATGACGCCCTGGGTCATGGCTTCCGGGATCTGCGGCACCGGCATGCCGACCGGCGCGGCGCCGAGCGCCCGCAGCGCCTCCCCGTTCAGCCGGGAGGGGAAGCGGAGCTTCATGCCGGCCAGGTCCTCCATGGTGGTGACCTGCTTCCGGCTGTGGATCAGCCCCTCGCCATGCCCCCAGACACAGAGCGGGTGCACCTCGCGGAACTCGTCCTGCAGCACCGCATCGGCGTATTCCTGGATTGCCAGGCAGTTCACGATCGCCCGCTTGTGCGAGACGAAGGGCAGCTCGAAGACCTCGACCTTCGGGAAGCGGCCGGGGGTGTTGCCGGGCAGGGTCCAGATGATGTCGGCGACGCCGTCGCGCGCCTGGTCGAAGAGCTGCGGCGGCGCGCCGCCGAGCTGCATCGCCGGGAAGATCTGGATCTTCAGCCTGCCCTGGCTGTCCGCCGCGACCTTGTTCGCCCAGGGGACCAGGAAGAAGCGGTGGACGTTGGAAACAGCGGGCAGGAAGTGATGCAGACGCAGGGTCATTTCCGGTGCCTGCCCCTGGGCCCTGGCGACACGGAGCGCGGGCAGGGCGAGGGCCACGCCCAGGGACGTGCCCAGGCCGAGGGCGGTACGACGATGCATCTTTGGCGTTTCCTGGACCTCGGCGGCCATGTGCGGCCGCCTCGTTGCGCGATATGGCCGATCGGCCGGGCGGGTTCAACCGCCGTGCAGGGCGTCCACCAGGGCCCTCGCCTTGGCCGCCACCGTCGCGGCGGCATCGCCCGGCTTGTAGAGCGAGGAGCCGATCCCGAAGCCCTGCGCCCCGGCGGCGCGCCAGGGCCCGATGGTCTCGGCCGACATGCCGCCGACCGGCAGCACCGCAGTGCCCTTCGGCAGCACCGCCAGCAGCGCCCGCAGCACCGCGGGGGAGGCCGCCTCGGCCGGGAAGAGCTTCAGCGCATCGGCGCCGGCGGCGAGCAGCGCGAAGGCCTCGGCCGGGGTGAAGAAGCCGGGCGCGGCGAGCAGGCCGCGGGTCTTCGCCACGCGGACCAGGCCAGGGTCGGCATGCGGCGTCACCATCAGCCGCCCGCCCGCCGCGGCGATCTCGCTGACCTGAAGCGCGGTCATGACCGTGCCGGCACCAACCAGGGCGCGGTCGCCGAAATGCCGCGCCAGGCGGCGGATGCTCTCGACCGGCTCGGGCGAGTTCAGCGGCACCTCGAGCACCACGATGCCGGCCTCGACCAGCGCCTCGCCGACCGGGATGGCCTCTTCCGGCGTCAGGCCGCGCAGGATCGCGACCAGCGGGCAGCGGGCGAGCCAGTCGGTCAGGGTATTCATGCCGGGGACCATGCAACCGTCTCCGCGATCCGGGCCAGGCCGCGCGCGACGATGTCGTCGGCGTGCCGGGTGAAGCTCAGGCCCTGTGCCGTGAAGGCCAGCGCATAGGCCCGGGCCAGGGTTTCGCTGCCGGCCAGGTGGATCGGCCCGGTGGGGACGCCTTCGGCGAGGACCGCCTGCAGCTCGTGGCCGATCAGCAGGCCGGAGAGGTAGCTGTCTGTGCCGCTCGCCGGCAGCTCGCCCATCAGCCCGAGCGCGCGGGTGCCGAAGAGGTGGTGCAGCAGCCCGCCGGCCTCCCCGGCGCGGGCGACCCCGCGCAGGAAGGCCGCCTCGTCGCCGGGACCCGGCTCGGCCAGCCGGCCGAGGATGCTGTGCTGCAGCAGCACGGCGCGGGTCTCGCCGGTCATCTGGGTGGCGAAGCCGGCGATCCGGCCGGCCTCGAGCCGGGCCCATTTGCTGTGGGTGCCGGGCAGGCAGACCAGCGCCGCGGCCTGGCCGAGCTCGGCCAGCAGCCCGACCAGCTTGGTCTCCTCGCCCCGCATCACGTCGGGCACCCCGCCGGCGTCGCGCGCGGTGAGGCCGGGGACCAGGACGCAATCGACGCCGGCGAAGTCCAGCCGAACCACGGCGGCGGCGATTGCCGCCGGGCCGGCGGGGCAGGGCAGGTAGGGCGCCTCGACCCAGCCCTGCCGGCTGCCGACCATGCCGCAGAGCAGGATGCGGGTCTCGCCCGCCGCCAGCCAGGGGCCGATGGCCTCCTGCAGGGCGGCGGGGAAGCCGCCCGGCGGGATGGTCAGGATGCCGGCGGCGCGGTCGATGCCGTCGAGGACCTCGCCCCGGTCGTCCAGCCGGTAGGCGCGGAAGGCGGTGGTGCCCCAATCGATGCCGATCATGCGGCGGAGGTTAGCCCGGCCGGTGGCGCCGCGCACCCGCCCTCTCGTCGCCGGGCGGCCGGCCTGCCGGGCCCCGCGCGCGGATCGCGGCTGGCGAAGCAGGCAACCGTCCGCGCAACCACCCACCTGGACAGCCCGCGTCCAAAGCCCGACACTCGTGGTCAAATCGGGGGATCAGCCTCACGCCATGAAACACCTGCTGCTCGCCGGCGCCGCCGCGCTCGCCCTTGCCGCGCCGGCCCTGCTGGTCCCCGGTGCCGCCCGCGCCCAGCTGCTGCTCTCGGCCAACGACAACAAGATGATGCTGGAGAACGGGGCGGTGCGGACCCTGCGAGACCCGCAGCCCGACACCCTCTCGGTCTTCGACCTTTCGGCCAGCCCGCCGGCGCTGAAGGCGGAGATCGCCATTCCCGCCAGCGTGGTCGGCCCGCCCAGCTCCGTCGCCGTCACCCCGGACGAGAGGCTGGCGCTGGTCACCGCCAACCAGCGGCCCAACCCGGCCGAGCCGGGCAAGCTGCTGCCCGGCAACAGCCTGTCGGTCGTCGATCTCACCGCCACCCCGCCGCGGCTGCTCGCCACCTTGCCGACCGGCGCCGCGCCGGCCGGGATCTCGATCAACCGCGCCGGCACCCTGGCGCTGGTCGCCAACCGGGCGGAGGGGACGGTCAGCGTCTTCCGCATCGCCCACGGCCAGGTGACGCCGGCCGGCAAGGTCGATATCGGCACCGTCGCCTCCGAGGTCAGCCACGTGGAGTTCACCCCGGACGGCCGCTTCGCCCTGGTGACCCGCAACGGCGACCACATGCTGAACCTGCTGCGGGTGGAGGGCGACAAGGTCACCAAGCTGGACCGGGAGATCACCACCGGCGTCCGCCCCTACGGGCTGACGGTCGCGCCCGACGGGCGCTGGGCGGTGGTGGCCAATATCGGCCGCGGCACCGGCGACGCGGATACCGTCAGCCTGGTCGACCTGACCAAGGAGCCCTTCCGCATCGTCGACACCATCAGCGTCGGCCAGACGCCGGAGGGCATCATCGCCAGCCCGGACGGGCGGCACCTGGCCGTCACGGTGATGAACGGCTCCAACAAGCCGGCGAACTCGCCCTTCTTCGGGCCGGGCCTGGTGAAGCTGCTGAAGGTGGAGGGGATGCGCCTTTCGGTGGTGTCGGAGGCGAGGGTCGGCACCTGGGCGCAGGGCGCCGCCTTCGCGCCGGACGGGCGGACGCTCTTCGTCGGCAACATGACGGACCGGGACATCTCGGTCCTCAAGGTCGCCGAGGACGGCAAGCTTTCGGAGGGCGGGCCGCGGCTCAAGGTCTCGGGCGGCTCGGCGGCGCTGCGGTTGGCACAGCGGCCGGCGCGGTAGCCGGTCCGGCGGCGGGCCGGGCGCCGGCCGGGTTCAGCCGCCGCGCGCCGCCTGCGGCCGGGCCGGGGCGAGGCTCGCCATGGCGGGACCCACC
>NZ_SMSJ01000095.1 GCF_004355005.1 Dankookia rubra
CCGACGTTCCTCTTGCGCCGCCGCCGGCAGCTTGCGCATGTCCACATGCTTCATGCCCCCAACCTGGACGGATCCTACTCGCCTTCAAGACCGCCCAGGCCGGATCAATAATCACTATAGGGAAAACCCGCACTACCCCCCTGGTTGGAACTGTTTCCGCCGGATCCGCTTCCGCCCCAGAGGGGTGACGCGTGGACCCATGGCCACCGTCTGGGTCAGGGAGGGCGAGGAAGTCGCTGCCCGGGCCCGGTTGAAGGCAGCCCTGGGCGGCCTGTCGGCCTGGGTGCCGGACGACCCGCCACCGCCACCGCCATCGGATGCGCCCCGGCCCGCCACCCCGGCCCCTGTGACCGCCGTGGCCGCTCAGATGCTGCCGCCGATAGTGCAAGTCGCGCACGCGACCGCAGGCCCGATCCTCCGTCCGGCCGGCGCGCATCTGGGAGCGCTTTCCTCTCGGCTGACCACACCACCGCCCTACCGACCGGTCGGACCTGAAGACACGTCAGCAGCACCGATCCGTGGATCCCCGCCTGGAGGAAGACGCCTACCTGAACGCCCGGCAAGGAGGACCGAAGAGTGATGACCGACCACCCCGAAAGCTTCAGCCTGGCCGACCTGGAGGGAATGACGCGGATCGAGCGCTTGATCGACCTGCGCGACGAACTCTGGGCCGTCAGGGCGCCACCGGCGCCGCACCGGCTCATCCCGAACAAGGTCGAGGAGATGCAAGCCCAAGCCTGGCGGGCGGTCATTGATGCTGCCCGCGACCTAGTCGAGTGGGCCGACGGCGCCTGTCTCGGCGGCGATCCCCCGCTTGACCGTGTCGTCCACTGAGGGAGGCTAGGATGCGCAAGAGCCGACCTTTTTACCCGCCGAAACGCGCTCCCCGTGCTCAGGTGCTTCGCCTGGACAGCGCGTCACTTCGGGCGCGGGCCGAGCGCGAGTTCGCTGCGCTGTTCTTGCCGCCGCCGGTGGCCGCCGAGGCCGTGCAGGTGCTACCGGCGCCAACACAGTCAGCGACAGCCGTCACCGAGACGCCTGCGATGAATCTGGCGTGACAGGAGCTTGAAAAGCGTTGGGGCTGACGCGGAGCAGCGCCAAGTCCAGGGCGATACCTTTAACCATGAAGGCGCAACAACGCATGCCCCGCCGCGCTCACCGGGCGACAGACGAGATCAAACGGCAGGTCGAGGGACTGGCCAGCAAGGGCGTCCCTCAGCAAAGCATCGGTGCCCTTGTTGGCGTGTCAGTGCCCGTTCTGCACCGCGAGTACCGTGTGGAACTCGACCGCGGTATGGCCCGTGCTAATGCCGTCGTCATGGGACATCTATTCGCGCACACGAAGACCAATGCGTCTGCCGCGATATTTTGGGCGAAGTGCCGGTGTGACTTCCGCGAGGTCGCGCAGGTCGAGGTGAGCGGCCCTCAGGGTGGCCCGGTCCAGATTGACGTGGTCAGCGCAGTCGGCGCGCTCATGGCGAAACTGGCGGCGGACAAGGCCATGACGGCGATAGAGGGCACGGCTGAGTGACAGTGGGGCTCGACCTGGCCGCGCTTCTGACCGCCCTCCCGACCGACAAGGCGGCCGCGGTCGCGGCGCGTGCGAAGTGGCTGGAGCAAGCGCGACCGAAGCAAATCCCGCCGCCGGGAGATTGGTTCGTGTTTCTGGCGATGGCGGGCCGTGGCTTCGGCAAATCGCTGCTCGGCGCACAGGAAGCCTGGTGGACGGCCGCGTGGAATGATGGTGCCCGTGTCGCTGTGGTGGCGCCGACTGCCGGCGACCTGCGCCGCATATGTTTCGAGAGCGAAAGCGGCATCCTCCGGGCAGTGCCAGCCGAGTGCCTCGAAGGCGGCAACCCCACAACCGCCTATAATCGTTCGCTGTTCGAGCTTCGCTTCGCCAACGGGTCGGTCATCCAGGGCTACTCTGCAGCAGAGCCAGACCGATTACGGGGACCGAATCATTCATGGGTGTGGTGTGACGAGATCGCGGCTTGGGACCGGGCAGTGGAAGCCTGGAACATGCTCACCATGACCCTGCGCATCGGCTCCAAGCCGCAGGTGGTCGCTACCACGACGCCTCGCCCTGTGCCCCTAGTGCGCGACTTGGTGGCCCGTGCAGGCCGGGACGTACACTTGGTGAGGGGTAGCACCCGCGAGAATGCAGCGAACCTCGCGCCGGCCTTCCTGGAGCAGCTTGAGGCGCGGTTTGCCGGCACCCGCATCGGACGGCAGGAACTCGAGGCGGAGATCCTGACCGATCTGGCCGGTGCTCTGTGGTCGCGCGCCATGATCGAAGCCAGCCGCATCGCTGAGGCTCCGGCGTCCCTGCAGCGCATCGTGGTTGCGGTGGACCCATCAGGTGCGTCCGATGAGGAAGACGAGAACGCAGACGAGATCGGCATTGTGGTGGCCGGCATTGACCGGGAAGGCGTCGGTTACATTCTTGAGGACGGCTCTTTGAAAGCGTCGCCCGAAGCCTGGGGCGTGCAGACTGTCGCTCTGTTCGACAAGTGGTCCGCTGACCGCGTCGTCGTTGAGCGGAACTACGGAGGCGCGATGGCGGAGGCCGTAATCCGTGCGTCGCGCAAGGGCGTGCCGGTAACGATGGTTACAGCGAGCCGCGGCAAGATAGTTCGGGCCGAGCCGATCGCCGCGCTGTTCGAGAAGGGACGCGTGCGCCTGGTGGGCAGCTTCCCACGCCTCGAAGATCAACTCGCTGGCTTCACCCGTAGCGGCTTCAAAGGTTCTGGGTCACCCGACCGTGCCGATGCTGCGGTGTGGGGATTATCCGACTTGATGCTGTCCGACACACCCGTTTTCGACACCTCCTACAGTTGGGTCGGTTGACCCCGGGACGCACGCTATGAACGCCATTCCCCCTTATTCTGGGGCTATCTCGGATTCTCTGCGCAGCCTCGTCGGCGAAATGGGCGGCATCGGCTCGAGCCGCGATAAGAGTTCGCAATCTGGCTACACTTGGTCTCGGGTCTCCTCGACCGAGATCCGCGCGATGGTGGAATCGTCATGGATCGCAGCCAGGGCAATCGAGCAGCCAGCCGCCGACATGACGTCTCGCTGGAGAACCTGGCAGGGCCGCAGCAGCGACGTGGCGTTGATCGAGGCTGAGGAGCAGCGACTGGATCTGCAGGCCAAGGTAGCGAAGGCCCTGGTGTTGAGCGCCCGCGACGGCGGTTCGCTGGTAGTAATCGGTGTCAACAGCGAAGACCCCCGCCTGCCGCTCGATCCGGCCACTGTCGGCCGCGGCGGGTTGCTATGGGTCCAAGTTCTGAGCCGCGATCAGGTGAGCCTCGGGCCGCTGATCACCGACCCCGCGTCGCGCTGGTACGGCCAGCCCGCTGAATTCCGGTTGTCCCTCGCCGACGGCACCTATGTCAGCGTGCATCCGTCGCGGACGGCGCTGTTTACGCCGTCGCCGGCCCTGGACAACCATCTTACCAGCGAGCCTTGGAGCGTGTCTCCGCTGCAGCGTGCCTACCGACCCATCCTCGACCTCGAGCAAACGCTGCGTGCAATCCAGCATCTACTATTCGAGTCCAAGCAGGACATCGTGCAGGTCGAAGGGCTCAACCAGGGCGTTTTGAATCCTTCGTACAGAAGCGCCATCATCAGCCGGTTCGCCCTTGCTAACACAATGAAAGGCTTATTTTCGACCGTACTTCTGGATAAAAATGAGGAAATCACTACGAAACAGCTTAATCTTGGCGCGGGGCTACCCGAACTGGTTGACCGTTTGATGATCGGTGTGTGCGGGGCACTGGATATCCCGTCAAGCCGGCTCTTCGGACGATCCAGCGCCAGCGGGTTGCAGGCGAGCACTGCTGGAGAAAGTGACGACGAGCGCTACTTCTCCTCGCTCGCGTCGAAGCAGCGGAACATCGTCGGACCGGCGCTTCGGGTGTTGGATGAGTGCCTGCTGCGGTCAGCGCTTGGCAGGAAGCCCCGTGGAAACGTGGTTTTTTATGAATGGGCGCCATTGTGGTCGGAGCGAGCTGAGACGTTGGCCGAGGTGCGCCTGAAGCACAGCCAGGCAGTGAAGAACCTCGCCGACGCCGGATTGGTAGATCGTGGCGCGCTCGGTAAGGCGGTTGTCTCCCAGTCTGAGGATGACGGATGGCTGCCGGCGCTTGGCCAGCATGTCGTCGCTACAGCCAAACGCACGCAACCCAGCATGCCGGTTGAAGAGGAGGAGTAGCGTTGCAGGATCTGACGACAGACCCGCTGACCGGCCTGCTTGAGGCGAGAATGGACGAGGCGTTGGCCAACGGCGCGGACATGCGCGAACTCGCCGCGATCGCCATCGACACCATCCTCGGCGAGGCGACCCAGTTGCTCGAGCAGCACGCGGCCGCGCTGACCGTTGGTATGGGGCGGCTTCAGCCGCACGGGTTCGCCTACCTGCACGAGCGGGCCATGCGGGACGGTGTGCTCGACGCAGCCGAGCGCGTGCTGTCGATGCAGTTTAGCGGCCAGTTTCGACGATAGCATGGCGCTAGCTGGCGAACTGCGAACCAGTCTCGACGGGGCACGGGCGGTGATCTAATCACGAGAGAACCGACGTATTAGGTGCTCCGATGGAGACGGAATTAGCAAAATCGCTGTCACAGCAGAACGATAAGATTGATGCGTTGCGAGGAGAGATCCATGCCATCAAAGGTGCTTTTGCAGTCCTGATCGCGCACGTTGCTCTTCTTACACGTGCGCCGCATGCCAAGCGCGAGGAAATCCTACGCAACCTTGAAGCAATGCTACCCAGCGCGCTGGCACAAATTGAGCACGATGCTTCACCAGCGTCGGCAGCCGGCTTCGAGCGGTCAATCGAGACTCTAGCACATATGGCGCGGAACGCCGTCCGCTTCGATCCCGTGACGCCTGGCGCGGCAAGCACTCCCACAGCGCGGGATAGCTGACCGACGCCGGACACGTCCATATTCTTGCCAGCATGCTTGTCTAAATCATGTTATTCCGGCGCGCGGCTGCAAACGAACCAGCCCGGTGACGTTGTGCCATTTCGTACTCACGAAAGCGGCACAACATGGCATCCGACATTCAAACTGGTGCAAGTCTGGGTTGTCGCGTTAAGGCGTCTGGGGAACATTTGACTGCTGGTGAGATCAAAGAGATCGCGCGCGCTGCAGGTATGACAACTGCTTCCGTCATCGCGCGCATCAAGCGCGGCGAAACTGGCGAGTACCTACGGCGGCCGAGGGAACCTCAAGGTCGTCACAGTAGCGCCCATCGTGCGCACCCTAAGTCCCTGATCAGGGAGAGTACCCAACGCGAACCTGTTGCGCGGCCCCAGCAACGGCTAACGCCTGCAATTGAGCAAGAGGCGAAGGCCCTCGGCATTCCTCTGCAGACTCTCGAGGCGCGGGCCGCGGCTGGTTGGCCAGCGGATCGGCTCCTGGATTCGGTAAAGCGTTGGCGTCGCCCAAGGCGGTTTGCCTCGGCTTTGCTGGCTGTTCGGTTTGGTGGTTAGTCGAAATCTAACGCTTGTTCGTGCCTTGGCGGGCCTTTGTCTGGCGAACGTGCCTGCGCCAACCCTTCGACTTCCGCGCCGGAGATGAGACCTGCGACGCTGCCGCCTCAGGCGTAAGGCGCTCGAGCGCTTGGCGTGCGGCGCGGGCCACCCGAGCAACAGGTTTGTTCACCAAGTCAGAGAGAGCCATGCGTCCTCGCCTTGCTGGAGGGGGCTCTAGCCGCCCCAGTGGCAGACAACGCAGAGCGGTCCGAGCGGTGGCGGCAAATCAGTCCCGTCGGCTGCTGTACATCGTGAACATCGCCTCGTTTATTCGCTCTAGTGTCTGCTTGAGATCTGAGGGCGGCGCCGGCTGCCGTAGCACCGACTTCGGGTGCAGCCTCTGCAGCGCGAGTTCGGTGAAGAGTTCGGCGAAGGCGGCCTGCTGCTCGGCTAGGTCGGACATTCGGAGCGTTCCCGGAATTGAAGCGGCCCGCCTCCGTGGGGGCGGAAGCGGGCCTGGTAGCCAACGCAGCATCATTCGGGGGGGTAGATGATGCGCCTTCCCATCAATGTGGCAGTTTTGCCGCAGGTTCACAACACGTTCCGACATCGGCAGGGTAAACGGGAGCGTGAGCCCCCTGCCCTCAATGCCGCTTGCGAATGCAAGAGAAGAACTTATCTCGCATTAGACGCGCGACAGAGATCGAGCATGTCAGCAACCGATGCGGTGGCAGTCGAGGCGGTCGAAGCCGTCGCGGTTCCGATAGCGCAGGCCGACACCGACGAGACGATGATCGGGCTTTGGCTGAACGGTCGCTCGCGCCACACCGTCTGAGCCTATGAGGCGGACGTCCGCGTCTTCCTGGCCCATGTCGGCAAGCCGCTCCGCTCCGTCACCATCGGCGACGTGCAGGCCTACGGCGCTAGCCTCGCCGAACTCTCATCCGCCAGCCAGTCTCGCCGCCTGTCCTCGGTGAAGTCGCTGCTCGCCTTCGCGCATCGCGTCGGTTACGTGGTCTTCGATGTCGGCGCGCCGGTGAAGCTGCCGCCGGTCAAGGCGACACTCGGCGAACGCATTATGGACGAAGCTGCTGTGCACCGGATGCTCGCCCTCGAGCAGGATCCCCGGAACCACTGCCTGCTCCGGCTTCTCTACCTTGGTGGCCTACGCATCAGCGAGATATGCGGCCTCACTTGGCGAGACCTGGTCGCCCGTGATGACGCCGGACAGGTCACCGTGTTCAGCAAGGGTGGCAAGACGCGCGTCGTGCTCCTGCAGCCTAGCATCTGGCGCGAACTGACGAACCTGCGCTTGGTGGCCGCGGGCGACGAGCCGGTCTTCCGTTCCCGCAAGGGCGGCGCCCTGGACGTCTCGCAGGTGCACCGCATCGTCAAGGCAGCAGCAGCCCGTGCTGGCTTGCCGCCGGAGGTCTCGGCGCACTGGCTGCGGCATGCCCATGCGAGCCATGCGCTTGATCGGGGCGCGCCGATATCGCTGGTGAAGACGACGCTCGGGCATGCCAGCGTGGCCACCACCGACCGGTATCTGCACGCGCGGCCTAACGACAGCAGCGCACGGTACCTCGCCGGTTAATCCCCACGCCATCAGCGGCGCTCGGCCTCAAAATCCATTAATCTGTATAGGTGCATGTTTTAAGCCCACCGTTGATAGGTGCTGCTGCATGTCGCCTCCGCGCCCTCCTGCGTTCTTCGGCTATGTTAAAGTCGAACTCCTTGCCCGCTACCCTCACCGTTGGGGTTGGCGGGTGTTCAAGGACGAAGGTGATTTCGCTGTATTTTCGTCCGATCCGTTGTTCTGCTCTGCGGAAGCCGCATGGCGTGACGGTCGCCAGGTTCTGGCGATGCTGGAGCGAGGCGAGACCGTGGAAGGGCTCCGGACCATGATGCAGATCAGATAATCCACTCCGTGCCGGCGGACGGTCTTTCACTGGCCGTCCAGCGCGTACTCAACGCTGTGTCGGTCACCGGCACTCTTGATGGCCGATGGCATAGCCGTCGCGTTTGGGCTGCCCAACGTCGAGATGTGGCGTAGCTTCACGATCGGCCGACCGCGTCGATGCCGAGCGCTTCGAAACCCCTCGAACTGAAACCGAAAGACCCAACCGTCTCCCTCAGCGTAGGAGGCGTGCTGGCAAGCGTCAGCTACGTCCAGGCAGGCAAGGTACCCGCCGGCGCCGCTCTGCAGGATCAGAACAAACCCCTTCTGGTTCTCCATGTCGATGACCCCGCTTCGTGGCCACGGAACACGCCGCAGTTAACCATTGATTGTTATAAGTCTGATTTTGACCGTCGCTCAAGGCTGAATTTTCTATCATTATGGGTGAAATCATGTTAGGGTTGCTCGCCATTGGCTAAAATCGGGAATGCCCGATTCCCCTTCCCACCCACTTGAGCAGCTTGCCGCCTAAGGCCCTTGGGATGGTCCCTCCTACCGATACCGGGGCGCTGAAATTCACTGCTGCCCAGGCGGCCATGTTTGCGGCTTGGTGATGCGCGACCACCCCATGAACGGCGTGACCTTCGGCGTCGTGGGCACGATCACACCGCTTGTGGACATCTGGCTCGACGAGGGACGCCTGCCCCGCCACATCCGCCATAAGCGAGCGCCGCAGCTCGCCTATCGAGTTAGAATATCCACTTCAGGACGGCGAAGATTGCTAGCCACGACGCCAGACACATCGCTGTAACCATCGGTATGCAGACAGAGAGGGGGAAGCGTCCCTCGTCATTGCCATGAGTTTTGGATGTTGGATTGCGTTTTAACTGAAGGGGTTTCGTCGCCATCAATGTGGCGTAGCCGGCCATCATTGCCATAGCGTTAGCGTCCAAAGTGACTGATCCCACGCGCCGCCCGAGGTGATCGCCCCTCGCCGGGCCGTGCATATCTGAGGCGGAGTACCCGCGCCATTTTCGTCTGGCGGGGCGGGCTGGGAACGGAGTTCCGCTTCTGCTCCTAGCGGCAGTCGCCCGGCTGCCTCCCCCGCATCCCACTCTTTTAGCCAGGCAGCCCAGCCCGCATTGAGGCCCCTGACGCACGTAGCCAAAGTCGCAACAAAACCACCACCCAGACGTTCTCCCATCACCGATGGGGAAAGTTATGCAGACAGACTTGATGCACGAAGCCCGAATAGCCGGGGTGGCTGATCATATCTACATCGCTCGGATCTTGCTGTGGGGCGGGTTGGCTATAGCCCTGCTCAGTGCCGTGGCCTGGCATCCCTGGCTGATGGATACAGGCCTGCTCTTCGCCGGTCTCGGCGTGTGGATCATATGGCGAGTGCTCAAGTTACTGCCGCCAACATCGTCGCTTTGAGCCCGGCCGGCGTCGCATCGGGGTTGGCACAAATCAGGCTGAACTGCATTCTCTGTCATGGAGGCCCAATTTTGGAGGCACCATGAGCGGTGAACGCTTGGCCTGGTTCGCGATTAACCTCGATGAGGTGTTCAACGTCAGCCTGCTGCTAGGCAGTTTCCTGCCGCTGCTGATCGCCGCCGCCATTGTCCAGCGCAAGCGCCGCTCCAGGTGATCTCCCCTCCCTTAGCCGTGCCTATCTGACCTTGGTTCGTGTCGGCATCTTTGTTGGGCGGGGCGAGCTAGGATCAACGGCGATCTCGTCTCCATCCTAGTGGCAGATGCAGGCTGCCTGCCCCGCACCAAACCTCAACGTCCGGACTACGCGGCCCACACCGCGAGCACCGGAGCCGCCGCACAAGTCGCCACAGCGTCCCGTGTTGCCGCTTTAGCTACCTGGTCGCCTCTTTAGTGGAAGATCTGCCAAAGCGCGTACAGGACGAAGGCTGCCCATCCGCAGATTAGTAGCCAGTCCCAAAGCTGACCGAAGTGAGCGCGCATTACAGTCGCCCTGCCGGTAGATCAGTGCCCGCCAGTGGCAGGCGATGGAAATCCACTATGGCACGCAAGTCACGATCCGTCGGCACAGAACCGTACAGCAAAGTGTCAAGGCACCAGGATTTGCCCGCACGCCGCGTACCAAGCGTTCAAGTTCCAGCCAATCCATGAAATCCATTAGCAACCGACTTCGACAACCGGGTCACGTGCGCCGCACCGCGAGCACCGCAGACGCTGGACAAGCCGCCACAGGCGCTCGTGCCCGCCCATCCTGGCCTGCAAGGCGATCAGGCCGATGATGCCGCTGGCCTGATGTCCGCACCGGCAGCGGACGTGCAGCCTCTCGTGCTGGCGATACCAGATCGGATCGGCCGGCTTCGGGCTGCCGTCGAGGTGCCGCGACATGCGTGAACAAATGTAGAACTTAGCCGTTGGTTTCGGCTATGGATTCAGGATGGCTGGATGGGCGATTCCTGATGAGCACCGACCTCGACAAGCTGGTCGTAAAGGCCGAGGCCGACCGCCTCAACGGGATCTACGTCCGTATCCTGGTGCTGGCGCAGGCCCAGCGCATCGACTTCATCCAGGCAGGCCGTGAGGCGGTCGCCAAAGGGCTGGTCAGCGCGGCGGACTGGCTGATGGTGCGCGAGGCTGTGGATGGGTGTTGAGGTCCGATCCAGGCCGTCAGCCTGAGCGACGCGGTAACAGCACGAGTATCAGCGATAATAGGCATCTCAGCCACACAACCATTGCGGGTAAAATGCCCGTGCTGGTTGATTTTAAGGCCTTACATATTCCGAGAGACAATATCACCCTTTAACCAGCAGTGAAGCGAGGTCGACATGTGCGTGCTGCTGGTTGAGGACGAAGCTGCAATTCGCCTGACCCTAGTCGATTTCCTGGAAGATGTCGGATTGCGTGTTCTAGAGGCTGGGGATGCATCTACCGCACTCTCCATCCTGAACAGTCCACCTGAGATCATCACAGTATTAGTTACTGATTTAAAGCTCGGCCACGGCGATAACGGGTTAATGCTGGCTGCCAAAGCTCGTCGGAAGATGCCGCATTTACGTGTTGTGTATGAGACTGGAAGCCCTGAGTTGCTGCGAAATCGCTTGATGAGACCTTGGGAGCGAGTATTCATCAAGCCCTTTGATGCGAGCCGATTGGCTTCGGAAGTGCTGTCCCTTGACCGGGCATTAAACGGCTTCGGGCTAACTATAGCGTCCGATCCCGGTCTGCTTTGAAGGATTGCCGTTAACATCCTTGCAAATAGCCGGACACCGGTCTGTGTTGGCTATGGGTGCTTCACCAGGCGCCTAGCGGCAATGCTCCGCCCTACGCGGATCCGGCCGCGGCGACCACGATGGCAATGCCCAGGGCGGCGAGGATCACGCCCAGCGCCCACCGCGTGCGGGTGTCCATCATGGGCATTCCAGTTTCAGCCTTGGCCACGCCGCGACCGCTTCCCTCCGCGGGCATCTAAACCGGTATCCCCTCGCGGTAACGGTTTACGGCATCAGCAAGCTCCTCGTTGTCCATCAGCACAGTGCCGTCGGTCGCGGTGATAAGAACCGGAATTCGCGTGTCGCTTGCGACGAACGCATAAGCCTCTTGCACCGCCGCTTCGACGCTTTCGTGCACGCTGGTCAGTACACTGAGCATGTACCAAAAATGCAGGACCGCGGGCGTGGGTGATGTTACCGGCCGCATAGAACGGGCGATGGCTTCGAAATCATTGGCGAGGAAGTCAGCCGGCATAGGTCGTCTCCTTCCCTTCCGGAAAACTACACAGTCAGCCCCAGCCGTGCCGCAGCCGCCTGGAGCCGCTCAACATCGCCTTCGCGCCATTGCCGCCGGGTTAACAGCTTGGTCGCCTCCTCCGCCGGCATCCCGAGCGCCTCGCCAATCGCGGCGGGCGTGGTGATGTCTCGATCTTCCAGCGCGCGGCCGATCGCCATGCGCAGGCGAATGGTGACGAGGCGGTCTTCGCGGCGTTGGCGCTGCTCGGAAGGGGTGAGCTTTGGTGTCGTCACTCGAAATCACTCCATGACGGCACCGGTAGCGTGGAGCGTCACCTCCCGCCAATTAAGGCCCCAACGACGCCGGCCAGCGTGTTGCCGTCGAATGGCTTTTCCAGTGTCGGTGCGGTCGTGTGTAGGCCCCGATTGTGATCCTCGGGGTAGCCCGTGGCGAAAATGAATGGCACGCCCAGATAGGCTAGGCGGTCAGCGACCGGTAGGACCATCTCGCCATCGAGACCTATGTCGAGCACTGCGGCGTTCAGCCCGCTATCGGCCGCTTCTTTCGCGAGTAATCCTAACGCTTCCTCCACGGAGCAGGCAGGACCAACGACTTCAGCCCCTGCGTTAATAAGCCCATCCTCCATCAGCATGCAGATTAGCGCGTCGTCCTCGACGACCAGGACCCGCCTACCTTGCAGCATGCGTCGATGGTCATGAGAGTGTCCGATGTGCATCGTCTGCCCTCCTGAGCCTTGTTGGCGATCTGAGTGGGGCGCAGGCTAGCGCTTCTCCGTATTCAGCCACGGGCGCACTGCCACTGCCTCGAGCATCGCCACGTCGCCTTCACGCCATTGATGCCGGCTCAGCAAGCTCTGCGCTTCCGGAGCCGGCATCCCGAGCGCTTCACCAATCCCGGCTGAGGTGGTGATCCCACGGCCGTCCAGATTCCTGCGGATCGCAAACCGCAGGCGGATCGCCGCGGTGCGCTCGTCTCGCCTGCGCCGCTGTTCGGCAGGGGAGAGCTTCGGCTTATCCTGTGTCATCGATTACCTTCGACAAGATGTCGTTGTGCCTCGCCGACCAGGTGCGGGTCACTGGCATTCATACCTGCGCTGCACAGCCCAGTCATTATCCATGTACCGGTCGGGGTTCATGACGAATGCGCCCTTGCAGTATGCCGCCGCTTCGCGTGCCAGCGTCTGCATGATGGCGGGTTTAATCGCCATCTGATCCGTCACGAAATGAGACGGGATAGCGCCTTGTAGTTCTACCCAGCCGGGGCCGGTTTGCAGCGTGACGACATGAACTCGAAGGTCGCCCACGTCACTTGTTCGGTGCGTGGGATTGCAGGCCGCCATCGAGAGGGCCGCCAACACACAAACGCACCGCGCGCTCACTGGCTGGTTCCTGTCTCGCCTAGCTTCTTAGGCCGCACGCCGCCGTCCGGTAAGAAGACCGCTCCCGCGTCCTCCAGCGCCCGCCGCAGCGCCGCCAGATTGGCACGGGTCATGGTCGGCTCGCCGTCCACTTTCTCCGCGCGAATGATGGTTGCCACGCTCACGCCTGAGGCGGTGGCGAGGTCCTGAAGGGTTAGACGCAGGAGTGCCCGCGCCGCTCTGATCTGATTTCCCATGACAGTCATATTATCAAATGCAAATTAAACTTGCATACCTGTTTGCACATGATAGCTTACTTGTCACCGAGGGGCCACCCCCGAGGCGGGCCGAACGAGGTGCTGGAAACACCCCGCTCGACCCTAACCACTCACCGGAAGGGCTTCCGGATCATGGCTTTCATCTGTGTAGACCGACCCGCCCTTAGCCGTCTCGCCACCATGAAGGGCGTTTCGGTCCTCGACCGCCCCTTACCCGGCGACCAGGCGTTCGTTGCGATGATCATGGCGGGCGTCCGCTGCCTCGACATCCGCGCCGAGGGCGACACCTTCCGCGCCGACCTTCATGTCCGCGACGGTGAATGGCTGCCGCTGGCCGATGGCGTGACAGAGGACGTTGCCTTCGCTGCGGTCCTCGCCTTCGTGTCGCTGGTCGCCAGCGTGCCGCAGCACTATGCGCCGGAGCATGACGCAGCCGAGCGCGCCGCCGCGGCGGAGGTGTTCGCCGCCTTCGCCTCCCCTTTCTCGATCGCGGCGTGAGGGGGCGGGAAATGACCTCGATCCCTGACGACGTGCTGCTGCGCGACCCTCGCCCGGCCGCTGAACTTCGCCGCGCTCTGCTGGCGCCGACGATCTGCCGCATTGCCTTCCTACGCAAATTGGGAAGGTTCACCCGCATGGCGGATGCTCTCCAGGCGATCGAGGCCGACCAGGCGCGGCGGGCCCATACGGCTGACGCCGCGGTGCTGGAGCAGGCCATATGAGCGTCGCTCATGACGTCGACGTCCTCGCGCTCGAACTGGTCGAAGCTGCCGATCGGCCGGCGCGGGTGCTGGCCATTGCTGCCCGGCTTGCGGTGCTGGCGCGCCATCTGCACCAGCAGAAGGACATGGCTGTGCCTCCGCATCTGCGAGTGTCCGGTCCTTTGCCAGCCGACGTGACGCGGCTTTGTGGATGGAGGGCGCGGCCATGAACGCCCCCTCCCCCTGGGTAATCGTAGACCGTGGTGGCTTTGAGACCGTCTGCACCGGTCGCGCCGAATGGCTATCGGAGTGGCGACACCGCATCCGCGCGATCGAGGCTGCGGACCGTCCTGTTGAGCTTCGGCGCGCGGGAAGCGAACGGATGTTGGGCGCGAACGCCGATGCGTTCCAGACGCTCGTAAAGCACGGCGCCTTAGATGCGGTGCTGGACACGACGCAGATGATTGCGGCCAGCGATGGCCGGCTCTCTCGGTTAGAACTTCAAGCGGGGAAAGCTGCATGAGCAATGGTATCAGCGCGATGGCGCGTGAGTATCTTGAACTTTGGGTCGCCTACGAGGCGACATGCGTCCAAGAAGACCTGGAGACTGAGTTTCGGTTGGGCACGAAGGCCGCAGCTGAAACCCGGAAGCAGGGAGATCGCATGCATCACCTGGAGCGGGAGGTCTGCAAGGCCGTAGCCAACACTCCGGTCGAGCTTCGGGCAAAGGCGGCGGTCGTGCTGGTACACGAGATCAACCGCTCGGACGACATCGACCTAGTCGCCAGCATCACATGCGATCTGCTCGGAGTGCGCAGTGTCGCTGATCTGGGGGATGATGTGTCGGCGGTCGCTATGGAGATACTGCGACGGGGTCTGGTTTGAAATAGACGGGGCCGCAGGCTGTTTGCGCCTGCGGCCCCGCCGTCTCTTCCCCATTTGCCTAGGCTGGAGATGGACCCAAGCGCCAGCATAACGATTTAACGGCCTGTCAGTTGCGTATTTCATTCAGGTAAAACCGGTGCATATCGCTTTACGCCACGTTAAATTCGGCCACCTTACTTGTGGACCGGATTTTTTGTGTTTATGGGCTTGAACACAAATGCTGTCATGCCGTTATACTATGGGTGTCAGAACGAGGCTTTCACATGGCCGTCGCTTCCTCTCATGCGGAGGAATTCATTTCCACCGGTGTTCGGCTTCCTGCCGAAGCACTGGCTTTGCTGCGCCGCGCGGCTGTGGAGCGGGCGGAGCGTGAAGGCGGGCGAGTATCCGTCTCTGCGGTGGTGGCTGACCTTGTCCGCGACCATGCGGGTGCACTGGCCGGAAAGGCTCGGTCGTGAGCGCCGCCCTTCCCGACTTCGGCGAGCTGCGCGATCCGGCTGCCCTCGCTGAAGCCCGCCGCGTGCTGGAGCAGGCTGAGCGCCGGGTTGAGGCAAATGCAGCCGCTGACCGAATGCGCGCAGAAGCCGAAGCGAAGCGGACGGCTGAGGCGGAGTTCCATGCCGAAATTGCTTCAGTGCGCGGGCCGATGGATGCGGTAGACGCCGCCCAGGCATCGCTGGACGAACTGCAAGGCCGGCGCGCCAGAATTGTCTCTCAAGCCGACACCGCCTCAGCTGCCTATGCCCACGCGCGTGGCGTCTTGCCTGCGCTGGTGGCTCGTGCTGGCGCCGGTGAGGCCGTCACCGCGGCCGAGGTCAACCGCACTTATGAGGACGTGGCCAGTGCCGAACGCTACCGGAATTTTCTGACCGAGGCCGTCGCGCACCTCGCCCCGCTGATCGCCAGCGCCGAATCCGCGCTGAAGATTGCCATTGCCGAAGCCCATGTGGGCGTCCGCACCAAGGGCATCGAGCTACGCCTCCAAGCTGCGCAAGAGTGCGAGGCGGCGGTTAAGGTCCGGCCTGGCCAGCATACTCGGCCGGAAGATCGCATCGGGCTGCTTCCGGGAACCACGCTGGACGCGAAATGTGTGGAAGCAGCGCGTCGGACGTTTGACCGCGCCAATGCAATGCTTCGGTATGCTGCGGCTAAAGGTGTGCCGATGCCGCGCGATGGCATCACGATGACATGGCCCTCGCAGTTGCTTCTTGAGCGCGCCTACTGGTCGCAGGTGAGACTGCCGAAATGAGCAGCGCCATCGACAAATTGGTCAACGATGCCGCCTGCCTGCGGATCGAGGTCGCGCAACTGCGCGGCGAGGTGACGGCGCTGCGCCACGTGGTCGCCGACCAAACGGGCGAACTGCTCGCGTTGCGGCTCATGTTGACCACTTGGCCCGTCCAAGCGCCTGCTTCGCAGCAGGTCGTGCGCTGAGATGACCTCTTCCCTTCGCCTTGGCGACGAAGAGTTCTGGCTGGATGCCGCCGATGCGGCCGAGGTCAAGCGGCTCTGCGCTTTCGACCGGCAGGCGGGTCTAGCCCTAGCGCGGCGCACAGCACACCGGGCCAGCATCACTGTGCCGATGATGATGGACGCGGCGCCTCCAGCGCCCGCGCAGCCGCTGCGCAACGCAGCCCCCTCCCCTCCCCCAGTAGTGCAAGGACCGATTTCCATGTCCACTAAGCCCACCCATACCAAGACGGCCGTCGGTGACGAGACGCTGTACGCCGATGCCCGCGTCGTCGCTGAACTGGAGCGGCTCCGCGGTGAGAACGCGGCGCTCAAGGCCATGCGGGATGGCGCCATTCAGCCGCCGGCAGCGCAGCCTGTGGTGGACGCGCTGACCTCGTCGCGCCTTGCGTACCGTGACGCGCTGCGGGCGGATGAGGCTCGCCGCAATGACCCGAGCACGCCGTATGGCGCGTATCGGGAGTATCTCCAGAATGCTCACCTCCGACGCGACGGCAACCGTGGCTGAGGATCAGCCCGACTTGGCGGCGGAGGTCGAACGATTGTAGGCCTTCGCGCAAGAGTTGTAGATCAAGGTGATACGGCTGACTGCCGCGCGTTTTCTACATCGCTCTTTTCAAGGCGTCAGTCGCAAGGGCTACGCCTATCTTCTCTGCGATTCCAAGCGCCCACTTACCCGCGTTTTTGAGCCGATGCAGGACGGCTTGGCCGTCACCGTTCGCAGCCGCCTCCTCTGCGTCAGCCACGGCGCCAATTGCCTTGTCTTGGTCGAGTGTGCCGGTGGCATCGCCTTTCATAGCCTCGCGTAGCCGGCCGAGTTCTTCCGCGAGCTTCACTAAATCAGTGTTGCCCGGAACTTGCTGAAATTTGTTGCCCTGCGCTTTCGCATGAGGACCAATTGCTCCGACTTGCCCAAAATTAGTGATGATGTCTCCGCTCATTGTAGGACCCTCCACGATCATTGGTGCGGCAATGTGGCCAATGTTAAATTCCTGCTTTGGAATTGCTTTTGCCAGCAATAGCGGCAAGACATCCCCAACCACAGCCTGATATTTTGCCTGAATTGTCAATCGCAGGCTCTGCTCGCATTGCAGGCGGCGCTGAATTGCGAGAAGACCGCCGCGCAGTGTTTCGACTTCCGCTGCAAAAACATCAGTTTCACGGCTCTTGAGGTCCTCGACAGTGATCGTGACCGATGCTCCGCCAACATCGTTCTGCATAGATTGAATCCGGAGCACAGTGTCAGGGTATTCTTCCTGCATCCGCTCTACGACGAGCGGCAGCGTGAGAAGATCTGCCGGTGAAATACCGCCGGGATAGCGGAGCATGATGCGAACCTTCTCGGCAAAGATGCGCTCAAACTCGCCTTCTCCGTATAAAGTCGGCTCCTCCCCGCTTTTCCCCCAAATGGCTGAGTGACAGATAACGCCCTTAATCGACCAGCCACTACGCTGCGTTTCCCAAAGCTTCGCGCCGGATAGGTTGGCGCGGTCGAAGCGGGCGTCAATGAGATTTGCTAGTCTGAGGTCTGCTTCGGCGAGGTTCGCCTCTCGAAGGTCCGCCGCCCCGAGGTCGGCATCGCGAAGACCTGTCCGACGGAGATCCGTCTCGCGGAGGTCTGCTTCGCGGAGATTGGCCCCGTTGAGGTCAGCCTCGACAAGGTCTGCACTGCGGAGAATTGCCTCGCCCAGGTCTGCCTCGCCAAAGTCTGCTCCGTCGAGATTTGCCCCACTAAAGTCCGCCCTGACGAGATACGCTCCGTTGAGATCCGCGTCTTTAAGGTCCGCCTTGCTAAGATTCGCCTCGCCGAGGTCGGCTTCACGTAGGTTCGCCTCACGGAGGTCTGCCTCGCGAAGGTCCGCTCCACGCAGTTTCGCCTTATGGAGATTCACTCGACGGAGATTGACCCCGTGCAGCTTCGTTCGAGCAAGGTCTGCGCCACTGAAAGGCTGTTTTGAAAGCTACGGGGCAGGAAGTCGCTTGCGGTTCGGGTGAGCGAGACGGTGGAGCATGAGACGGATCATGGCGAGGGTGACCATCGCCTCGGCGACCTCGGGCCGTTGCTCGTAATCCTTCGACAGGCGCCGCCATCGGCCGAGCCAGCCGATGGTTCGTTCGACCACCCACCTGCGTGGCAGCAGGACGAAGCCCTTGGGGCCTGCGACGCGGCGGACGACAATCAACGTCAGGCCGAGCAGAAAGCAGGCGAGCAGGACGGCGAGGCGGTCATAGATGCTGTCAGCGAACACGGCCCGGAGCCAGTTGTAGAGAGGCTTGATACGTCGGAGCAGTTCGCCCGCGCTGTCCGCATCCTGGATGGACGCGGCATGCACGAGCACGCCGAGCAACAGCCCTTGCGTGTCGACCGCGAAGTGCCGCTTGCGCCCTTTGACCTTCTTGGCTGCGTCATAGCCGC
Source organism: Dankookia rubra (assembly GCF_004355005.1). GTDB lineage: Bacteria > Pseudomonadota > Alphaproteobacteria > Acetobacterales > Acetobacteraceae > Paracraurococcus > Paracraurococcus ruber_A. The sequence continues at coordinate 18,225 of NZ_SMSJ01000095.1, forward strand.
GAGGCCCGCCGCTCTCCG
>NZ_SMSJ01000096.1 GCF_004355005.1 Dankookia rubra
GGCCGGCGCCGCGGGCGGCGGCGGCGGCTCGGCCGCGGGGACGGAGGGCGCGGCGGCGGCGAGGCCCAGCGCATCGGCCAGGCGCCGGTGCAGCGGCCGTCCGCTGTCCGGCCCCTGCACATGCCGCAGCCAGAGATCGGCCGCCAGCCGGCTGGCCAGGACGAAGTGCCGCAGCCGGGCCGGGTTGGCCGCGGCGGCGCCGAGCGCGCGGGCCTCGGTATGCAGGCGGTACTGCAGCGCCTCGACGCAGGCCATGGCGCCCTGCCGGGCCAGCGGCCCGCCGCGCTCGCAGACGATGCGGGTGGCGGCGAGGACGAGGTCCGACCCCTGGGCGAAGCGGCCGGCGATGGTGCCGAAGCGCAGCGCGAATTCCAGCAGCCCGGCATCGTTGCCCGACTGCAGCGGACCTTCCCCGATGCGGGAGGGGAAGAGCGGCGAGCGGAGGTGGTCGAGCAGCGCCGCTTCCAGCGCCGTCAGCTCCTCCCGCTCGATCGCCAGCCAGAGCCAGAGCGGCGGCGTCTTCTCGTCGCCGAAGAGGAGGACGGAGCCCTGGGGCGAGGCCTCGGTGGTTTGGCAGTCGGACTGGCCAGGCAGCGCGTGGCTGTCGAGTTGCGTATCCGGCACGGGCGGGGCTCGCTCCCTCGGTTCACGGAAAAGAGAGCGTAGGAAACACACCCCTCATGCCTTTGTGAATACAATTCTACAATCACCGCGCGGAATGATCGCGCAGGTTGCAGCCGGACGCCGCTAGCGGATCGCCAGCGCGTTCCCGGGCGAGCCGATTCCGCCGCGCAGGTGCAGCGGCGCGGCGGTGAAGAATCCGGTGTGGCGGCCGGTCGCGGCGCTGTCGGCGGCCAGGTCCTCGAAGTCGAAGAACTCGCCGATGACCAGCCCGAGCCGGGCGATCGCCCAGTGCAGGGTCGGCTTCCAGGGGAAATAGGGCCAGACCTCGACGGTCGGGTTGTCGGCGCAGGTGGCGGCGACGCCCTGGTCCCACAGGAAGCGCCACATGTCCTCCCCGCCCGAAAGGCCGCTGTAGTCCTGGCCCTTGTTGGTGCCGCGCACCAGGTGGTCGCGGGCGTCGATGTCGGGGGCGGCGCGGAAGGCCTCCAGCCAGCCGGTGCGGACCAGCAGGATGTCGCCCGGCCGCAACGCGGTGCCCTGGGCGGCGAGGCAGGCGGCGAGTTCCTCGGCCGAGGCGCGACGCCCGCCGAGCGGCCCCCAGTCGCGGCCGGTGGCGGCGAAGTGGCGCGCCAGGTCGGCCAGCACGCAGCGCCCGGCGATGCCGTGCCGCAGCGCCTTGTCGATGCCGTTGCGGCTCTCGGCGCCATGCACCACGGCGCTGACGGGCGCGTGGTTGTAGAAGCCGTGATAGGGGTCGGCGAAGTGGGAGAGCCCGTCCCATTGCGTGCTGCCCTGCAGCCAGAAGCTGTCCAGCATGTCGTCGCGGATCAGCCGTCCCGGCTGCTCGTCGGCGATCAGCGTCGGGCTCGGCGCGGTGCGGCGGCGGTGGCTGCCCTGGCGGGTCGCGCCGAATGGCTCGTCGAGCGGCAGGTTCAGGTTGAAGCGGCGGCCGTCGCGGATCTCGGACGCCGCCGCCGCGACGGTCGCGTCGGTGATGCGGTTGAGGGTGCCGACCTGGTCGTCCTTCCCCCAGACGCCCCAGGAGAGCGGCAGGCCCGAGCCATCCTCGGGCCGGGGCAATTCGTCGTAGCGTGGGGGCATCTTTGGCCTCATATCGCCTGCCAGTGACGGGCGGATCGTGCCGCCTTCGGGGGGAGCCGACAATGGACCTGAGACGACGCGGCCTGCTGGCGGGCGCGGCGACGCTGCCTTTCGCGGCGAAGGCCCAGGGGCAGACCGCAGGCGACTGGCCGAACCGCCCGATCCGGCTCGTGGTGCCCTTCGCCGCCGGCGGCGCGGCGGACAGCGCGGCGCGCGCCATCACCCCCGTCATGGCGCAGCGGCTCGGCCAGACCATCGTGGTGGAGAACCGCACCGGCGCCGGGGGCAGCGTCGGCGGCGGCGCGGTCGCCGCGGCGCCGGGGGATGGCTATACGCTGCTCTGGGACGCCTCCTCCCACCTGGTGAACCCGGCGCTGATGAAGGGGCTGCCCTTCGACTACGCCAGCTTCGTCCCGGTCTCGCTGGTGGTGAGCTTCCCCGGGGTGCTCGCGGTGAAGGCCGATTTCCCCGGCCGCAGCGTCGCCGAGTTCATCCGGCAGGCGAAGGAGCGCCCGGGCGCCATCAGCGTCGGCACCCAGGGCAATGCGACGGCCGGGCATGTCGGCCTGCTGCAATTCACCCGCCGCGCCGGGATCGAGGTGATCCACGCCCCCTATCGCGGCGGGGCCGATGCGGCGCGCGACCTGGCGGCGGGGGCGATCGACGCGGTCTTCATCACCACGGTCAGCGCCGGGCCGATCGTCGACAGCGGCCGGGCCCGCTTCCTGGCGGTGGCGACGCTGGAGCGGGTGCCGAGCCGCCCCGACGTCCCGACGCTGGCCGAAAGCGGCTTCCCCGGCTTCAATTCCAACGAATGGGCGGCGCTGTTCGGCCCGGCCGGGACCCCTGCCCCGGTGGTCGCGCGGCTGCACGCCGCCCTGGCCGATGCCCTGGCCGATGCCGGGGTGAAGCATCGCCTGGCGCAGATCGGCGCGGTGCCGGTCGGCAGCGCCCCGGCCGACTTCGCCCGCTTCGTGCGCGAAGGCCGCGAGCAGATGGCCACCCTGGTGAGGGAGGCGGGCATCCGCCTGGACTGATCCCCCATGCCCTTCGACAATGGGTCCGCCCCGCGCGGCCATGCCGCCGGCATCGGGCTGATGCTGGCCTCCGTCCTGCTCTTCTCGCTAAACGACGTGCTGGGAAAATGGCTGGTCGCCAGCCATGCGGTCGGCCAGGTGCTGCTGCTGCGCAGCGCCGCCGCGCTGGCGGTGCTGGCGCCGCTGGCCTGGAAGGCCTCGCGCCGGCGGGGCTTCCGGGTGGAGCGGCCGCGGCTGCAGGCGCTGCGCGTCGGCATCGGCGCGGCCGAGGCCGCCTGCTTCTACTGGGTTGTCGGCCACCTGCCGCTGGCGGATGCCATGACCTACTGGATGGCGGCGCCGCTGATGGTCACGGCGCTGGCCGCCCTGCTGCTGGGCGAGCGCGTCGGCGCCCGGCGCTGGCTGCTGGTGCTGCTCGGCTTCGCCGGGGTGGTGGTGGCGCTCGGCGCCGATTTCGGCGCGGGCGGCCTGCCGGTGCTGGGGGCGCTGACGGGGGCGCTGCTCTATGCGTGCTTCCTGCTCTGCAGCCGGCAGCTGCGGGAAACGCCGGACGTGCTGCTGGCCTGCTTCCAGATGCTGGGCGGGCTTGGTCTCGGCGCGGCGCTGCTGCTGCGGGGCGGCTGGGCCGTGCCGGCGGCCGGCGAGCTCGCCCTGCTGCTGCTGCTCGGGCTCGTGGCGACGCTCGGGCACATGGGGGTGACGCGGGCGCTGAAGCTGGCGCCGGCCTCCGTGGTGGTGCCCTACCAGTACAGCTTCCTGCTCTGGGCGGCGGTCTTCGGCTGGCTGGTCTGGACCGACGTGCCGGGCCCCGGGATGCTGGCCGGGGCGGCGCTGATCGCCGGCGCCGGGGTGCTGCTGTTCCGCGAGCAGCAGCGGGGCTGACATGGAAACGGGGCGGCAGGTCACCCCGCCGCCCCGTCCGATAGGTCTGCCCGGGGGAGGTGGCTTACGCCGCTTCCTGCTCCTCGGTCGCGTCCGGCTTCGGGCCGCTGTCGAGGCCCTTGGCCGCGACGTCGCGCTCCACCAGCTCGATCACCGCCATGTCGGCCGCATCGCCGTAGCGCATGCCGGCCTTGAGCACGCGGGTATAGCCGCCGGCGCGCCCCTTATAGCGCTCGGCGATGGTGGTGAAGAGCTTGTCCACCACGGCCGCGTCCATGATCTGCGCATAGGCCTGGCGCCGCGCATGCAGGCCGCCGCGCTTGCCGAGCGTGATGATGCGCTCGACATAGGGGCGCAGCTCCTTCGCCTTGGGCAGCGTGGTGGTGATCTGCTCGTGCTTGAGCAGCGACGTCGCCATGTTGCGGAACATGGCGAGCCGGTGGGTGGAGGTGACGTTGAGCTTCCGCCCCGCCATGCCGTGACGCATTATCGTAGGTTCCTAAGTTTTCCCGCAGCGATTCACGCTTCCGCTCTTCGCTTCGCTGCGGTGCTGCGCGATCGCGGCGGTATCGCCGATATCAGAATGGCTCTTCAAGCTTCTTGGCCAGGTCCTCGATGTTCTCGGGCGGCCAGCCGGTGACGGTCATGCCGAGCCCGAGGCCCATCGAAGCCAGGACCTCCTTGATCTCGTTCAGCGACTTCCGGCCGAAGTTCGGGGTACGGAGCATCTCCTGCTCCGTCTTCTGCACGAGGTCGCCGATATAGACGATGTTGTCGTTCTTCAGGCAGTTCGCCGAGCGGACCGAGAGCTCGAGCTCGTCGACCTTGCGCAGCAGGTTCCGGTTGAACGGCAGGTCGTCGCGCTCTTCCTCGACCTTCCGCTCGCGCGGCTCGTCGAAGTTGATGAAGAGCTGCAGCTGGTCCTGCAGGATGCGGGCAGCGAGCGCCACCGCGTCCTCCGGCGCCACCGTGCCGTCGGTCTCGACGTTCAGGACGAGCTTGTCGTAGTCCGTGACCTGGCCGACGCGGGTCGGCTCCACGCGGTAGGCCACGCGGCGCACCGGGGAGTAGATCGCATCCACCGGGATCAGGCCGATCGGCGCGTCCTCAGGCCGGTTCATCGACGCGGGCACGTAGCCCTTGCCGGTATTGACCGTCAGCTCCATCGACAGCTTGGCGCCGTCGTCGAGCGTGCAGATCACCAGGTCCGGGTTCGAGATCTCGATATCGCCGGTGGTCTGGATCTGGCCGGCGGTCACCTCGCCCGGGCCGTTCGCGGTGAGCATGAGGCGCTTCGGCCCCTCGCCCTGCATCCGGATGGCGAGCTGCTTCACGTTCAGCACCAGGTCCGTGACGTCCTCGCGGACGCCCTGGATGCTGCTGAACTCGTGCAGCACGCCGTCGATCTTCAGCGCCGTCACCGCCGCGCCCTGCAGCGAGGACAGCAGCACGCGCCGCAGCGCATTGCCGAGCGTCATGCCGAAGCCGCGCTCCAGCGGCTCGGCCACGATGGTCGCCACGCGGTCGGGATCCGACCCGACCTCGACGCCCAGCTTCTCCGGGCGAATCAGCGACCGCCAATTCCTCTCGATCACGAGCATCTCCTTGCGGCCCCTTTCCCCAGTTGCCGCGTCAGACGCGCCGGCGCTTGCGCGGGCGGCAGCCATTGTGCGGGATCGGCGTCACGTCGCGGATCGCCGTGACGTAGAAGCCGACCGCCTGCAGCGCGCGCAGGGCCGATTCGCGCCCCGAGCCCGGGCCGCTCACCATGATCTCGAGCGTCTCCATCCCGTGCTCGCGGGCCTTCTTGCCCGCGTCCTCGGCGGCGACCTGCGCCGCGTAGGGGGTGGACTTGCGGCTGCCCTTGAAGCCCTGGCTGCCCGAGGACGACCAGGCAATCGCGTTGCCCTGGGCATCGGTGATCGTCACGATGGTGTTGTTGAAGGAGGCAAGGACATGCGCCACGCCGGTGGCGATGTTCTTGCGTTCCTTCTTGCGGGGCGTACGGGCCGCCTTGGGGTCGCGCGCCATGTTACTTGGTCACCTTCTTCTTGCCGGCGATCGCCACGGCCTTGCCCTTGCGGGTGCGCGCATTGGTATGGGTGCGCTGACCACGGACCGGCAGGCCGCGGCGGTGGCGCAGGCCGCGGTAGCAGGCCATGTCCATCAGCCGCTTGATGTTCATCGCCACTTCGCGGCGAAGGTCGCCCTCGACCCGGTACTCGCGGTCGATCAGCTCGCGGATGCGGAGGATCTCGTCATCCGTCAGCTGGTTGACGCGGCGATCCTCGGGGATCGAGAGCTGCTGGCAAATATCGGCCGCATTCTTGGGGCCGATGCCGTAAATATAACGCAGCGAAATAAGCACGCGCTTATTCGTGGGAATGTTGACACCGGCGATGCGCGCCACTGCTGAGCTCCTGGAGCCTGTCGCTCCTGCTTGAACCGACACGACGGGGGCCACCCTGGCCCACGCGCCATCCCGGCGAGGTGATCTTCGTAAAGCCAGATGAACGGCTAAGCGCAGCCATGGCGGCCAGAAGGCCACCCATGCCCGCGAGAGGCGCGGACTATAGCCACGCGCCCCGAACCGTCAACCCTTTTGCGGCATGGGACCGAGGATCGCCTCGATCTGCCGTGCCACTTCGTCCATCTCCGCCATGCCGTCCACCACCCGCAGCACGCCACGGGAGGCGTAGTAGGGCAGCAGCGGCGCCGTCTGGCGGTGATAGGCCTCCAGCCGGGAGGCCACCGTGGTCGCATTGTCGTCGGCCCGCCGGGTGAACTCCGTGCCGCCGCAGACGTCGCAGACCCCGGCCGCCCTCGGCTGCTTGAAGCTGTCGTGATAGCCCTCGCCGCACTTGGCGCAGGTGAAACGGCCGGCGATCCGGTCCACCAGCGCCGCATCGTCGACCTGCAGTTCGATGACGTGGTGCAGCGGCATGGATTTCTGCTGCAGCATCAGGTCAAGCGCCTCGGCTTGCGGCACCGTGCGCGGGAAGCCGTCCAGGATGAAGCCCTGGGCGATGTCCGGCGCCGAGACGCGGGCCGCCAGCATGGCGATGATGATGGCATCGGGGACCAGGTCGCCCCGTTCCATGATCGCCTTGGCCTGGAGACCGATCTCCGAGCCCGACCTCACCTCGGCCCGCAGCATGTCGCCGGTCGAGATCTGCCGCAGCCCGTAGCGGTCCTCCAGGCGCTTGGCCTGGGTGCCTTTGCCGGCGCCTGGCGGGCCCAGCAGGATCAGGTTCATGCCCGTCATCCCCCTCCAACCGCGCGGCCGCCTCGGCGCCCACGCTCCTTGCATCCTTGGGCCAGGCCCCCCGGCCCGGCCTTGACCGGCATCAATCCGGCGGCCGCCTAGCCGCGCGGCCGCGGCGACCCGCGCCCGCCGAGCCGGGCCTTCTTGATCAGGCCCTCATACTGGTGGGCGAAGAGATGCGACTGGATCTGCGCCACGGTGTCCATGGTGACCGAGACGATGATCAGCAGCGAGGTGCCGCCGAAGTAGAAGGGCACGCCGTAATGGCTGATCAGGATTTCCGGCAGGATGCAGACCAGGCAGAGATAGAGCGCGCCGACCGCGGTCAGCCGGGTCAGCACGCGGTCGAAATAGTCCGCCGTGTTCTGGCCGGGCCGGATGCCGGGGACGAAGCCGCCGTACTTCTTCAGGTTGTCCGCCGTCTCGGTCGGGTTGAAGACCACCGCCGTGTAGAAGAAGGCGAAAAAGATGATCAGCGCCATGTAGAGCGCCATGTAGAGCGGCTGGCCATGCGCCAGGGCATTGGCCACCACCTGCAGGATGCCGTCCGACTCGGGGCCGGCGGCGAAGCCCGCGACCGTCGCCGGCAGCAGCAGCAGCGAGGAGGCGAAGATCGGCGGGATGACGCCGGCGGTGTTCAGCTTCAGCGGCAGGTGGGTCGCCTCGCCGCCAAACATCCGGTTGCCGACCTGCCGCTTCGGATACTGCACGGGGATGCGGCGCTGGGCGCGCTCGACGAAGACCACGAGGGCGATCACCCCGAGCGCCACCGCCAGGAAGAAGATGATGAAGACCGTGGACAGCGCCCCGGTGCGGCCGAGCTCGAGCGTCGAGACCAGCGCATGCGGCAGGTTGGCCACGATCCCGGCGAAGATGATCAGCGAGATGCCGTTGCCGACGCCGCGGGCGGTGATCTGCTCGCCCAGCCACATCAGGAACATGGTGCCGCCGACCAGCGTGATGACGCAGGACAGCCGGAAGAACATCCCGGGGTCGTGCACCGCATTGCCGAAGGCGCCGCGCATGCTTTCCAGCCCGACCGCGATGCCCCAGGCCTGGAAGACCGCGATCAGCACCGTGAGGTAGCGGGTATACTGGTTCAGCTTCTTCCGGCCGGACTCGCCCTCCTTCTTCAGGGTCTCGAGCGCGGGGACGGCGGCCGACATCAGCTGGATGATGATGCTGGCCGAGATGTAGGGCATGATGTTCAGCGCGAACACGGTCATGCGCCCGAGGGCGCCGCCGGTGAACATGTCGAACATGCCGAGGATGCCGCCGCCATGCTGGGCGAGGATCTCGCCCATCACGGCCGCGTCGACGCCGGGCACCGGCACGTAGGTGCCGATGCGGACGACGATCAGCGCGCCCAGCGTGAACCAGATGCGCTTCTTGAGCTCGGTGGCCTTGGAAAGGACGCCAAGGTTGAGATTGGCCGCGAGCTGTTCGGCGGCGGAGGCCATGGGACTGCGAACCCTCCACACGGCAACGGCGCCACCAACCGGGAGCGGAGCCCCCGGCCGTGGCGCCGCAGCCACGATTCCCTGACTAGGTAGCCCCCGCCCTGCCGGGCGGCAAGCGTCAGCCCTCGGCCGGAGCCTCGGCCTTCGGGGCGGGCAGCGTCACCGTGCCGCCGGCGGCCTCGACCGCCGCGACGGCGGCGGCGGAGGCGCCGGAGACGCTGATGCTGACCGCGCGGTCGATCGCGCCGTTCGCCAGCAGGCGGACGCCGACGATCTTGCCGCCCGTGCGGATCAGGCCCGCGCTGCGCAGCGTGTCCTCGGTGATCGGCTCGCCGGCGGGCAGGCGGCCCTCGGCCAGCGCCTTGGTCAGCGTGCCGAGGTTGATCGGCGCATATTCCTTGCGGAAGATGTTGACGAAGCCACGCTTCGGCAGCCGCCGGTAGATCGGCAGCTGGCCGCCTTCGAAGCCGTTCAGGGAGACGCCTTCGCGCGCCTTCTGGCCCTTCACGCCCTTGCCGGAGGTCTTGCCCTTGCCGGAGCCGATGCCCCGGCCGAGGCGCTTCGACTTGTAGCGCGCGCCGTCGTTGTCGCGGATGTCGTTGAGCTTCATGTCACCCACCAGTCCCGGGGGTTTCGTCCACCTTGATCAGGTGGGCGACCTTCCGGATCATGCCGCGGACCGAAGGGGTATCCTCCAGCTCCCGCGAGCGGTGCATCTTGTTGAGGCCGAGCCCGATCAGCGTCTCGCGCTGGCCCGGCTTGCGGCCGATCGGCGACCCGGTCTGGGTCACCTTCACGGTCTTCTTCGTCTCAGACATTGGCTGCTGCCTCCGCCGCGGCGGCCTCGGCCGGCGCCTGGTCCTTGCGGGGCCCAAGCAGGTCCGACACCTTCTTGCCGCGCCGCGCCGCGACCGCCCGGGGGCTGGTCGAGCGGGTGAGCGCCGCGAAGGTCGCCTTGATCATGTTGTGCGGGTTGGTCGAGCCGAGGCACTTGGCCACGACGTCGCCCATGCCCAGCGTCTCGAAGATCGCGCGCATCGGGCCGCCGGCGATGATGCCGGTCCCGGCGGGCGCCGCCCGCAGGATGACCCGGCCGGCGCCGAACTCGCCGATGACGTCGTGGTGCAGCGTCCGGCCTTCCCGCATCGGCACGCGGATCATGGTCCGCTTCGCCTGCTCGGTCGCCTTGCGGATCGCCTCGGGCACCTCGCGCGCCTTGCCGGCGCCCCAGCCGACCCGGCCCTTCTGGTCGCCAACGACAACCAGCGCCGCGAAGCTGAAGCGCCGGCCGCCTTTGACCACCTTGGCGACGCGGTTGATGGTGACGAGCTTGTCCTTCAGCTCGTCGCCGTCCGTCCGCTCCTGCCGGTTCTCGCCGCCACGGTCGCGCCCGCGGCCGCGGCGACGGTCGCCGCCCTCGCCGCCATGCTCGCCGCCGCCGCTATGAGGGGTACGTGCCATTATGGGATCCTCAGAACGACAGCCCGCCCTCGCGGGCGGCGTCGGCCAGGGCCTTGACCCGGCCATGATACAGGTAGGGCCCGCGATCGAAGACGACCGCGGTGACGCCGGCGGCAAGCGCCCGCTCGGCCACGCGCTTGCCGACAACCGTGGCGGCGTCCTTGTCCGCCCCGGTCTTCAGGCTGTCGCGCAGCTCCTTCTCGATCGAGGAGGCAGCGGCGAGGGTACGCCCCTGCGTGTCGTCGATCACCTGCGCGTAGATGTGCTTGCCCGAGCGGAAGATCGAGAGCCGCGGACGGCCACCCGACTTCTGCCGGAGCTGGTAGCGCAGCCGCGACCGGCGGCGCGTCTTCAATGCGAGCTTGTCGGCCATTACTTCTTCTTACCCTCCTTCCGGAGGATCTGCTCATCGGTGTAGCGGACACCCTTGCCCTTGTAGGGCTCGGGACCGCGGTAGGCGCGGATCTCGGCGGCCACCTGGCCCACCCGCTGCTTGTCCGCGCCGCTGACCTTCACGGCCGTCGGGCGTTCGCAGACGATGGTGATCCCTTCCGGAATCGGGTAGCGGACCTCGTGGCTGAAGCCGAGCGCCAGGACCAGGTCCTTGCCCTGCACCGCGGCGCGGTAGCCGGTGCCGGTGATTTCCATCGACTTGGTGAAGCCGGTGGAGACGCCGATGCACATGCCGTTGATCAGGCTGCGGGTGGTGCCCCACATAGTGCGGGACCGGCGGTCGTCCCGGCGCGGCTTCACCGCGACCTGGCTGCCCTCGATCTCGACGTCCACTTCGTCCGTCAGGGGGAGCTTGAGCTCGCCCAGCTTGCCCTTGGCGACCACGGTCCGCCCCTGCAGAGCCACCTGGACGCCAGCCGGAACCGGGACGGGATATTTGCCGACGCGCGACATCGCTTCTCCCTCCCTCAGAACACGCGGCAGAGGACTTCGCCGCCAACATTGGCGGCGCGGGCCTCATTGTCGCTCATCACCCCGCGGGGGGTGGACAGAATCGAGATGCCGAGGCCGTTGTAGTACTTCGGCAGCTCCTTGATCTTCGAGTAGACGCGCCGGCCGGGCTTGGAGATGCGGGTGATCTCCTTGATGGCGGGCTCGCCTTCCGAATACTTCAGCTCGATCTCGATGCGGCTGACGCCGGGACGGTCCTGCTCCACGCGCCAGGCGCGGATGAACCCCTCGCGCTTCAGCACGTCCAGCACATCGGTCCGCAGCCGGCTGGCCGGGGCGACGCAACGCGTCTGCCGGGCCCGCTGGGCGTTGCGGATGCGGGTGAGCATGTCCCCGAGCGGATCGGATAGCGACATGGCCGGCCCTCCTTACCAGCTCGCCTTGGTCACGCCGGGAATCTGGCCAGAGTTGGCGAGCTCCCGCAGCATGTTCCGGCTGAGCTTGAACTTGCGGTAGTTGCCGCGCGGACGCCCGGTCAGCTCGCAGCGCAGGCGCACGCGGACGCGGGCGCCGTTGCGCGGCAGCTGCGCCAGCTTGAGGGTCGCGTCGAAGCGATCCTCGACCGGCAGGCTGCGGTCCATCACGATGCCCTTCAGCGTGGCACGCTTCGAGGCGTGCACCTTGCTGAGCTTGGCGCGGCGCTTGTTCTTCTCGATTGCCGAAGTCTTGGCCATTCGATTCTATCCTCCGGAACCTGCTCCCGCGGCATGCCGCGGGCGGTCTTCCAAGATCAGTTCTGGAAAGGCAGCTGGAAGGCCTTGAGCAGGGCCTTGGCTTCCTTGTCGGTCTTCGCCGTGGTGACGAACTGGATGTCCATGCCGCGCACCGTGTCGACCCGGTCGTAGTTGATCTCGGGGAACACGATCTGCTCCTTCATGCCCATGGCGAAGTTGCCACGGCCGTCGAAGCCCTTGTTCGCGGGCAGGCCTCGGAAGTCCCGCACCCGCGGCATGGCCACGGTCACGAGGCGATCGAGGAACTCGTACATCCGCGCCTTGCGCAGCGTGACCTTGCAGCCGATGAGCTGGCCTTCGCGGATCTTGAAGCCCGCGATGGCCTTCTTCGCCTTGGTCCGCACCGGCCGCTGGCCGGCGATCGCCGTCAGGTCCGCGACCGCCGCGTCGAGCTTCTTCTGGTCGCCCGCCGCCTCGCCCACGCCCATGTTGATGACGATCTTCGTCAGCTTGGGCACTTCCATCGGGTTCTTGTAGCCGAACTCCTCGACCAGCTTCTGCCGGATCGTCTCGGCATAGGCCACGGCCAGGCGCGGCTTCTCGCCCGGGGACGCGGCAGCCTTCCCGGCCTTCGCCGGGGTCGACTGCACGCGGCCTTCGCCGCCGCCCTCGACCTTCTTCGGGGCTTCCTGCTTCTTGCCAGCCGGGGCCTTGCCGCCGGCCTTCTTCTTCGAATCGCTCATGCGTCAAGCACCTCGCCCGAGGGCTTCGCCACGCGCACCTTCTTGCCGTCGTCCAGCAGCCGGAACCCCACGCGGGTCGGCTTGTCGGACTTCGGGTCGATCAGCGCCAGGTTGGACAGGTGGATCGGCGCCTCCTTCTCTTGGATGCCGCCGGGCTGGTTCATGCCCTGCGGCTTCCGGTGGCGCTTCACCAGGTTCACGCCCTGCACCAGGGCGCGCGCTTCGGTCGGGTTTACGGCGAGAACCTCGCCGCGCTTGCCCTTGTCGCGACCGGCCAGGATCTGGACCCGGTCGCCCTTCTTGATCTTCGCCGCCATGGCCTTACAGGACCTCCGGCGCCAGCGAGATGATCTTCATGTACTTCTTCGCCCGCAGCTCGCGCACCACCGGCCCGAAGATGCGGGTGCCGATCGGCTCGCCCGCCTTGTTGATCAGCACCGCGGCATTGTTGTCGAAACGGATCGCCGTGCCGTCGATGCGCCGCACCGGATAGGCGGTGCGGACGATCACGGCGCGATGCACCTCGCCCTTCTTCACCTTGGCGCGCGGAATCGCCTCCTTGATCGAGACGACGATCACGTCGCCGACCGAGGCGGTCTTGCGCTTCGAGCCGCCCAGCACCTTGATGCACTGGACCCGACGCGCGCCGGAGTTGTCAGCCACGTCGAGGTTGGCTTCAACCGCGATCATGCCGCGGCCCCTTCAGCAACCGGGGCGCCGAGCGGCGCGCCGTTCCGCTGCACGACCTGCCAGGCCTTGCGCTTGGAGATCGGCGGGCATTCCTCGATCTGCACCAGGTCGCCTTCCCTGCACAGGTTGGCTTCGTCGTGCGCGGCGTACTTCTTCGAACGCCGGATGAACTTCTTATAGAGCGGATGCATCACGCGACGCTCGACAAGGACGGTGACCGTCTTGTCCATCTTGTCGCTGACCACCCGGCCCGTGAGGACGCGTTTCGGCATAGCCGCCGGTCTCCCCTTAAGCCTTGGGTTGCTGGGCTGCCGAGCGCTTCCGCTCGTGCAGGACGAACTTGATGCGCGCGATGTCGCGCCGCACCACCTTGACGCGGCCGGTCGCCTCGAGCTGGCCGGTCGCGCGCTGGAAACGCAGGTTGAACTGCTCCTTGCGCAGGTCAAGGAGTTGGGCCTGCAGCTCATCCGCGGTCTTGGCGCGGATGTCAACGATCTTGGTCATGGCCTCAGGCCTCCGCGCCCAGGCGCTGCACGATCTTGGTCTTGATCGGCAGCTTGGCGGCGCCGAGCGTCAGCGCCTCCTTGGCGGTGTCGAGCGACACGCCGTCGATCTCGAACATGATGCGGCCCGGCTTGATCCGCGCCACCCAGTATTCGGGTGCGCCCTTGCCGGAGCCCATGCGGACCTCGGCCGGCTTGGTGGACACGGGCACATCCGGGAAGATCCGGATCCACACGCGGCCCTGGCGCTTCATGGCGCGGGTGATCGCGCGGCGAGCCGCCTCGATCTGCCGGGCGGTCACCCGCTCCGGCTCCAGCGCTTTCAGGCCGAAGCCGCCGAAGGACAGCGTGAAGCCGCCCTTGGCGATGCCTTTGATACGGCCCTTGTGGGCCTTCCGAAACGTCGTGCGCTTGGGTTGCAGCATCTCACATCATCCCTCAGCGCTGCGGCGCCTGCTCGGCGGCGCGCCGGTCCTGCGCCATCGGGTCGTGGGCCAGGATCTCACCCTTGAAGATCCAGACCTTCACGCCGCAGGTGCCGTAGGTGGTCTTCGCGGTCGCCGTACCGTAATCGATATCCGCGCGCAGCGTATGCAGCGGCACGCGACCTTCGCGGTACCATTCCATCCGGGCGATCTCGGCGCCGCCGAGGCGGCCGCCGCAGTTGATCCGGATGCCGCCGGCGCCGAGACGCATGGCCGACTGCACCGCGCGCTTCATGGCGCGGCGGAAGGCGACCCGGCGCTCGAGCTGCTGGGCGATGTTCTCGGCCACCAGCGTCGCATCGATCTCAGGCTTGCGGATCTCGACGATGTTCAGCGAGACCTCAGCGCCGGCGAGCTTCGCCATGTCCTTGCGCAGGTTCTCGATGTCGGCGCCCTTCTTGCCGATGACGACGCCGGGCCGCGCGGCGTGGATCGTGACGCGCGGCTTCTTCGCCGGGCGCTCGATCACGACGCGGCTGACACCGGCGCCCTTGAGGCGGGTGCGCAGCGTCTCGCGCAGCTTCAGGTCCTCGTGCAGCAGCCGGGAATAGTCGGCGTCGGCGAACCAGCGGCTGTCCCAGGTCCGGTTGATGCCGAGCCGGAAGCCGATCGGATTGACTTTGTGACCCATGTTACGCGGCCTCCTGCTGGGCCGGGGCTGTCGCCGGCTGTTCGGCCACGATGATCTTCAGGTGGCTGAACCACTTCTCGACGCGGGAGGAGCGGCCGCGGCCGCGGGCGTGGAAGCGCTTCATGACCTGGGACCGGCCGACCTCGACGCGGGAGACGACCAGCTGGTCGACATCCAGCTGGTGGTTGTTCTCCGCGTTGGCGATCGCGCTCTCCAACGTCTTCTTCACGGTCTGCGCGATGCGGCGCTTGCTGAAGGTCAGCGTGGCCACGGCATCGCCGACCTTGCGGCCGCGGATCAGGCCCGCGGCCAGGTTCAGCTTGCGCGGGCTGACACGAATGTTCTTCGTGACGGCCTGCGCCTCGGTCTCCGGCAAGGAGCGTTCGTGCTTCGGCTTGCTCATCGGATCAGCCCCGCTTCGCCTTCTTGTCGGACGAGTGCCCGGTGAAGGTGCGCGTCGGCGAGAACTCGCCGAACTTGTGGCCGACCATGTTCTCCGAAACCTGCACCGGGATGAACTTCTTCCCGTTGTAGACCCCGAAGGTCAGGCCGACGAACTGCGGCAGGATCGTGCTGCGACGCGACCAGATCTTGATGACCTCGTTGCGCGTCGAAGCCCGGGAGGCCTCCGCCTTGGCAAGCAGGTAGCCGTCGACAAACGGCCCCTTCCATACGCTGCGCGGCATCGCGATCAGCCCTTCGTCGCGTGGCGGCGACGGACAATGAGACCGTCCGTCCGCTTGTTGTTGCGCGTCTTCGCACCCTTGGTCGGCTTGCCCCAGGGCGTGACCGGATGACGGCCGCCCGAGGTCCGGCCTTCACCACCGCCGTGCGGGTGGTCGACCGGGTTCATCACCACGCCGCGCTGATGCGGGCGACGGCCCAGCCAGCGGGAACGCCCGGCCTTGCCGAGCTGCTGGTTGGAATTGTCGGGGTTCGACACCGCGCCGATCGTCGCCATGCACTCGGCGCGGACCGTGCGGACCTCGCCGGAGGACAGCTTGACCTGGGCATAGCCGGCATCCTTGCCGACCAGCTGCACGTAGGTGCCGGCCGAGCGGGCGATCTTGCCGCCGGCGCCGGGCTTCATCTCCACGTTGTGGATGATGGTGCCGACCGGGATGGCCGCCAGCGGCATCGCGTTGCCCGGCTTGATGTCGGCGCGCTCGGCCGCCACCACCTGGTCGCCGGCCTTCAGCCGTTGCGGCGCGATGATGTAGGCGAGCTCGCCGTCCTGGTACTTCAGCAGCGCGATCCAGGAGGTGCGGTTCGGATCGTATTCCAGCCGCTCGACAACCGCCGCCACGCCCAGCTTGGCGCGACGGGTGAAGTCGACGATGCGGTAGGTCTGCTTGTGCCCGCCGCCCCGGAACCGGACCGTGGTGCGGCCATGGTTGTTGCGGCCGCCCGAATGCGACTTGCCTTCGGTCAGCTGCTTGACCGGCTTGCCCTTCCACAGCTCATCCCGCTTGACGAGGATGGTGCCGCGGGAACTGGGGGTGACCGGGTTGAAATTCTTCAGCGCCATGGCGTCACGCGAGTCCCGTCGTGAGGTCGATGCTCTGGCCCTCGGCCAGCTTCACCATCGCCTTCTTCCAATCCGAGCGCTGGCCGGGGCGGCCCTTGAAGCGCTTCGTCTTGCCCTTCACCACGAGGGTGTTGACGTCCAGCACCTTCACGCCGAACAGCGCCTCGACCGATGCCTTGATCTCGGGCTTGGTGGCCTCGAGCGACACGCGGAAGACGAACTGGTTCTGCTCGGAAAGGGCGGTCGCCTTCTCCGTCACCAGCGGCGAGAGGATGGTCTGGTACATCTTCTCCTTGGAGAGGATGGGGCGGGTGGTTGCCGCGCTCATGCCAGGCGCTCCTTCAGGGCCTCGACGCCGGCGCGGGTCACCGCGAGCACGTCGTGCTTCAGGATGTCGTAGACATTCGCGCCCATGGTCGGCAGCACCTGCACATGCGGCAGGTTGCGGACGACGCGGCCGAAGCCCTCGTCGACCGTCGCGTCCACCACCAGCGCGCTCTTCCAGCCGAGCGCCTTCAGCTGCTTCGCCAGGGCACCGGTCTTCGGCGCCTCGCCGGCGGAGGCCGCGTCGAGCACGATCAGCTTGCCCTCGGCCGCCTTCTGACTGAGCGCGCAGATCAGGCCGAGCCGCCGGACCTTCTTGTTCAGCGAATAGCCGTGGTCGCGCACCACCGGGCCATGGACCACGCCGCCGGTGCGGAACTGCGGCGCGCGCAGCGACCCCTGGCGGGCATTACCCGTGCCCTTCTGGCGATAGGGCTTCTTGGTGGTGCCGGAGACCTCGCCCATGCCCTTGACCTTGTGCGTGCCGGCACGGCGCTTCGCCAGCTGCCAATGCACGACGCGCGCCATGATGTCGGGGCGGGGAGAGGCGGCAAACAGCGCCTCCGGCAGTTCGATATCGCCTGCCGAGCCGTTATCCAGCGTGATGACCGGAACCTGCATCGTATCTATCCTTAGGCCCCAGCGACCGGCGTCGCCGGCGCGTTCGAGGCAAAGCCCGCGGGGAACGGCGCATCGGCATGGCGCGCGCGCTTCACGGCGTCGCGCACCAGCACGTACGTGCCCTTCGAGCCCGGGACGGCCCCCTTGATCAGCAGCAGGCCCTTCTCGAGGTCATGGCCCGCCACAACCAGGTTCTGGGTGGTGATGCGCTCGGACCCGAGATGGCCCGCCATCTTCTTGTTCTTGAAGGTCTTGCCCGGATCCTGGCGGTTGCCGGTGGAGCCGTGCGAGCGGTGGCTGACCGAAACGCCGTGCGACGCCTCGAGGCCGGCGAAGTTCCAGCGCTTCATCGCGCCGGCAAAGCCCTTGCCCTTGCTGATGCCGGTGACGTCGACCTTCTGGCCCGCGACGAAATGCGCGCCGCTGAGCGCCGCGCCCAGGTCGACCACCGCATCGGCGCCCACCCGGAACTCGACGAGCTTCAGCGGCGCCTCGACGCCGGCCTTGGCAAAGTGGCCGCGGTTCGCGCGGGTCACGTTCTTCGGCTTGGCCCGACCGATGCCGAGCTGGAGGGCGTCGTAGCCATCCTTCTCGGCGTCACGGCGGGCGATAACACGCACCTCGTCCAAATGGAGGACAGTCACGGGAACCGTGCTGCCGTCGTCATTGAACAGCCGGGTCATGCCCAGCTTCCTGGCGATCAGGCCGGTGCGGCCGGTCTTGGCGGCCATGGCAACTAACTCCCCCTGCCGCTCAGAGCTTGATCTCGACATCCACGCCCGCGGCCAGGTCGAGCTTCATCAGCGCGTCCACGGTCTGCGGGGTGGGGTCGACGATGTCCAGCAGGCGGCGATGCGTGCGGATCTCGAACTGCTCACGGCTCTTCTTGTCGACGTGCGGCGAGCGGTTCACGGTGAAACGCTCGATTTCGGTCGGCAGCGGGATAGGCCCGCGCACCCGTGCGCCGGTCCGCTTCGCGGTGTTGACGATCTCCCGCGTGCTGCCATCCAGCACGCGGTGATCGAACGCCTTGAGGCGGATGCGAATATTCTGGCTGTCCATGGGAGACGGACCCAACCTTGCTCTAGACGTTTACTTCTTGGCCGCGGCCGGCTTGTCGGCGGTGATCGCGGCGACGACGCCGGCGCCGACGGTGCGGCCGCCCTCGCGGATGGCGAAGCGGAGCCCCTGGTCCAT
>NZ_SMSJ01000097.1 GCF_004355005.1 Dankookia rubra
GCGGTGGCGGTGACGCTGAATGGCCGACCACGCAAAACGCTCGGGTGGCGAACGCCAGCCGAGGCCTTTGACGCGCTACTCAGAGCAGCGCAAGCTGGTGTTGCGACGACCGCCTGAACCCAAGCAATATGTGTCGATCCGCTATACCGAGCGCTTGGCCGGTTCAACGTATACGTCGAACGGGATCGAGCCGTCGGTCGGCAGCGTCGGCGACAGCTACGACTGTGAGTATATCGCTGCCGCCCGGCGGGCCTGAACCCAGCTTACGACTGACCTCGTGTCCTCGCGTTGATCTGTCGGCTCGCCGGGTGGCGCCCGCCGATCGCTGGGCGCGTGACCTGATAGGAGCCTGACGGCCACGTCCCGTCACAGTCCTGTCCGCCCCCGTGAACGCCGGGCCGTGCCGCATCCACGGGAGGCAAGCCTTGGCGCAGCAGTCACCAGCCGCAGACATCGTCGTCGGCATCGACACCCACAAGCACGTCCATGCGGCGGTCGCCCTCAGCGCCCTGGGCGCCCGGCTCGCCGCCACAACGGTTCCGGCGAGCCGCGCCGGATACGGCCGCCTCGCCGCATGGGCCCGGTCCCTCGGCACGGTAAAGGCCTTCGGCGTCGAAGGCACCGGATCCTACGGCGCCGGCCTCGCCCGCGCGCTCCGAGAGGCCGGGCATCGTGTCCTCGAGGTCAACCGCCCGGACCGCAGTGCCCGCCGGCGCAACGGCAAGGACGACATGCTCGACGCGGAGGCCGCGGCGCGCGCCGTCCTCGCAGGCCAGGCGACGGCGGAACCGAAGGCCGGCACCAGCTCCGTCGAGATGATCCGCCACATCAGGATCGCGCGCGACGCCGCGGTCAAGGCGAGGACCCAAGGCGATGCAGACGATCAAGTCCATCGTCGTCGGCGCCCCCGCGGAACTGCGCGAGCAGCTCGACGGCATCGGCGGCCAGGTGACGTTCATCCGTCGCTTGGCTGCGCTCCGGCCCGGACCGCTCACCTCGACCACGGCGTCCGCAAAGGCGGCCCTCCGGGCGAGCGCGCGGCGCTGGCTCATGCTCCACGAGGAGATCGCGGGGCATGACCGCGAGCTCGACGCCCTCGTCTCCGCCGCGGCGCCGCGGCCCCTGGCATTGCCAACGCGACCGCAGCCGCCCTGCTGCTGGTCGCGGGCGACAATCCAGAGCGGATCCGCTCCGAGGCGGCCTTCGCAAAGCTCTGCGGCGCCTGCCCCGTCCCGGCCTCCAGCGGCCGCACCAGCCGCCACAGGCTCAATCGAGGCGGGGACAGGCAGGCCAATGCGGCACTGCACCGCATCGTCGTCACGCGGATGCGCATTCACCGGCCGACCATCGACTACGTCGCCAAGCGCACCGCGGAGGGGAAGACCAAGCCCGAGCTCATGCGCTGCCTCAAACGCTACGTCGCCCGCGAGGCATTCGCACTCATCAGGACTCCTTCCGCAGCCTCCAAGCCCACTTGACCGACATAGGAGCATCAATGCGCTCGCAGAGAGCGTCATCGGGCTGTTCAAGACCGAGGTGATCCGCCGTCGCGGTCCGTGGCGCAGCCTCGAGAACGTCGAGTTCGCCACCCTCGAGTGGGTGGACTGGTTCAACAACCGCCGCCTCATCGAGCCCATCGGCAACATCCCGCCCGCTGAGGCGGAGGCGCGTTACTATGCTGCACAGGAGGCCAGACCGCTAGCTGCGTGACTCACACCAAACAGCCTCCGGCAAACCTGGAGCGGTTCAATGCCGCCGGCCGCGGCGATGCCGGGCAGCGCGCGGCGCGGCCAGGTGGAGAGCTGGCCATCCAGCATCTCACGCTTGATCTCCAGCCCCACCAGCAGGAAAAACACCGCCATCAGGGCGTCGTTGATCCAGTGCAGCACGCTGAGGGGGCCGAGATAGGACCCGGGCGCGTCGAAGTAAGCCGGCGCCAAGGGCGAGTTCGCCACCACCAGAGCCGCGCCGTCACCCCCATCAGCACCAGTCCGCCCGAGGCCTCGTTGTCCAGGAGGTGCCGCAGCATCGAGAACGGGCGGCGGTTTATGACGGCTCTCTCGGCCATGCGGCGTGGTCTCCTTGTAGTTTTTGCCCGCGCGGCGTGGCGCGTTCGGCAGGGGGCGAACGCTGCGGGGCGGCGTGCGATGCGCTACGCCGGACTGGCTAGAGGGGGGGGC
The DNA here is from genome assembly GCF_004355005.1 of Dankookia rubra. Taxonomy (GTDB): domain Bacteria; phylum Pseudomonadota; class Alphaproteobacteria; order Acetobacterales; family Acetobacteraceae; genus Paracraurococcus; species Paracraurococcus ruber_A. The sequence goes on from NZ_SMSJ01000097.1 coordinate 2,181, forward strand.
GGCCGTGCCGGATCAGCCAGCCTCGGGTGGCAGAGCCAGCACCTGCCGCGCCCTGCAAAGCGCGGCTTCGAACCCTAGATCCTCGACCGTGGCGACGTGCTGCAGCCTGCTGCAGGCGTCCTCGATGGCGTCGCGTTGGGTCACCACGGCCCCTGTCACCGAGGGCCAGCTGTCCCCACGAGCGCGCCACCGGGAGACCAGATTGCGCGCGGCCTGTTCGGGCGGCGTGGCCAGGCAGAGGACGTGTAGCGCATGCCGGCGCGCCAGCCAGGCCGAGCGTTCGTGCTCGGTGCTGAGCGCGAAGCCCTCGAGGAGGACGTCGTGCTCGGCGGAGGCCCAGGCATCAGCCAGCCGGAATGCCTCGTCCAGGCCGCCATCCCGGGCGGAGAAGGTGTCGCAGCCGCCGGAGGTCCGCTCGTAGTGCCCCAGCACAATCAGCGGACGACGGCCGAGGGGGTGGCGCAGCCGGTAGCCAACTGGCCACCGGCGCCGGCTGTGGTGGATCGGCTCGACCTGGCCGTCTTTGCCCCACCCGTAATCCGCCAGGATCCGCGGGGCGAACTCCGTCTTGCCTGCGCCGCTCGTGCCCCTCGGGTTGACGATCACTCCCATATCCAGCTCCCGATCCATGCGGCGAAGGGCTCCAGGGACCATCGATCCCGCGCTCGATGGACCGAACAATCCGGGAGGGAACCCCGCCTGGCCGTCCGGCGAGCCCAGGACACAACCAACTCGCTTGCAACGCGATTACGCTTCGGCTGTGCGCGCGAGGGTGCCTCATGAGCAAGGGAGCGGCGCCCGAACCTATCCCCTCAAGGTTCGGCATGGAGACAATCAACAGCGCCGTCCAGACGCTCGCCATCGTCCTGGCCGGGGCTTGGGGCGTCTACACCTTCGTCTACGAGGCCAAGATCGCGCCCGGCCTCGCGCCCCCGAGCGTGTCAGTCACGAGCACGCTGGAGAGGGTCGGACAGCGGGGCGACCTGGTCGCCATCCGCTCGACGGTCACCCGGACCAACGTTGGGCAGACCGAGGTGCGGGTCCTGGGCCTCACCTACAACGTCGTGGGCGTCAAGGTGCGCTTCACCGAGGGCTCCGTCATGCCCGGCAAGATGCCCGAGGAAGTCTCCATGTCGAGCACGATCGCCCAGGCGAGGTACTACGACGAGCCCGAGGGTGGTGAGGTGCTGCTCCGCCACGGCGTGCTCTTCGAAGGCGCCACGGCCCAGCCGAGCGGCCCGTCGGGCCTGAACCCCGGCGAGACGGTCTCGCGCGACCTCGTCTTCTACGCCGACCCGACCCGGTTCGACTCCATCCGCTTCCTGATCGAGCTGTCCTACGCGAAGATGTCGGAGCCGCCCGTGCCGCTGGTCTTCGAGGTGGGACGTGACGGGCACGTCTCGGCGGTGCCGGGCCCGGACTGCCGGGCGGAGCCGTCGCGGTGCCGGGCCCTGATGACCACCGACTTCGGGACGGAATTCTCCCTCTGGCAACATTGAACCGGTCCATGGCCGCTGGCATGCCGGGCACGCCGAGTAGGGCACGGGCGATCGCCCGAGTCCGCCCCCCCGGACTGCGGCGGGTTATGGCGGCTCGGTCAGCCCGGTCCCGCCGGCTGCACCCAGGGGCGCTCGACGTGGGGTCCGTCGGTGCCTCTCTATGCCCGGGTTTACACAGTCCAAGGAACACCACGCCGGGACCGAAGGCCTGCCGGGTTTACGTCACCGGAGGACCGCCTGCGGGCGCGCGTCCGCTGCCGGCAGTGCCGCGCGGCGGGCTTTTAGGATGGCGACGTCGGCGGGGTCCTCGACTACGATGCGCCCGGCGGACAGGGCTAGGTCTGCGTGGCGGACCAACTCCGCCCGCCGCTCCGGGCGGGCCTCCACCGTCATCACGCGCTCGAGTGTCTCCAGCAGGCGGATCAGGACGGCCGGCGACCCCGAGGCGTTCTTCCGGACCATGTGGAACATCGCGTCGCAGAGCCCGGCGTAGTCCGTCACCCGCCGGTGCAGCACCACCTGGCCGCCACGCAGGACCGTGGTGTTGGGCAGGCAGCGCGGCGCGACCTCGCACAGCGCAGCAGCCAGTCGGTCGAGGACCGCGATGGCGATGGAGGGGTCGTTGATGCCGGGCGACAGCGCGCGCACCCCGACCTCCACCAGCTGTCGCACCGCGAACTCCAGGTCTTGCGCTGCCGCCTGTCTGGGTCCGAGCGAAAAAGCGGCGCGGATGACCTCCGCAACAGCATCCCCGTCCTCCCGCCTCCTGGCCCTTCCGCCACCGGCGCGCCGGGGAGCAGGTAGTCGCCGGGGCGGACCAGCAGCGCCACGACCGCGCCCTGTTCCTCCGCCCATCCCGCCAAGCCCTCCTCGTCCACGGAGCGGAGGTAGCCGCGCCCGGGCAGGGCCACGGACACCCCACGTGGTGGGACGGGAGCGGGCCCGGCGGCGGGCTGGTCGAGGGCGAGGCGGCCGATCGCGTCCGAGAGCTCGCCGTGCACCAGGCCGATAACGGTCTCGACGTTGATGCCGGCGGCCACATGGTGCATGAACCAAACCAGGGTAGCGACGCAGAGCACCGCCAGGAGCAGCGCGCCAGTGGCGCCCAGGTGCGGCACGAACGCCACCTTCTCGACGGAGCAGACGGTGCGGAGCACCACCAGCGCGTATGCGTAGGTGCCCAGGAAGACGCCGAGCGCGTACTGATTGCCGCTGTCGCGCACGAAGTTGCGGAGCAGGCGAGGCCCCATCTGGCCGGAAGCCAGGTACAGGGCCGCCACGGTGATCGAGAAGGTCGTGCCGGCGACTCCGATCGTGGAAGAGGCTACCGCGCTCAGCAGGGCGCGGGCACCGGCCTCGCCGCCCGCATAGATCCACTCGCCCGAACCCCACCGCAGCTTCGAGCCGGCCTGCTCGGCCAGGACTGCCGCCTCGCCAAGTAGTACCCCGCCCAGCACGAGCAGACCCGGGCGGATCCAGAAGAAGTCCCCGAGCGTTTCCAGCCACTCCCGCAGTTGGCTGGTCACGGCCGCTCCCCTGTTGCTGGGGAGGCGGCCGGAGGCGAGGCCAGCGACTCCGCTTGATTGCGCATGGCCCGCCAGCGTGGCCGGGGCACGTTGCCCCCTGCGGCCGGCCACCCCTCGCGCTGCCGGGCGCGGTCGCCGTCGGTCTCCTCAGTCTGGTCGTGGAACAGTACCTGCGTAGTCGGAAAGGGCAGATCGAGACCGGCTTCGGTCAACGCCACCTTGACCGCCTCGATCGCGCCATCGAACGCGTCCACGGCCTCGCGCCGGCGTGGCGGGTCAATCCAAAAGCGGGCCACCATGTCCACGCCCGCGCTGCCCAGGCCGGTCACCAAGGCCTCGGGCGCCGGGTCGGCCAACACGCCGGGGGTGGACCGGAGCGCCTGCACCACGACGTCGCGCGCCCGGGCGATCCCGTCACCGTTGCCGATCGTCAGCGGGAACTGCAGCCGGCGCCTCTCGTAGGCGGTAATCACTTCGATCTTGTCAGTGAAGAGGGACGCATTGGGGATCAGAATGCGGCGGTTGTCGTAGGTGCGCAGCACCGTCGCCCGGACCCAGATGTCCTCGACTGTGCCCTCCTGGTCGCCGTGCCGGATTTGGTCGCCAATGCGGAAGGGGCGGGTGAGCAGAATCAGGATGCCGGCGAGCAGGTTCTGCAGCACGTCGCGGAAGGCGAAGCCGATTGCTACACCGCCGATGCCGAGGAGGTTGAACAGGTCAGCCGCCGACACCGAGGGGAAGGCGACCGCGGCGGCGACCAGGAAAACGACGAGCGTGGCGAGGCCTCCGGCAATGCGCCCCAGGACGGCCGCCGACCCGGCCGAGGCCTCGCGCAGCGACGCGGCGCGGGTCACCGCGGCGCGAACGCCACGCACGACGACGAGGCCGAGGCTGAAGACCACGAGGCTCAGCAGAAGGCCCGGCAAGATGGTCGCGGCGGAGTTCCCCAGGACCTGGAGGCGACCCAGCGCTTCGTCGAACATCAGTTGACCTTTGTGAGATCAACGCGGAGCGCGCCGCGCGGAGAAACGTGCTCCGCTCCCACCGGTCCGGGCCTAACGAGGCCGGCGCTCCGCTAGCGGATCCGGCCATCGGCGGCCTCGACGCCGTCCAGGGTACCAATGGATTCCGATCGACCTGCATTTGGGATGACGCTGAGGCTTCCGTCTGTCTCCAGCACCACGGCCGCGACCTGCCCAGCCTCGGCAATGCCCGAGCCCCGCAGGGCGGCGAGGACCTCCGCGCGGGTCACACGCTGCACGCGCATCGCGCCGTCCAGGAAGCGCCCGCGATGGAGCAGCAGGGTCGGCTCAGATTTCACCAGATCGCCAAAGCGCGGAGATCGGACGGAGAGCCAAGCAACAAGGTACTGCAGGCCGGCCAGCAGGGTGAAGGCCGTCAGGCCCTCGACCAGGGCCACCGACTTGCTGAGCAGGACAGTCGCCAGGGTGGAGCCGAGGGCCACTGTGACGATCAGGTCGAAGGCGTTCAGCTTCGCCAGCGTGCGCTTGCCCGAAACGCGCAGCAGCAGCACCAGGGCGGCGTAAGCGAGGGTGCCAACCACCAGCACTCGGAGCAAGCCGAACCAGCTGTCAAAGAACATTGATGAAGCCCCTTCCGTGTGGCTCAGTCTACCGCGGCGGACGCGCGAGCTTTAGCGCTAGGATCCCCGCCAGGACTGCGCCGGCGGTGTCCATGACGAGGTCGATGACCGTGTCGTGCTTGCCCTTGATAACGTCGCCGGGCGCGATCTGGTCGAAGACCCACTCGGCCACCTCCCACACGGCCCCGAGGGCGATCCCGACGCTGGCGACAAGAAGGACGACCAGCAAGGCGTGGCCGCGCTCTCCCTTGAGCGTCCGGGCGAACACGAAGAGGGCCAGCCAGAGCGTGGCCGCGAGGATCGTGGCGGCGTGCAGGACGCGGTCGAACCACCAAAACTGCCAGTACAGGTCGAGCGCGTAGCCCGCGACGTTCACGACACTGAGTGCGACGAGCAGGGTCCAGGCGATCACGCGTCCCGCAGCGGTGGCTTGCATCATCGTGTTCCGAGTCGGTGAGGTCGGCTTCCGGGCGGAGACCCGTCCATGTCGGCTATACGCCCAGGGCAGCCCTGCATGCTCCCGAGTCTACGCGTCGCTTCGAGGAGCATCGAACCCTGCACAGAAACGGGGGGGAACGTCTGCAGGTCGACGGCTGGACGTACTCACGACTGGCGGCGACCAGCTGTCCCGCCTCTCCGGAGATTGGCTGTCGGAGCTGCATTAGCGCAAACAGGACCACTCCCACGGTAGCGGGTTCGTTCTTCCACTAAATTCGGCCGCTCGGGCCAATGGCGGCCAAGGACTGCGCAGGGTCGAGGGCTGTTGTGTCGGCGTTGGCGGTGAAGGTCAGATGCTGGATGCAGCGCGGCGGGGAAACCCGCAGCTGACCGCGATTGTGGCACGCCTCTCCTAACACGCGGGAAGCGCCGAGAGCGCGTGTTAGGACGAGACGGCGGTGGTAGTGAGTGCTGCCGCAGTCGCTCTGACCGTGAAAGCCGACACGCGAATAGCAACCTATAGTCGGGCTTAATGGTCCTCTCTGCCGTGCAGAACCGCGGCTGAGGGCGCGAATCGGACATTCACCGCGGAGCCGGGGCGCTCGGCCGGGGCCGCTCTGCTTCGCATACCCGGCAGGGTTGGACGTGCGATAGCTTACTCCGCAGCGGATTTTCGGGAGCGCAGGAATCAGATTGTTTCAGCGCGAGCGGATCCCAGCCATCCCGTGCCGAAGGCGGCGGCAGTTGCACAGGAGAATTCCATGGACAGGCCACCGGACCTTCGCCGCTCGCTGCTGTTCGTCGCAGGGGCGGACCCCGCCGCGCAGGCAGAGGCGCTGCGCGCGCGCCCCGACGTGTTGGCCCAGGACCTCGAGGACTTCACCCCGCCGAGCTTAAAGGATGCCGCGCGGCGGCTCGCAGCGGAGCTTTTCACGAAGGCCCGCGCGGCGGGGAGCCTGGCTGCGGTGCGGGTGAACCCACTTGACAGCGGGGGCCTGGACGACCTCGCGGCCGTGGTCCCGGCGCGGCCCGTGCTCGTCCTGCTGCCGAAGGCCGAAGGCGGCGAGCAGATCGCGGCGCTTGCGAGGGAACTCGACCGGCTGGAGGCCGCGCAAGGGCTACCGGCCGGCGGCATAGAGATCGCGCCTACCGCGGAGACCGCGCTCGGCGTGGTCCGGCTGGGCGACATGGCCCGGGCCAGCCCGCGGGTTAGGAGCTGCGTGCTCGGCGCCGAGGATCTGGCCGCCGACCTCGTCGCGGAGCGCGGGCCGGAGGGCGATGAGCTTGCCTATGCGCGGATGCGCTTCCTGTTGGAATGCCGCGCGGCAGGGATCGAGCCGATCGACGCTCCATACACGTACTCTGACGGGGAGGGCTGCGAGCGCGAGACCCGCCGCTCGCGGCGGCTCGGTTATCGCAGCAAGAGCACGGTCACGCCGGCGCATATCGACGTGCTCCACTGCGTGCTCACGCCCGGACGGGAGGAGGTCGCGGCGGCGCGCCGCATCGTCACAGGGTTTGAAGAGGCGCGGTCGAAGGGGAAGGATCGGGCGCTGGTCGACGGCCTCTGGGTCGAGCCGCCGGCCTACCGCAACGCGCAGCGGCTACTGGCGCGCGCGGATCAGCTGGCGGCGGCCCGCGATCGGGAGGCGGGGTAAGCGCATCCAGGCTCGGTCCGGCGTCACGCGACGCAATCCAGCCCAACAGGGGCTACCGCCGCTTCGGATCGCGTGCTGCGGTAGCCTCCCTGGCGACGCGGTAGGATGCCTACCCCGCCCCCTGCGCCTTCCGCACCCCGTCCAGCACCGCCTCATGCGTCGCCAGTATCCGCCGCAGCGTGAGTTTCCCTTTGTCGCTCGCCTCGGCGATGCCCTCGTGCATTTCCTCGATCCCCGTCGTCATCTGCTCGGCCAAGCCAGATAGCCGCTCCTGTAGCTGCTCGCCGTCATCCTTAAGTTCGGCTGTCCAGATCGCCACGATACGAGAGAGTTCGGTGACAGCGCGGGCGGGTGGGACGCCCGCTTGCAAGAGCTTGATAAGAGCAGCCAAGTCGGCAGTAGGGGAACGGGACATGCGTAGGAAAGTAGGTAAGCGGACGGTGGATGGCTAGACGGCGAGGGGCTGCTTTGGGTCGAGTGCCGCGGTAGCCACGTCGACCGAGGCTACAGCCAGGTTGGGCGGAGCTCAGCGATCTATCGGGCGTCGGATTTTGCTATCCGCTTTGCGACGCCCTTGCTGTTGCCGGCTTCGGCTGACTGCCTGATTGCCCGGACGCGGCTCGCCTTTCTGGTGTTCCGGTTCCGCTTGGCCCGCTCTGATGGCAGCCGCCGTCAGCTCCTCCGCCGAATCAGGGGCGGTTTCCCCCGCTTTCCCCACGGCCTATCCGGTGCGCCGGTTGACGCAACTGGAAAACTCGCGCCATGCGGCACAAGAGAGCGACATGCCGAAGACGACCAAGGATGTTCTGATCACTGCCACCACAGAGCTTCTCGGCGGCGACGTGGCCCAGTCCTTTGACCGGATGCTGAAAGCGAGGGGCAATCCTTCGTCTGGGAACGCCTCGACATAGCGGCACACAGTGGCGTGCAGTGCGTTCTGGTCATCAGATGACCGCGGGTTACCCCGGTTCAAGATCCACTCCAAGGTCCGGTATGCGGGCCGCCCAGCCCCATGCCAAAGCTTCAGTGGTCAGCGGTTTTCCGCCTTCCGCTGCTTCCATCAGCAGGTCCGGAAGTCGTGGGTTATCCAGCTGGCAAGATGACAGCGGCGCATCTTCTCCGAACCGCGCCAGGTACACGTTCCTTCTGCGTCCAAACGCCGCTGCCGCTCACGGCTAACCTCTCTATGCGGGGTCATGCTGTGGCTTCCATTCCAGTCACATCATGATAGTGCACCTCAGGCCACATGGTCCAGTCGATTACGTGCTTGAACGAACAGACAACGAACGCTCTGCGAGTCGGCGAAACCTCCGCGTTCACGCAGAAATTCCACCCTAGATTGTCACCCAGGAGCGACAGTTGATGATCTGAGGAGGGCAGGCAATGACTGCGTTCCGCTTGTGCTTCCCGGGTCGCAGCCTGTCCAGGGGGCGAGGCCTTGCCTGATTTGCCCTGGGCTCTTGCAGGTCTCGGCGCGGTCTCAGCGCTGCTTGCTGCTGGCTTTGCCGCCACCTTGGTTCGGCGTCGGCAATGGCGTTCGGGGCGCGCTGCTGATTACACAGCACCGGAGTACCAGCTTTCGCCCAGCATCGAGGATGCGGAGCGTAGGATGGCAGTGTTGCTCCGCCGCATGCGGGCCCACCTGCGCGACCCGTACGACTTCACCGCGTCTCGGATTGCAGGTGAGGCTGCATTCGAGGACTGCCTTGACCGGGCCGTGGCTCTTGGAACCTGTATTGCCGAACTTGGTGGCGCCGCGCCGGCAAGTCCGGCCGAGCGCGAGCGCACGCGAGGGCTGATCCTGGAGGGTCTGATGACCAGCCATCGATTTGGCCATCGCTCGGACCATCCCGGCCGCGAGAGACAATAGGACCAGGGGCCTGATCAGGCACGCCCCGAGCGCGGGGACACGGACCCAGCGTAAGCTTCGGCCGTGATGATGTGCCACCGTCAACGCCGGCCCGACTGGCGGTTGACGGCGAACACGAACCGCGATGCCGCTGCGCACCCTGCGCAGGATGCTCGCACCGCGCTACCGGCGGCCATTGCAACCGCCGCCAGGCCACACCCGCTGCGTTTGAAGCCACATGTCCGAAGCTGATCGCGTCTTGGCCCGTATAACCACGCCGGGATCCCTCCCCTGCCCCAAGGATAAGCAGTTCCTGCAGGTCACCTCACGGTGGCGTGGTGCTGTGGCGGGTCAGAGCCGCTGGTCAAGGTCGTCTACCGTCGGTCAGGCCGTAATGTCCCTCCGGCGGAGCTGGCACCTGCTGCAAGCTAGCCGGAGGGGCTCCAGGGCCGCTCCGTCCCGACTCTGCTTTTGGTCGAATATCTCGCTGCAAGCCCGGTCCATGCCCCGCCGGTTGCCCATCTTATACCCGGCTGGAAGCCGCTGCTGCCGCCCCTCCAGCCGTTAATTCAGGCTGCCAAGATCCCGGCGCGCAGCCAGCCTCGGCCGAGGGTCACCAAGCCGGAGAACCAGCCGCAATCGGCCAAGCGTGCCTTTGCCGCCTCCTTTGCGGCGGACGACAGCGGGACGAACTGCATTCGCTGCCGCTATCTCGTCTCGCCAGCCGGGAGAAGCGTGGCCTGATGACCTGCCTAGAGTGCCGTTAGCCGGCTGGGTGAGGTGACGGCTCGTCCCACAGCCACGCTACTTTGGGCGGCTTTATCATCGCCATCGCGGCCGTGCTCAGCCGGGATCTCTACTAGTCAGGATTAGTTACGATTTTTCCATAATGTCCCGGAGGGCGGATTACGCCTGTTGCCGCAGCTCCTCCAGGCTGCCTCCCTCCCCTCTCCTGCAGGCTCAGCACAGCTTGGCATCTCGGGTTTTGTTCGCTTACCGTAGAGGTCTAGCCTCTCGAGCAAGGGTCGCTGGCAAGAAGACCCAGCCATGGCGTTCAAGATCCTCGAGTTTCATCACTCTGCACTAGGTATCAACGGAAGCGAACCGGGCTTGGCCGCCGACCGCGCCTTCTACAGGGACGTCCTTGGCCTTCCCGGTGACTCCAAGCGGCAGACGCTGCCCGGCATTCCTGGCCTCTGGATCAATGTTGGCGAAATCGGGCAGCTCCGCCTCGTCGGCGGCACGCAGTTTCAACGACTGGCCAAGAAGGGTCCGGACAGCCGCGCTCGCCTCGATGCCTTGACCATTGTGTAATACTATAAGCAGCGACTTACCTTTGTCCACTGCCTTGCCGCAGTACAGTGGGCAATCTGGAGTGAGCAGGTTTTCGCCCTGTCCCGGCAGTCAATCAGTGCTGCGAAAATCCCGCCAGCCGTCGGCGAGAGCATCCACATGCCCTCTTCCACGTCGCTTGAATGGCCAAAGTCCAACTAAGGACCGGTTCTCCTGAATTTATAACAGCTACGCTGACCTTTTTTCCCTGAGGAAATGCACCTACCTCTTGGTTCCGGTGCCGATCCTATGGCAATGTGAGTCCGCCTCGGAGGGGGAGGCACGGTATGGGGAAGAAGGCCAACGGTGGCGACCCGCCTCCGACATCCAGTTGTCGTATTATCATCCTGGGCGGCTCAAAGGGAGGCTGCGGGCGAAGTACGCTGGCCAAGAATCTTCTCGTGCTCGCGGGCCAAGCGGGCATTCGAGCGATTGGCATCGATTTCGACGCGCAGCGCACACTTGCCAAGTGGGCCAGGCGCCGCGCAGCGGCGCGCGAGAAGCTGCCGGAAGTCGTGGCGGTCGAGGTCATTGAAGGCCAAGTGGACCAATGGCAGTCGATTATGCGTCAGGTCGCCGAGTACAGGCTTGCCGTAATCGACACAGCCCCCGGTGTAGAACACGACATGTCGGACATGCTCGCGCTCTGCAAGGAAGCAGCACTCGTTTTAGTGCCAACGAGTCCTGCTTACGACGACCTCGAAAGTATTGTGCCATGGGCTGCAAGTTTGAAGAAGGTTGGCAGCCATTCGGCTTTCGTCCTCAACAAATCAAATAGAAGGACAAAGAGTTTTGCCAGTGCACGCAGCACGCTGCTGAAGCATGGCAACTTGGTGCCTATTGAAGTCCCCATTTTAGAGGATATCGCCACGCCTTCGTCATCAGGGTTGGCAGTCGTAGATTTCGCAAAAGGGAAGGGGGCTGATGTGATGGCCGATCTTTGGCGTTACGCAAGTCGGGAGGTCGGCTTGTGAGCAAACTTCGCAACCGTCCCAAGCTCAATATCTCGGATGTCGGTGAGATCCAGGTCGATGACCAGCGGAGCGTGCAAGCGGCGTCCGTACTCCAGATGCATGACTCTGGGCGGCAGCTTGTCGCCGAGGTCTTTGAGGGCTTTGGTCTTCCGCAGAATAAGGCTGATGCCATACTGGTCGCCCGGAGCCGAATTGCTGACCAATGGGGCAAGGCGAAGCATGCGGCGTTGTTGATCGGGCAGACACTGCTGGAGCTGTCGCGGGCGCTGTCGGAAGATGAGTACCGGCGCCTTCTTACAGGAGCCGATCGGCTTTTTGAGTTCTCGGCCGCTCTGGCGACAAAGTTTCGGCGCGCGGCGGAGCTCGCCGAGCAGCTGCGGCTGCCACCGGAGAGATTGCCTGGGTACACCACGCTCTACGACTTGGCTTGCCTAGGACCAGACGGCGTCGCTCTCGCCAAGGAGCGCAACCTTATTCAGCCGCAACTCCGGCGCCAAGACATCGTGGCGCTTCGGCAAGAACTGCGTACACATCGCATTTCTACGGCGCCTTCCGTAGCTGAGGAGACGGAAGCATCTCCCGTCCATATCGATCGCGAGGCTATCCAGCGGCAGTACGAAGATCTAGCTGCAGAGCGGGCGGCGTTGTTCCAGCGCTTGCACCAAGTTCAGGCCGAGATGTCTGTGCTCGAGGAGCGCTTGCGCCTTGCTCGAGGTGGAATGGTCATCCAAGGCGACGTGGCCTAGGCCCAAGAAATGCGGGATGAGGACTCTGGCGGGAATCGTTGGGAACGATGACAGCCTCCGCATCAGTCACCCCACCATCCTTTCTAAGGGTCTGGGGCACGCTTGCGATAGCTTGGATCGATATGGGCTTCTGAGGACTTCGGCGGGAAGAAGAGTGAGGATTCTGGCGGGAATTGGCTTTCAACGGGCGAAGGCGACAACCGTCTTCCGCGGGGCAATCGGCGGATCGGACGGCGAAAGCAGTAGCCCGGCTGGGCGCACCTCAATCCGCGCTCCCGGATACACCGCCGTCGCGAGATGCAGTTGTTCTTGGAAAGTTTCGCGGAAATGGTCGAGTCGGCGGATGCCGCCGCCGAATTGGGCGTGTAAGGCACGCCAAGATACCGAAGTGGGGCTGGGCAGTGCATGGAGGCGGTACGCAGCCCAGCAGTAGATATCCAGGGCCATCGAGTGTCGGTTGATGTGTCGGATCGCGGCTTCTTCGATCGGCACAGGATGGCGTCGAAGCTGCTCATAGAAGGTCTCCGACAGCTTGGTCCGTTCCAAGAACCCGCTCCCGCCGGAGTCCTCATCCTCGTCCGTAAAGAGGGCCTTATCGACGATGAGCTGTTGGACGAGTGCGCTCTTTCCCGCCTGCTGAACCTCAAATGTCAAGCGGCAGCGGGTGATGCGTTCCGCCTGTTCCCGGACGTCGGAAATTGACTTTCCGCCAGGCGAAATCCCCATTTTCTTAAGCCATGCTCTGAGACTTTTCCCAAGCTCAATTTCGCGGCTCTGCGTGCGAAGGGCTTCCGTTTGCAGGTAGAGCATGATGAGTCGAGCTCTGCTGCCGTACGGGACACCCACCCATTGCAGGCCCCCGCTAGGCAGCGACTTTCGACCCGGTTCAACAACGAGATTGACCCGGTCTGTCCGTACCTGCCACGGCTGTTCATCCGGAAGGCGTTTATGGGGGAGGGCAGCCTGTGCCCAACCAGAATAGAGGAAGCCAATGCCGCCGTCCTCGTCACCCAGGTAGTGGGCTGCCGCGTCAACGACCCGGCGTTCGAAGACGTCGAAGTGGAGGACACCCTGTCGGCCATGAACTTTCAGTAGGTTATGCACCTCAGCCATAGCGCATCCTCTCCTGAGCAATCCTCATTCAGCAGCGGACCGAATATGGATCGGTTCTGGTGGCTTGTCGCTGAGGACTTTGGCGGGTGGCGTTAGTAGCAAGGGTAGTAGTGATTCTAGATATTAGTATGGCCCGCCATAGTCCTCGGGATGGATCACGTTAGTGCTTGAATTCTCTTAAGGCAGTTCCCGCTGGAGTCCTCACTTGCCCCGCCGTAGTCCTCGGCCAGCCTGTGGGCAGTTCCAAGGCGCCTCGCAGTCCAGCTGCCCGCGACTCGGTTCACGCGACCTCGTCACAAGCTCCCGCCAAAGTCCTCACCGCGGTCGTTCCCGGGGCCTTCTCATCGACAGCATCGCTATCTACTTGTATGCATTGACAGCATCCGGAATAGGAGGCCGCGGTGGCTACCCTGACAGTTCGTAACCTTGACGATAGCGTCGTTCGGGCGCTCCGCGTCCGGGCGGCCGAGCGCGGTCGATCGGCCGAGGCCGAGCACCGGGAGATTCTGCGCGAAGTTCTGACTAGCATTCGCCAGCCGTCATCGCGGGCAGCCGCTGCAAACCGCTTAGCTGAGTTCAGGCATCGGACTGCTGGCCGCACGTCAGCTACTGCTGCCGAACTCCTGGAGGAAAGCCGCCAGGGCAGGATAGCGGACCTCACTGATGGGTCGGGCGCCTAAGGTGACGTTGGTTATCGATGCCAGCGTCGCCTTGAAGTGGGTGCTTGACGAGCCGGACAGCCATCTCGCCCAGGCACTTGCAGAGGGCGATGAAGAACTCCTGATGCCGGACTTCTGGCTTAACGAGGCCACCAACATTTGCTGGCTGCAGGTACGGAAGCGGGTGTGGACGCCGAATGAGGCACGAGAAAGCTTGGCCCTGCTCCGCGAAATGGTGTTGCCAACCGACACTGCTGGCTTTGACCTTCACGACGTTGCCCTCGACATCGGTCTAGCCGTCAACCACTCCACGTACGACACCCTCTACGTAGCTTTCGCCATTGCCATGGGCGCTCGGGGCGTCGTGGTCGCGGACGGGCCGTTCGCGGCCAATATGAGCCGCCACCCTGATCCCATGCTCGCCGCCATCCTTATTCCGCTATCTGAGCGGGGGCGGGGAAGGGTTGGCTCATGACCACGTGGCGGCTGCAGCATCGCCACTCTTACAATAAGCACCCTGGGATTGAACCCCTAGCTTAATAAGGCGGGGTTATGGAGCGGTGCCTTACTTATAGGAGAAGGCAACATCGCAATTTAGAGCGGCCGGGAGATCTCTGGAGTGCACCCCGTCAGACCGGACACGCGGCTGGGGTTGCTGACTGCCGGGCGATGAACTCACGCGGCGAGAGCATGCGCAAGCCGCTATGAGGATGGACGGCGTTGTAATCCTCGAACCAGGTGGGCAGTTGCTGCAGGACGGAGATCGCGTCTGGGCGTGGGCTCACCCGGACGTAGTCGCGCTTGATGGTCTTCACGAAGGCCTCGCAGACGCCGTTGCTCTCGGAACTGCGGACCGGCGTGAAACATGGGACAAGGTTGAGCGTGGTGGCGAAGTCGATCGTCTCCGCGGCAGTGTAGGCGGAGCCGTTATCGGCGAGCCACTGGACAGGCTGCGGAGCGCGAATGGCGTCGAACCGGCGCTCGACGCACTCCAGCATCATGTCACGTACCATTTCGCCGCTGATCCCGGCCCCGATTGTGGCGACCCAGGCCATAACCTCGCGGTCATGGGTGTCGATGGCAAAGGCGACGCGGACCACCTCGCTGTTCCAGCAGGAGATCTCGAAGCCATCGGAGGCCCAGCGCCTGTTCGAGGCCGGGGCGACGACCTTGCCCTCATGAGCACGGATCGGCCGCCTGCCGGTATGCGGCTGCAGGGTCAGGGCGGCCTGACGCATGAGCCGGAGGACGCGCTTGCGGTTGACCAGCGGCTCGCCGGAGGCCCGCCTGGCGCGGTTCAGCAGGGCTGCGGCGCGGCGGTAGCCGTAGGTCGGCCGTGCGTCGGTAATGGCGCGGATCTCGGCAAGCAGCGCGTCGTCCCCGGCCCGGCGGTATGGGCCGCGACCCCGCCGCTCGGGGTGCCGGAGCTGGTCGACCCGGTTCGACCTGGCCACGCCGAGGGCGTCGGCCACGGTCTTCACCGGAAACCGCCCGGCAGCGGCGAGGGAAAGCGCAAGCTCAGTTTTTTGGGGTGGGTCTGGTCCAGCGCCTCGCGGAGGATCTCGGCCTCCATGGTCTTGCGGCCTAGCAGGCGCTCCAACTCGCGGACCTTGGCTTCGAGTTCGCGGACGCGGCTGGCCGGGACCACGTCGTCGTCTGCCTTGACAGCTTCGAGGCCACCTTCGGCCATGCGTCGCCTCCATCCGAAGAGCAGGCTCGGAGAGACGCCGTGGAGCCGGGCAACGGCGGAAACCGTCATGCCGGGCCGGGTCGTCTCCTCGACCAGCCGGACCTTCTCCTCGGCACTGTAGCGCCTCCGGCGCTCCCGGCCGGTGATGACTTCGACGCGCTCAATGGGCTTCGACATAGGCGCACGCCTAGGCTTCCACCTAGGCCCTCACGTTGCGCCGGGTGTCCGGTCGAAATGGGGTGCGCTCCACGCCTGATCGCAACACATTCCACAGGGAGCGACGCTGATGCAGCGGGTATAGTGACCGGCAGGCTCTGAAGGGATGCTGCCCATGATCCGTCGCCGAAGCCTGCTGGCTGCGCCGCTGCTAGCCGTCCCTCGCCTCGGCCAGACCCAGGACAGCTTCCCCAATCGCACCATCACGCTGGTGGTGCCGCTCTCCGCCGGTGGGCCGGCCGATGTGGTGTTCCGCCCCATGGGCAATGCGTTGCAGGCTGAATGGGGCCAACCCGCGGTGCTGGATTATCGCCCAGGCGCCGGCGGCACGCTGGCGATGGACATGGCGGTCCGCGCCCGTCCGGATGGGCATACTCTGGCCATCTGCTCCAACAGCCAGTTCAGCATCGCGCCTTTCCTGTTCCCGATGCCTTACGACAATGATCGGTCCTATGTGCCGATCGTGTTGGCCGCGAGTGCACCGAGCTTCGTCGTCATCAACCGCGCCGTACCTGCCGCGACCCTGGCGGAGTTCCTCGATCTGGTGCGGCGCAAGCCGGACAGCATGAGCTTCGCCACCGCCGGCGTCGGCTTCACCAGCCACTTGGCGACCGAGCTGCTGATGGCGCGTGCCGG
>NZ_SMSJ01000098.1 GCF_004355005.1 Dankookia rubra
CTCGGCGGCGGGGCCTGCGCCGCCGGCGGCCGGGGCGCGGCCTGTTTTTTCGGGGAAGGGGTCTTCTGCGGCGGTGGCGCGGCCGCCGGGATCGGGGCGGACTGCTTCGCCGTCGCGGGCTTCGCGGCGGCGGGGCGGGGCGCGGCTGGCGCGACGGCAGCCCTGGGCGCGGGCTTCGCGGCGGCAGGCCTTGGCGGCGCGGCCACAACCGCGGCGGCCGGCTTCACGGCCGCGGCGGTTGCGGTCCGGGCCGCGGGAGCCTTCGCCGCGGGCTTCGGCGCCGGCTTCGCGGTGGGCCGGGGCGGGACCTTGACCGCGGCCTTGGCCACCGGCTTGGCGGCGGCCGGCTTGGCCGCGGCGCTGCGACGCGCCTCCGCGACCTGCTTGGGTTTGGCGGCCGGGCGCGCCGCCTTGGCGGGCGGCTTTGCCGGAGTGCCGCGGGAGGCTGCCGCCTTGCCGCTGGCCCCCTTGCCGCTGGCCTGTGCCTTCATGCCGGACAAATCTCCTGCGGCAGGTCTGAACCGAACGGCCGCGGCACCGCGCCGCCCCCGAGGGGGCGGCGGCAGGACGGTCCGTCGAAGGAGCACCTGTCGGGGTCGCGACCCATGCCGAAGTTCCGCATCTGGTTCCGCCGGCGGCCGCGTGCCAGGAGCGGCCGGCTTTGCCATCGGGTTGAAACCATAGCATTCCTTCGCACCGGAGTCATTATCCCGACCGGCCGGCGACCGAGGCGGATGGTCAAGCCGTCGCGCCTCCCCTGAATGTGCGCTACCGGACGGTCGGGCCTCCGCGGGCGCCGGTCAGACATTTCACTTTCCACGTGCGTGATTCCCCGGCCAGCCCTTGCCGCTCCCATGGCCGCGTCCTGCCGGCGGGTCGGCTGAACAACCAGTGCTCCGCACCATTCGCTGTCCGGCGCACTAACCGTCGCCAGCGGCCATGCGCGGATTGCAGGCCATCCTGGCTGTGGATGCCCTTGAATACCCTTCGCTGGACCGTTAAATCTTCGGTCACATCGGCGGCGATCGTGCAGACCCCGCCTTCCATGCCCGCCCGCGAGGAAATCCATCCGATGAGCAGCCCGGCGAAGGCAAAGCCCGCCACCGCGCCCATGGTCTTCACCGCCAACCGCCTGCGCGACGGCCGCGTCGTCTGGCTGGCCGGCGCCGGCGCCTGGGCGGAGACGATCGCCGAGGCCCATGTCTTCCCGCCCGCCGAAGCCGCCGCCGGCCAGGCCCTCGCCCAGGCCGGGGAACGCGCCCAGCAGGTCGTCGGCGCCTATGGCGTCGAGGTCGCGCTGCAGGCCGGCCGCCCCGAGCCGGTCAAGTTCCGCGAGCGGCTGCGCGTCCAGGGGCCCTCGGTCGATGCCGAGCCGCCCGCCTACCGCCTCGCCTCCTGATCTGCGGGATCCCGCCCGATGAACGCCTATGTCGACGTCACCGCCCTGCCCGCCCCGGCCTACCCGCCGCATGCGCGGACCTACCGCTATGACGAGGTGGACCGCGAGTTCCTGCAGGAGCGCATCGCCGAGTTCAGCGGCCAGGTCGAACGCCGCCTCGCCGGCGCGCTGACCGAGGACGAGTTCAAGCCGCTGCGGCTGATGAACGGCCTCTACCTCCAGCTGCATGCCTACATGTACCGGATCGCCATTCCCTACGGCATCCTGAACGCGACGCAGCTCCGCCAGCTCGCGATGATCGCCCGCCGCTGGGACCGCGGCTTCGGCCATTTCACCACGCGGCAGAACATCCAGTTCAACTGGACCAGGCTGGAGGACGTGCCCGACATCATGCGCGCGCTCGCGGATGTCGACATGCATGCCATCCAGACCAGCGGCAACTGCATCCGCAACACCACCACGGACGAGTATGCCGGCGCCTCGCCGGACGAGGTCGCCGACCCGCGCGTCTATGCCGAGATCATCCGGCAATGGTCGACGCTGCACCCGGAATTCACCTGGCTGCCGCGCAAGTTCAAGATCGCCATCACCGGCGCGCCGCATGACCGCGTGGCGCTGCAGGCGCACGATGTCGGCGTGGTGGTGCGGAAGAACGCGGCGGGCGAGACCGGCTTCGAGGTCTGGGCCGGCGGCGGCCTCGGCCGCACCCCGGTGCTGGCGCGGAAGATCCGCGACTGGGTGGGCGAGGACGAGTTCCTGGCCTACCTGGAAGCGGTGCTGCGCGTCTACAACGCGCTCGGCAACCGCGACAACATCTACAAGGCGCGCATCAAGATCCTGGTGCGCGACCTCGGCGACGAGTTCGCGGAGCGGGTCGAGGCCGAGTTCGCCCGGCTGCCGAAGCGGAAGTACCGGCTGGACCCCGAGATCGTCGACCAGATCGCGTCCCACTTCGCCCCGCCGCCCTTCGCCGCGCTGCCGGACAACCCGCAGGCCTATGCGCAGGCGCTGGACGGCAATGCCGAATTCGCCGCCTGGGCGAAGCAGAGCGTGCGCGCCCACAAGGCGCCGGGCTATGCCTCGGTCACCATCTCGCTGAAGCCGATCGGCGGCATCCCCGGCGACGCCTCGGCCGAGCAGATGGAGGCGGTGGCGACGCTGGCCGAGCGGCACTCCTTCGGCGAGATCCGCGTCACCCACGTGCAGAACCTGGTGCTGCCGCACGTTCGGCAGGAGGATCTGCTCGCGGTCTGGGACGGACTGCGCGCGGCCGGGCTGGCGACGCCGAACATCGGCCTGATCAGCGACATCATCGCCTGCCCGGGGATGGACTATTGCGCGCTGGCGACCGCCCGCAGCATCCCCGTCGCGCAGATGATCTCGGAGCGCTTCGCCAGCCTGGATCGCCAGCTCGACATCGGCGAGTGCTTCATCAACATCTCCGGCTGCATCAATGCCTGCGGGCACCACCATGTCGGCCATATCGGCATCCTCGGCGTCGACAAGCGCGGCGCCGAGAGCTACCAGATCACCCTCGGCGGCAGCGCGACCAACGACGCCGCGATCGGCGAGCTGGTCGGGCCGGGCTTCGCCTACGATGCCGTCACCGATGCGGTGGAGACCATCCTCCGCACCTATGTCGCGCACCGCGCCGCGGGCGAGCGCTTCGTCGACACCTATCGCCGCATCGGCCTCGCGCCGTTCAAGGAAGCGCTCTATGCCGTTGCTTGAGGATGGCCGCCTGGTCGCCGACGACTGGGTGACGGTCGCCGATGACGCCCCGCTGCCGGACCCCCCGGCGATCCTGACCCTGGCGCGGCTGCGCGCCGAGGACCTTGCCGGGCGCAACGCGCCGCTCGGCCTGGCGCTCGACCCGGCGACGCAGCCGGAGGAAATCGCCGACCTGCTGCCGCGGCTGTCGCTGGTCGCGGTGCTGCTGCCGAAGTCGAAGGACGGCCGCGCCTTCACCCAGGCCAGGAGCTTGCGCGAGCATCACGGCTTCCAGGGCGAGATCCGCGCCACCGGCCATGTCCTGCCCGACCAGTACCGCATGCTGCTGCGCTGCGGCGTCAGCACGGTGCAGCTGCCCGAAGGCGCCGATCCCGCGGTCTGGACCCGCTCGGCCGACCTGGTCGACATCGCCTACCAGCCGGCGCGCGATGCCGGCGCGCCGCTCGGCCTCCGCCGCCGGCGGCTGGAAAGGGTCTGAGATGCACCGCCGCTCCCTCCTCGCGCTCGGCGCCGCCGTCCTGGCGCGCCCGGCGCTGGCCCAGGCCTGGCCGGCCGAGCGGTCCATCCGCTACGTCGTGCCCGTGGCCCCTGGCGGCAGCCAGGACATCGTCGCGCGGCTGTTCGCCCGGCACCTGACGGATGCGCTCGGCCAGAACGTGCTGGTCGAGAACATGCCCGGCGCCGGCAGCAACATCGGCTACGAGCATGTCGCCCGCGCCAGGCCGGACGGCTATACGCTGCTGGCGGGGTCCGACAGCCTTTCGATCAACAAGACGCTCTTCCCGAAGCTCGGCTTCGACGTGACCGGCTTCGCCCCGGTGGCGCAAGGCGTGCGGGTGCCGCAGATCCTCGTGGTGCGCGCCGACAGCCCGGCCCGCAGCTTCGCCGACTTCGTCGAGCTGGCCCGGCGCAGCCCGGTCGCGGTCGGCACGCCGGGCAATGGCAGCCTGGCGCACCTGCTCGGCGAGCAGATCCAGGCCGCCGCCGAGATCCGCTGGACGCATGTGCCCTACAAGGGCGGCGCCCTGGCGGTGAACGACCTGCTGGGCGGCACGCTGCAGGGCGTGCTGATCAACATCGGCGCGGTCACCGACCACGTGAAGATCGGCCGGTTGCGCGGCCTCTTCGTCTCCTCCGCCGGGCGCACCCATTCGTTGCCCGAGGTGCCGACGCTCACCGAGGCCGGGCTGCCCGGCGCCACGGCGGTGGGCTGGCACGGCATCGTCGCCCCCGCGGGCACCGATCCGGCGATCCTGGCGCGGGTGAACGCGGCGCTCGACGGCGTGCTGGCGAAGCCGGAGGTCGCGGAGCGCGTCGCCGCGCTCGGCCTCGAGCCCGTGACGGCGCCGCCCGAGGCGCTGGGCCGGGTGATCGAGGCGGATGCGGCGCGCTGGGCCGAGGTGGTGCGGCGGGCGCGGATCCAGCCGGACTGAAGGTAACGCCGGGGAGAAGGTATTCTCCCCGGACCCCTCATCCATTTCTGGGAGCCCGGCATTCGCCGCGCGGCGGCAGCCGACCACGCAAACCTACGAAGGGGTTGGACGCATGCGTCCGACGGGAGGAAATGCTTTCCTCCCCAACCTTCCCTTCCTGGTCCCCCGAAAAACCACCTGCTAGGCTCCCCCGAAAGGGCGGGAGGAGCCAGCGATGCAGTTCGGCATCTTCGACCAGAACGACCTCGGCGCGGCGGACCTCGGCGCGCACTACGAATCGCGCCTGCAGCTCGCCGCCTTCTACGACCAGGCCGGCTTCGACCGCTACCACGTCAGCGAGCACCATGCGACGCCGCTCTCGGCGACGCCCGCCACCGGCGCCTGGCTGAGCGCCGTCGCGCAGCGCACCACGCGCATCCGGCTCGGGCCCCTGGTCTACATCCTGCCGCTGCGGCATCCCCTGCAGGTCGCCGAGGAGGTCTGCCTGCTCGACCACCTCAGCAACGGCCGCTTCGAGCTCGGCATCGGCCGCGGCGTCTCGCCCTTCGAGCTCGGCTATCATGGCGTCGACGCGGCGGAGAGCCCGGCGATGCTGCGCGAAGGCCTCGACCTGCTGCTGCGCGCCCTGACGCAGGAGGAGGTCACCTTCGAGGGCCGCTACTGGCGGTGCCGCGACGTCCCCGTCGTGCTGCGGCCGAAGCAGCGCCCGCACCCGCCGCTCTGGATGCCGAGCGCGACCGTGGACCATGCCGTGCGCGCCGCGCAGGGCGGCTTCGCCACGGTCTGCAACGGGCCGACGCAACGCATCGCCGACATCGTCGCCCGCTTCCGCGGCGAATGGACCCGGCCGGAGCCGCTGCCCTGCATCGGCCTGTCGCGCGCCATGGTCATCGCCGAGACGGCGGAGGAGGCCCGGGCGGTGGCCCGGCGCGCCTGGCGGGTGCATGCCATCAGCTTCCTCAAGCTCTGGCGCAGGCACGGCGCGGCGCCGGTGAACGCCGTGATGAGCGAGGATTTCGCCGATGCCGAGGCGGCCGGCCTTGCCTTCGCCGGCACGCCGGCGCGGGTACGCGACGCGCTCAGGGCGCAGGTGGCGGCGACCGGCGTGAACTATGTCGTCAGCCGCTTCGCCTTCGGCGACCAGAGCCATGCCGAGATGCTGCGCTCCGCCACGCTCTTCGCGCGCGAGGTCATGCCGGCGCTGGCGGAGGAATACCGCGAGGCCGCCTGACCCTGCCACCCGATGACCGGAGGGCGCTGCCCGAAGGTCTGAATCGGAAGGCCAAACAACCAGGAGAACCGTCCGATGAGCTTCCCGCTGCCCGAATCCAACCCGGAGGCCCTCGGCCTCGACCCCCGCCCGCTCGAGCGGCTCTGCGCCACCATCGAGCGCCACGTGGCGGAAGGCCACCATCCCGGCGCGCAGGTCGCGGTCGCCCGGCACGGCAAGCTGGCGCTGTTCCGCAGCTTCGGGAAGGCCCGCGTCGCGCAAGGCGCGCGGGACAATGCTTCGCCCGATATCGCCGCCGACGCCCGCAGCCTCTTCCTGATGTATTCCAACACCAAGGTCGTCACCGCCGCCGCGGTCTGGATGCTGGTCGAGGACGGGCTGCTCCGCTTCCACGACACCATCGCCCAGCACGTCCCGGAATTCGCCGCCAACGGCAAGGGCGAGGTCACCGTGCTGCAGCTGCTGACGCACCAGGGCGGCTTCCCCTCCGCCGTGGTGCCGCCGGAGCACATGCAGGACCACGCGCTGCTGCGCCGCACGGTCTGCAACTTCACCCTGGAATGGACGCCCGGCAGCAAGGTCCGCTACCACCCGGCCTCGGCGCACTGGACCGCAGCGGTGCTGATCGAGGCGATCACCGGCCAGGATTACCGCCACTTCATCCGCGACCGTGTCATCGCCCCGCTCGGCCTGGCGGACGAGGTCTTCGTCGGCCTGCCGGAAGCGCAGCAGAACCGCGCCGCCTTCATCTACGACCCGCCGGCCGAGGGCCGCTTCCCCGCGCGCGACGGCGAGAACCACCCGCTGCACCAGCTGGCCGGCATCCCCGGCGGCGGCGGCTACGGCAGCGCGCGCGGCATGGCGGCCTTCTACCAGATGCTGGCGCAGGGCGGGCAGCTGAACGGGACCCGCGTGCTCTCGCCGCGGATGATCGAGTTCGTCACCCGCAACTTCACCGGCGACCGCATCGACGAATACATGGGCCTGCCGATGAACCGCGGCATCGGGCCGCATTCGCGGGGCGAATTCCCGGTGGCGCGCGGCCTCGGCGCCATCGCCCATCCGCGGACCTTCGGGCATGGCGGCGTGGGGTCGTCCTATTGCTGGGCGGACCCGGCGAGCGGGGTCAGCTTCGCCTTCTTCTCGAACTGCCGGCAGACGGAGGTCTTCCACAACCAGCGGATGGACGTGCTGTCGAACCTGGCGCATGCCGCCATCCTGCCGGGGTGAGACGATCGGGGAGGGAAAAGCATTCCCTCCCCAAACCCCACCCTTGCTATTTGGGAGTCGGCACTCGTCGCGCGGAGGGTGCCGACTCCCAGAAATAGATGAGGGGGTCCGGGGGAGAGTACCTTCTCCCCTGGCCTTCTACGCCGCCGCCGCCAGGGTGGGCTTCTCGCCGGCGATCGTCGTCCGCACCATCAGCCGCCGCTCTGTCGTGCTGTCGAAGGGCGTGGCACGGTGCAGCACCGCGCGGTTGTCCCAGACCACGATGTCGTGCGGTGCCCAGACGTGCCGGTAGACGAAGCCCGGCTGCGTCGCATGCGCCATCAGCGCCTCGATCAGCGCCCGCCCCGCGGCCTCGTCCAGCCCCTCCACGCTGCGGGCATGCGCGCCGAGATAGAGCGCCGGCCCGTGCGGGTTTTCCTCGAGCAGCATCGCCTGGCGCACCGGCGGGTGCTGGGCGCGCTCCGCCTCGCTCACCAGTTCGGGCGCGATGCGGCCGCGCGACCAGCCGAAGTCGTGCACCGCCACGCGGCCGCGCACCTGCGCCCGCAGCGCGTCCGGCAAGCCTGCCCAGGCCGCGCGCATGCCGGCGAATTCGGTCTCCCCGCCGCGGGCCGGGATGGCGCGCGCCGAGAGCGCCGAGGCGCGGGCGGGGATCGGCTTGAAGCTGCTGTCGTGGTGCCAGTGGCGGTTCGCCAGGTTGTTCAGCACCTGCCGGTCGGTGGGCGGCGCGATCCGCCCCTCTGCATCCATGTTGCTGAGCACGATCAGCGGGCTGCCGGCGCCGCGGGCGCCGGGGCGCGTCGCCTCCAGCGGTCCGAAGGCCTCGGAGAAGGCGATCTGCTGCGCGTCGTCGATGTCCTGGCCCGGCAGCACCAGCACGGAATGACGGTCCAGCGCCGCGCGCAGCCAGGCGGCCTGCTCCGCGGCCACGCCGCGGCGCAGGTCGATCCCGGTGACCCGGGCGGCGAAGAGCGGTTGCAGGGGCGTGGCTTCGGGCATGGGCCGTCTTCCCTCCGGATGGTCCGGGAAGCATGCAGCGGCTCTCCGGCAACGGCCAAGGGGGGCGTCAGCGCCGCCGCGCCAGAATCGTCAGGATCATGACGCCGACCAGGATCACCATCCCGGTGCGGTGCTCGCTGATCCATTGCAGGGCTTCGGGCAGCATCCTGGTGTCTTCCTCCCGGTTCGGTCTGGGTCGGCGCTATTCCACCCGCAGCGCCGCGCCAGCGGCCAGTGGCGCCAGCGGCAGGGCGGCGGCCAGCAGCGCCGCCAGCAGCAGCAGATAGGGGCGGGCCTCGAGGCCCGAGGCAGCCGCCTCGATCCCCGCGGCGCCGAAGATCACGGCGGGGATCGCCAGCGGCAGCACCAGCAGCGGCAGCAGCACGCCGCCGCGCCGGGCGCCGAGGGTCAGTGCCGCACCGGCGGTCCCCAGCAGCGAAAGGAAGCCGGCGGCCAAGCCGAGCGCCGCCATGGCCGCGCCCCAGGCTTCCACCGGCAGGTTCAGCATGGCGGCGGCGACCGGGGTCGCCAGCAGCAGCGGCAGGCCGGTGGTCAGCCAGTGCGCCGCGGCCTTGGCCAGGGCGACCGCGGGGGGGGCAAGGCCCGAGAGCAGCAATTGGTCCAGCGTTCCGTCCTCGGCATCCGCGCCGAACAGCCGGTCCAGCGGCAGCAGTGCGGCCAGCAACGCCGCGGCCAGCAGCGCGCCGGGGGCGAGGCGGGCAAGCGTCTCCGGCGCCGGCCCGACACCGAAGGGGAAGAGCGCGGCGACCAGGACGAAGAACAGCACCGCCGCCAGCGTGTCGGCGGGGTGGCGGAGGGCGAGGCGCAACTCGCGCGCGAGCAGCGCCATCCAGGCTCTCAGAGCCGCAGCTCCCCCGCGCCCGGCATGGGCAGCGGCAGGTGGGTCGCCGCCAGCACCATCCCGCCCGCCGCCCGGTGCCGCGCCAGCAGCGCGCCGAGCTTCCCGACCGAGGCCGCGTCGAGCCCGACCGTCGGCTCGTCCAGCAGCCAGAGCGGGGCGCGGCGGGCAGGATCGGACAGTCCCAGCCGCGCCAGCGCCAGCCGGCGCTTCTGGCCGGAGGACAGCACCCGCGCCGGCAGCTCCGCCAGCGGCAGCAGGTCGAGCGCATCCAGCGCCGCCGCCACCTCCCCGCCCCAGAGCTGCGCGAAGAAGTGCAGGTTCTCCCGCGCCGTCAGCGCCGGCTTCAGCGCATCCTGGTGCGAGAGGTAGCGGATGCGGGCGGCATGCGCCGCGCGGTCGGCCAGGGCATCGGCGCCGTCCCAGAGCAGCGCGCCCGCCTCCGGCCGCAGCAGCCCGGCCAGCAGCCGCAGCAAGGTCGACTTCCCCGCGCCATTGGCGCCGACCAGCAGCAGGGCGCCGCCCGGCTCGAGCCGGAAGGACAGGCCGGCGAAGACCACCCTCTCGCCCCTCAGGCAGGCGAGGTCCCGCGCCTCCAGCATTATCCGACCCAGTCCCTTGGAATTGCGCGCCCCGTGGACCGTCACGCGGCGCCATGCTTAAACCCGCCCCAGTGGTGCGCCGCAACGGCGCGCGACGAACGGAGAAGGTTCCGGATCATGCGGATGATCGGGCAGGACAGCCTGAAGACCCGCCGTACCCTGACGGTGGACGGCAAGACCTACCATTACTTCAGCCTGCCCGAGGCGGCCAAGAGCATCGGCGACGTCAGCCGCCTGCCCTACAGCCTCAAGGTGCTGCTCGAGAACGTGCTGCGCTACGAGAACGGCAGCAGCTACACGGTCGAGGACGCGAAGTCGGTGGCGGGCTGGCTGCCCTCCGGCCATTCCGAGAAGGAGGTGCCGTTCCGCCCGGCCCGCATCCTGCTGCAGGACTTCACGGGCGTTCCCGCGGTGGTCGACCTCGCGGCGATGCGCGACGGGATCATCAAGCTGGGCGGCGACCCGCGCAAGGTGAACCCGCTGCTGCCGGTCGACCTCGTCATCGACCATTCCGTCATGGTCGACGTCTCCGGCACGCCCACCGCCCTCAAGCAGAATGTCGACATCGAGTTCGAGCGGAACGGCGAGCGCTACGAGTTCCTCCGCTGGGGCCAGTCGGCCTTCGACAATTTCCGCGTCGTGCCGCCGGGCACCGGCATCTGCCACCAGGTGAACCTCGAATACCTGGCGCAGGTCGTCTGGACCGCGCAGGACACCGGCGACACCTTCGTCTACCCCGACAGCTGCTACGGCACCGACAGCCACACCACCATGGTGAACGGCCTCGGCGTGCTCGGCTGGGGCGTCGGCGGGATCGAGGCGGAGGCGGCCATGCTCGGCCAGCCCATCGCCATGCTGATCCCCGACGTCATCGGCTTCAAGCTGACCGGCAAGCTGCGCGAGGGCGTCACCGCCACCGACCTGGTGCTGACCGTCACGCAGATGCTGCGCAAGAAGGGCGTGGTCGGCAAGTTCGTCGAGTTCTTCGGCGCCGGCCTCGACGACCTGCCGCTGGCCGACCGCGCGACGATCGGCAACATGGCCCCGGAATACGGCGCGACCTGCGGCTTCTTCCCGGTGGACGCCATGACCATCGGCTACCTCCGCCTGTCCGGCCGCGACGAGCACCGGGTGAAGCTGGTCGAGGAATATGCCAAGGCGCAGGGCATGTGGCGCGACAGCGCCTCGCCCGACCCGGTCTTCACCGACACGCTCGAGCTCGACATGGGCACGGTCGAGCCGTCCATGGCCGGGCCGAAGCGGCCGCAGGACCGCGTCGCGCTGGCCAGCGCCGCGACCTCCTTCGCCAAGGACTTGGCGGCCGGTGCCATGGGCGTCCCGGGCGACCAGGCGAGCAAGCGCGTCGCCATCGAGGGCGCCAACTACGACCTCGGCCACGGCGACGTGGTGATCGCCGCCATCACCTCCTGCACCAATACCTCGAACCCCTACGTCATGATCGCGGCGGGGCTGGTGGCGCGGAAGGCGCGGGCCAAGGGGCTGACGCCGAAGCCCTGGGTGAAGACCTCGCTCGCCCCCGGCAGCCAGGTGGTCACCGAATACTACGAGAGCTCGGGCCTGCAGGCCGACCTCGACGCCATCGGCTTCCAGACCGTCGGCTATGGCTGCACCACCTGCATCGGCAACTCCGGCCCGCTGCCGGACCCGATCGTCGACGCCATCGAGAACGAGAAGCTGGTGGTCGCCGGCGTGCTCTCCGGCAACCGCAACTTCGAGGGCCGCGTCCACGCCAACGTTCGCGCCAACTACCTGGCCTCGCCGCCGCTGGTGGTCGCCTACGCCCTGGCCGGCACGGTGACCAAGGACCTGACCAAGGAGCCGATCGGCAACGGCTCGGACGGCCAGCCGGTCTACCTGAAGGACATCTGGCCGACCCAGCAGGAGGTGAACGACACCGTCCATGACTGCGTGACGCGCGGCATGTTCCTCGACAAGTACGGCGACGTCTTCAAGGGCCCGGCGCAGTGGCAGGCGATCCGCGTCGATGCGGACAGCGACACCTATCGCTGGAACTCGGGCTCCACCTACGTGCAGAACCCGCCCTATTTCGAGGGCATGACGGCCGAGCTGACGCCGGTGCAGTCGGTGCACGGCGCCCGCATCCTGGCCGAGCTCGCCGACAGCATCACCACCGACCACATCTCCCCGGCCGGCAACATCCGCAAGACCAGCCCAGCCGGCGAATACCTGCTGGAGCACCAAGTCCGGCAGAACGACTTCAACAGCTACGGCGCCCGCCGCGGCAACCATGAGGTCATGATGCGCGGCACCTTCGCCAATATCCGCATCAAGAACGAGATGGTGCCGGGGACCGAGGGCGGCGTCTCCAAGCACTACCCCTCGGGCGAGGTGGCGCCGATCTACAACGTCGCCATGCGCTACAAGGCCGAGGGCGTGCCGCTGGTGGTCTTCGGCGGCAAGGAATACGGCACGGGGTCTTCGCGCGACTGGGCGGCGAAGGGCACTTTCCTGCTCGGCGTGAAGGCGGTGATCGCCGAGAGCTTCGAGCGCATCCACCGCTCGAACCTGGTCGGCATGGGCGTGCTGCCGCTGGTC
Organism: Dankookia rubra; assembly: GCF_004355005.1. Lineage (GTDB taxonomy): Bacteria > Pseudomonadota > Alphaproteobacteria > Acetobacterales > Acetobacteraceae > Paracraurococcus > Paracraurococcus ruber_A. Next base: position 12,062 of record NZ_SMSJ01000098.1, read on the forward strand.
TTCATGAACGGCCAGGACCGCAAGTCGCTGAACATCAAGGGCGACGAACAGATCGACATCCTCGGCCTCGAGGACCTCAAGCCGCGCCAGACCCTGGAATTCGTCATCCGCCGCGCCGATGGCACGGTGGACCGGACCCAGGTGATGAGCCGGATCGATACGGCCGATGAGGTCGAGTACTACAAGAACGGCGGCATCCTGCACTACGTGCTGCGCGGGATGGCCAAGGCGGCCTGAACCGGGGCGCCGACCGGACGGAAGCAAGGGGCCCGCAAGGGCCCCTTCGCAATTGCGGGCGCGCGAATACGGGGCCGACCGGGGCAACAGGTCACCCGGGAGGTACTCGATGACCGCGGAGGCCAGGCGCGACAAGGTCCGCCGCTACCGCGAGAACATGCGGCGCCAGGGCCTGCGCCCGCTGCAGATCTGGGTGCCGGACCGGCACGCCCCGGGCTTTTCGGACTGCCGCGCCATGATCGACAGGATCACCACCGTGCCGCGCGCCGATCTGGGCACCCGCATCGGCGCCCTGGCCGAGGACGCCATGCCGCGCATCAACCGCGCCCTGGTGCTCGTCCTCGGGATCGGCTGAGCCTCAGCCCTCCACCACCCGGATCCCCATCCCCAGCAGCGTGGCGACCGTCTCGTTGAACCGCGCCTCCTCCACTTGGTCGGGCGGCATGGCCGCCAGCAGTTCGGCCCGGGTGACGTAGCCGCGCTCCTGACCCCAGCGGACGAGCCGGCCGATCTCGCGCGCCAGCCGGTCCGGGAAGGGCCCGCGCAGCACCGGCGCCTCGGACTCGTCGGCAATCTCGATGTTCAGGTCGGCCAGGGCTTCCAGCAGATCCTCGATCAGCTCGGCCGAGACATCGGGCGCGGCCAGCGCGGCGTTCACCTCGTCGATCGTGACCCAGCCGCGCGCGCGGCCCTGGCGCACCAGCGCCCCGATCGCCGCCACCCAGGGCCCGAAGGCATTGCCCCCCATCCCGAGTCCCCCTTCGTCATTGCAGAATCGACCCTACCACGGCACGGGCTGGCCCTTATGATCATAGAACCCGCCGGATTCCAGCGGCCCGGCCAGCACGTCCAGGATGCGCCGCGCCGCCTCGGCCGGCGGCTGGACCTCAAGCCCCGCCTTGGAGAAAGGGGAAGACAGGCCGCTGTCGACGGTTCCCGGATGAATCGCGACCACCGCCGCCCCCGGGTTGCTCCGCCGCAGCTCGACCGCCGCGGTCCGCACCAGCTGGTTCAACGCGGCCTTCGAGGCCCGGTAGCTCCACCAGCCGCCGAGCCTGTTGTCGCCGATGCTGCCGACCCGGGCCGAGAGCGCGGCGAAGACCGCCGGCGCGTCCCGCCGCAGCCGCGGCAGCAGGTGCTTCATCGCCAGCGCCGGGCCGATCGCGTTCACCGCGAAGGACTGCGCCATGTGCCCGGGGTCGAGCTGGCGCATCGCCTTCTCCGGCTGGAAGCGCCCGGCGTGCAGGAAGCCGGTGGCAACCACGACCAGCGCCAGGTCGGGCGCCTCGGCGTCCAGCCAGGCGGCCGCGGCGGCGAGGCTCGCCTCGTCGGTGATGTCGACCACCGGGTCGCCGCGGCGCGACAGGCCGATCACCCGGCGCCAGCGCGCCTCGGCCCCGAGCGCCGCGACCAGCGCCGCGCCGATGCCTCCCGCGGCGCCGAGGACCAGGGCGGACCCGCTCACCGCCAGAGCCGCCGGAGGCGGAGGAAGCCGCGGTAGCCGAGCTCGGCCAGCGGCGCCACCGGCGCCCAGGCGGCCAGCCGGCCGAGCCAGCGGAAGCCCGGCACGCGCTGCCAGATGGCGGCGAAGGCCGCGGCGCCCGAGACCAGCCTGCCGTCCGGCAGCCGCGCATGGATGCGGGCCAGGGCGGCGGCCTGGTCCAGCCCCGCCGGCGCGGCGCGGGAGACGTCGACCCAGTCGAGGCCCGCCGCGCCGATGCGGTCGCGGTAGAGCGCGACCTCGCGCGAGCAGACCGGGCAGGCGCCGTCGTAGAAGACGGTCAGCGGGGCTTCCGGCTCGGCCATGGTCAGACCCGCCGCGCGGCGCTGACCGCCGGCGCGCTGCCGCTGCCGACCACGAAGGCCCAGGCCCGCAGCAGCGGGCCGCGCGCCGCCCCGCCGAGCGCCGCCGCCGCCTCGCCCCGGCAGGTCTCCAGCAGGCGGCGCAGCGCGCCTTCCGCGCCGGCATGGTCAAGCTTGGCGATCCGCTCGGCATGGTGGTGGTCGACGAAGGTTTCCACCGCCTCGATCGTGGCATAGTTGGCGCGCGGGCCGAACAGCGCCGGCAGGAAGCCGGCGACGCGCCGGATGGGCAGCAGGATGCTGCGCTGGCCCGGCGCCAGCATCGCCTCCAGCAGCCGCAGGTGCTCGGCCTCGGTCGCCAGGGGCCCGGTGGCGAAGGCGCGGATCGCCGGGTCGGTCGCGCGCGCCAGGATGCCGCGCTGGATCATCACCGCGCCGGTCTTCCCGGCATGGTCGGAGCGGAGGTCGCCGAGCAGGCCGGGGATGCGCGCCAGCAGCGGCGCGATCCCGATCCCCGGCCCGGCGGAAGCGGTCATGACGTTCATGGCACGGAGTTGGGCCGTGCGCCGGCCGCGGCAAGGCCCCGAATTGCGAAGGGGCCCCGTTGGGGCCCCCTGCTCTCGTCCGGCGAAGCGGCAGGGCCGCTCAGCGGTCGTCCATCGCGGCGCCGATCTCGGCGCGCAGCTCGTCCTCGAGGCTCGGCTCCTCCTCGCGGACGATCTCCTCGCCGCGGGCCTGGCGCTCGGCCTCCTCGAGGGAGCGGGCGACGTTGACCACGACGTTGATGTGCACCTCGGGGTGCAGCTCGACGCGGACATTGGTCAGGCCGAGCGTCTTGATCGGCTGCTCCAGCAGGACCTGGTTGCGGGAGACGGTCAGTCCGCCTTCCTTGCAGCCCTCGGCGATGTCGCGGGCGGAGACGGAGCCGTAGAGGCTGCCCGACTCGCCGGCCTGGCGGATGATGGTGACCGTCAGGCCGGAGACGCGCTCGCCGATCCGCTCGGCTTCCTCGCGGCGCTTCAGGTTCTGCGCCTCGAGCTGGGCGCGGTCGGTCTCGAAGCGCTTCAGGTTCTCGGCATTGGCGCGGATGGCGCGGCCCTTGGGGAGCAGGAAGTTCCGGGCATAGCCCGGGCGGACCTTCACCACCTCGCCCATCTGGCCGAGCTTCTCGACACGCTGCATCAGGATGAGTTCGATCATTGGCGTAGCACCTGTCTTCAGCTTTGGCGCGGCGCCGGGCGCCGCAGGAATTGGTCGTAGAGGCCGAGGGCGACGAGACCCGGGCCCATCACCTGGAGGAAGAGCACCAGCAGCAGGTAGAAGCCGGCCAGCATCGGCCGCCGGCCCTTGCGGCCGCGCAGGCGCGCGTGCACGCCGGCGACGCCCTGCAGGAAGAGCGGCACCAGCAGCAGCAGCAGGGCCGAGAGCGCCAGGATGTCGCCATCCGCCGGCATCGCCAGGAAGAGCCCGAGCGCGGCCGCCGGCAGCACCGGGTACCAGGCCGGCAGCCGCACCGCGGCCCAGTCCGGGTGGGGCACCGCCAGCAGGCCGCGCCTGGCCAGGAAGCCCACCGCCGCCACCGCATTCGCCAGCAGGGAGACGGCGGCCCAGAAGCCGATGGCGCCCGCCTTCACCCGCACCAGCGCGGCGACGAATTCCTCGGGCGCCGGGATGCCGAGGCGGAGGAGCGAGGCCGCCATGGCGTCCCGCATCGCCGCTTCCAGCCCGCCGTCATTCGCCAGGAAGGCGGCGGTGACCAGCAGCACCAGCAGCGGCCAGAGCCCGAGCAGCGCCAGCGGCAAGGACAGCGCGAGCTTCCCCCCGCGCAGCGCCGTCGCCACCAGCAGCGGCGCCGGCACCCCGAAGAGCACCAGGTAGGTCATGGCGGCGAAGCCGCCCTGGACCAGCGCGACCAGCAAGGTCGCCAGCAGCCCGGCGAGCACCGCGGCGGCGGCGCCGAAGCCGAGGCCCGCGGCGAAGACCGGGAAGCTGGCCAGCCAGAACAGCCCGGTGCCGAGCGGCAGGCCGCGCATGGCCCAGAGCGCCAGGATGGCCGAGACGAGCCCGGCCGCCGCCCCGGCCAGCAGGCCGGGGTCGCCGAGCAGTCCTTGCCATCTCCCCTGGCCTTGCGGCCGCAGCGCGCTCACCGCACCCATGCTCCGTCGTCCCGGCGCGGCCCGTGTCCGGGCCGTCGCCTCAGTCGTTGATGACGTAGGGCAGCAGGGCCAGGAAGCGGGCGCGCTTGATGGCATTGGCCAGCTCGCGCTGCTTCTTCGCGCTGACGGCCGTGATGCGGCTCGGCACGATCTTGCCGCGCTCCGACAGGAAGCGGGACAGCAGGCGCACGTCCTTGTAGTCGATCTTCGGCGCGTTCGGGCCGGAGAAGGGGCAGGACTTGCGGCGGCGGTAGAAGGGCCGGCGGGCGCCGACCGCGGGACGGCGGCCGGCAGGCGTCAGGTCGGGGGAGGTCTGGTCGGACATGCGGGCTTACTCCTCGCCGCCGGTGGAGGGGTCGACTTCGTCGCGCGGGCGGGCGCGGAATTCCTCGCGCTCGTCGCCGCGGTCGCGGCGGCCGCTGGTGAAGCGCCCGGGCGGGCGCGGGCCGCGGAAGCCGCGGTCGCGGTCGCGCTCCTCGCCCCGGCGGGACAGGATGGCCGACGGCGCCTCGTCGATCGCCTCGATCCGCAGGGTCAGCACGCGCAGCACGTCCTCGTTCAGGCCGAGCTGGCGCTCGACCTCCTGCATCGCGGCCGGGGAGGCGTCGATGCCGAGGAGCATGTAGTGCCCCTTGCGGTTCTTCTTGATGCGGTAGGCGAGGCCGCGGAGGCCCCAGTATTCACGCTTCTTCACCTCGCCGCCCTGTTCGCCCAGGATGGTGGTGACCTGGTCGGCGACGGCGTCGACCTGGGCCTGCGTGATGTCGTTGCGTGCGATGAACACGCTTTCGTACAGTGGCATGGATCCCCCTATGGCTGCTCAGCCCAGGGGCGCCGGCAGGATGCCGGCGCGCACGAATGGGCATAGCCGCGCGCGATGCCATCGCGGGCGGCAGGGAAGCGGCGCATAAACCACGGATGGGGCGGCGGGGGCAAGCGGTGAGTCGCGGATCCCGCCCGATCGCGCATGCGGGATGACAAGCCGCCGCGGCTTCTTCTAGACAGCCCAGCATCGCCAAAGAAGGATCCGCCCTTGCCCCATCTTCGCCCTTTGGTCGTGCTGGCCGCCTCCCTGCTGGCCGCCTGTGCCGAGCGCTATTCGCCCGACACCTATGCCACCCGCGCGGTGCAGCAGGCGAACAAGGTCGAGCCCGGCGCGGTCATCGGCGTCCGCAAGGTGCAGATCAGCGCCGAGGGCAGCACCGGCGCCGCGGCGGGCGCCGCCGCCGGCGGCGTGCTCGGCGCGCAGACGCCGGGCGGCGGCATCGGCCAGGCGCTGGGAGGCGTCAGCGGCGCGCTGGTCGGCGGGCTGATCGGCCGCGCGACCGAATCCGCCGCGGTCGATACCCCGGCCTTCGAATACATCGTGCGAACCGAGAAGGACGAGCTGCTCTCGGTCACCCAGAAGGACACGGTGCCCCTGGCGATCGGCCAGAAGGTGCTGGTCATCACCGGCACCCAGGCGCGGGTGGTGCCCGACTACACGGTGGCGACCGGGCCCCGCCCGCCGGCGCGGGAGGCGGCCCCGCCCCGCCCCGGGCCGGCCGAGGCGAAGCCGGCCCAGCCGGCGCCGGAGGACGCGGCGGCCGCGGCCGCATC
>NZ_SMSJ01000099.1 GCF_004355005.1 Dankookia rubra
AAACATCGCAAATGCCGAATTTGCAGAGTTTTATGCAATAAATTCTTCGGATCGGCCACCCGTTTGGCGTTGGCCCGCGTTGGACCGACCCGGTGCATGATCCGGGCTAGGAGGCACCCGGCGCCGAGAGAGGACGCGACAAGCAAGGACTCCAAAGCCACACCTCCATGATAAGGCAGCGCGCGCTAGAGTATACGCGGACGGGTGGACGGACCGGCAGCGTGACTCAGCTCTAAAAGCAGAGGACTACAGCGTGCCGTGGTCCAGACTGCGCGATGCGCGCTGTAAGCCTGGACCCGCTGGGCACCATAGCAGCGCTCGATGCTTCTCCGGGAAACGGACGACCGCTTGCGACTAGACCTCGCCGACGAGTGTGAGCCCAGGCGGGCTCTTTTTACCTTTGCTGACGAGGTGGAGCAGACATGCGAACGCCAAACCTTCTACAGTTGCTTTCCGCCCGGAGCCACTATCGAGCCGCGCTCGACCCAATGCAGACAGATGAAAGCGTCTGGCAAAGTTGACCCGCCGCGCCGGTTGCCTCAGTTTATTTTCCAGGCGCCATGATGAATGAGGCCGCCGGCAAGGGGAGAGTAAGGATGAAGCGCGGCAACTTCCTGCGGTTCACCACAGGCGGCCTTGTCACGACGGCTCTTACCGCGCCCGCCCTGGCCCAGACACCACCACAGGTGAGTTGGCGGCTGCAGTCAAGCTACCCGCGCTCGCTGGAGACGCTTTACGGCGCTTGCGATTTTTTCTCTCGCGCCATCACCGATGCCAGCGACGGGCGGTTCCGCGTGCAGGTCTTTGCGGCGGGGGAGATCATCCCGCCCTTGCAGATCGTCGACGGCGTGCAGCAGGGCACGGTCGAGATGGGGCATACCGGCTCCTACTTCTACATGGGAAAGGATCCAGCTTTCGCCTTCGGCACCGGCATTCCGTTCGGCTTGAACTCCCGCCAGGCGAACGCATGGTTCTATCAGGGCGGCGGTATCGACCTGCTGAACGAGTTCTTCGCCACGTTCAATATGTTTCATTTGCCTGCCGGCAACACCGGCACGCAGATGGGGGGGTGGTTCCGCAAGGAAGTGCGAAGCGTCGCTGATCTCCAAGGGCTCAAGATGCGTATCGGCGGGCTTGCTGGCACCGCCCTGCAGCGCCTTGGCCTGGTGCCGCAGCAGCTTGCCGCCGGCGACACTTATACCGCGCTGGAGCGCGGCACGCTGGATGCGGTGGAATGGGTCGGCCCGGCGGATGACGAGAAGCTCGGCTTCGCTCGCATCGCGCCGTACTATTATTACCCGTCTTTTTGGGAAGGTAACTCGGCGCTGAGCTTCTTCATCAACCTGGACAAATGGCGTGCCTTGCCGGAGCGGTGGCAGAACGTGGTCAAGACCGCCGCGATGGCGGCGGCCACCGACATGCAGGCCAAGTACGATGTGCTCAATCCGCCGGCGCTGCGCCGGCTGGTGGCGGGTGGAACCCAGTTGCGCAGCTTCCCGCCCGACGTCCTGCAGGCGAGCTACAAGGCGGCGCGCGACCTCTACGCCGAACTCTCTGACAAGCATCAGAACTTCAAACGGCTGCACGACCACCTGATTGCCTTCAGGGGCCAAAGCCTACCCTGGTGGCAGATTTCCGATTTCAGCTACGATGCGCTGATGATCCAGGCCTCCCGGCAGAACTGGTAGCCGCCATGCGTCTGTGCAGCTTCGCTGTCGCCACGCCCCTCGGGCCGCTGCGCCGCATCGGGCTAGCAACGCCACAGGGTATGCTCGATGCCACAGCGGCGCGCGCCGCCTTCCTGGAGCGACGCCTGCCGGCCACGGCCGCGCAGCGGATCGCGGCAGCGGAAGTACCGCCTGACATGCTGGCGTTCCTCGGCACCGGGCCGTTGGCCATGGAATGGCTGGCGGAGGCGGCTGAGGCGGTGCTCGGTGCTGGGACCACTGCCACCGCCGACGGTCAGACGCTGCTGCATGAACCCGATGCGATCACCCTGCTGGCGCCCGTGCCGCGGCCGCCCGGTATCGCCTGCTTTGTCACCTGGAAGGCGCATATCGAGGAAGCCGCAGCCAAGGGCTTCGCCCTGAAGTGGCCGGAGCCGGGAAGCGAGATCCGCCCATACTACAAGGCCAATCCTGACGCCGTGGCTGGCCCAGGCACGCCGTTGCAGTTGCCGGGCTACGCCGCCGCGCTTGACGTTGAATGCGAGATGGCGGCGATAGTCGGCCTCGGCGGCAAGGACCTGACACCGGAGGAGGCCGCATCCGCCATTGCCGGCTATTGCATCTTCAACGATGTCAGCGTCCGCGACATCCAGAAGCGCGAGATGGCGTTCGGCCTGGGGCCCACCAAAGGTAAGGACCAGGACGCTGGTAACATCCTCGGCCCCTGGCTGGTCACCGCCGACGAGGTCGGTAACCCGCGCGGCCTGCGCATGTCGCTACACGTGAACAACGAGGAGTGGTCGACCTACAATACGGCCAAGATGGAGTGGAGCTTCGCGGAATTGCTCGCCTACCTGTCACGGGGTCAGACGGTACTGCCGGGCCAGGTGGTCACATCCGGGTCGTACCCGGGCGGTTCGGCCATGGATCTGGGACGCTCCCTGAAGCCGGGCGACCTCGTCGAGTTGCGCATCGATCGGCTCGGGAGCTTGCTGAACCAGATCGCGCCTGCCTGATCCGGCACCAAACTCATATAATCTGCGCAGCTGGAATACGGTTTGTAGCCGACGTCCCCTCTCCGCTTGGAACCGAAAGCGCTTGGGTCGTAACTGTCAGGTCAGGCGCTGGCGACGCGTGGTGGCGAGCCGGTGCGGCGTAGGCCAGTGAGGCGGGCGTGCTGGGTGTCCAGCCCATTGCGCGACAGGTTGAAGACGGCTTCCTTGCCCAAGGTGGTCCGCTCAATGAGGCCGGCGGCCAGCATGAGGTTGAGCACCCGGGTGAGATTCGCTTGGCCGAGCGAGAGCTGCGCGCCGATAGCGCTGCGGTTGGCTTGGCCGCCCTTGCTGGCCAGGAAGTCCAGCACCTCGGCCACGTGCTGCCGGCGGGTGATATCCTGGGCGGCGAGGGTTTCGCTGACGGCGACGGATTCGCTGAGCAACTCGTGCAGGGCGGTGAGGCGCTCGCCAAGGGCGGGCTGACCCTGCTGGGCCATGAGGGTGGCAGCGGCGCAGAGGAGGTCGTCCCACTCTCGCAACTCGGGATCGCGTCGCCGCTGGTCCAGCGCCTTCCAGGCGAAGGCGCGGAGCGCGAGGTAGGCATCCTGGAGCAGCTCCTCCGAGGGCTGACCGAGGACGGCCAGCAGGGTCTCGCGCGCCTGCGCGGGGGATGCTTCCGCGCGGGCAATGGAGTTCAAGCCAGCTGCCTGCGGTGCCATCACGCCCCTCCATCCGATCTGGACATTTTACAACGTTTCAGTACGCTGTCCAGCGCGCAGGCATACGCTCACGACTGGCGGCGCCGGTCGCGTCGCCGTCCGGGATGAAGGGCGTCGATCAGGCCACCCGTGAAGCCACGTGGACCGCCCAGGTGCTCGCCTGCGGCACCGGCATGGCTTTCCGGCGGGAGAGCAGGACGTGGCCCAGGATCTCCTCGCCAGCCTGCGCCGGGTCGGCCGTTGTCACGGGCAGCTGCTGGACGACGAAGACGATCGTCCCGGTGCGCAGCCGAAGGTCCTCGGAATTGGCGAGGTGCCCGGCGAGGGTCGAGGCGCGCCCCATGGAGGGGACGAGGATCAGATCGACCGGCAGTTCGGCGAAGGGCGAGGCGACCGCACGGTCGCAGAAGTCCTTGCAGATGGCGAGGCCGACCACGAGGTCGCCGGTGACGAGGACCGGCAGCTCGTTGCCGCGGACAATGGCTTCCTCGCCCCAGGTCTCGTCATGGAAGGCGGCGAACTTGGCATAGGAGCACAGCACCTCGCCGGTACGGCCGAGGACGCGGGCCAGGTTGCTCCAGCCGCCTTTCTCCCGCGGCTCGTGCCAGGACCCCGCGACGACCAAGCGGAGCGGCCGGTCCGGGCCGTGCCGCAGCGCCTCGAAGGCCAGGTGGCGGGCGAGTACCTGCCGGGCCTCGGGCGGCATGGTCAGCTCGGGCCAGACGGCGGCGAAGCAGCCATCGGCGAAGGCGGCCGCCGCCTGCCGCGCGATGGTCGCCTCCATCTCGGCCGCGGTGAATGCCTCGGCCAGGAAGCCCGGCCCATGCGGGCCGTTCTCGACCGCCCGCAGCTGCAGCGCGGGCTGGCGGAACAGCGCAGCGCCGAGGGCCAGGCGCCCGCCCGGCAGGGGGCTGGTCGGCAGGTGGACGGGCCTGACCCGGAGGCCGCCGACCTCCATCGGCAGCACGGTGTGGTGCCGCAGGCCACGGCGGCTGTAGGGCTCGCCGCGCTTCGGCACGGAGCCGTCCAGGCGCCAGGGGCTGCGCGGGACCACATAGGCCCGGTGCTCCGGCACCGCCCACTGCCGCGGATCCAGCCGCGGCCCGAGGCCCGTATCCGACAGCCCCTGGGCCAGGGCCTGGTCGAGTGCGCGGACCTGCAAGATGGCGGCCATGAGCCAGTTCGCCGGATCGTCGCCCTCCTCCGGCGCCCAGCCAAACCGCTCCTCCCAGAGCGCGTCGATGCGCGGCTCCACGCGGGCGGCCAGGGCCTCCTCCGGGCAGTGCCGGAACGCGTCCAGCAGGGGCAGCGGGGCGGCGCAGACCAGCGCGTGTAGTTCGGCCAGCAACAAGCGCTCGATGCCGGGCCGCAGTCCATGCCCGGCCCGCACCTCTGGCTGCGCCTGCGCATGCCGGCCGGCGATGGCGCGGGCGCGCGCGAGCCAGTCATCGCGGTTCATGCCAGCGGCCCCATGTCAGTGCGGTGAGCAGTGTGCCCATCGCGACCCCTGGACACCACCACAATCTGTTCTAGTTATGTTCATGGTCGCTGGAACGACGGCGGAGGGCGTGATGGACCTGGTCGAGGTCAGGCCGACGGCCTGGATGGACCGCTGGACGGTGCTGGACTGCGGCGGCCCGCTTGCCCTGTTCGGCTTCGCACCCGGGTTGCGGCGGCGCAGCGGCCTATCCTGAGTGTGGAGTGCGCCCCTGGTCCGGCTCGATCGGCGGCTTGGCCGGGCGATGACCGAGGACGGCATCGTCTATGGCCTCGGCCGCCGGTTCCGGCTCGACGATCTCACCGACGAGGAGGGATGGGCCGCGCTCCGGCTCGTGACTGAGCGGCGGTTCGGCGGCAGCGCAATGCCGCACGACGACCTTGCCGCGGCGAAGTGGCTGGCCGCGCAGGCCATGGCCCGTTGGTTGGACGTCGCGCCGCCGCCGCGGGATGACCAGGGCCTCGTGGAGCGGTTCCTCGACGCCTATGGCGACCTCTATCTGCTCCGCCGGAGGAACCGGCAGCCTGCCTGACTATCGGCGAAGCCGAAATCGGAACTCGTCGCTCGGATCGCCCTCCGGTGCTGCGGGCCGCCAGGGCCGCGATCCCGCGGCTTAATGAAGCAGCTCGTCAGGTACCCGTCTCCCGCAATGCTCGTTTCACGGCGACTTCCAGGCTGGCATAAGACACCGCGCCGCTGAGCAGCATGGCATTCCCTCGCCGCTGCCATCGTGCAAGGGGGTCGCAGGCACTCCGGTGTTGCCAATCTCCTGTGCGGCTGCTCAGCGTGCACCAAGGCGTCCACAACGCCAAAACCCGCTCGGGGCTACTCGCGTGATCTGTCGGCTCTATGCCGCTGGACACTGGTGCTCGGACGTTCAAAGCTCCCCTCAGGGAACACGGAAGCGCTGCCATGCCTCTCACCACAGGGCCGATCGGTGGTTCTGCCGCCTGGGTCGGCGAGGACATGGCGACCCAATTGGACTGGATCGTCGCCTTCACTCCCGCCGAACTGACCGAGATCGACGCCGCGATTGAGGCACATCACCGCGCCGGTCGAGCCATGGGCGAGATCACACCGGAGACCTTTCGGCTACCCACACTTGCACGACGACTTTCCAAGGTCCTCGATGACCTGCTGGAGGGCCGCGGCTTCGTGCTGATGCGGGGCTTCGACGTGTCGGCGCGGTCGGTCGAGGATGCCGCCATCGCCTATCTCGGCATCGGCTCGCATCTCGGCGGGTTCCGCTCGCAGAATGCGCGCGGGCACCTGCTGGGCCATGTGAATGACCTGGGCTTCGATATCCGTAACCCGAAGGTCCGCTACTACCAGACCAACAAGGAACTGGAATTCCACACCGACAGCTGTGACGTTGTCGGCCTGCTCTGCCTGAAGACGGCCAGGGCGGGGGGCGGCTCCCGCATCGTCTCCTCCGTCGCGCTGCACGACCGGATGCTGGCCGAGACGCCCGACCTGTGCCGGGCCCTGTACAACCCGATGCCGACCGACCGGCGCGGCGAAGTGCCGCCCGGCATGCTGCCCTGGTTCGAGATCCCGGTCTTCAACTGGCATGCGGGCCGGCTGAGCACGATCTATTCGGGCCAGTACATCCGCTCGGCGCAGGTGAACTTCCCGGAGGCACGGCGGCTCTCCGCCATCGAGCACGCGGCGCTCGACCGGCTCGACGCGCTGGCCTCCGAGCTCTCGCTCCAGATGGATTTCCAGCCCGGCGACATGCAGTTCATCCACAACCACCAGATCCTTCACAGCCGCACCGACTTCGAGGACTGGCCCGAGCCGGAGAAGCGGCGGCACCTGCTGCGGCTCTGGCTGTCGCCGAAGCAGGCGCGCGACCTGCCGCCCGTCTTCGCCCAGCGCTACGGCGACATCACACCGGGCAATCGCGGCGGCATCGTCGTGCAGGACACCGTGCTGCGCTTCACGCTGGAGCCTGCATGACTTCCCGCCGCGCGGTCCTAGTCGCTGGCCTGGCGATCCCGGCGGCGGCACGGGCGCGAGCGCAAACCTGGGTGCCGCAACGGCCCATCCGCATGGTGGTGCCCTTCGCGCCCGGCGGCATCCTCGACCAGCTGGCGCGGCTGATCGCCGAACCCATGGGGCGGCGACTGGGACAGCCCTTGGTGGTGGAGAACCGGCCGGGCGCGGGCGGCAATGTGGGCACCCTGCTGGTGACGCGGGCGCGGGGCGACGCGCATACCGTGCTGGTCGGCAGCACCGGGCCGCTCGCCATCTCCCCCATCACGGAGCCTCAGCTGGGCTACGACCCGCTGACCGACCTCATCCCGATCACCCTGCTGAATGCGACGCCGCTGGTGCTGGTGGTCCGCGGTACCTCGCCGCACCGCGACGTGGCCGGGCTGGTGGCCGCCCTCAAGGCCGATGGGCGGGAGGTGCTGTACCCGACACCGGGTGTCGGATCGCCCCAATTGCTGGCGCAGGAGGCATTCCGCCAGGCGGCGGGCTTTCCGGCGGCGCCAGTCCACTACCCCGGTAGCGCGCCGGCGGTCCTGGCCGTCATCGCCGGCGAGTTTGCCTTCACCATCGAGAATCTGGTGCTGGTTGCGCCGCACCTGTCGGGCGGCGCGCTGCGGGCGCTGGGGGTGACGAGCCTCGCCAGGGCGCCTCTGCTGCCCGAGGTCACCTTGTTGCAGCGGTCGGCGGCTTGGGGCGCATCGGGTAGGATGAGGCCGGGGCGTGCTCCCCTCCACCCTCCAGGGACCGCCCTTTTGCCCTTCAAAGCGAACGCCGGTCGGCGCCACCATATTCCCAAGCAGAAGCACCGGGTGACCAACTGGGCCGAGTATGATGCTGGCCTACGCGCCCGCGGCAGCCTGACCGTCTGGTTCACGCCGGAGGCAATCAAGGCCTGGAAGGCCGAGCCACGTACTGGCCGAGGCGGGCAGCCCACCTATTCCGCGCTGGCGATCACGACCGCCTTGACGCTGCGGGCGGTGTTCCGCCTAGCGCTGCGCCAGACTGAGGGCTTGATCGGCTCCATTCTGCAGCTGCTCGGTCTCGACCTCGCGGTGCCGGACCACTCGACCCTGAGCCGTCGGGGCGAGACGCTGGAGGTGGCGCGACCGCGCTGCGGGTGCGCGCCGGTGCACCTGCTGGTGGACAGCACGGGTATGCAGCTACGCGGTCCCGGTGGGTGGCTGGAGGAGAAGCATAGCAGCAAGCGGCGCCGGGCCTGGCGAATGCTCCACCTCACCACGGACGCTGACACGGGCCAGATCGTCGCCTCGGTGCTGACCAACAGGGATGCCGATGACGGCTCGCAGGTCGGTCCCTTGCTCGACCGGGTCGATGGCGCGGTTGCGGCCTTTGTCGACGACGGTGCCTACGATCGGGACGATGTTTATGCTGCGGTCGCGGCGCGGCACCCCGGTGCCACTGTCGTCGTCCCGCCGCGCGCGAGTGCGGTGCCGAGCGACAGTGTCGAAACTGCGCCGACGCAGCGGGACGCGCACCTGCGATGTATTGCCGAGCGCGGCCGCATGGGCTGGCAGCGCGCGTCGGGCTACAACTGGCGCGCCCTGGTAGAGGCTGATATCTCCCGGTGGAAGCGCGTTATCGGCGACGGGTTGCGCTCGCAAACGGATGGGCGCCAAACGACGGACGTAGCCATCGCCACCAACGTGCTGAACCGAATGCTTGAGCTTGGGCGGCCGGAATACGTCCGCATCGCATGATCCCGATCGCGGGCAGGGACAAATGCGTCCAAGCCGCTGATTCGTGCAACAAGATGCTCCCACCCTGTGGGCGTCACCGTCCAGGGCTGGTCCGCGGCCCAGGCTTCCAGCCCGAGACCGCCGGCGCCATCGGCCTTCCGCAGCAAGTCTCGGGCCTCCACTTCCGTCACGGCATGGCCAGCAGCAGGGCCGCGGTGGCCAGCATGGACAGTGCTGTGACGCGTGCGGACCACGCGGTGGGGCCGGAGGTGGTGAGACTGAGAGAGGCCAGGGACAGCGCGCCCAGTGCCATGGTCAGGCCCCACCAGTGCCCCGCTGTCATGGCTGGCGCCGGCCTTGGAAGGTCCGCACCAGCCGGGCCACCCATCCCTGTTCTGCAGCTTCCCGGAGCCCGGCCAACTCCCCTTCCGCTCGGGCGGTCCGCTCCCGGGCTGCTGTGGCCACCTCTCCCGCCTGGGCCGCTGCTGTCTGTGCCGCGCTTGCCTCCGCCTCCGCCCGTTCCGCCCGGTCCTTCCACTGCCCTACCTGTTGGCGCAGTTCTGCTACCTGGGCCTCCGCCACCTCGCGCCGGTGGACCTCCGCCCGCAGTTCGTCCGTCCGGTCACCGGGCGATGGCCGCACCTCGCGCTTGGGTGGGTGCAACTCCGCTCCCTCTGGGACGCGGACCTGGACCTTGCCCCCGGCCTCGTTGGGCGGGCGCGCGTCCCAACCCAAGTGTCGTGCGCGCTTCCGGATGGCTTCAGCGGAAAGGCCGAATAGGGCGCCGGCTTCCTCGTAATCCATCCAGCGATCCGCCACGCCGTCCCTGCCTTCCGTCCGGCGGACATGCGGTGACCGGACGGCCGCCACATGATGACCGGAAAGCCACCGGCCGGACCCTTGGGTGGTTACCACCCGGTGGCCGGGAGCATGGCACTGGGCGCCTGTTTTTGTCCTATTTTGCTCACGCGTTTGCTTGTTATAGCGAGACGACACGGATAGGTTGTCTGGACACAAGCGGACAAGCCAACATGCCGGTGTACGGGTACTGCCGGGTGAGCACGGCGGCACAGGCCGCGGAAGGCGAGAGCCTGGAGGTCCAGCGCCGGCACCTGGAGGGCTGGGCCCTTATGCAGGGCCAGCCGCTGGACGCGGTGTTCGTGGAACGGGGTGTGTCCGGTAGCGTACCCCTGCAGGACCGCCCGGAAGGTGGCCGGTTATGGGCACGGCTAGGGCGCGGGGACACCCTGGTGGCCAGCAAGCTGGACCGGCTGTTCCGCTCCGCCCTGGACGCGCTCCAGGCGGTGGAGGACCTAAAGGGGCGCGGTGTGTCCCTGGTCCTGCTGGACCTGGGCGGGGACATTTCCACGAACGGCCTGTCCAAGCTGTTCCTGACCATTGCGGCCGCCTTTGCGGAGGCGGAGCGGGACCGCATCCGGGAGCGCGTGACCCAGACCAAGCGGGACCAGCGTCTGCGGGGCCGCTACCTGGGCGGCAAGCTGCCTTATGGCTTCCGGGTGGGCCGGGACGGGGCCCTAGAGCCCATCCTAGACCAGCAGGTGGTCATCCGCCGGGCCGTAGAAATGCGGGCGGGTGGCGCCCCGCTCCGGACCGTCCAGGCCGCCCTGGAAGCGGAGCACGGGGCGCGGCTGTCCCTGGACGTTATCCAACGGGTGGCCCGGGAAGCTGCCCAGCCTGCGGAGGCCGCAGCATGAGCGTCACCAGCAAGTCTGTGGCGGACCTGACCCTGGAGCGGGTGAATCGCCTGACCCAGGCGGTGGCGGACATGATGGACGCCCATGCGGCCCAGGGCCGGCAGTTGTTGGCGGCGCTGGACCGGGTGGAGCGCCGCCTGGGGGCGGTGGAGGGCGAGGTGCGCGCGCTGGCCCAGGAACACGCCCTGCTGGGCAACCGGGTAGAGGAAGCAGTTTCCCGCGCCCTGCGCGCCCACATCCGGCTGGATGACCTGGAGGACCAGAGCCGCCCCGGGGAAGGGCTCGGCCAATGACCGATCCCATGGGACAGCCCGAGACGACCCTGGAGATGGCCCGACGCCATGTGGCGGAGGGCGAAACGCGGTGCGCCAGGCACGCCGAAATCGTCCGGAAGTTGATTGCCGGCAATCACCTTGCAGAGGCCAAGGCGGCGAAGGAAGTGCTGGAGGCGCTGCAACGTGTCCTGACCACCTCGCGCGATCACCTGCGGGCTGAGGAAGCGCGGGCCAGCGGCAGTGGGGGGCACGGCATGACTGCATCGCCCCGGGACCAACTTGTGGCCACGGACCGCCTGCGACGGGCGGTCCTGGCCTTCCGGGCCGCGCAAATTCTGGTCCTGACACAGCAGCGGCAGGGTAAGGCTTTGTCGCAGGCGGACCTGGATACGGTTCAGGACAGCGCGGCGGAAGCAGTGACGGCTTTCCAGGCCTTTTCCGCGGCCGGATTAATCGCCAGTGCCGGTGACCAACGCCTATTGGCCCTGGTTCAGAAGTATCTGGTGGACGGTGCGACATGAACACGGCCGGGGATCACGCCCGCCGGGGACGACGCCTAGAGGCGGCAAGGCGCGCGTATCGGGAGAGGTTCGGCGCGGATGCGCCGGTGATGCCCGCCAATCTGCACAACCCACGCCTCCCCGACTTGCTGATGGATGCAGTGGAGGCTGGGGAGCCACTGACTACTGAAGCTGTGGCGAAGGGGCTGGGCCCTGACAACGGGCGCTGGAGCAGGCCATGACCACGGACCCCCGTGCCACCTATGACCCAGAGTCGGATGCCATCGGCATCTACTTCCGCCCTGATGGCGCGAAGCCCGGGGACAGCGCCGAGGTCGCTCCTGGACTGACCCTGGACTACGACGCGCACAACCGGGTGGTGGGCGTGGAAATCCTAGGCGTGCGGGACCTGCTGGCCACCGGCCGCACACCGCCGCCGGACGGGTCACACCTTGCGCCATATGCCGGTAGACCGGACGAACTCCGCGCAGCGTTGGAAGCCTACGTGGTCGCCTTCAACGGAGAGCACGCGCCCTTCCTTCGCGACGTAGAAGACGCCGAGGAAGTGGCAGTGGCCACGGCAATGCTGCGCCACGCGGTGACGAAAAAGCGGCCACTGGGCTGGTGGCAGATCATGGCCGCGCTGGGCCACCCGTCGCCGTCCGCATGACCACAGCCGCAAACCACGCCCGTCGCGAACGACGCCTGGAGACGGCAAGGCGCGCGTATCGGGAGAGGTTCGGAGAGGATGCACTGGGGGTGTCCTCTTACCAGGACAATCCACGCTGCCTGGATTTGCTGTTGGAGGCGGTGGAGGCCGGGAAGCGGCTGACCGCTGAAGCCTTGGCGAAGGGGCTCAGCCCACGTTACGGACGCTGGAGCGGGCCATGACCCAAGGCAAGCCGCGCGCCCGGGTGGGTGCCACCTATGACCAGGAAGCGGACGTCATCGCGGTCCGTTTTGCACCGGCCGATGCGCAGTACATCGACTCAGTCGAAATCGCGCCCGGTCTGACGGTGGACCACGACCAGTTTGGCCGCATCGTCGCAGTAGAAATCCTAGGTGTGGCCAAGCTGCTGGACAGGGGGCGCACCACTCCGGCCGGCGGGTCCTACCCAGCGCCATACGAGTCTGCGTTTGATGACGCGGTGCAGCGGTACAGCCGCACCTTTGTGGACCAAGGGGTGCCCTATTGCGCCAAGCTGGGGACAGTGGACCTGCCGGTGGCGGTTGCGGTGCTGAACCGGGCGGTAGCCCTAGGCCAGCCGCTGGGATGGTGGGGCATCATGCGTGCCTTGGGCTACTCGCTGCCGCCCAAGGGGGTAAACCTATGACAACGTGCCGCCCACACGCGCTTTCACCGCAGGAAGCGGAGGTCGCAGCATGACCGACTCGGCAGGACAACCTGAAACACCGCTGGAGATGGCGCAGCGCCATGTAGCGGAGAGCGAAGCCCGATGCGCCCGACAGACCGAAATCCTGCGGGAGATGATCACCGACAATCATCCGCACGCGGCGGAGGTGGCGCAACGCCTGTTGGTGACACTGGAGGACACCCTGGACACCATGCGCGAACGCCTGCGGATGGAGGAAGCGCGCACCGCCGGCGGTGCCGCATGAGAACCCGGGAACAGATGGCAGATACCGTGGCACGCGCATGGGCTTCGCGCGCTGCATCGGTGGAAACCCGCATCGAAGCTGTGGCCATCCGTGCGCGAGCTATGGCGGCGCGGTTGAGGGCCCAGGACGAACAAGTTCGGTCTAAAGCGTTGCGCCTTAAGTTTCCTATGACCGCGCGCGCGCCTCGCATGCTCACACTGCAGGAAGCGGAGGACGCCTATCTGGTCCGCTTCGGCAAGGGCGCCCCAGTCTGGACCTTCTTGGGCCATGCGGACCTGTTGGACGTGCTGCTGGAGGCGGTAGAGCACGGGCAGCCCTGGACAACAAAGACCCTGGGCGAGCGCTTGAACATGTCCCCGTCCGGCGCCCTTATCGGTCCATCGCCAAAGGGGAACCCGGGATGACCCTGGCCCGAGGCGACGCCATGGACCGCTACTGGACGCGGTTCCGGACAACCCCGCCCATGTCCATCCTGGTGGGCGAGGATGGGGATTTGGTCCTAATCGTGGCCATGGACGCGGCGGTAGCGCGCGGGCGGCCAATGTCCCAGGCGGAGGTCCTGGCCATCGCCGGCATGAAGGACCCTGGGCCCGACCCGGACCCGCGTAATCCGCGGTGCATGTGACCCGACCTGACCCCAGGCGCGCATTCGTCCGGAAAGGGCGAAAACCGGGCCAAAAGCCGGATTTCCGGGGCCGATTCGCAGTCCAGGGCGCGGCGTTGCAGTTTTGGACACGAGGACACAGTACAACCGGCTTACACCGGAGCGGTGTATAGTCCGGATACTGAGTATCCGCCGCTTCGATTCTGAAAAGGCTGCACGAAAAAACCTGCTATCCCAATGCGGACTGAGTGCCTAAACATAGATTGGCCCGGCGGGTGGTTGCACACCTGCTGGGCCGACTAATGGCTTGGATTGTGAGCAACGCGGCGACAGGCGACGCGAAGGGGAGGTGGCCCTGCAAGGCCACCTCCCCGGCTGGAAAATGAGGGGCTAGAACCCTGGGCGGTGGGTCGGTCAGCGCTGGACGGTCCTGCATAGCGTGGACGTCAAAACCATCTTCGTCGTTATGACGGTCGGTTGCGTGCCGCCCGCGATCGCCGCTCCACCATGCCCTGTACTACGCCGGTGACGACATACGGAAAGTAGGGCAACAAGAAGCTGTAGGATGGCATTGGGTGCGTACCCTGGCGCCGCCGCGGGTCGATGCTGCAACCTGCGCTGCTTGGGATCCGTAGCAAGCACCGCATCGACCGGCTTTGCCGGAACAGGTACCGCTTGTTTGCTTCCCTTGAGGTTGGCCCAGGCCCGGGTGAACTCAGCTCCGGCCAGGAAAATCAGCGCTGAGTAGTACATCTATACCAGCACTATGATGATCGCGCTCGCACCACCGAAGCCAGCCGCGATATCGCTCTTTCCGATGTAGACCGCAATCAGAGTCTTGCCGATGGTGAAGAGAATGGCGATCGTGAAAACCCCGATGAAGACGTCGCGCCAAGCGAGCTTGCGATCCGGCAGCACCTTATAGATCGCCGCGAATAGCAGTGTCAGAATCCCGATTGTCACTGCAGATCGTCATCATCGAGAAGATGGACCGGGACAACCACCCGGAGGCGGCGGCCACAGTCAGGATGCTAATCATGACGTTGCGAAACATTCTCGGCCTAATGCGAGAGCACCTCTGCCTCGAGCGGCAGGCGCATCCCTAGGCCCCTAAGTCGCCCCCGCCGGCCACGCGGGAAAGCGAGCGGCGGTGCCCCGAGACGCGGGCCGGGAAGCCCGACGAGGCAGGGTGGATGCGGGAAACGCAGTCGGGTGATTAATTATAAGAATATAATTCTAGTTTGCCCCCTCTCGGAAAGGATGCCGCTGACCTCTCTGTACCGCACCCGGTGTCCTGGACAACTGGTTGGACTACGCGGCGCGCCTGAGGGTCTCCTCTAGCCAATCGGCACGCATGTCGGCAGGGCTGCGATGGCTGTTCTTCTCGATCAGCCATTCGGCATTGTAGCAGGCGACGAAGGCGCGGACGGCGGCACGTACGTCGTCGATGGTCTGGAAGATGCAGCCGTGGATGGCCTGCTCTTTCAAGGTGCGGAACAGCCGCTCGATGCAGCCGTTGGTTTCCGGCTCGGCCACGAAGGCGTAGCTCGGCGACACGCCCCAGAAGCGCATCTGGCGCTGGAAGTCGTCGGCCATGAAGTTGCTGCCGTGATCGTGGCGGAGCGCCAGGCTACGGGCGACGTCGCGGCTGAGATGGCCGAACTGCTGGCGCACCGCCATGCCGAGCGCCTGGATCGCCTCGTGGCGGGTGCCGCGCCTGGAGACGTGCCAGCCCAGCATCTCGGCATTCCAGTGCTCCACGACGCCGAACAGCCAGACCTTGCCGTCCTGGACGGTGGTGACCTGGGTGGCGTCGATCGCCCACATGACGTTTGGCGCGTCGGTGGTGATCCGGCGGTCGTGCTGCGCCTCCGGCCGGGTCCGGGCCCGGTGCGGTGAGAGCAGGTGGTGCTCGCGCATCAGCCGCAGGACCCGCTTGCGGGCGACCCGGATGCCGTCCTGCGTGCGCAGCCGTGCCCAGACCTTGCGATGACCCTCGCCGGTCCAGGGGGAGCGCGCCAGGTCGGCGCGGATCGCGGCCAGCAATGCCGCGTCGGCGATGGCGGGCTGCGGCCCGCGGCGGAGGGCTGGGCCGGGTTCCGGCGTGGCAGCTGCCGCGGTCTGGGCTGCGTAGTAGCTGGAGCGCGGCACCCGCCAGGCCCGGCAGACCCGGGCCACGCCATAGCGGCGCTTGGTTGTGGGCGAGAGGCTCGCCGCCATCACCGTGACCGCCTCCGACCCAAAGGGCCGGGACGCTCGATCCGCGAGCGCAGCAACTCGTTCTCCATGCTGAGCTCGCCGACGCGGCGGAGCGCCGCGGCGAGTTGGCCGTCCTCGGCGGCGTTCGCTTCACGCTCCTTCAGGGCGCTGTCCAGCGCGGCCTCGGCCTTCTGCCGCCATTGCTCGAGCTTGAAGACCGGCAGCCCCAGTTCGCGCGACAGCAGCTCGACGCTGTCGCCCGCCAGGAGCCGCAGCACGACGGCACGCTTGCGCCCGGCGCTCCAGCGCTGGCCGGGGCCGAGTGGCTCAACGGTGGGTGCACCAAGCGCAACCGAGGCTGCATGACCTGTGGACAGCGTGAACGGGCTGCGCCCGCCCTCGCTGACCACAGGCCCATCACCCGTTTTTCGATCTTCGATCTCGTTCATGCCGCTCATCATCGTTCCGGTTTCACCTGGGACAAAGTGCTGTCCAGAGAAACCGGGTGCAGCTCAGCCGCTGACCTCTCGACCTCGAAATGTAAAGCGAGGAGAGGCACGATCACCACGAGCGGTATCTCACAGACTGACCGCACTTCCCGTGCGAGCCTACCGGCGCGACCGCTGGGTCAGAGCAGGGTGATTGCCGCCGGTGTCCACTCGGCACGGGTCTCGAAATTGATCCGATGCTGACACGCAGCGCAGGTGACAGTTTCTGATAACTCCCAACGTGCCCCCGGCTCCGGCGCGACGCCGCAAAGCGCCCTGCCTAATTGGCTTGGCATTAGAGTGGCGGCATGGCCGATCGCCCCGCTCTCACGACGCCACGGGTGAAAGTGTCTGTCGCGGTTCCAATTCATGCGTGGCGCACGCCAAGCATGATGGGGAGGAACTCGTCGGTCCTCGCTGACAGGCCACCTTCGGCTCGGTCGTGCGCGATCAGCAGCCAGCGGGCGAGGCCTTGGTTGATGTGGTGGCGCCTGTTGCAGGCCGCCGTGCACACCATCTGCTTATGCTGAAACAGGTCAGAGCGGAGCAGGAGATTGCGAAAAGTGGGAGTGCGGTCGAGTTCTGTGCGAGACGCCATTACATCCACGCGAAGGGCGGTGCCCGAATTGTGCACCATGGCTTCGCAGTCGTCGCTATCATCCCCAAGCAAGGCCGGCAGCCCGACAATGCCTTCGTTGCCGACAACCCCGACCTCGATGACACCGCCTTTCTCTAAATAGGCCAGCATGGACACATAGCCGGTCTCGGGAAAGTAGACGGCCGTGATCGGCTCGCCCGGTGCAGAGAGGACCGTACGCAATGGCAGTGGGACAGCTTTCAGCTTGGGCCAGATCCGGGCGAGGTCTTCAGGCGACAGAGCCGCGAGCAAGCGGTTACGAGAAATAAATGCGGCGTGGTCACCGAAGGGCATGATGGGTTCCTGGCTCAATGGGTGAGCCTGAGCAGGCGCATCGCCATTTGCCCGTTCGACGTCTGCCCAAGTCCGACCGCTGCCCCAGCGTCCGGGCAGCCGCCAAAAACCTGACCAGCATTCAGACCAAGAAGAACGGCGGTGCCCGCGGGCACCGCCGAGTTTAGGGAGGAAACAATCAAGGCAACCAAGCACCACTAACTGCTGTGATGTACAGCGTCGCCGAGCTAGCAGCGTTCATGTTTGAGCAGTCTTGTGCGGCGCACAAAAACGTAGTGGCATGTGTCATCTTCCTGACACTCTCAACGAGGTGTCGGCATGAATTGCCTAGTTGCTGCGTTCTTTGTCTTGCAGAAGGCTGGGGAGGAAACGTCCATTCAGCCCGCCCGGAGGTCGCCGTGGTCAGTCTCGACGGACGCAGCGACCAAAGGGGCGAGCACCCTGGCAATACGGACATTGCGCAGAGGCTGCCGAACGGCATGACCAGGAACCGGTAACCAAGGTGACGCGCGAGCTTTTTCTGCGGAGGCCAGTGCTGTTTATCGCTGACTACGCTGGCACCTGGCTGTCATCCGGTGTTGAGATGATCGGCAGGCCCTTTAACCCGCAAAATTCATGAGGCTGAGCGGGCGGCCTGACATCGTCCGGTTTGCTCGCTTTGTGGTTGTGCGACCGCGCGTCGTGGGTGCCGGGTTCGGGGCCGGCGGCAGGATG
>NZ_SMSJ01000009.1 GCF_004355005.1 Dankookia rubra
GCTGCGACGGGACTACCCGGCCATCGCTGCCCGGGCCAAAGCGCAAGGCGGCGCGGTCTTCTGGGGTGATGAGACCGGCCTGCGCTCCGATGACGTGCGCGGCCGCGGCTACGCGCCGCCTGGCCGCACGCCGGAAGTGCGGGTCAACCACCGGCGGGCCAACCTCGGCCTGATCTCGGCGGTGACCAACAAGGGCGAGTTGCGCTGGATGGTGCTGGACGGCGCCATCAAGGCGCCGGACCTGCTCCGCTTCCTCGCCCGTCTGGTTCGGGACGCCGGGCAGAAGGTTTTCCTCATCCTCGACCGCCTGCCGGTCCATCGCTCGGCCAAGGTCCGCGACTGGCTCGTCGGGCGTGAGGCCGAGATCGAGGTCTTCTACCTACCCGGCTACAGCCCGGAGCTGAACCCGGACGAGGGGCTCAACGGCGACCTAAAGCAGGCGGTGACCCGCAAGGAGCCGGCGCGCAGCAAGGCGCAGCTCAAGCGCGCCGTCGTCGGGCACATGCGCAGGCTATCGAAGCTGCCCGACCGCGTTCGCAGCTTCTTCGGGCACAAGACTTTTCGCTACGCCGCCTGATTCAAGATCGCCCAGGCCGGATCAATAGGGCTGACTTCAAATACGCCGACGCCAGAGCGGAATCCGTGCGGCAACCTTGTCAGCACGGCACGCTCTGCTGGCGGTTTCTGGAGCGTGGCAACAATCGCCCACTCGAGCATAGGCACTTTGATGAAGGGTTGCCGAAGGTTCGGACTCCCATGTAATTCAGCGAACATCCGTTGGGCCGCTGCTGAGGATGTCGTAGATGCGGCGCCAACAAAGCTCTCTGCCCTTGTTAGCGCATGCGAGCCGATGCAGCGCCGCGCGAAGGTCGCTGGCTCGGGCTGGGAGTTCATCGAGATACCTCTCACGCGGCCAGCACCGAGCGAGGTAGGAGCGCAAGTCGCGCTGCATGTCCTTGGCTGCTTGGTAGGTCGTCTTTCCGGCGTACAGGAGGCGCGCGGCACGGATGGCCGCATCGCGCTCAACGCGTATTCGAATGGTCGGCAGTGCCTTCGCCGCAACAGGGCGATCCCCGCCGCCCGGCAACGATGCATTAACCGCAAACGCTACATCGCACCGGTCCCACTGCCGCATCTGACACCGGCCAAATCTCCATCGATTCGAAACGGACATTCCACGCAAAGATTGCGTCGTTTCTGAGCCTGCAAGAGCGCGAGGCGCCGGGTCACATCACGCTAAGTCTTGAAGGCGACCAGCGCCTGGGGTCGCCAAACAGTTTTATTTTTTGGAACAAACGGCCGACGCTCCAGCGTGAAGGAGACCAATTCGGTTTTGTCGACCTCCATCCACCAACAACCCACGGCTAATTCATTTAAGGGCAATTGTCTCTTTGAGATAATAATGACGGCGGATGTTGGCCTCCCTCCCCCAGGGCTGCCGCTTCGTAGCTTGGACTTTCCCCCCGGTCCGGAACTAAACCATGCCCCTCGATGCCCTCCCCGCCCCAGGCTTCAGCCGCCGACACCTGCCGCCCGCGGTGCCGAGCCTTGATCAAGCTGAACGAAATGCTGCGGTCCATTTCGCGCCCCTGCTGCGCCAGCAGTTGGCGAACCAGCCGACGACCGACCATGCCCTGATACTGATGGTCAAAATGACCGCGGACCTGAAGGATACCGCTGTTCGCCTGATCGAAGCGGGCGCTGAGGCGGGCGCATTGACAGCGGGCGAGACGGCGCTGGCCTGGGTCGTCCAAGGCGTCCCACCGTCGGAGGCTAAGCGACGCGCCCTCGCCGTGCGGTTGGCATCCGCCGCAGCCGTTGCGTGGCGGCAGCATTGCCAGATCCAGCGTCTTGGCTTCCTGAACGCCTGACGGATCGGATCAGCGCAGGGAAGGCGGAGGCGGCGCAAAACCGGCTCCGCTGCATGTCCCCTGAGGCTCCCTTCCGAGCCGATACCAATGGCCGCAGCGCACGGGCCTGTTGGGCCAAGCCATGAGTGCCTGGTTAGGGATTGGTTCGCGGCCAGATGCGGAATGAGTGCCGTCGTTAGGGGCGGGCTGAAATGCATCGGAACCGCATCATAGCTTGCGATGACTAGCTCACTGGTAGATAATCCGGCATACAATACAATCGTTGGAAAAACAGCTTGCCGGCGGTCTCCTCGGAGCGATCCAGACTAGGTGGCCTGCGGGCACACATCGTCGCACTCGTGGCTGCATCCCTCCTCCCAGCCTTCGCGGTCGGCAGCATCGCCGTCTGGGCTGCGGTCGGCAGCTATCGTCAAGCCTTCGACGACCGGCTCGAAAGTACCGCCAAGGCGCTGGCGAGCGTAGTCGAGACCGAGATCGCCTCGCATACCCTCGCACTCTTCACACTGGCCACTGCGCGCGACCTCGACCGCGGAGGTGACCTGGCCTCGTTCCACGAGCGAGCGCGGCAGGTCGCCACCATGCTCGGCACCCGCCTCTTCTTGATGGCGCCGGACGGCTCACTGCTGCTGCATACATATTTCCCGGCGAATGCCGAGTTTGTTGACCGGCAGCAAAGCGGATCAATCGACCTGGTGCGACAGGTCGTTGAGACCGGCCTCCCAGCGATAGGCAACCTCTTGAACGGTCAGGTGACCGGCCGGTGGGTCGCGCCGGTCTACGTTCCGGTCATCAGGGACGGGCAAGTCTACGGCATTCTCGGGACAGCCTTGGAAGCCGACCGCATCTCGAGGATGCTGGCCGGACAAACCTTCCGCGACGGCGGCTATGCATCGCTCGTCGATGGGAACGGGCGGATTGTGGCCCGTTCCACCGAACCCGAGCAATATGTCGGCCAGACGGTCCGCGGATGGGTGACAGGTGGCGCTCAAGAGGGAGAGGCCGGCACGCTGCGAGGCGCGAACCGTAGCGGCATTGAGATCGTCACCGCATTCCGACGCATTCCCGGCGCGCCAGGGTGGTTTGTCACCGTCGCGGAGCCGTTGTCCACCTACCATGCGAGCCTGCGAAGCCCGCTCGCCATGCTGGCGATAGGCGGCATGGCCGCAGTGGTCCTGGCGCTTGCCGTCGCGGTCTGGATCGGCCAGCGGGTACTCCGGCCGGTCGACTGGCTGACGCAGAAGGCGGAGCGCGTTGCGTCGACTGGCGGCGCCGCCCAGATCATGCCCGAGGGACCCCCAGTGCGCGTGCAGGAGTTCGAGCGCCTGCGCGCCGCAGTATTGCAAGCGCATGTCGCGCTCCGCGAAAGGGCGCAGGCCGTGGCGGTCGGAGAAGCGCGCCTGCGTGCCGTGCTGGACACCGCCGCTGACGCGATCGTCGTGACGGATGAGGGCGGGACGATGCTCTCCTTCAACCGTGCCGCCGAGGCGATCTTTGGCTACGCCAGTTCGGAGGCAGTCGGCCAGAACGTGGCAATGCTCATCTGCACTGATCGCGCTTTGCAGCAGGACGTCTGCCTCGCCACCTACTTGCAGACCAGCGAGAGGAAGCCGATCGGCGTCGGGCGCGAGGTCGAGGGCAAGTGCCAGGATGACACTATGGTGCCGCTCGACCTGTCGATCGCCGAATGGCGGGATGCCGCGGGTGGACGATTCTTCACCCTTATCATGCGCGACATCTCCGCCCGGAAAGCAACTGAGGCGCGGCAAGACATCCTCGTGCGTGAGGTGGACCACCGGGCGAAGAACATCCTGGCCGTTGTCCAGTCGGTACTGCGCCTCACCCCAAGGGACCAGCCTGGGGCCTTCGCTGCCGCCGAGACACGCGTCGCCGGCCTCGCCCGCGTTCACTCGCTCCTAGCGGAAGGCGGCTGGTCAGGTGCCGACCTGCGCGCCGTGGTCGAGCGAGAGTTGGCTGCCTACAGCGCGATAGGCAACGGCACGGAAGCCGGCCCGGCAGTGTGCATCGATGGGCCTGCGGTCGCCCTCGCCCCGACAGCGGTGCAGCCGCTCGCCATGGTACTGCACGAGTTGGCCACCAATGCAGCGAAGCACGGAGGGCTTTCCACTCCCGATGGGCAGGTTGAGGTGCGTTGGACGATAGGTCGCAGGACGGGTGAGGACGGGCTCCTACGCCTGCGCTGGATCGAAGTCGGTGGGCCTCCCATTGCTGGTCCGCCGGCTCGCCGAGGGTTTGGCACGCGGGTGGTTGAAGCCACGGTACGCGGCCAGCTTGGCGGAACGGTGGAGCGGCGCTGGGAGCCAACCGGCCTCGGTGTCGAGATTACGGTACCAGTGGCGCGCATCTTGGCCGGCGCTGACGCATCCACGTCGACTACCACAATTCCAGAAAGGCGAGCGAGCGCCGCCTGAATGGTCTTGGCAGTGCACCGAGGCACATGTTTCTGCGGCCCGATCCGATCGAACGAGACACGATCCCTATTGCATTTCAATGCGCTCGCCGCGCCTTTGCATCCAACAAAACGTGCCGTGCTGCGTCGGTGGGGATGGCGAAGCCCCTCGTCTCCGATGATCTCTGGGCGGCGATCGCGCCGCTGCCGCCTCCGGAGCGGCCTCGGCGGAATGGCGGCCGGAAGCCTGTCTCGGACCGACCGGCCCTGGCCGGGATCCTGTTCGTGTTGATGAGCGGGATCCTCTGGGAGAGGCTGCCGGCGGAGATGGGCTGCGGGCCGGGCATGACCGGCTGGCGACGGCTGCGGGACTGGCAGGCGGCTGGCGTCTGGTCCCGCCTGCATCTGGTGCTGCTCGAGCGCCTGCAGGACGCCGACAAGGCACCTCGGACCCTTAGCCAGTGAGCCCTTTCTGGTTGTGGCCCGACCGCGACCTTGGCGAAGACGTGATACATGTTCGGTTCCCAGGGGCCCGCTGCTGTACGGCTGCGATGCATGCGGTCACGCATCGACCATGCTTCGCTCAGCCGCACATGGAACAGCGGCATTCCGGACGACGTGAGCGACACCAGCGCTGCCCTGATCATCGCCAACCGCAGGATGAATCGGGATTTCGCTTGGCTTGGCGAAGTTCATGGCGGCACGGGCGCGCCAGGCTGGCCACCTCGGCGAAACTTACCGAGTGCCCTGCGGAAGCTGGCTCAGGAGTGTGCCCAGCCTGCCGGGCCATGATGCCGTCGTGCTGCTGCGGCAACCAGGGTGCGTTTCGGTAGGTTGGCGCTCAGGCTCGCGTCTCGGCGCGGCGGGAACAATGTGTCTGGCCCTGCGTTCGCCCAGTCCAATGCCGCGAATCAGCCACCAGCTCGAAACTTCGCTTTATGTCGCCGACCTGGACAGGGCGGAGGCGTTTTACCACCGCATCTTCGGCTTCGAGACCTTCCTGCGCGACGACCGCATGGCGGGGCTCGGTGTCCCGGGCGGCTCCATCCTGCTTCTGTTCCGCCGGGGCGGCTCCGTCGAGCCCTCGCCGACGCCGACCGGGGACATCCCGCCGCACGACGCGAGCGGCGAACAGCATATCGCCTTCGCCATCCCGGTGGGCGAGCTTCCGACCTGGGAGGAACACCTGATGCGCATGGGCGTGCCGATCGAGTCCCGCGTGACCTGGCCGCGCGGCGGTGTCAGCCTTTATTTCCGCGACCCCGACCGGCATTCGCTGGAAGTGGCGACCCCAGGCCTGTGGCCGAGCTACTGATGAGCGGCGAAGCGGCCGACCAGGCCGAGCAGGATGCCGCCTTCATGCGCCGGGCCATCGAGCTCGCCGAGCGGGCCGAACGCGTGCCGGGCACCTCGCCGATCGGCTGCATCATTGTCCAGGACGGCCGCGTCATCGCCGAGGGGCACAACGAGGTCGACCTGCGGCACGACCCCACCGCGCATGCCGAGGTCGTGGCGATGCGGCGGGCCGGGGAGGCGCTCGGCGTCTCGCAGTTCCCCGGCGCGGTGCTCTACTCGACCCTGCAGCCCTGCGGCATGTGCTCCATGGCGTCGATCTGGGCGAAGATCGGTCGGATCGTCTACGGCGCTGGGCGCGATGACGTGCACCAGATGTATTTTGAGGGCCGCGACCTGAACACGGTGGACTTCGTGGTGGACGCCTATCGCGACGACTTCTCCCTCACGGGCGGCGTGCTGCGGCGGGAATGCGCCAGGCTCTATCATCAGCCAGGCGAGGACGTGCCCGAGGAGGAGCAGGCAAACATCTGAAGCCCGGAGCGGCAGGCAGCCGGCCTGACCAAGTCCTGCCGCGGCTGCGTTGTTCGGGTCCAAGGTCGTGGCGATGCGGGAGCTCACGGCTGGTACCCAGGATATCACCTCGGTCCGGTCAGCCCCGCAGCCGAGCGCCCGGTCCACTTAATTGCCCCGCGCGACGGGGCCGCAAGCTGGATTTGCCGATTCGATCCATTGATAGTGCTGAGGGACTTCCGGCCCGGGTGGAATCCAGGTCCGCCAGCCGACCCGTCATTCCCGGCCCCATCCCTGCCTGACGCGGGTGCTCCACAGCGCCGCACCGCCGACTTTCGTCGGTACCTGGGACCACCTTGTCCGTCACCGCACAACTGCAGCTTCCGACTGCATCCGCCAGGGCAAATGGTTGCGCCGGTTGGCCGGGCAGGCTTCCACGGAGGCCCGAACACCTCCGGTGCGCGAGAAGCCCGCTGTGGCCTCCGGCAAACGGCATTACGCTCGCAATGCGCTGACCTTTCGGCAAGCGAGCCTTGTCACCGACTAACCAACTGCCGGCGCCGCTGCCGGCCGCTCCGACAGCGGATGAACCAGCCGGGGCTGTCCTGCCGGGAGGAGCGCCCTCGCCTCCCTGCCCTTCGATCGGACCGGCGCCGACCCGGCTCACCAGGTGTCGCGCGGCCATGCCGCCGGCCGCCGCTCCTGGTCTTCCGCCGCTGGGTTCCTCCCGGCGGGTATCAGCTATTCGCCACGGTCCCCTCGCGCCGCATGAAGATCCAGCATCCGCCGCCCACGGCGGATTGCACCCGCACGCGCAGCGACCGCTCGGCATCGGCGAAGTCGCCGGTCCATCCGAACTCGAGGTCGAGCGTGCCGCCGGCCAGAGCCTTCTCGATCCGGCCGCGGTAGCGCGGCGTATCCATACAGGGCGCCACCTCGCGGAAGAATTCCAGCCCGAGCCGCGGCCGCTCGCCCGAACCCGACAGGCGCCGCTCCGCCCCGCTGTAGACCCGCACCACCCCTTCGGCATCGAGGCGGATGGCGCCGAAGGGCAGGTCGTCGAGCGCCTGGACGGGAAGCCCTTCGATGGCGCGGGCGAGATCCGGCTGATCGAAGCTGGGCAGGGTGGCTGGGGTCACGGCAGGATCCTCACACCGAATCAGAGAAGAACGCGAGGCCGACAAGATGAGTCGGCCTGGCCCGGCCGTCCTCGGCGAGCGGCAGCAACAGGCGCTCGAAGTAGACCGGCTCGCCGCCGTCGCCGAAGCGAAGGCGCGCATAGTCGTGGCAAGGGACACCGAGGCGGGCACACCGATGATAGGCATCGCCGAGCCCGCCGAACACCTCGTCCTCCTCAAGGTCATCGCCGACTTCCTCGCCCACCAGCGGGCGGTTGAGTCGCCGGCCCAGCGCGGCGCCGACCCGGACGAAGCGCATGCGCGGTGCGCCGTCCTCGCCGCCCTCGAGCGCCACGGTATAGGCGTGGTCGGCCTCGACCTGCTTGGCCATGTCCAGCGCCTCGGGCGTCGGCAGGGTGTCCGCGCCTCCTGCTTCGCGCAGGGCGCGCCAGGCCAGGTAGGCCCGGCTCAGTTCCGGTCGGCCCAGGCGCATGAGCGTCCTCTCGTGCAGCGATGTCGGCAGCCGGCCGAGCGCGGACAGCACGCGCCGGGACAGTTCGACCGGGGTGAAGGGCTTGGTGAGGACCACCTCGCCCGCGAGCCCGGCACGGTCGCCGTAGCCGCTGACGAACAGGATCGGGATGCCGGGCCGATCGGCCCGCAGCCGCATGGCGAGGTCGGGCCCACGCCCGCCCGGCATGATGATGTCGGTGACGACCAGGTCGAGCCGGGCGGCGACGCTCGCCTGCACCACCGCCGAGGCCATGCCGTCCGCCTCGATCACCTCGTAGCCGAGGTCGCGCAGGAGGGTCGCGGTCATCAGCCGGACCTGGTCGTCATCGTCCACGACGAGGACGGTCGCCGAACCGTGCAGCGCCGGATCCGGCTCCCGCTCGGCTTCGGCAGCCTCCGCCGCGGTGGCCCCGACGGCACGCGGCAGCCAGATCTCCGCCGTCGTGCCCTCACCCGGCGCACCGAGCAGGCGGAGCGCACCGCCGGACTGCCGGGCGAAGCCGTAGACCATGGCCAACCCGAGGCCGGTGCCCTGGCCGCGCGGCTTGGTGGTGAAGAAGGGCTCGGCCGCCCGGGCCATGACTTCCGGCGCCATGCCCGGTCCGTTGTCCCGCGTGGACACCACGACGTAGTCCCGGTTCGGGTCCAGCCCCTGCGGGCGCTCCGCGCCGGGGGCGGCAGCCGCATTGCGGGTTGCGACCGCCAGGCTCCCGACGCCGTCCATGGCATCGCGCGCGTTCACCGCGAGGTTCAGCAACGCCACCTCCAGCCGGTGCGGGTCGGTCAGGACCGGCCAGGTGTCGGGATCGGCATGCAGCGCCAGGATGACCCCGGTGCCCACGGCGCGGCGCAGCATCTGGTCGACCTCATCCAGGATCCGCGCGGGCAGGACCACAGCCGGGATGAGCTCCTCGCGCCGCGCGAAGGCCATGAGCTGGCGGATCAGCGCCGCCGCCCGTTCGGCCGCGCGCTCCCCGGCCGAGGCCAGCGTCAGGATCTGCGCATTGCCCTCGGCCCGCCGGGCGATCAGCCGCAGGCTGCCCATGACGGCGGCGAGGACGTTGTTGAAGTCGTGCGCCACGCTGCCGGTGAGCTGGCCGAGCGCCTCGAGCTTCTGCGCCTGCGCAAGGGCGGCCTGGGCTTCCTCCCGCCGCCGCATCTCGGCCCGCAGCTCCTCCGCCGCCTCGTCGAGCGCCCTGGTGCGCTCGGCGATGCGGTCCTCGAGCTCGGTATTGGCACGCCCCAGCGCGGCCTCCGCCTGCTTGGCCGCGGTGACGTCGAGGCTGATGCCGAGCATGCGCACGGGCCGCCCGTCCCGCCCCGGCAGGACCACGCCGCGGCTCAGCAGCCAGCGCACCGTGCCGCCTGCCGGCAGAACGCGGTACTCGGCCTCATAGCGGCCATCCCCCGCGACGGCGGCCTGCACGGCCGCGTCGGCGCCGGCGCGGTCCTCGGGATGCACCGCCTCGCGCCAGATCGCGTAGGACAACGCCGCGTCGCCCGGCTCGATGCCGTGCAGGGCGAAGTTCCGCGGCGACCAGCGGCACTCCCCGGTTTCGAGGTTCCAGTCCCAGGCCCCGACCGCCGCGGCCTCCTGCGTCAGGCGCAGCCGCTCCTCGCTCTCGCGCAGCCGCAGCTCGTCCGCCCGCCGCGCGGTGACGTCGAGCGCGGCCACCACGCCGCCGATGATGCGCCCTTCCGCGTCGCGGATCGGGGCCGCATTGTTGAGGAAGTAGCGGTGCTCACCGGAGCCGAAGCGGGCGCATTCCAACATCTCGTCCCGGGTCACCTCGCCCCGGAGCAGGGCCCGCGTCATGGCCCAGTCCTCCGCCAGGATGCGCTGGCCCGTCTCGGGCCACCAGGCGACCCAATCGGAGTAGCCCTCCCAACCCGTCGTCTCGGGAGGGACGCCCCAGAGCTCCCGCAGCGCGGCATTGTCCCGCAGGATCCGGCCCTTGGCATCGGCGATGGCGACGCCGACCGGCAGGGCGTCGAGCACGGCGGAGAGCGTCGCCTCGCTCTCGCGCAGCGCCTGCTCGGCCCGGCGCTGCGCGGTGACGTCGATCAGCGCCTCGAAGACGAGGGCGGCCTTTCCCTCCGGGCTGCGGCGCAGCGCCTTGCGGGCGGCGACGACGATTTCCTTGCCCGTCCGCGTGCGGTGCCGCAGGTCGCCCGACCAAGCGCCGGCGCGCTCCAGCGCCGCCTCGACCTCGGCCAGCGGCACGGGAGATTCGGCGCCGAGCAGCCGGTGCGACACCTGGCCGACCGCCTCCTCGGCGGTCCAGCCATAGAGCCGTTCGCAGCCGTCCGACCAGTAGCGGATGGTGCCGTCGAGGTCGCGTGCCATGAAGGCGCCGAGGTCGAGGGTCGCCAGCAGGTCGCGCAGCCGCGCCCGGTCCGCCGCCAGCCCCGGTTCGGCCTGCTGCTCGGCGGTGACCGCGCGCACCGTGATGCTGACGCCCCAGATCCCGCCCGCCTCGTCGCTGACGGGGTGGTAGGAGACACGCCAATGTCCCGACGCCGCGCCCGCCGCGGGCCGGCCCGAGATGGGGATGTCGACCACGGCCTCGCCGCGCTCGAGGACCGCGCGGTAGACCGGCTCGATCTCCGGCCAGAGTTCCGGCACCACCTCGGCGACTTTGCGGCCGAGATGGTCCTCGACCGGGCGGCCATTGATGGCCGCCAGCGCGGCGTTGATGTTGCGGTAGCGCAGGTCGCGGCCGACCAGCGCCAGGCCGATCGGCGCGGTGGCATAGACCGCGCGGATCTCGTCGAGCGCCGCGCGCATGCGGGCCTCGCTCGCGGAGAGCGCCGCCTCGGCCCGCTTGCGCGCGGTGACGTCGATGGCGATGCCGCGCAGGCGGGCTGGCATGCCGTCCGGCCCGGGCTCGCCCTCGCCCATGGACTGGATCCACCGGACCGACCCGTCCGGCAGGGTGATCCGGTAGTCGACATCATAATGCCCGCCTTCCACGGCGAGGCGGCGGTGCTCCGCCACGAACAGCCTCCGGTCCTCCGGATGGATCTGGCCGAGCACGGTGGCATAGTCGCAGCGCGACCCGGGCGGCAGGCCGTGCAGCGCGCGGAGGCCGGGCGAGACGCGTGCCTCGCCGCCGGTCCCGGGGCTCTCCACCTCGAAGGTGGCGACCTGCGCCGCTTCGGTGATGCGGCGGAGAGCGGCCTTGCTCCTGGCGAGCGCCAGCTCAGCGCATTTGCGGTCGGTGATGTCGAAGTCGATGCCGATCATCCGGGTCGGCCGGCCGGTGCCGTCCCGCAGGACGGTGCCGCGCGCCACCACCCAGCGCTCGCCGCCATCGGCGCGGCGCATGCGGAACTCGATGTCGTAGGGCGCCTCGTCGGCCAGCGCCCGGCGCAGCGCCGCCTCGACCCGCGGCAGGTCCGCGGCGTGGACCAGGGCGCGAAAGTCGTCCACGGTGCCGCCGAAGGACCCGTCGGCCATGCCGAGCGCCGCCTCGAGGCCGCCCGACCACCGCACCGCCCCGCTGACCACGTTCCAGTCCCAGGAGAAGATCCGCGCCGCGCCCATCGCCAGGCGCATCTGCTCGTGCGCCCGGGCCAGCGCCGCCTCCGTCGCATCCCAGCCCGAGAGATCCACCACGAAGGCCGAGGCGGCGCCGACGGCGCGGTCGTGGAAGGCGAAGAACATCAGCACCGGAACCCGCGTGCCGTCGGCGCGAATGTATTCCTTCTGGTACGGCGCGCAGGCGCCGTCGCGGGCCGCCTCGGCGATCGCCGCCTCGTCGCGGCCGATCCACTCGGGCGGGGTCAGGTCGTCCCAGCGGACTCGCCCGGCCGCGAGGTCCTCCCGCGTCATGCCGACGATGCGGAGGAAGGCCTGGTTGGCGGCGGTGACCCGCCCGCCGGCATCCGCCCGCACCACGCCGACGGGGCTGGCGTCGAACAGCGCCCGCGCCTCGGCCGCCGCCCGCTCGCGCGTCTCGGCCCGCCGCGCCAGCACGGCGCCGAGCTCGTCGAATTCGCGGACGGCGTGCCAGCCGGGCAGGCCCGCCATCCCTGGCTCGCCCAGCCGCCGCAGCGAGCGGCTGAGCCGGTCGGCGAAGAGCACGCCGAAGACCAGCGTCACCGAGAGCAGGCCGCCGCCGATCAGCAGGGTCGGCAAAAGGGCCTGACGAAGCGACGCCTCGAAGGCCTCCGCGGGCACCGTCACCTTGACCCGGAACCCGGATTGCGGCGCCAGCGCATAGGCCGCATGCACCCGTTCGCCCTCCACCGCGGTGAAGGGCGCGATGATCCCGGCCTGCTGCGTCATGGCGGCCAGCACCCTGGCGGGCGGCTGCTTCGCCACGGTCTCGTGGTCGCGCATGGTCCGGGCGACAATGGTGGACTGCCGATCGAGGGCGGACGCCACCGCGCCCGGCGGCAGCCGCTGCTCGGTCAGCGCCGAGAGCAATCGCTCGCGCGGCAGGACGAGGCCGAGGACGCGCCTGCCGGGTCCACCCTCGGCCGCATCGGGGACCAGCACCGGGACCGCGACGGCGACGGACCATTCGCCGGCGCTCGGGCTGACATAGAGGTCGCCGACCACCGTGCGCCCGCTGGCAAGCGCCTCGATGGCCGGGCCGGTGGACATGGTGCCGGGCCGCTCACCGGGCAGCCAGCTCGTGCTCAACTGGATGCGGCCGTCCGGGCCCATCAGGTTGACCGCCTTGGCCCCGAAGGCCGTCGCGGCCGAGCGCATCTCGGACCAGAAGGTCGGCAGGTCGCCGCGCGCGAGGGCGGGCGAGCCCGCGAGGGCACGGAGCAGGCGCTCGGCCCCGGCGAACTCCCGGTCGAGCAGCAGGGCCATGGCCTGGGCACGGACGACCAGCCCTTCCTCCGCCCGCAACCGCTCGACGCGGTTCTGCTGCCACACGGCGCCGCCTGCCAGCAGGAGCAGCGGCAGGGCGGCACAGAGTGCAAACATCAGGATACGGCGGCGCAGCGTCGGAGCGCGGCTCGGTGCAGCCCTGGGCTGGGGCATGGGGTCACCGGCCAGGGTGCCGCCAAGCCCACCTGTATCGATCAGCATGGCCCAGCCCACCTCCATCCGAGGCGTTATACTTGCGCCGCTCACGCTCGCGCTTGATAGAACCTTCGATTGTCTTGAGCAACCAACAAACCACTGGCACAGGTCCGGACAACGGGACGATCTGCCGATCCAGTGCTCATACTACAACCGTAAGTAGATTACATTTTACCTACACATACAGTATGCAAAGAAGCACGGAACAAACGGTTTCCATCCTTCGGCTCTCGACATCTTACGAGTGATTGCGGTGCCAACCATTGATCCCGCATGAAGAAGCGAACTCCTTTGCCGCTCGACATGAGGAAAACCCGATCGGACCTGCTATACCCTCCCGGATCCGTGAGATAGTTGGAGACGGCGGTGATGTACTCATATGAAGTACAGTTGGATTTGGCGGCAACGCAAGGCACCGCGCCACGCCGCTTCCATCAAGCCTACCCCGCCGCGGACGGCCGTCGCCTCCTCGCCGCCCGCGCATGCCGGGACCGGGCGCGCGCCGCCGCCGCGCAGCCAGGTGTTCATGGCCGGGCCAGTCGGCCTCAGGCGCGCCGCCTCGGTGAAGCCGTCGTAGCGCGCCGAGCCGAGGGGCCGGGCCGCCTCAGCGGCGGCAGGGGGCAGGCGGTCGATTGTACCGGGCCGGAGGGCAACTCCTGCGAGGGCCGCGCCGCCTTCCGCCACTTCGCGCGGCGGCGGCCACAGGACAGGCCCGAG
This sequence comes from Dankookia rubra, assembly GCF_004355005.1. Classification (GTDB taxonomy): domain Bacteria; phylum Pseudomonadota; class Alphaproteobacteria; order Acetobacterales; family Acetobacteraceae; genus Paracraurococcus; species Paracraurococcus ruber_A. The sequence goes on from NZ_SMSJ01000009.1 coordinate 13,477, forward strand.
GCGGGTCGTGCGATGGTCGGCACTGCTCTGCCGATGACGCCTTCACGCGACGCACGGCGCTGAACCTCCCCGCCCCACCTCGACTGTCTGCTCCGATCCAGGAAAGCAGAATCGCCAGCATGTCGGCTTCCGCCAAGGCAACATCGCTGCCGGACTTCGCCTCCATCACCCGTCCCTGGCGCCGCCTCGGGCGCCTCGGCGCGGCCGCCCCTGCCGCGCTCGCGCTCTGCCTGATCCTCCTTGCTCTTGCCGGGGCGCGCATATCACGCGAGGCGACGGAAGCGGACGATCGGGTCGCGCATACGCTGGAGGTGCTGGTCGAGGCGAACGGAGCGCTCTCGGCCGTCCAGGACGCGGAGACCGGCCAGCGCGGCTCCCTGCTCACGCGTGACCCCGACTACCTGCAGCCCTACGAGGCGGGGCGCGTGGCGGCGCTGCACCGGCTGCAACGGGCGCGGCAGCTGACCGCTGGCAACCCCGGGCAGCAAGCGCGGCTTGCGACGCTCGAAGCGGCGGTCACCGGCAAGCTGGCGGAACTGTCCACAACCGTGGAGCTGGCGCGCGGCGGCAATACCGAGGCGGCGCTGGCCGTGGTGCGCACTGGCGAGGGGCAGCAGATCATGCTGCGGATCCGGCGCCTGATCCTCGACCTGCATGAGGAGGAGGAACGCCTCCTGACCGCGCGAAAGGCGCAGGCGGCGGAGGTCGAGCAGCGGCTTTCGTGGCTCCTCTCCCTGGCCGCGGGCGTCGCCTTGGCGACAGCCATCGCTTGTGCCGGCACCGCGCTGGCCGGGATGCGGCTTCTGCGCCGGGTGGAACGGCAGGATGCGGAGCGCGGGGCGGCCGAGGCACTGGCCGAGAGCGAGGCGCGCCTGCGCGACCTGCTCGTCACGCTCGACCTCGGCAATACGGTGGTCCGCGGAGACGACGGCAGGGTCCTGTTCTGGTCGAAGGGCTGTGAGCGGCTATACGGTTGGACGGCGGAGGAGGCGGTCGGCCGCGAGACGGGAGAGCTTCTCCGGTCGAAGTACCCGACCCCGCTTCCCGCAATCCTCGCGGCGCTGCGGTGCGACGGCCATTGGCGCGGCGATCTGCACCACACCGCACGCGACGGGCGTGAATTGGTGGTCGCGGCCGAAATGGTGCAGCGGACAGTGGAGGGCAAGCCGCCGGTCACCCTGATCTCGCTGACCGACGTCGCGGCGCAACGCCGGGCCGAGGCAGATTTGGCGGCGAGCGAGGCGCGCCTGCGCCTCGCGGGCGAGAGCGCCGGGCTGGCCACCTGGGATGCCGACCTTGCGACCGGGACGGCCTCCTGGACAGCCAACCAGTTCGCCATGCTCGACTACGTGCCGGACCGCTCGGGCTGGGCCAGCAATGCCATGTGGCACGACCGCATCCTGCCCGAGGACTGGCCCGCGGTGGAGGCAGCGAACCGGGATGCCCGGCCCGGCATGCATGCCTATCGTGTCAGCTACCGCATCCGGCGCGCCGATGACGGCGCGGAGCGCTGGATCGAGACGGTCGGCCGCTACCTCGACCACGGTCCGGACGGTGCGCCGCGCCGCGCCATCGGCGTCAACCTCGACATCACCGACCGGCGCGCGGCGGAGGCGGCGCTGGCCGAGAGCGAGGCGTTCGGCCGCTCCATTCTCTGCGGTACCTCGGATTGCATGGTGGTGCTCGACGCCGAGGGGCGTGTCGCTTTCATGAACGAGCCCGGGCGATGCCAGAAGGAGCTCGACGACACGGCGCAGGTGCTCGGGCGGCCGGTCGAGGAGCTATGGCCGGAGGAGTCGCGGCGACTGGTGCGTGAAGCCATGACGCGGGCGCGGGACGGTCACACGGCCCGCTACACCGCCTATGGCCCGACTGCGAAGGGCACGCCGAAATGGTGGGACGTCACCATCTCGCGGCTGCACGCGCGGGACGGCGAGCCGCCGCGGCTGCTCTCGGTCGCACGCGACGTCACGGAGCGGCGGAGGTGGGAGCAGGAGGTCGCGCGCTTCAAGGCCTTCAGCGAGCGCTCGGTGGACGCGCACCACATGTTCGACGCCGAGGGACGGGTCGTCTACGCCAACCGGACGTCCTGGGCGCGGCTCGGCTATACGGAAGCGGAGTTCCTCACCTTCAGCGTCGCCGACTTCGATCCGGACTGGCCGGTCGAGCGGTTCCGCGGCATCGTGGCCCAGGCCATGCGGGAATCCGTCGCGCCTTTTGAGGCGCGGCATCGCAGGCGCGACGGCACCAGCCTTCCCGTCGAGGTCAGCGTCACGGCGATCAATGAGGCGGGTGGCCCCTTCCTGCTCGCCATCGTTCGCGACATCTCGGAACGCAAGGCAGCCGAGGCGGCGCTGCGCGAGAGCGAGGCACGCTTCCGCTCGATGGCCGACCACGCGCCGAGCATGGTGTGGGAAACCGACGCTGCGGGCTTCTGCACCTATCTCAGCCAGCCCTGGTGCGAGTTCACCGGCCAGACCGAGGCGGAAGGCTTCGGCTTCGGCTGGCTCGAGATGATTCATCCCGAAGACCGCGACTGCGTGCGGGATGCCTTCCTCGATGCGGCCGCCCGCCGCGGCGGCTACCGGATCGAATGCCGCCTGCGCCGCGCCTCGGACGCCGGCTGGGCCTGGGTGATCGACGCCGCCGCGCCGCGGATCGCCACGGACGGCAGCTATCTCGGCTATGTCGGCTCGGCACTCGACATCACCGACATCGTCGCAGCGCGGCAGGTCCTGACGCGCGAAGCCGAGCAGCTCGACCGTCTGGCCGAGGAGCGCGGCCGGGCGCTGGCCGAGAGCGAACGACGCTTGGCGCAGGCGGCGAAGATGGAGGCGCTCGGGCGGCTCGCGGGCGGCATCGCGCACGACTTCAACAACGTCCTCCAGGCCGTGCACGGCGGCATCGCGATCGCCTCGAAACGCCTGCCGCCCGAGGCTGAGCCGGTGCGGAAGTATCTCAGGCTCGCCTCCGACGCGGCCGGGCGCGGGGCGGCGGTGACCGGCCGCCTGCTCGCCTTCGCCCGGCGCGGCGAGCTGCAGGCCGAGCCGGTCGCTCCCGGGCCGCTGCTCTCGGGGCTGGTCGAATTCCTGCAGCCGGTGATCGGGCCGAACCTGGCGCTGCGGACGGAGGTGGCGCCCGGCCTGCCACCGCTGCTGGCTGACAAGGGGCAGCTCGAGGCGGTGCTGGTCAACCTCGTCAACAACGCGCGCGACGCCATGGCGGGCGGCGGTGGCCTGACCCTCGGGGCCGAGGCCGCGACGGTGCCGGATGCGGCACGCACGCCGCACGGCCTCGCCCCGGGTGTCTACGTCCGTCTGTATGTGGTCGACGAGGGCGAGGGCATCCCGCCCGAGGTGCTGACGCGCATGAGCGAGCCCTTCTTCACCACCAAGCCGAGGGGCCAGGGCACCGGGCTCGGCCTTGCCATGGCACGCGGCTTCGCCGAGCAGTCGGGCGGCGGCCTCTTGATCGAGAGCGCGCCCGGGCGCGGCACCAGCGTCTCAGTCTGGCTACCGCGGGTGCCGGACCGCAGCGGCGGCGGCCTGCTCGTGGACGACAGGAAGAACATTCCCCGCGCGTCGGCACCGCCTGCCGGGGAGCTCACCGTGCTGTTGGCCGAGGACCAGTCCGAGGTTCGGGCGGTGCTCGCTGCGCAGCTCAGGGACCATGGCTATGCCGTTTGGGAGTCCGCGGACGCCGCCGCGGCACTCCTGCTGGTCGAGAGCGGCGTGCGGTTCGATGCCCTCGTCACCGACCTGGCCATGCCGGGGGAGATGGACGGGCTCGACCTGCTCGGCGCGATGCGGGCGCGGCTGCCGCGGCTGCCCGCCGTGCTGGTGACCGGGCATGCAGGCGATGCGCTGCCCGGGCGGCTGGAGCGGGCCGAGCAGGGCGGTCCCTTCGCCTTGTTGCGCAAGCCTGCCGCAGCCGAGATGCTTTTCGATCGGCTCGCCCGCGTGCTGCGGCAGGCGGGACTTCCTGGGCTGAAGGCGGCCAGATGACACGGGTACTCGCCGCGCGGCCGGACATCAGGGCGTGACCAGGCCGCGGCGCAGAACCGGATGCCGCGGCGTTTCCTGCCGCGCGGAGGCAACACCTCGTTCGTTCCGCATCCGCGTCCAATCCGAGGACCGGCCTCGGCGTGTGGGGCCGGCGTGACGGTCCTCTCGGACGGCCCACCTGGACGTCCAGCGCCACCGGCGGACTTCGCCCGGCCCTGGTCCGTTCGCTGACGCAATCAGGCCGGTGCGGCCGTGCTGGCCGAGATAGGGCCGGGACAGGGTAGCGGGGTCACCCTGCGCTTCCCCAGGGCTCCCCGGCCGGCGCGACCGAATGCCGCGGCAACGGCCGGCGCGCCGCCGGTATCCCGGCTTCCCTTCCCTCTCTGGCGCACAACATGTCGGTGGCATCAGAAACCAGGGGTCGGGCTCGGCTTTTGCATGAGCTAAGGCGGATCCTTTGAAAGCAGGCGACGAGCGGTGCAGACAGAATGAGCGGCCAAGCGCCGGAGCAGCGGCAGGCGGGGGGATCTGCGCGCCAGCCGATCGCTGCCGAAGCGATGGACGACAGCCTCGACCTTGACCTGTTCAGGGCAGCCGTCGAGGCTGTCGGAGAAACGATCATCATCACCGGCCCCGAGCTGGACGAGCCCGGCCCGGTCATCGAGTACGTCAACCCGAATTTCACGCGCATGACCGGCTATGCGCGCGACGAGGCAATCGGCCGATCCCCGCGCTTCCTGCAAGGCCTGAAAACGGAACGCGCAGCGTTGGACCGCCTGCGGGCTGCGATGCAGGCCGGCGAGCCGATCCGCGACGAGGCGGTGAACTACCGTAAGGACGGCACGCCCTTCGTGGTGGAGTGGCTGATGACACCGGTGCGGGACGGCACCGGCCGGATCGTGCGGTGGGTATCGGCGCAGCGCGATATCACCGAGCGCAGGCGCGCCGAGGCACGGCAGCGCCGTTTGCTCGACGAGGTCAATCACCGCGTCAACAACACGCTCGCCGTGGTCCAGTCCGTGGCCACGCAGACCCTTCGCGCCACGGTTCCGTCGGGCGCCGTCCGTGCTGCGCTGCTGGGCCGTCTGCTCGCCCTGGCGCGAGCGCATGAACTGCTCGCCCAGAGCTACTGGGCCGGAGCGTCGTTGCCTGTCCTGGTGGAGCGGCAGTTGGCGTTCCACTGTGGCGCGGACCAGCCGAGGGCCAGGTTTTCCGGGCCGGAGGTCAGGCTGGCTCCCGGCGCGGCCGTCGCCCTGGCGATGGCCTTCCACGAGCTCGCCGTCAACGCGTCCTCGCATGGCGCCCTGTCCATGCCTGGCGGCACTGTTTGCATCGATTGGTCCATTCATGTGCAGGATGGCCAGGGCTGGCTTTGCCTGCATTGGACCGAACGGGGCGGGCCGCCGATTTCCGGGCCGCCCATCCACCGCGGTTTCGGCTTGCGGCTCATCGAGCGCGGCCTCGCGCACGAATTGCAGGCCCATACAAGGCTGCTGTTCGAGACCGCGGGCCTGCGTTGCGACATCACCATGCCGCTTACGAAAGTTGTCCGTGAATGAGGGTGCCCCCGCCTGCCCGCCGAATCTTCAATTAAACGGCATCGGCACAATCACTTTATTACGGAGATCCTTGAACCCCTGCTCAGCACGCCTCGCTAGCAATAGAACTCGCCAATAACAGCGGTAATCATTACGCGAAGCGGATGCTGCGTAACTCAGTACACGCGCATCGATGCGAAAAATGGTGGCGCAAAGAAGTATTCTCGTTTACTTGATCTTTCGTGAGAACGGCAGATCGTCTCCCCTTCAAATCGCTACCGCGCGGGGCTGACGCGTCCCGCCTTCAAGCTTGTCCCGATGGGCCAGAGGCCCGCCCACAGGTTCCTTGGCATGGCAAGCGGCTGCTTTCGGCCTTGCCGCGACGCGACCACGCTGCACTCGCCCGAGGCGAGGTCTTGCTCCCCATTCCCCTCGCGCACGAACTCCTGGCCGAAATGCTCGGTGTCCACCGCGCCACCCTGAGCCCGGCGCCGCTCGCCCCGCGGAACGAGCGCCTGGTGCGCATCCGCCACGGCCACGTGCGGGTTCCCGACTTTGCCGCCCTGAAGCAGGCCGCCTGCGGCTACGGCGCCGCCCTGCGCCGGCGCTTCGCCCCGCTGGCGGAGGACGGGGAGCCGAGGGCCACGCAGTGACAGCCACCATGCACCTTGTGCGCCAGCCTGGGCGCGCGGGGCACATGCGCCCCCTCGCGCTCGCCCTGATCTTCGGCATGGCCTATCTTGCCGCTGCGCTGCTCGGCCATGCCCTCACCTTGCGGTCCGTTGAGGTGGCGAGCTTCTGGCCTGCCGCAGGCCTCTATCTTGCGGCGTTGTTGCTGGCTCCGCCGCGCCGCTGGCCCATGTTGATCGCCGCAGCAACGGCGGCGAACCTGGCGTCAGACGTTTTGGTGCTGGGCCGCCCGCCGCTCCTCGTGCTCGGCTTCGCCCTGGCGAACGCCCTCGAGGCGTTGGCAGGCGCCTCCCTCGTTCGCCTGCTGCTGCACGCCCCGCCGCTGCAACCCGGTGCCCGGATGCGGGACACCGTGGTGCTCGGCGCTGCCGCTCTCGCCGCGCCGGTTGCCGGAAGCGTGGTCGGCGCCGGAACGGTCGACGCGCTTCTTGGCGCGCCCTTCGCCACGGTCTGGCCGGTGTGGTGGGCCGCCGATGTCGTCGGCATCCTGGTCGTCTCGCCTCTCGTCCTCGCTGCCGCGGGGGCTTGGCGCCCTTATCGCACCGTTGCGGTGAAAAGTGCGGCCTGGTGGCTGGAGGCTGCCGCGGCCCACGCTGCCGTGCTCGGATCCTGCGTGGCCATATTCTGGCTGACCACCCCCGTGATCCGTCCGCCCTTCCTGACCGTGCCGCCGCTGCTATGGGCGGCGCTCCGCCTCGGGCCGCTCGCGACCGCGTCCACCGCGGCGTTCCTGGCGCTCTGTGCCGCCGGTACCGCCGCGTCCGGGTTCGGCCCTTTCGACCGCATCAACCTCGGCCCGACCGGTCAGGCGGTGCTGCTCCAGCTTTTCGTCGGCGCTGCCGCCGCGACAGCGCAACTCCTCTCGGCAGCAACGACCGAACGTCGCGCCGCGCTGTCACGTCTCACCGCCGCCAATACCGGCCTCGAGGCGGCTGTCGCCGCACGCACGTCGGAACTCGCCGCCTCGGAGGCGCGGCTGCGACTGGCGACCTCGGGCGCGGGCATCGGCACCTTGGAGCTCGATCTGGCGACGGGCCGAGGCCGCTGGTCGCGTGAGGCCGGGGACCTGCTCGGGATCGGGCCGCTCGAGGCGAGCGCGGAAACCTGGGTGGAGGCGCTGCACCCGGACGACCGGGCCGCGGCAGCCGAGGCCTGGCGGCGGGCGGTGGAGGAAGGCGCGCCCTACGAGGCACATTTCCGCTCCGCCATACCCGCCCCGGACGGCGGCGAGCGCTGGCTCATGTCGCGTGCCCTGGTGGAGCGCGACGCGGCGGGCATCCCGCAGCGCGGTCTCGGCGTGCTGATCGACCTGACCCGCCAGCGGCGCGCCGAGCTGGCGCTGGCCAACAGCGAAGCGGTCCTGCGCCTCTCGCAGGAGCACGCGGGGATCGCCAGCTTCACCCTCGACGTCCCGAGCAGGATGCTGCGCTGCGGCCCGGCGGCCTTGCAGCTCTTCGGCTTCCCGCCGGGCAGCGACCGCATGCCGCTGGAGGAGTGGCATTCCGCCATCCACCCGGATGACGCGGACCGGATAGCGAGGCAGCGGGCCGCGGCCTTCGGCAGCCGCGCGCCGAGCGCGCATTTCGAGTACCGCGTGGTCCGGCCCGATACCGGTGCGGTCCTCGACGTGGAGATGCGCGCGCGGTGCGAATACGCCGCCGACGGCACGCCGCTCAGCGTGCTCGGCGTGGCGATCGACGTCACCGAGCGGAAGCGGGCGGAGACGGCCCTGGCCGCGAGCGAGGCGCAACTCCGCACCATCCTGGGGACGGTGCCCGTCGGCCTGATCCTGGCCGAACTGCCCTCCGGCCGCATCGTCAACGCCAACAGCTATGTCGAGCAGATGCTCCGCCGCCCGGTGCTGCGCTCGGCCGATGTCGATGGTTGCGAGGACTGGGTCTCCTTCCACGCCGACGGCAGGCGGGTCGAAAGTCACGAATACCCGCTCGCGCGCATGGCGCTGGCGGATGAGGAGGAACCTTCGATCGAGGTGCACTTCCAGCGCGGCGATGGGACGCGCGCCTGGACGCGGATCCTCGGGCGCCCCATCCGGGACGAGAGGGGCGAGGTGGCCGGAGGCGTCGTCGCGCTGGTCGATGTCGATGCGCAGCGGCGCGCCCGCGATGCGCTCGCCGAGAGCGAGGCGCGACTGCGGCTCGCCCTCGATGCCGCCGGACTCGGCACCTGGGGCTGGGAGGTCGGGCGCGGGACGGAAACCCTGGAGTGGGATGCGCGCTGCAAGGCGCTGTTCGGCCTGCCGACCGCAGCGGTGGTTGGGTACGCCGCCTGGGCTGCGGCATTGCTGCCGGAGGATCGCGTCGCCACCGAGGCCGCCGTGGCGCGCGCCATCGACCCGGCCGAGCCGGACGACGACCTGGTCCGCGACTACCGAGTCGTCCTGCCGGGCGGAGCGGTACGCTGGCTCTCCGTCCATGGGCGTGCCTTTTTCGAGCCCGACCCGGGCGCGCCCGCCAGGCGCCGCGTGCTGCGCATCATCGGCACGATCCACGACGTCACCGAAGCGCGAACCGCCATGGCGCGCCTGGCCGACACCGAGGCGGTGTTGCGCCTGTCGCAGCAGGCGGCCGGTGTCGTCAGCTACGTGCAGGACCTGCCGGACGGAGCCATCCGCACCGCGCCGGGGGCCCTCGCGCGGCTGGGCTTCCCATCCGCCCAGGATGCCATCTCACGCGCCGAATGGATCGCCCTGGTTCACCCCGACGATGCGGCCCGCCTGGTCGCCCAGGTTGCGGCCGACTTGTCCAGCGGCGCGGCGGAGTCCCGCTACGAATACCGCATTGCCCACCCCGTCACCGGCGCCATCATGCACGTCGAACAGCGGACGCTGCGCGAGTGGGGGGCAGGTGAGCAGTTCATACGCGCCTACGGCGTGGCGATCGACGTCACGGCCCGTGTCGCGGCCGAGAGTGCCCTGGCCAGGACCGAGGCCCGGCTGCGCCTGGCCCTCGAGGCGGGCGGCATGGGCTACTGGTCCTGGGATCTCCGCACTGACCAGCTGGAATGGGATGCGCGGCAGTTCAAGCTCTTCGGCCTCGACCCCGCGCGTGGCCAGCCGAGCGGCGAGGACGCGCTCTCGACCGTCCATCCGGACGACCTGCCGAGCCTGACCGCGGCGATCCAGGGCGCCATCGTCTCGGGCGATGGCGCCTTCAGCCACGAGTTCCGCATCGTCCATGCCGGGGGTGTCCGGTGGATCGCGGGCCATGGCCATGCTGTGACGGGACCGGACGGCCAAGCCAGCCGCATGGCGGGCCTGAACATGGACATCACGGCGCGGCGGGAGGCCGAGGCCGTGCTGGCGCGCGAGGCGGAACAACTCGACCATCTGGCCGAGGAGCGCGGCCGCGCCCTGGCCGAGAGCGAGCGGCGACTGGCGCAGGCCGCGCGGATGGAGGCGCTGGGGCGGCTGGCGGGCGGCATCGCGCATGACTTCAACAACGTCCTCCAGGCGGTTCAGGGCGGCATCGCATTGGCCTCGAAGCGCCTGCCCGCGGAAGCCGACGCGGTGCGGCGGTATCTCAGCATCGCCTCCGAGGCAGCCGGGCGCGGAGCGGCGGTCACCGGCCGCCTGCTCTCCTTTGCCCGGCGCGGCGAACTCCGCTCCGAACCGGTGGCGCCTGGCCCCTTGCTCGAGGGACTGGCCGAGTTGCTCGGGTCCGCCCTCGGGCCGAAAGTCATGCTACGGACCGAGGTGCATCCGGACCTTCCCACGCTGCTCGCTGACAAGGCACAGCTTGAGGCGGTGCTGGTCAACCTGGCGAACAACGCCCGCGATGCCATGCCCGACGGCGGCGCACTGACCCTCACGGCCGAGGAGGTGACGGTGCATGATGCCCAACCGCCGCCGCACGGCCTGCAGCCTGGCACCTACCTGCGCCTGTCCGTCGCTGATCGTGGCGAGGGCATGCCGCCCGAGGTGCTGGCGCGGGTGACCGAGCCATTCTTCACCACCAAACCCAGGGGCAAGGGCACCGGCCTCGGCCTGGCCATGGCACGTGGCTTCGCCGAGCAATCCGGTGGCGGATTGTCGATCGAGAGTACGCCGGGCCTTGGCACCACCGTCTCGGTCTGGATGCCGCGCTGGCTGGAGCACGCTGCGGCCAGCTCTGCTATCGACGGCTCGGCCCCCGAACCGGCGCCGCCGCCAAAGGGCGGCATTGCTATCCTGCTGGCCGAGGACAAGGCCGAGGTGCGCGCCGTACTTGTCGGGCACCTGGAGGACCAGGGCTACCAAGTGCGGGCGGCTGAGGACGCCGCCTCGGCTCTCGCCGCCCTCGCCGATGGCTTCCGGCCGGATGCGCTGGTGACCGACTTCAGCATGCCGGGCGTGCTGGACGGGCTCGACCTGCTCGCCGAGGTCAGGACGCAACTGCCGCGCCTGCCCGCCGTGCTGGTCACCGGTCACGCCGGTGAGGTCGCCCATGGTCGGATGGACGAGGCCGAGCGGGGCGGTCCTTTCGCCCTGCTGCGCAAGCCAGCCACGCCCGAGGTGCTGCTTGACCGGCTCGCCCGTGTGCTGCGGCAGAGCGGCACCGGCAGGGCCGCATGATGCGCGGACGAGAATGACGCGCGGGACGTCGACGCAGGCACGCCCTGTTGTCGTTTTCCGTCGTCGGACGATTCTAGCAAGGCGAGGCGTATTTCCCGCAGAGGCTTTGGCTTGGGATGGTTGGAGGTTATGTGGCCTGCTGCTGATGCGGCAAGCGGCGTTGTTGGATGGTCGGCCAGGTGATGCGCGCGTGTTCAGACAGGATGGCCTGGCCGCGGCCGAAGTAGACGTCGGTGGGTGTGCGGTTGCCGAGGCTCTCGTGAGCGCGGCGGTGGTTGTCATGATCGGCAAGAGCTTCGAGCCGCACCTCGAGTTCGCCGGGCAGGTAGGAATGCTCGAGCCGGAGGCGGTTCTGCAGGGTCTTGTGCCAGCGCTCGATCTTACGCTGGGTCTGCGGATAGCAGAGGGCGCCGCGGATGTCCTTCGCCGGCGGGCTGGCCAGCCAGTCGGCCAAGTCTCTGATGATGGTGCTCAGTCCGTTGTCGGACAGCAGCCGCGGCCTGTGGCGCACACGCGCCTGCGCGCAACCTGACGCGGCGAGAGCCAGTTCCAGCGTGTCGGTGACGTCGCGTGGCACCATGGCCGTGCAGAGCTTCCAGGCCATGACGGTGCGGGAGAAGTCGTTCAGCACGCTGGGCAGATAGAAGCCGCCCCAGCCAATGACCTTCAGGTATGCAAAGCCGGTCTGCCAGAGCTGGTGTGGTGCAGTGGTCGTGGTGTGGAACTCGTCGGCCGCATCGACCACGATTAAGACCGGACTGGCGATCAGCGTGTGTGCGCTGAGCAGGCGATGGGCAGCAATGCTGTCCTCACCGCGCAGGCGCTCCAGCATGATCCGGATCTTCTCCTCGGCTGGGTGCTGTTTGTGGGTCGCGCGCCGGATGTCGCTGACCACCGGCTCGGCAGGTGGCCTGAACGCACTGTTACGGTTCAGGCGACAGGAGCGGAGGATTTTGGGCCCACCCTCGATCCGCGGCGGTTACGATGCGTCAGGAATCCGCCGCTCCGCCAGCCGCCGCAACTGACCTGCTGACGGCCGCGGCTCGGCGCCGCTGCAAGACGGGTTACGTCCGCCCAAGCCGTCGGCCGGGCCGACGCCTGGAATTGCGACGCCATCCGTCCGTTGGGGCGCGGCGGCACTGGACCCGAACAGCCGGAGGAAGAAAAAGCCGGCATGGTGATCGCCACGCTGCGTGATAGGGCGGAGATTGTCTCCGCGCCCGGCTGTCCCGATTCTATTCCATGGCATGCCGGCCCCTCCGGCCTGGCGGTTCGACGCCCGCCTGCCCAACTTCGCCCACGGCTGATCCGACCGGCGCCGTCCTGAGGCGTTGAGCCCGTACCTGCCACCAAAGGAGACGACGCATGAGCTGGAATCCCTGCCCCGACCCGACGCTCGGCGACCGCACGAACGTCGACGCGGTCGAGTTGAAGATCGTGCCGCGCGCGGTCGACCTCGGCGAGATGACGGTACGCCGGGCGCTGCCCTCGACCAGCCGGCAGATGGTCGGCCCCTTTATTTTCTTCGACCAGATGGGCCCGGCCGAGTTCCTGACCGACCAGGGCATCGACGTGCGGCCGCACCCGCATATCAACCTCTCGACGCTCACCTATTTGTTCGAGGGCGAGATCCTGCACCGTGACAGCCTGGGCACCGAGAAGGTGATCCAGCCCGGCGCGGTGAACTGGATGCGGGCCGGCCGCGGCATCGTCCATTCCGAGCGCACCGCGGAGGAGCGGAAGCGCCACGGCCAGCGCCTGTTCGGCATCCAGACCTGGATGGCGCTGCCCGCGAGCCAGGAAGAAAGTGATCCCGCCTTCATGCATCACGGCGCCGAGGCGCTGCCGGTGGTCGAGGCCGGCGGCATGCGGGCAAGGCTGATCGCCGGGCGGGCCTTCGGCACGGCCTCGCCGCTCGAGACGGCGTCCGAGACGCTCTATGCCGACGTGCAGCTTGCGGCGGGCGCCCGCCTGCCGGTCGATGCCGGCTACGACGAACGGGCGATCTACATCCTCAGCGGCCGGATAGAGATCGCCGGAGACGCATTCGAGCCCGGGCAGCTCCTGGTCCTCCGGCCGGGGGACGCGATCACGGTGGCGGCGACGGCGGATGCGCGCTTCATGCTGTTCGGCGGCGCCCCGATGGAGGGACCACGCTACATCTGGTGGAACTTCGTCTCTTCCCGCCGCGAACGCATCGAGGCCGCGAAGGAGGAATGGGCGAAGGGCCGCTTCGACACCGTGCCGGGCGACGAGGCCGAGTTCATCCCCCTGCCCAACAAACCCGATGCGCCGCAGCGCGCGACCGGCGGCGTATTCTATCCCTAGCGCGCCTCCGGCCTCAACGCGCTGGAGGACGGGGGCTTCGGGCCTGACCGCAGGGTGGTCCTGGGTTGCGGCCAGGGCGCCTGCCTGACGCTGGAGCTCGCCGCCCGGTCGGGGCTGTCCCGGATGCCCGCCGGTCGCCGCTCCATCATGCATACACGCGTGTGCCGCTGCGTTGACAGACGCGGCCGCGCCATGAAAGCATCCCGGCAACAGGCCGCCGGGCACACCGGGCGGCACGGGGGAACGCAGATGACGCCGACCGTCGCTGGCAAGGCCTACCTCGTCACCGGGGGGGCCAGCCTGATCGGCTCGCATATCGCCGACCAATTGCTGGACCAGGGCGCGTCCGAGGTCCGGCTGCTGGACAACTACGCGCTCGGCACGCCGGAGACTATCGCGCACCTCGCCGGTGACCCGCGCATCCGCCTGGTCCGCGGCGACATCCTTCGGCTGAATGAGCTGATCGACGCGACCGCGGGCAGCGACGGCATCTTTGCCCTCGCCGGCTTCCTCACCCTGCCCTTTTCGCAGAACCCGCCGCTCGGCGTCGCGGTGAACACCACCGGCGTGGCGAACACGCTGGAAGCCGCGCGGATCGCCAAGGCACGCCACGTGGTCTTCGCCTCCTCCGTCGCCGCCTATGGCAATACGGCGGCCGAGGTGCTGGACGAGGATTGCCCCAGCGCCATGGCCAGCGTCTCCCCCGCCGCCGCGGTCTATGGCGTCACCAAGCTGCTCGGCGAGCAACTCGGCCTGCTCTACGCCCAGCGGCATGGCATCGGCTTCAGCGGGATGCGCTTCTCCTCGGTCTACGGCGAACGCCAGCATGCCCGCGCGGTGAACGCCAATTTCATCGCCGAGACACATGACCGCATCCGCCGCGGCGAAAGACCGGTCATCGTTGGCGACGGGCGGGAGGTGCACGACTACATCCATGTCACCGATGTCGCCGCCGGCTGCATCGCGGCCATGCTGCGGGGCCGGGGCGGCCAGGTGCTCAATCTCTGCACCGGCGTTGACACCACCCACACCACCCTGGTGGACACGCTGCTGCAGGTGTGCGGCGCCGCCGGGCTGCAGCCGGAGTACCGCGCCGACACGCGCGCGGTGAAATCGGCCGGCGGCACGCATCTCGGCTTCTCCCCCGCCAAGGCAAGGCACGAGATCGGCTGGGAGGCAGCGGTAGACCTGCGCGCCGGCCTGACCCGTTATATCGCCTGGCGCAATGAGCAAGGGCAGGCGGCATGAACCCGGCCGGCCATGCCACCGACATCGCCGATTTCGCCGCCGGCTTGCGCTACGACTCCATTCCCGAAGCGGTGCGCGAACGCGCCCGCATCCAGATCCTGGATGCCGTCGGCGTCGGCTTCGCCGCCAATGCCTTTCCCTTCGCGGCCAAGGCCATGGCCGGCATCGCGGCGCTGGGCGGCAACGGCGACTGCCGAGTCGTCGGTCGTCCGGAACGCCTGGCCGTGCGGGATGCCGCATTGGCCAACGGCGTGCTGATGCACGGGCTCGACTTCGACGACACCCACCTCGCCAGCATCGTCCATGCCAGCGTCGCCACCCTGCCCTGCGCCCTGGCGCTTGGCGAGGAGCTGGATGCCGACGGCGAGACGCTGATGGCGGCCTATGTGGCGGGGATGGAGGTCGCCATCCGCATCGGCCTGGCCGCCCGCGGCGGCTTCCACCATGCCGGCTTCCACGGCACCGGCGTCATCTCGCATTTCAGCAGCACCGTGGTCGCCGCGCGGCTGCTTGGGCTGGACGCGGCGCAGCTCGTCTCCGCCCAGGGAATCGCCGCCAGCACCGCCTCCGGCGTGCAGGTCTTCCTCGAGGAAGGCGCCTGGACCAAGCGCTTCCACCCGGGCTGGGGAGCGGTGGCCGGCATCACCGCCGCGACCTTGGCGAAGCATGACTTCGTCGGCCCGTCGCGGCCCTATGAAGGCAAGTTCGGCCTGTTCCAATCGCACCTGCAGGCGCACCTGCCGGATGCTGACATGGGGCAGCTCTCGGCCGGGCTCGGCAGCGACTGGAAGCTCGCAGAGACCGCGATCAAGCCCTACCCGGTCTGCCACTTCGCCCATGGCGCGGCGGATGCCGCCATCGGGCTGCATGAGGCCGGGCTGGACGTCGACGCCATCCGCGCCATCCGCATCCTGCTGCCGGCGCCGACCCTGCCCATCGTCGCCGAGCCGGTCGCCGCCAAGGCCCGACCGCAGACCGAGTACGCCGCCAAGTTCAGCGCCCCCTTCATCGTCGCCACCTGCCTGCGGCTCGGCCATTTCGGCCTGGCGGAGCTGCGGCCGGAGGCGATGGCGGATGAGCGCACGCTCGCGCTCTGTGCCCTGACCACCTGCGCGGCGGACCCCGAGACCGGTTACCCCGATTTTTTCTCCGGCGGCGTCGAGCTGGAGCTGCAGGACGGCCGCCGGCTCCGCCACCATGTGCGGGTGAACAGCGGCGCCGGTCAGCGCCAGCTGGACCGCGCCGGCGCGCTGCGGAAATACACCCTGGCGGCCGGGATGCACCTGACGCCGGAGCGCGCCCGCGAGACGGCGGAGGCGGTGCTGGCGATCGACCGGCATCCGGTGCGCAAAACCATGCTTCGGCTGGGAGACCCCTGAGATGACCGCGCGCATTTCCCGCCGCGCCGCCCTGGCGCTGCCCGCGCTGCTTGCCGCGGGCCGCGCCCAGGCCGCCTGGCCGGACCGCCCGATCCGCCTCGTCGTGCCCTTCCCGCCGGGCAGCGGCACCGACATCCTGGCCCGCCTGCTGGCCGAGCCCTTCGGCCGTGCCCTCGGCCAATCCGTGGTGCTGGAGAACCGGCCGGGCGCCAATGGCGTGGTCGGCGCCGAGCTCGTGGCCAAGGCGCCGGCCGACGGCTACACGCTGATGATGATGGGCACCTCGGTCGCCGCCATCAATCCGCATACCCTGCGCCGCCCGCCCTACGATCCGATCCGCGACTTCGCGCCGATCGGCACCATCGCCGAGACGCCCTATGTGCTGGTGGTGCCGCCCGCCGCACCGGGCGAGGATTTCGCCGGCTGGCTGCGCGGCGTGCGCGGCCGCGATCTTAGCCTCGGCTATGGCAATGCCGGCGGGCATATCATGGGCGCGATGCTGGCGGACATGGCCGGGCTGAAGCTGACCCTGGTGCCCTATCGCGGCAGCACGGAGGCGCTGACGGATGTCTCCACCGGGCGGCTCGACGTCACCTTCGCCGATTTCGGCATGGGGATGCAGCAGGCCGAGGCGGGGCGGGTGCGCGCGCTGGCGCAAAGCCTTGGCCATCCCTTCCCGCTTTCTCCCAATGTGCCGCCCATGGCCGGCAGCCTGCCGGGCTTCGATGCCAGCGTCTGGTTTTCCATGGTCACCCAGGCCGCGGTGCCGCCGGCGGTCCTGGCGCAGCTGGAAGCTGCGCTGGGCAGCGTCCTGGCGAACCGCGACTTCGCCGCGAAGCTGACCGGCCATGGCTTGGCGCCGATGCGCATGACCGCCGCCGAGTTCGGGCGTTTCCTCCAGCGGCAACTGGCGCTTTGGGGCGAGCGGGTGAAGCTCGCCCGCATCGAGGCCCAATGACGCCTTGCCCCGATCCCGGCCAAAACCCGGCATGAGCACCGATGACCTGACGGAGGAGGTGGAGGGCCCCGCCTCCCGCGGCCGCAACCAGTGGGCCTATGAGCGGCTCCACGAGGCGATCCGCGAAGGCACGATCGAGCCGGGCCAGCGGATGATGGAGACCGAGATCTCCGCCTGGCTGCGGGTGAGCCGCACCCCGGTGCGGGAGGCGCTGCGGCGGCTGCAGGCGGAAGGACTGTTGGAACACGCGGCCGGCGGCGGCCTCGCCGTCGCGGTCTACGACCTACGGGCCATCGCCGAATTCTACGCCATGCGCGAATCGCTGGAAGGCACCGCGGCGGCCCTCGCCGCGCGCAACGCGGATGCGACCGAGCTCGGCATCCTGCACGCCATCCTGGAGGGGATGCAGGCCCTGCCGGACGACCCGCGCGCCCATGCGCGGGAGAACCAGGCCTTCCACGACCACATCCACCGCTCGGCCCACAATCGCTTCCTGCTGAAGAGCCTGCGCGCGCTGCTGAACTTCGTGCCGCTGCTCGGCCGCACCACCTACGACGCGCCCGGTCGCGTCGCCTCCGCCCTGGCGGAGCACCAGGCGATCGTCGCCGCCATCCTGGCGCGCGACGCCGCACGTGCCGAGGAGGCGGCGCGGCTGCATATCCGCAGCGCGCTGGAGAACCG
Source organism: Dankookia rubra (assembly GCF_004355005.1). GTDB lineage: Bacteria > Pseudomonadota > Alphaproteobacteria > Acetobacterales > Acetobacteraceae > Paracraurococcus > Paracraurococcus ruber_A. Next base: position 30,873 of record NZ_SMSJ01000009.1, read on the forward strand.
CATGCTGGTCGTGACGGAGGATGTCCGCGCCGCCTCGCAGCGCCGCTCCGCCCGCCCGTTGCCGACCGGCCCGGCGGACCGCCGGACGCGCGAGACCGGCTAGCCCATTTGGACGCGCCGGCCCCGGGGCCACTTGACTGCACATCCGTGTATACATGATCATGCACAAAAGAGATCCCGGAGGAAGTCCCATGGCCGCCCAGCCGCGCCAGATGACGATGATCGCCTTCCTGCAGGCGCAGAACTGCTCGAACCTGCCGGCCAGCTGGCGCCACCCGGCCTCCGCCACCGACTTCCTGACGCCCGACTACTACCAGCGCATCGGCCGCGTGCTGGAAGATGGCAAGTTCCACATGGCTTTCTTCGACGACCGCCTGGCCATGCCCGACATCTATTCGAACGACTACCGCAACACCGTCGAGAACGGCGTGCGCGCCGTGAAGATGGACCTCGTCTCCATCGTCACGGCCATGGGTTGCGCGACCACGAAGCTCGGCCTCGGCGCGACCTATTCGACGACCTACTACGAACCTTTTCACGTCGCCCGCACCTTCGCCACGCTCGATTTGATGACGCGCGGCCGCTCCGCCTGGAACATCGTCACCTCGCTGAACGACAGCGAGGCGCTGAACATGGGCAAGACCGAGCACCTGGAGCACGACCTGCGCTATGACCGCGCGGAGGAGTTCATGCAGGTGGTCATGGGCCACTGGGGCGCCTGGGACGACGACGCGCTGATCCTCGACAAGGCCAGCGGCCGCTTCGCCGACGGCGGCAAGGTGCACCGGCTGAACCATGAAGGCACCTACTTCAAGTCGCGCGGACCCTTTTCCGTGCCGCGCTCGCCGCAGGGCCATCCGGTGCTGCTGCAGGCCGGGCAGTCCGGCCGCGGCCGGCAGTTCGCCGGGCGCTGGGCGGAGGTGGTCTTCGTCGTCTACCCCTCCCTCGCCGCCGGCCAAAAGCAATATGCCGAGTTGAAGGCGGCCATCGCCGCCGAGGGTCGCGACCCCGACCAGTTGCATGTCGCCCCGGCCTGCTACGTGGTGTGCGGGGAGACGGAGGACATCGCCCGCGAGAAGAAGGCGCTGCTCGACACCCTGCCGAAGCCGATCGACGGGCTGACGCTGCTGTCCGAGGTGCTGAACTACGACCTCGCGCGCAAGCCCTACGAGGAACCGCTGACCGACGACGAGCTTGCCTCGCTCTCCTGGCACGGATTCCGCGACCGCGTCGTCGCGCTGAGCGGCAAGCGCAACCCGAGCGTCGCCGACTTCGTCCACTTCTCCGGCCGCGGCACCATCAAGGAGCACCACGCCTTCGTCGGGACGCCGAAGATGGTGGCCGACCAGATGGAGGAATGGTTCGCGGGTCGTGCCTGCGACGGCTTCGTCATGGCCGCCACCCACATGCCCGGCGCCTACGAGGATTTTGCCCGGCTGGTGGTGCCGGAGCTGCAGCGGCGCGGCCTTTACCAGAAGGATTACCGCGGCAACACGCTGCGCGAGAACCTTGGCCTGCCGAAGCCGAGCGCCGCCGAGGCGCGCCGCCTGGCCGCGCGCTGACCCGGCCGATGCCGACCCGCCGGACCCTGCTGCGCGCCGCGCCCGTCCTGCTGGCCCCGGCAGGCGCGCGGGCGCAGCCGGAATGGCCCACCCGGCCGATCCGCATCCTGGTGCCCTATGGCACCGGAGGTTCGACCGACGTCGCCGCCCGGCTGCTGGCGGACCGGCTGTCGCAGATGCTGCCGCAGCGCGCGGTGGTGGAGAACCGCACCGGGGCCGGCGGCAACCTTGCCGCCGCCGCGGTGGCGAAGGGTCCGGGCGACGGCAGCGTGCTGCTTTTCACCAATGTCGGCCAGGCCGCGGCCAAGGCCCTCTTCCCGAAGCTCGACTACGATCCGGAGACGGAGCTGCGCGCCGTCACCACCGTCACGGAAGGGCCGATGGCGCTGCTGGTGCCGCCGAACAGTCCCTACCGCACCATGCAGGAACTGCTCGATGCCGCGCGCCGCCAGCCCGGCCGGCTGACCTATGGCTCCTCCGGCGGCGGCGGCGCGCTGCAGCTCGTCTCGCTGCAATTCCTCCGCGCCGCGGGCGTGCGGATGACCGAGGTCGCCTATCGCGGCTCCGGCCAAGCGCAGCTCGACCTCGCGGCCGGGTCGCTCGACATGCTGTTCGATTCCGGCATCGCCGGCTTCGCCGCGGTGCGCGCCGACCGGGCCCAGATCCTCGCCGTCTCCAGCGCGCAGCGCAGCACGGTGATGCCCGAGGTGCCGACCGTGGCGGAAGCCGGGCTGCCCGGCGCCACCTTCTCGATCTGGCAGATGCTGATGGCGCCGGCGGCGACACCGGACGCCACCATGGCCCGCATTCATGCCGCGGTGGTCGAGGCGCTGGCCGAGCCTGTGCTGCGGCAGCGCCTGACCGATCTCGGCGCCGAGCGTATCCCCGGCAACCCGCAGGCCGAGGCGCAACGGCACTACCTGGCGGAGGTCGCCCGCTGGGGCGGCCTGCTGCGCAGCGCCGAGCCGACCTACAACCGGTAGACCCGCGCCGCCGTGCCGGCGAAGAGCGCCCGCTTCTCCCCGGCCGAGGCCCCCGCGGCGAGGCGCTTGAAGGCATTCCAGATCGCGCCGTAGCCGATGCCCATCTTCTCCACCGGGAAATTGCTCTCGAACAGGCAGCGGTCGGCACCGAACAGCTCGATGCAGGTAAGGATGAAAGGCTTCCAGTGCTCTGCCAGCTCGGCGGAGCCAGGCGGATCCTCCAGCGCGCCGTAGTCGTAGGCCGCCAGCCGCATCAACATGCCGCCGAGCTTCACCGCGACATTGGGGCAGGCGGCCAGCGCCGCCATTCCCGCCTTCCACTGCGAGAAGACCTCATCCCGCCTGCCCGCATAGGGACCATAGCCCAGCGGCCCGCCGCAATGGCCGAGGATGAAGCTGGTCCCGGGGCAGGCCCGCACCAGGTCCAGCGCCTCCGCCAGCTGGGTGTGGAAGACCCAGAGGTCGAAGGCGAGGCCCATCGCCGTCAGCCGCCGCAGCCCGGCGCGGAAATCCTCCCGCGCCAGCAGGCCGGGAGCCGGGTGGCCGTTGCCGATGATGGGGTCGGCATCCCAGGCGGCGGAATGCCGCACGCCGCGGAAGCGCCCGCCGCCGGCCTGCATATGCGCCTGCAGCACCGGCTCCACCGCATCGCCCAGCGTCAGGTCGGCGAAGCCGACGATGCCGGCGGCGATCCGCGTCGGGCCATAGCCGCCGCTGTCGCTCATCGCGGCGATGCCGGCGACGAATTCGGTCTCGCCGACCGGCCGCATCGCCTCCGGTCCGGCGGCGCGGTACATCGCGTGGCACTGGACGAAGACCGTGGCCTCGATGCGGTGGCCGCAATCGACGTCGGCGAGGAATTCCGGCAGCAGGTAGCGCTGGTCCGGCCGGTGCCACAGGTGGTGGTGCGCATCGATGATCGGCAGCTCGGGCTCCAGCGCCGGCTCCGCCGGGCGCCGGGCCAGCCAAGCGGCATCGGGCGGGAAGATCCGCCCGTAGCGCGTCGGCTGCGGGATGGTCTGCATCACTCGGCCTGCGCGTACTTGCCGCCGGTCTGCGGCGTCGGCGTGTCGAAGCCCTGGCGCTGGCGGTCGAGCCGCGTCTCCCGCTTCCAGGTCCGCTTCAGGTCGTCGCGCACGCCGAAGCGCAGCACGCCGAGCCCCTCGACCTCCAGCTCGATCCGGTCGCCATCCATGAAGGAATTCAGGCCGCGATGGTTGGTGCCGGTGGCCAGGATGTCGCCCGGCTCGAGAGTGTGGATCGAGGTAACCCATTCGATGCAGCAGGCGATCCTGTGCGCCATGTCGCTGGTGCTGAAGTCCTGCATCACCGTGCCGTTGTTGGTCAGCCGTACCCGCAGGTTCTGCGGGTCCCTGATCTCGTCCTTGGTCACCAGGTATGGCCCGATCGGCGCGAAGGTGTCGCGCGACTTCATCTGGAAGAAGCTGTTGCCGGCCGGCTTCAGCCCGCGCGCCGAGCCGTCGATGAAGTTCATGTAGCCGAAGACGTAGTCCATCGCCTCGACCGCCTTCACCTGCTGGGCGCGCTTGCCGATGACCAGCGCCAGCTCCGCCTCGCCCTCGAAGATCGTCGCCGGCACGTCGGGCAGCACCATGGTGTCGCCCGGGCCAATGATGGCGGTCGGCGCCTTGTGGAAGGCGTTGATCGGCGCGGGGGCGGGCAGCGTCCCGTCCTCCATGTAGTTCACCGCCATGCAGACGATGTTGCCGGGCTTCGGCAGCGGCGGGCGGATGCGCAAGCCCTCCAGCGGCATGGCCGGCCCGGCCGCGGCGGCCGCCTCCAGCTTCGGCCGCCAAGTGTCGAAGCGGGCGATCAGCCCGTTGATCAGGTCGTGCGGCCCGGTATGCGGGATGTCGCGCAGCACAGCGGAGACATCGACCGCGGCATGCTCGCCGCGCAGCACGCAGAGCCGGAAATCCTGGACGAAGAGCAGCTTCATGGCGTTTCCCCCGGGGCGCCCTGGCGGCGCCGGCTTTCCCTGGAACGGATTGGGCACGCATCCGGCATCGGCGGCAACCACCCGAACCGGGAACGGCAACGCCTTTCGCTCGTTTCTCCCGCGACCCATGCATCCCTCCCCGCACGAACCTCCCCCGCGGGTGGCTCCGCAAGGCCCCCGCCCTCCCCGCCTGCGTGCGGTCATCGCCATCCCGGCCCGGGATGAGGCGGCGCGGCTGCCCGACTGCCTGTCCGCCCTCGCCCGGCAGCAGGATTCCGGCGGCCTCGCCGTCCTGGTGCTGGCGAACAACTGCCGCGACGACACCGCTGCCGTCGCCCGTGCCCTGGCCCCCGGCCTGCCCTTCCGGCTCGAGGTGCGGGAGGCCACGCTCGACTCCTCCCTGTCGCATGCCGGCGGCGCCCGCCGCGCGGCGATGGAGGCGGCGGCGGACCTGCTGGCGGCGGAGGCCGACCCGCGCCGCGCCGTGCTGCTCAGCACGGATGCCGATGGCAGGGCCGAGCCGGGCTGGCTGGACGCCAATCTCGCCGCGCTGGCCGCAGGCGCCGATGCCGTTGCCGGCGCCATAGCAGCCGACCCGGCGGAGGCGGCGCTGCTGCCCCCGGCGCTGCGCCGGCAGGAAGCGCAGGAGGCGCATTATGCCGCGCTGCTGGACGAGATGGCGGCACTGGTGGATCCCGACCCGCACGACCCCTGGCCACGCCATGCGGCGCATTCCGGCGCCTCCATTGCCCTGACGCTCGCGGCCTATCGCCGCGTCGGCGGCCCGCCCGCGGTGCCGGTCGGCGAGGACCGGGCGCTGTTCGAGGCGCTGATCCGCGCGGACATGCGGGTGCGGCACTGCCCGGCGGCGCGCGTCGTCGTCTCCTGCCGGCTGGACGGGCGGGCGGCGGGCGGCATGGCGGATACGCTGCGGCGCCGCCTTGCCGAAGCCGGGGCGGCGCCGCTCGATGCAAGCCTGGAGCCGGCGTTAAACGCGCTGCTGCGGCTGCGCTGCCGCCGCGCCCTGCGCCGGCTGCGGGCCGGTCAGCCACGCCTGGGTGACCCGGTGCGGCTGGCGCTCGCGCTCGGTATGGCGCCGTCGACGTTGGCGGAGATCGTCCGGCTGCCGCGCTTCTGGTCGGCCTGGGAGGGATTGCAGGCCCGCGCCCTGCCGCTGCGCCACCGGCGGCCGTTGCGGGCCTCTGCGGTCGGCGTGGAGATCGACCGCGCCACCGCCCTCCTCGGTGGACTGCGCGGCGCCCGGGCGCTGGTCAGCCCGCGGCGGCTGCCGGAAGGGCGTGCAGCCGGTCCAGCCGGTAGCGATCGGCGCGCGACTGCTGCGTAGGCCTAGCGAAGGGCGCCGATGCCCGCAGGAAGGTCTCCGTCGCGGCGTCGCCGGAAAGCGGATAGTCGGTCGCCCCGGTCCAGTGCACCAGCAGCACCTCTCCACCCCTTGCCAGGGAAGCCCGCACCCGCGCGGCGAGCCGGCCGACATCGGCAGCATCCAGGTAGTAGACGACTTCCGAGAGCAGAATGAGGTCGAAGGGGTCCGCCGCCGCCGGCCAGTCCTGCGGCACGCGCATCTGCCCGAAGGCGACCTGCGGCAGCCCGACGCAGCGCGCGCGGGCGGCATCCAACGGCGCCGCGGCGGCATCGAGCGCCAGCAGGCTGCCGCAGCGCGGCGCCAGGTCGCGGGTCAGCACGCCGATAGAGCAGCCGACCTCCAGCGCCCGGCCATAGTGCGGCCGGGCCAGCGCGGCGAGGGTCGCGTCGTACTTCGCCCGTTCGTAGGCGCTGTCGGCGAAGCCCCAGGGGTCGGGGTCGCGGGCGTAGATCGCCTCGAAATAATCGGGCGTCAGGGAATTCGTCGGGCGGGTCATCCCGCCTCCGCCTCCAGGAACAGCTCGAAGGGGCGGAAGGCCAGGGCCAGGGCGGCCTCGGGCAGGCGGAAGCCGCCCGGGTCGTCCTCGATCAATCCCGAGACCTGCGAGGCATGCGCCATGACCGCGCGCCGCTTGGCCGCCAGGTGGCGCGCGACGTCCAGCCGCAGGCCGCGCGGCGGCATCGGCAGCAGCGGCTCGGGCGGCAGCGGGAAGCCGGGGATGGGATGCGCGAAGGCCAGGCCCCAGACCGGATAGGCGAAGAGCCGCGTCTCCGGCGGCCAGGTGGGCAGCGCCGCCGCGGCGATGGCGAAACTGGCGGTGTGGTCGCGATGCGGGTCGTGCCGCCAGGGCGCGAAGACGCAGCCGGGGACCGGGCCGGCCGCACGGCGCAGGGCCGCGACCGCGGCATCGAAGGCGGTCCCCGCCATCGGCACCGCGGTGTCCGACAGGCCGAGGAAGCCGATGTCACGCGCCGGGTCCAGCCCAAGTTCGGCAACCGCCGCCCGCGCCTCAGCCTGGCGTTGCGCCACCAGCCGGTCGCGCGGCCAGGCGCGCGACCGGGGATGCGAGCCGGCGCCGTCGCTGACCACTACGACCCGCGCCGGCCGCCCCGCCGCGGCGCAGGCCGCCAGCAGCCCGCCGCAGCCGAGGCTTTCGTCGTCCGGATGCGGCGCCACCACCAGCGCGCCGCCGTCAGGCCCGAGCAGCGCAACGACATCGTCCACCAGCGGCAGGTCGCGCTCCGCCGCTCGCAGCCAGGTGCCGGCCGGGACGCCCGCCTCGCTCATGGCCTGTCCCACAGGTCGCCGACCGCGGGAACGGCCGCCAGGATATCGGCGGCGGCCACGCCGAGCGCCCGGTCCGGGGCCGGCTGGCGCAGATAGGTGGCGAGGTCGCGGCAGAGCCGTTCCAAGGGGTTCGGCCGCAGGAAGGCGGTCAGGCCGACCGAGCGCTGCGCCAGTTCCAGCACGTCGAGCGCCGCCCGCTCCACCGCCGTCCGGGCAAGGTTGGCATAGGTCGCGGCCTCGGCGGCGGCGGGCTCGGCCTCGGCCCGCAGGGCGGCGGAATGGACCCAGAGCCGCGCCGTCTCCGCCGCGAGCGCCGCCTGGCCGAGCCTCGCCGCCTGATGCGGATCGCCGCCGCGGTTGGTGCGACGGAGATGCTCGCGCAGCGCGCCCAGCACCGCTTCCAGCCCGCCGCACTGGACGGCGGCGAAGCGCCAGGCGCCGGCGGAGAAGTCCGGCTGCCGCAGGTAGTCACCAGGGCTGCCGATCGCCATGCCGTCCTGGAGAGCGAGGCCGGTGAAGTCGACCGCCCCGGTCGCCGAGGCACGCATGCCCTGGGCGGTCCAGCCGGAGATGTCGGCGCGCTCGCCCGGCACGAGCGGCACCAGCAGCATCTGTGGCGGCGCCTCGGGCGTTGCTTCCGGCCGGGCGGTGACCAGCGCCCGCGCCGCGAAGCCGGCGCCGGAGCAGAGCACCTTGCGCCCGGCCAACCGGCCGTCCGGGCGGATCGCCAGCGGCGGCTCGCCAGGCGCATCGGTATTCCAGACGCCAAACAGCAGCCCCGCCGCGGCGTCTCGCGCCGCCGCTGCGACCTGCGCGGCGCTGCCGTGCCGCTGCACCAGGCGCAGCGCGTTCACGTGGCCCTCATACAACCGGCCGAGCGGCAGGCTGGCCCGGCCGACCAGGCGCAGCGCCTGGGCCAGTGGCGCCGCGCCTTCGGCCTCAATCCCCCAGCCGGCGCCGCCCAGCGCCCGAGCCAGCGGCGCGCGCAGCAGCCCAGCCGCATCCAGCGCGGCGACCGAGCCAGCGGGGAAGGCTCCATCGACATCCTCGGTGGCTGCCGCCTCGGCGATGCCGGGCAGCCGCAGGCGCAAGGCAGCCAGGAGGTCGGGCATGGCGGCGCCGAGCGCAGCCTGGCGGGTCACGAAAATGGCTATGGTCCTCTGGCAGGCCGGCGCGGCATGCGCGGCTGAGGATGGAACGGAGCGGAGCCGGGAAAGATGCATCCGCGCCGCCACCGCTCAGGCTTGCGTGACCCCGGATGCAGCAGGGAAACCGGACCGCGGGCGCCGGCTATTCTCCCGGATGAACGAAACGCGCCCGATCGGCCTTGCTGCGGCGGCAAGGGCGGAAGGTCCGGCGGTGCTGCCGCGATACCTGCTGCTCTTTGTCCTGCTCTTCCTCGGCTGGGGCGTGCTGAGCCCCTTCCTGCCGGCGGTGCTCGCCCTGCAAGGCGCCTCGGCCTCCGAGGTCGGGCTGCTGCTCGGCATGGGCACCGCGCTGCGGCTATTCGCCATGCCGGTCGCGGGGGCCGTCGCCGACCGCACCGGCGCGCCGCGCCAAGTGCTGGCCCTGGCACTGCTCGGCGCGGCGGTCTCCGTCCTCTGCTACGGGATGGTCGGCGGCGGCGCGATGCTGCTGCTGGTCGGCGTGGCCCATGCCCTGGCGACCGCCCCGGTCGGGCCGCTGCCCGATGCGCTGGCGGTGCGCGCGGCCGCCGGGCCGCGGAGGCTCGACTACGGTGTGGTGCGGGGCGCCGGGGCCGCGGCCTTCATCGCCGCCAGCACCGCGGCCGGGCTCGCGGTGGCGGCCGCGGGCTCGCCGAGGATCGTGCTATGGCTGAATGCCGGGCTTTTCGTCCTGGCCGCCGGGGCGGCGCTGCGGCTGCCACGGCCTGCAATAACGCCGGTTCCGTCGCCGCGCACGGCGTCCGGGGCTGGCTCGGTGCGGGCGCTGCTGCGCCTGGCGGAGTTCCGCCGCCTCGTGCTGGTCTCCGGCCTGATCCAGGGCAGCCATGCCTTTTATGCCGGCTTCGCAGTGCTGGGCTGGCAGGCGGCAGGGATTGGGCCGGGCAGCATCGGCCTGCTCTGGTCGCTCTCGGTCGCGGCGGAAGTGCTGGTCTTCCTCCTGCTCGGCCGCCGGCTGCTCGGTCGGCTCGGGGTGGGCGGCACCTGCGCGCTGGCCGCGGCGGCCGGGCTGCTGCGCTGGTCGGCCATGGCGCTAGACGCCCCGGTGGCGCTGCTGGTGCCGATGCAGCTGCTGCACGGGCTGACCTTCGCGGCGCAGCACATGGCAGCGATGGCGGTGCTGGCGCGGCTGGCGCCGGACCGGCTGGGCGGCACGGCGCAGGCGCTGCTGGCTTCGCTCGGGACCGGCCTTTTCACCGCGGTGCTGCTGCTGGCCTCGGGCGCGCTGTACGAGCGGATCGGCCTCGGCGGCTTCTGGGCCATGGCGGCGCTGTGTGCGCTGGCGGTGCCGCTGGCGCGCGGCCTGCCGGGCCGCGAGGGATGACCCCGGTGCGGAGCATCCTTCGGGGCGACGACGGATTGCCATCGCGGCCAGGCGCAGGTCCACGCCGCCTGGCGCTCACGCCGTCCCGCGATCCGCGCTAGCGTCGCGGCGCGCGATGCCGGGGCCCCTCCCCGCCCGCGGGGAGGAGATGCAGATGCCGCAGGCCGCACCCATGCTGATCGTCGGCGGCGGCATCGGTGGACTGGCCGCGGCGCTCGGCCTTGCCCGCCGCGGCATCCGTTGCAGCGTGCTGGAGAAATCCCCTGCGCTCGGCGAGATCGGCGCCGGGATCCAGCTCGGCCCCAATGCCTTCCATGCCTTCGACCATCTCGGCGTCGGCGACACCGCCCGCGCCATGGCGGTCTATATCGATCGGCTCCGGCTGATGGATGCCGTGGCCGGGGAGGAGATCACCCATATCGATCTTGGCGAAGCCTTCCGCCGTCGCTTCGGCAACCCCTACGCGGTGATCCATCGCGGCGACCTGCACGGTGTCTTCCTCACGGCCTGCCGCGAGAGCCCGCTGATCGCGCTGCGCACCGGCAGCGAGGTGGTGGACTACGCGCAGGACGGCAAAGGCGTCACCGCGCTGCTGGCGAATGGCGAGCGCCTGGCGGGCTCGGTCCTTATCGGCGCCGACGGGCTTTGGTCGAAGATCCGCAGGCGCGTCGTCGGCGACGGTGCGCCGCGCGTCTCCGGCCATACCACCTATCGCTCGGTCATTCCGACCGAGCGGATGCCGGAGGCGCTGCGCTGGAACGCCGCGACGCTCTGGGCCGGGCCGAAATGCCACATCGTCCACTACCCCTTGCAGGGCTGGAAGCTGTTCAATCTGGTCGTCACCTACCACAACGACGCGCCCGCGCTGGTAGGCGGCCAGCCCGTGCCCTTTGAAGAGGTGATGCGGGGCTTCGAGCACATCCATCCGCGCGTGCAGGCGATCATCCGCCACGGCAGAGAATGGCGGAAATGGGTGCTCTGCGACCGCGACCCGGTGGAGCACTGGGTCGATGGCCGCGTCGCGCTGCTCGGCGATGCGGCGCATCCCATGCTGCAATACATGGCGCAGGGCGCCTGCATGGCGATGGAGGACGCGGTCTGCCTGTCGCACATGCTGGCCACGCATCCGGGCCGCATCGAGCCGGCGCTCGAAGCCTACCGGGCGCGGCGGGTCCTCCGCACCACCCGGGTGCAACTGATGTCGCGTGCCATGGGCGAGCACGTCTACCATCCCGCCGGCGCGCATGCGCTGCTGCGCAACGCCATCATGTCAGCCAAGGACTCCAGGCAGTGGTACGAGACGCTGGCCTGGCTCTACGGTGGCACCGGGCTCGACCCGGCGTAACCGGAAGAAGGCGGGCGATCCGCCCACTGGGCGGACACCACCAGGGAGACTCAACCAGACGGGGTAAGCTTGGCCGCGAAAGGGGGGCTATGGCGCAGCCCGGGCATTTGGTATGGGCGGGCAGCGGCATTCCCGATAGTGTTATCGACCGCCGCAAACTGACGATCCACGCCGGTCCGCCTGCCTCCACGCGCCTGATCGCGCCATTGCCCGAAGAGTAGCCGTATGGGAACGCCCGAGAAGCAAGGCCTGTATGATCCGCGGAACGAGCACGACGCTTGCGGCGTCGGCTTCATCGCGGACATCAAGGGCCGGCAATCGCACGACATCATTGCCCAAGGGTTGCAGATACTGCTGAACCTCGACCATCGCGGCGCGGTCGGAGCGGACCCGCTGATGGGCGACGGCGCCGGCTGCCTGATCCAGATGCCGGATCGCCTGCTGCGTCACTGGGCCGAGGCGAAGGGGCTGACCCTGCCGGCGCGAGGCCGCTACGCGGTGGGGATGTGCTTCCTGCCGCAGGACGATAAGGCGCGCGAGTTCGCCACCGCCAGCCTGGAACGCTACATCGCCGCCGAGGGCCAGACCCTGATCGGCTGGCGCGACGTGCCGGTCGACACGAGCGGCCTCGGCGCCGCGGTGATCGAGGCGATGCCGGTGATCCGCCAGGCGATCCTCGGCGCCAGCACGTCAATCCCGGACCAGGACGCTTTTGAGCGCAAGATCCTCACCATCCGCAAGCAGACGCTGAACAAGTTCCGCGCCCTGGCGGATGCGGCCGGCCTGCCGCTCGGCACCGATCTCTACATGCCGTCGTTCTCCACCCGCACGGTGGTCTACAAGGGGCTGCTGCTGGCCGGACAGGTCGGCAGCTTCTACGTCGACCTGCGCGATCCCCTGTGCGAATCCGCGCTGGCGCTGGTGCACCAGCGCTTCTCGACCAACACCTTCCCGTCCTGGAAGCTGGCGCATCCCTACCGCTTCCTCGCCCATAACGGCGAGATCAACACCGTCCGCGGCAACGTCAACTGGATGTACGCGCGGCGCGGCGGCATGTCCTCCCCGCTGCTCGGCCCCGACCTCGACAAGATGTGGCCGCTGATCCCGCATGGGCAGTCGGACACCGCCTGCCTCGACAATGCGCTCGAGGTGCTGCTGGCCGGCGGCTATTCGCTGGCGCATGCGATGATGATGCTGATCCCGGAGGCCTGGGCCGGCAATCCGCAGATGGATCCCGAGCGCCGCGCCTTCTACGAATACAACGCCGCGCTGATGGAGCCCTGGGACGGGCCGGCGGCGATCGCCTTCACCGATGGGCGGCAGATCGGCGCGACGCTCGACCGCAACGGGCTGCGCCCGGCGCGCTACCTCGTCACCGACGACGACCGGGTGATCCTGGCCTCCGAAGCCGGCGTGCTGCCGGTGCCGGAGAAGCGCATCCGCCACAAGTGGCGGCTGCAGCCGGGCCGCATGCTGCTGCTCGACCTCGAGGCCGGGCGCATCATCGACGATGCCGAGATCAAGCAGCGCCTGGCCGCCGAGCACCCCTATGCCGACTGGCTGAAGGCGACGCAGTTCAAGCTGGAGGAGCTGCCCGAGGCGCCGGCCGCGGTGGTGCCCGACCGGCCCAATGATCCCGCCGCGCTGCTGCGCGACCAGCAGGCCTTCGGCTACACGCAGGAGGACCTGGCCTTCTTCCTCGAGCCAATGGCGGCGCAGGGCGACGACCCGATCGGCTCGATGGGCACCGACACGCCGCTGGCGGTGCTGAGCCGCCGGCCGAAGCTGCTCTACAACTACTTCAAGCAGAACTTCGCCCAGGTCACCAACCCGCCGATCGACCCGATCCGCGAGGAACTGGTGATGTCGCTGGTCTCGATGATCGGGCCGCGGCCGAACCTGCTGGGCCACCACGCCGGCTCGCATTACCGGCTGGAAGTGGCGCAGCCGGTGCTGACCAATGCGGATCTCGCCAAGATCCGCGGCATCGCCAAGCTGGCCGGCGACGCCTTCCGCACCGCGACGCTGGATGCCACCTGGGCCGCGGCTGCCGGTGCGGATGGCCTCGCCCCGGCGGTGGAGCGGCTGTGCAACGCGGCCACCAATGCCGTGCTGGAAGGCCACAACATCCTGGTGATCTCGGACCGCGCGGTCGCCGCCGCGCGCATCCCGATCCCGGCGCCGCTGGCCACCGCGGCGGTGCACCACCACCTGATCCGCCAGGGGCTGCGAACCCAGACCGGGCTGGTGGTGGAAACCGGCGAGGCGCGCCAGGTGCACCATTTCTGCGTCCTCGCCGGCTATGGCGCGGAAGCGGTGAACCCCTACCTCGCCTTCGAGACGCTGGAGGAGCTCCGCCAGCGAAGCAGGCTGCCGCTGAAGCCCTATGAGGTGCAGAAGAATTTCCTGAAGGCGATCGGCAAGGGGGTGATGAAGGTGATGTCCAAGATGGGCATCTCCACCTACCAGTCTTATTGCGGGGCGCAGATCTTCGACGCCGTCGGGCTTTCCACCGAATTCGTCGAGAAGTACTTCACCGGCACGCAAAGCGTCATCGAGGGCGCCGGCATTGCCGAGATCGCCGCGGAAGCCGTGCAGCGCCACCGCAACGCCTTCGGCGACGACCCTGTCTACCGCGAGTTGCTGGATGTCGGCGGCGACTACGCCTTCCGCCTGCGCGGCGAGGACCATGCCTGGACGCCGGACAGCGTCACCCGCCTGCAGCATGCGGTGCGCGGCAATTCGCAGGACGAGTACCGCGCCTATGCCGCCGGCATCAACGACCAGAGCCGCCGGCTGCTGACCCTGCGCGGGCTGATGGAGTTCAAGCCGGCCGAGGCGCCGGTGCCGCTGGCGGAGGTGGAGCCGGCGGCGTCCATCGTCCGCCGCTTCGCCACGGGTGCGATGAGCTTCGGCTCGATCAGCCGCGAGGCGCATACCACGCTGGCGATCGCGATGAACCGCATCGGCGGCCGTTCCAATACCGGCGAGGGCGGCGAGGAGCCCGACCGCTTCGCGCCGCTGCCGAACGGCGATTCCATGCGCTCGGCGATCAAGCAGGTGGCCTCCGGCCGCTTCGGCGTGACCACCGAATACCTGGTCAATGCCGACGACATCCAGATCAAGATGGCGCAGGGCGCGAAGCCCGGCGAGGGCGGCCAGCTGCCCGGCCACAAGGTCGACAAGAACATCGCCAAGGTCCGGCACTCGACGCCGGGCGTCGGCCTGATCAGCCCGCCGCCGCACCACGACATCTACTCGATCGAGGACCTGGCGCAGCTCATCCACGACCTGAAGAACGTGAATGACCGCGCCCGCATCTCGGTCAAGCTGGTCTCCGAGATCGGCGTCGGCACGGTGGCGGCCGGCGTGTCCAAGGCGCGGGCCGACCACGTGACGATCTCGGGCTACGAGGGCGGTACGGGCGCGAGCCCGCTGACCTCCCTCACCCATGCCGGCTCGCCGTGGGAGATCGGGCTGGCGGAGACGCAGCAGACGCTGGTGCTGAACGGGCTGCGCGGCCGCATCGCGGTGCAGGTCGATGGCGGGCTGCGCACCGGACGCGACGTCGTCATCGGCGCGCTGCTCGGCGCCGACGAGTTCGGCTTCGCCACCGCGCCGCTGATCGCCGCGGGCTGCGTGATGATGCGGAAGTGCCACCTCAACACCTGTCCCGTCGGCGTGGCGACGCAGGACCCGGTGCTGCGCGCCCGCTTCACCGGCCTACCGGAGCACGTGATCAACTTCTTCTTCTTCGTCGCTGAGGAGATGCGCGAGATCATGGCGCAGCTCGGCTTCCGCACGGTCGAGGAGATGGTCGGCCGGGTCGACCGGCTCGACATGCGGGCGGCGCTCGACCACTGGAAGGCCAAGGGCGTCGACCTCACTCGCATCCTCTACCAGCCGCCGGCGCGTGACGGCGTGGCAATCCGCCATGCCGAGACGCAGGACCATGGGCTGGACAAGGCCATGGACCGCGGGCTGATCGCCGAGGCGATGCCGGCGCTTGAGGGCGGCATGCCGGTGCGCATCACCCGGGAGATCGGCAACCTGCACCGCACCGTCGGTGCCATGCTGTCCGGCGAGGTGGCGCGGCGCTTCGGCAATGCCGGGCTGCCGGACGACACCATCCGCATTGCCTTCACCGGCCATGCCGGGCAGTCCTTCGGCGCCTTCCTCGCCCGCGGCGTGACGCTGGAGCTGACCGGCGACGCCAACGACTATGTCGGCAAGGGGCTGTCGGGCGGCCGCATCGCGGTGAAGCCGCCGGCAAGCCTGGCGCGCGACCCGGCCACCGACATCATCGTTGGCAACACGGTGCTGTACGGCGCGATCTCCGGCGAGGCCTATTTCGAGGGCGTCGCGGGCGAGCGCTTCGCGGTGCGCAACTCGGGCGCTGTCGCCGTCGTCGAAGGCTGCGGCGACCATGGCTGCGAATACATGACCGGCGGCGTGGTGGTGGTACTCGGCGAGACCGGCCGCAACTTCGCCGCCGGCATGTCGGGCGGCATCGCCTATGTCTACGACGAGGACGGGGCTTTCCGCGACCGCTGCAACTTGTCGATGGTGGCGCTGGATAACATCGCCCCGGTCGATTCCGCCGCCGGGGATGCGCCGGGCCGGCCGCGCCAGCGCTCGGTCTCGGCCGAGGACAGCGGCATGGGCGACATGCTGCGCTTCGATGCCGAACGTCTGCGCATCCTGGTGGAACGCCACCTGTTGCTGACCGGCAGCGCGCGTGCCCGTGCGGTGCTGGAGGATTGGGACACCGCCCTGGCGCGGTTCGTGAAGGTGATGCCGGCCGACTACCGCCGCGCGCTGATCGACCTGCAGGCGGAGACCGCGGCCCCGGCCGCGGCGGCCGAGTAAGGACACGACCATGGGTAAGCCGACAGGGTTCCTCGAGATCGACCGGCGCGACCGGGGCTACGAGACACCGGAATCACGCGTGAAAACTTGGCGCGAATACGTGCAGCCGCTGCCACAGGCCGAGCTCGGCCGGCAGGCGGCGCGCTGCATGAATTGCGGCATCCCGTACTGCCACAACGGCTGTCCCGTGAACAACATGATCCCGGACTGGAACGACCTGGTCTATCGGGAACAGTGGCAGACGGCGCTCTCGACGCTGCATTCCACCAACAACTTCCCCGAATTCACCGGCCGCATCTGCCCCGCCCCCTGCGAGGCGAGTTGCACGCTGAATATCCAGGACAGCCCGGTCACCATCAAGTCGATCGAATGCGCCATCGTCGATCGCGGCTGGCAGGAAGGCTGGATCCAGCCGCAAGTGCCGGCGCGGCGCAGCGGCAGGCGCGTCGCCGTCGTCGGCTCCGGCCCCGCGGGCATGGCGGCGGCGCAGCAGCTGGCCCGCATCGGACATGCGGTGACCCTGTTCGAGAAGAGCGACCGCATCGGCGGGCTGCTGCGCTACGGCATTCCCGACTTCAAGATGGAGAAGCACCTGATCGACCGCCGGGTCGAGCAGATGGCGGCCGAGGGCGTCGAATTCCGCACCGGCGTCGAGATCGGCGCGGCGCTGCCGGTCGAGGCGCTGCTGGCCGAATACGATGCGGTGGTGCTCTCGGGCGGCGCCGAATGGCCGCGCGACCTCGAGGTCGAGGGCCGCGCGCTGGACGGCATCCACTATGCCATGGACTACCTGGTGCAGCAGAACCGGCGCGTCCATGGCGCGCCCGAGCACCAGGCGGCGCCGCGCGGCACGATCAGCGCGCGCGGCAAGCATGTGGTCGTCATCGGCGGCGGCGACACCGGCGCCGACTGCATCGGCACGGCGGCGCGGCAGGGCGCGGCCTCGATCACCCAGATCGAGATCATGCCGAAGCCGCCGGAGCGGGAGGACAAGGCGCTGTCCTGGCCGAACTGGCCGAACAAGCTGCGCACCGCGCCGGCGCATCTGGAAGGCTGCGCCCGCGACTGGGCGGTGCTGACCAGGCGTGCGGTGGGCGAGGCCGGGCGCGTCACCGCGCTCGACTGCGTCCGGGTGGAGTGGGTGCGCGACGGCGGCCGCATGCAGATGCGGGAGGTCGCGGGCAGCGAGCTCACCCTGAAGGCCGACCTCGTCCTGCTCGCCATGGGCTTCCTCGGCCCGCAGCGCGCCGGGCTGCTGGAAAGCGCCGCGGTGGCGCTCGACGGCCGCGGCAACGTGCAGGCGGACACCGAAGGCTATGCCACTTCCGTCCCGCGCGTCTTCGCCGCCGGCGACATGCGGCGCGGCCAGTCCCTGGTGGTCTGGGCGATCCGCGAGGGCCGGCAATGCGCCCGCGCGGTGGACGCGTTCCTGATGGGCGCGAGCACGCTGCCGCGCTGAGCGGCGGGCGCGGTTCCGGCCGCGCCCATCCTGGCCTACCCTCCGGTGAAACCGGAGGAAACCACCATGCGCGCCGCCATCTTCCGCCAGGGCGACTTCGTCGTCGATACGATTCCCGACCCGGTCCTCGCCGAGGGCCAGGTGCTGGTCCGCACCCGGGCCTGCGGCATCTGCGGCTCCGACCTGCACGCGGCGAAATACACCGATGCCTTCGTCGACGTGGCGAAGCGGTCCGGCGGCCGCTTCGCCATGGTGAAGGACCGCGACATCGTCTTCGGCCATGAATTCGTCGGCGAGGTCGTGGCGAACGGCCCGGGCACCGAGGGGCGCTTCGCGCCCGGCACGCTCGTCACCTCCATGCCGCTGACCATCGCCGGCCGGCGGGTCGAAGGCGTCGGCTACAACCCGGACGTGCCCGGCGCCTTCGCCGAATACCTGCCCCTGGCCGAGCGCATGCTGCTGCCGCTGCCCGCCGGCATGGACCCCGACCATGCCGCGCTGGTCGAGCCGATCGCGGTCGGCGTGCATGCGGTGGCCTTCGCCCGCACCACGCCGGAGGACGTGGCGCTGGTGATCGGCTGCGGCCCGATCGGGCTGGCGGTGATCGCCGCGCTGAAGCTGCAGGGAATCGGCCCGGTGATCGCCACGGATTTCTCGCCGGCGCGGCGGGCGCTGGCGCAGCGCATGGGCGCCGACATCGTGGTCGATCCGGCCGCCGCCTCGCCCTATGCGGCGCTGGAGGCGGCGATCACCCCGGCCGGCTTCGATGCCGGCCGCTATGCGCAGCTGCTCGGCCTGTCGCCGAAGCGGCGGCCGGCGGTCATCTTCGAATGCGTCGGCATGCCGGGCGTCATGGCGCAGGTCTTCGAGCAGGCCCCCGCCGGCGCGCGCATCGTCATCGTCGGCGTCTGCATGGAACCCGATCGCTTCGAGCCCTTCTTCGGCATCGTCAAGCAGCTCAACGTGCAATTCGTGCTGGGCTACACGGCGGAGGAATTCGCCTCGACCCTCGGCCATATCGGCGCCGGGCGGATCGACGTGGCGCCCCTCATCACCGGCCGGGTCGGACTCGACGGCGTGCGCCAAGCCTTTCTCGACCTAGCGAGCCCGGAGCGGCACGCCAAGGTGCTGGTCGAGCCCTGGCGGTAGCGGATCAATCGACCTTGAAGCCGCTCTTCTCCACCACCGGCCGCCAGCGCTCGATATCCTCGACGAGAATCCTGCCGAGCTCGGCCGGCGTCGAGACCTCCGGCTCCAGCCCGATCGCCAGGAGCTGCGCCTTCACCTCCGGCTCCATGGTTGCCGCCGCCAGCTCGTCGCGCAGTGCAGCGACGACCGGCGCCGGCGTGCCGGCCGGGGCATAGAAGCCGAAGCTCGCCTGGTCGGGATGGCCGAGCTCGGCGATGGTCGGGATCTCAGGCGTCGTCACGCCCCGCTTCGGGCCGGAGGTGATGACGATGCGCAGGTTGCCGTCCTTGTGGTGGGTCAGGAAGTCGGAGACGCCACCGCAGCCCGCCTTGATATGCCCCGCAGCCAGGTCGGCGATCACGGGTGCGGCGCCGCGATAGCCCACCGGCTCGAGTTCCACCCCGAAAGCGCCGCCGAGTTGCAGACCGAAGAAATGCGTGGATGATCCCAGCGCCGTGCTGCCGAAGCTGCCGCGTTTCGGATCCTGCTTCACCCAGGCGACATAGTCGCGAAAGCTGGTGAAGGGCAGGCTCGGTGCCAGCACGTAGCAGGTCTGCACCGTGCCGGTCATGGTCACCGGGGCGAAGTCGCTGCGCGGGTCGAAGGGCAGCTTGCGGAAGGTCAAGACCGGCTGCACGGTCGAGGCGCTGGGCGCGAAGAGCAGCGTGGTGCCGTCCGGCACCGCGTATTTCAGCGCCTCGCAAGCCACCGTGCCGCTGGCGCCGGCGCGGTTCTCGATCACAATGTTCCGCAGCTTGCCGCGCTTGCGCAGCGTCTCGGCGATCGCCCGGCCCATGACGTCGGTACCGCCGCCGGGCGGGAAGCCGACCAGGATGCGGACCGTGCCCTGCGGCAGGGCGGCTTCCGCAAGGGAGGGCGCGGCGAGCAGCGCGCCCGAGGCGCGCAGCAGGGCGCGGCGTGGCAGGTGCATATATCCCCTCCCCGATCTTGGTGCTTCCTGGACCCGGTCAGGCTGCTGCGCCCGGCGTCGCCCTGTCAATGCGCCGGCGGGCACCCGGCCGCGGCGAGGACCTCGGCCAGCAGCCGGACTTCGGCATCCTCGTAGCGCGGGGAGAAGTGGAAGGGCTCGACGTGCCGCGCCCCGGCAGCGCGGGCGATTTCCCCGGCCGCCCGCGTGGTCAGGTGCCGGCGGTCGAGCGCATGCGCCGCATCCGCGGCGGCGAAGGGCGCCTCGATGAAGAGAATGTCGGCATTCCGTGCCAGGGCGATGGCGGCGGCGCGGTTCGCCGGTGTATCGGCCAGGTCGGTAAGGTAGGCAAGCCGCTCGCCCGGCGTGACTTCGATGAGGTCCCGCAGCGCTCCGAGCGTCTGCGGCGGCGCGCCCTCCGCCAGCGGGATCCACGTCTCGTCCGGCGCGCCGGCCAGCACCGCGGCCTTCAGCGTCGCCAACCAAGGTCCTGTCGGCAGCCCGCGGGCCTCGAGCCGGGTGCGCCAGACATTCAGATGCGCCGCCTCCTCCACCGCGAAGCCGAGGCTGGGGGTGCCGTGGTCGAGCACCGCGGCGCGCAACCGCAGCGGCCCGAGCCGCAGCACCGTGCCATCCGCCGCCGCGGGCTGCGGCGGCAGCGGCACGGAGCGGAAACCCTCCGCCAGGCGGAAGCGGGTGCGCGCCCAGGCCGGGCCCGGGGCGACCTCCGTCACCTCGAACGCCAGTTCGGCCGGGATGCGGCCGACCAGGTTCCAGGTATAGGCCTGCAGCCGATGAAACAGCCGCTCGGCGAAACCCGCCGGGCCGACCACCTGCAGGCGCCGCTCCCGCCCGATCAGCAGGCGCAGCAGCCTGTCGAAGCCGGCCCAGTGGTCCATATGCGCGTGCGAGACGGCCACCAGCCCGACCCGCAGCAGCTGCCGCGACGAAAGCGAGGCGAGGTCGCCGCAATCGATCAGGATGGCCTCCGGCTGGTGCAGCGCCTCGATCCAGAGGCCGGGATCGCCGGTGCGCCCGTTCAGCAAGCGGGGATGCAGTGTCGCGCTCATCGGATGGGAGTGCCACGGCCAAGCCAGCGCGGTCGAGGCCGGTCCATCGCGCTCCCGCCGGACGAGATCGCGGCATCGCGGAGAACGCGACGGGCGATGGACCGTTGACCCAAGAACGAATGGCAGGACATGACGTTGCAGGAACACCCACGCCATGCCTGAGTCGCTATCGGGTAAGCGGGCCGCCGCCACCAAGACCCGGCCCGACCAGCGCCTCACCCTCGCTGCGCTGCGCCGGCGTGCCGCATCCCTCGAAGCTCGGAACGCGGCGCTTGCGGAGGAGGTCGCGGCGCGCGATGCCGCCCTCGCCAAGCTGGAGCGTCAACTGCGCGGGGAGGAGCGCCTGCGCCTGGCGCAGCACCATGCCGGCATCGGGCTCTGGGCCTGGGATATCGGCAGTGGCGAAATCAGCTGGTCGCCGGAGTATTTCGCCCTGCACGGGCTCGACCCCGGCCAGGTCGCGCCGAGCCGCGCCGCCTGGATCGAGGCGATGGCGCCGGAGGACCGGGCCGCGGCGGAAGCCGCGGTGGAGGCCTGCCTCAACCACTGCGATGCGGAATATCGGCTGGAATACCGGGTCCGCCGGCCCGCTCAGGGCGAGCGCTGGCTGGCCAGCCGCGGCCGGCTGGTCCGTGGCGCGGGCGGCGAGCCGCAACGGCTGATCGGCCTGACCTTCGACATCACCGACCGCAAGCGCGCCGAACTGGCGATCGCCGCGACCAACGCCACCCTGCGGCAGGAGGTGGAGGAGGAGGCGCGGGCGCGGGAGGCGGCGCAGGCGCGGCTGTTCCAGACGCTGAAGCTGGAAGCGCTTGGCCAGCTCACCGGGGGCGTCGCGCACGACTTCAACAACCTGCTTTCCGTCATCACCAACGGCGTGGCGTTGCTGAAGCGGGGAATCGAGCCAGCCCGGCGCGAGCGGCTGCTGGATGCCATGGAAAAGGCGGCGCATCGCGGTGCCGACCTCACGCGGCGGCTGCTCAGCTTCGCCCGTCGGCAAGCGCTGCGGCCGGAACCGCTCGACCTGCGCGCCTGGCTGGAGGAGATGCGGGAGCTGCTTGCGCGTGCCCTGCGCGGTGACATCGCCATCGAGGTCGAGGCCGCGCCGGATCTGTGGTGGGCGCGGGTGGACGCGGCGGAGCTGGAACTGGCGGTGCTCAACCTGGGCGTCAACGCGCGGGATGCCATGCCGCGGGGCGGCGTGCTGCGGCTGGTCGCCGGCAATGTCGAGCTGGATGCCCTTACCGACGCCGACCGGCTGGGCGGCGCCTTCACCCGCATCGCGGTCCACGACACCGGCACCGGCATGGCGCCGGAGGTGCTGGCGCGGGCCTTTGAGCCCTTCTTCTCGACCAAGGATGTCGGCCAGGGCACCGGGCTCGGCTTGGCGCAGGTCTATGGCTTCGCGCGGCAGAGCGGCGGCACGGCCCGGGTGGCCAGCCGGCCCGGCGAGGGCACGACGGTGACCCTTCTGCTGCCACGCGCGGCGCCAACCCTCCCGGCTGGCGTCGCCGCAGTGCCGCCGGCACCGCGAGCGGCAGAGGAGGGTGCCCCGCTGCACCTGCTGCTCGTCGAGGACGATGAGGCAGTAGCGGAACTGACGGCCGAGATGCTCCGGCATCTCGGTCATACGGTCACGCGCGTCGCCAGCGGGCCGGCGGCGATCCGCGCGCTGACGGAGGGTCTGGCGGTGGAGCTGGTGCTGACCGACGTGGTGATGACCGGCGGGCAGGACGGGCTGGAACTGGCGAAGCAGCTCGGGCGAAACCATCCCGGCCTGCCGATCCTGCTCTACAGCGGCTATGGCGGCGCCCCAGCCCGGGTCGCCGCCGCCGGGCTGCCGCTGCTGCGGAAGCCCTATTCGCTGGAGGAATTGCGCCGCGCCCTGGTCGCGGCGCGGCAAAGCGGCGGGTAAGGCAAAGCCAGGGAGAAGGTATTCTCCCCGAAACCCTGATCCATCTCGGCGGGTCTCGCAGCCGCCCCGCCGCAGCACCCGCCCCACAAGAAGGACGGGAGAGGCTTGGGGCGGGAATCTCTTTTCCGCCCCAACCTTTCTAGCCCTCGGCGCCCGGCAGCGGCGGTGGTGCCGTGCCGGCCAGCAGCGCCGCCCGCGCCGCAGCCAGGATCGCCCCGCCGCCCCTCTCCGGCCGCAGCACGAAGAGCAGCAGCGACCGCCCGGTGACCATGTAGGGGTGGCCAAACTCGAAGGGCTCCGGCTCGTCCAGCTCCGGCCGGTTGGTATCGACCAGCAGCAGCCAGCGCTGGCCAGCCGGCGGTTCCGGCAGGGCGAATTCCACCACGTCGTGATGCGCGTTCACCACCTGCAGCAGGGTGGCGTCGGAAGCCGGGCGACGGAGACCGGTGGCCCGCGCCCGGCCATCCAGCAGCAGGCCGAAGCAGCGGGTATTGGGGTCGCCCCAGTGGTCAGCATCCATCTCGGTGCCGTCCGGGGTCAGCCAGGTGGCGTCCTTCACCCCGGCGCCCTCGTCGTGCGCCCCGGTCAGGAATCGGGCGCGGCGCAGCACGGCGAAACCCTGGCGCAACGCGATCAGCTTGCGGGCAAACGCGGCGAGGCCCTGCCCGGCCTCGTCGATCCCGGACCAGTCCACCCAGTTGAGCTCATTGTCCTGGCAATAGGTGTTGTTGTTGCCTCGCTGTGTCCGGCCGAACTCGTCGCCGGCAAGCAGCATCGGCGTGCCCTGTGCCAGGAGCAGCGTCGCCAGCATGTTGCGCTTCTGCCGCTCGCGCAGCGCCAGGATCTCGGGGTCGTCGGTCGGGCCTTCGACGCCGCAGTTCCAGGACAGGTTGTGCGAGTGGCCGTCGCGGTTGTCCTCGCCATTCGCCGCGTTGTGCTTCTCGTCGTAGGAGACGAGGTCGTTCAGCGTGAAACCGTCATGCGCGGCGATGAAGTTGACGCTGGCCCAGGGTTTGCGCCCGCGGCGGTTGAACTTGTCGCCGGATGCCGTCAGGCGCGCGGCAAGTTCGGCCGCTTGGCCCTCGTCGCCCTTCCAGAAGGCACGCACGGTGTCGCGGAAACGGTCGTTCCACTCGGCCCAGCCCGGCGGGAAGCCGCCGACCTGGTAGCCGCCAGGGCCGATGTCCCAGGGCTCGGCGATCAGCTTGGCACGGGACAGCACTGGGTCCTGCCGGCAGGTGTCGAGGAAGCCGCCGCCCTCGTCGAAGCCATGCGTTTCGCGGCCTAGGATGGTCGCAAGGTCGAAGCGGAAGCCGTCGACCCGCATCTCGGTCGCCCAGTAGCGCAGGCTGTCCGTCACCAGTTGCAGCACGCGGGGATGCGAGAGGTTGAAGGTGTTTCCGGTGCCGGTGTCGTTGATGTAGTAGCGCGGCGTCTCCGGCAGCAGCCGGTAGTAGCTGGCATTGTCGATGCCCTTGAAGGACAGGGTCGGGCCCTTCTCGTTGCCCTCGGCGGTATGGTTGTAGACGACGTCGAGGATGACCTCGAGCCCGGCATCGTGCAGCCGCGCCACCATCTCCTTGAACTCGGAGAAGGCGAAGGCCTGGTTGCGGGCATAGCGCCGGGCCGGGGCGAAGAAGCTGAGCGTGTTGTAGCCCCAGTAGTTGGTCAGCCCCTTGTCCAGCAGCATGCTGTCGTTGACGAAGCTGTGGATCGGCAGAAGCTCCACCGAGGTGACGCCGAGCCCTCGCAAGTACGCGACC
Source organism: Dankookia rubra (assembly GCF_004355005.1). Classification (GTDB taxonomy): domain Bacteria; phylum Pseudomonadota; class Alphaproteobacteria; order Acetobacterales; family Acetobacteraceae; genus Paracraurococcus; species Paracraurococcus ruber_A. Next base: position 55,094 of record NZ_SMSJ01000009.1, read on the forward strand.
ACCTCGGCCGAGGCCAGGCCGTCATAGGTGCCGCGCATCTCCTCCGGCAGGCCGGGATGCAGCTTGGTGAAGCCCTTCACATGGGTTTCGTAGAAGATCGTCCGCTCCCAGGGCACCGCGGGGCTGCGCTCACGGCCCCAGGTGAAAGCGGGGTCGATGACCCGGCAGCGCGGCATGCGGTCGCTGCTGTCGCGGGTGTCGAAGGTCAAGTCGTCGCCGGTCTCGAGCTTGTAGCCGAACAGCTCCGGCCCCCAGGTCAGGTCGCCGACGATGGCACGGGCATAGGGGTCGAGCAGCAACTTGTTGGGGTTGAAGCGGTGGCCTTGCTCCGGCGCGTAGGGGCCATGCACGCGGTAGGCGTAGATCGTGCCGGGGCGCGCTTCCGGCAGGTAGCCGTGCCAGACCTCGTCGGTATATTCGGGCAACTCGATCCGTTCCAGCTCCCGCTCCCCGGCATCGTCGAAGAGGCAGAGTTCGACCTTGGTCGCATTCGCCGAGAATAGCGCGAAATTCACCCCGAGCCCGTCCCAGTTGGCGCCCAGCGGAAATGGCGAGCCTTCCCGGATGCGTGATCGCCGCATCACCCGCGACTTCCCGATTTCGATACGCGCATCCATGGTCGAGGCCCCTCACGTCTTGCCGCGTGACAACAAAGCAGACTTGCTTTCGTTTCCGCGGTGCAGCGTAGAAGGGCGGGAAACCGCCGGGCCGGCCCGGCGCTTCAGGTGGATTGCCTGGAAATCCGGAGGATCCCGCGATGCCGGAGCACGTCTACAAGGTCGTCGAATTGGTTGGCTCATCGAAGCAGGGCATCGACGACGCCGTCCAGACCGCCATCACCCGCGCCGGCGCCACGTTGCGCCATCTGCGCTGGTTCGAGGTGACGCAGATCCGCGGCGCGGTCGGTGAGGATGGCAGGGTCGACCACATGCAGGTCACGCTGAAGGCCGGCTTCACGCTGGAGGATGCCTAGCCATGTATCTCGCCCGTTTTTCCTACGACGTGCTGCCGGTCAACCGCCAGCGGGCCATGGGCTTCATCCGGCGCGAGGTCGAGGCGGCGGTCGGTGCCGGGCTCAAGGCGCGAATGCTGGTGCCGCTGACCCGTGGCCAGGGCGGCGCCGCGCTGCAGTTCGAAGTCGAGCTGACCAGCCTCGACCAGCTTGAGCAATTGCGCCAGCGCGGCGGCGACACCGAGGCTCAGGACTGGATGCATGCCTTCAGCGAGGTGCTGACGGCACCACCAGGGGTCGAGATCCTGCGGGTGGATGGGTAGGAGCCGCAGCCCCTACTCCACGAAGAACGGCGTCTCCGCCTCCGGCGCCCCGCGCAGCAGCAGGTCGAAGCGGAATACCCGCATCCCTTCCGCCTCGCCATCCGCCACCGCGACCAGCCGTGCCCGCCGCTCCGGCGGGACCAGCGCCAGCACCGGGTCGGCGGTGTTCTCCGCGGCGAAATCCGCGAAATAGATCGTCGTCGCCAACTGCCGCATCAGGCCGGAGGCCATTACCCACAAATCGATATGCGGCGCGCGGCGCTGGTTCCCCTCGGCGAAGCCGCCGGGCATCAGGGTGCGGAATTCGTAAGCGCCGTCCGCATCCGTCCAGGCGCGGCCCCAGCCGAGGAAATCCGGGTCGGCCAGCGCTGCCTCCGGGTCGGCGGGATGCCGGAAGCGGCCCGCGGCATCGGCCTGCCAAGCTTCCAGGATCGCGTTGACGCAGGGCACCCCGCCCTCCCGCATCAGCCGCCCGCGCAGCAGGATGCGCTCGCCGCGCGCGGTCGGTGGCGCATCCGCGGTCATCCGCGCCAGATCGTTGTCGCCGATCCGGAAGAAGGTCTGCGGAAAGAAGGGCCCGATGGTATGGGCCGAGGTCGGCAGCGGCGCGGTCATGGCTGCACCGGCGTCGCGGCGCGGCCGCGCAGCACGATGTCGTGCCGGTAGCCGAGCCAGCCGAGGCCGACCTCGGCCGGCGGGATAGGCCGCGCCACCAGCCGCTCCCGCGCCGCGGCATCGGGCACCGACATCAAGATGCGGTCCAGCAGGTTCAGCGGATCGCCGGGGAAGTACATTTGCGTCACCAGCCGCGACAACGTGGCCGGGCCTAGCACCGAGAAATGCACGTGCGGCGGCCGCCACCAGGTATTCGGCGTCGGCACTGGATAGGCGCCGGGCTTGATGGTGAAGAAGCCGTAGCGGCCCTCCTCGTCCGTACGGATGCGGCCATTGCCGACGAAGTTCGGGTCGAGCGGCGCATCGCGGTCGTCGTTCGGGTGGAAATAGCGACCGGCGGCATTGGCCTGCCAGAGTTCGACCACCGCGCCGCGCACCGGACGGCCATCCTCGTCGAGGATGCGGCCGGCGATATGGATCAGCTGGCCGAGCGCCATGCGGCCGGGCCCGACCACCGCCAGGTTGTCATCGCCGCAGGGCAGCTTGCGCCAGAGCTCGGTTGGGCCGGTCACCTCGGTCCGCGTCGCCGGGCGGCGGATCGGCGCCAGGGCCGGGGTATGGGTGAAGGTATTGGCATAGCCCTCGATCGGCACCGCGGGCTCGATCCCGGGGGGCCAGGGCTCGAAGCGGTCTGGCGTTATGGCTCCGTCCATCGTCGGGTCCTCCCTCTGGCCGCAGCCTATAGCGGTTTGCGTCCGAAGGTGAACGCGGCACCGCCATAGGTCTCTGTTTTCAGAGCGGATTCAGGCACCGGGGCGTTCAGGCCTGCCCGCCATCTGCTCTAGCGCGCCGGAGCACCGCGCGTGATAGTCCCGACACGCGGAGCGGGAGAGGCATCATGGAGCAGCGGATCGTCGCGCGCGGGCCGGCGCGGATCGGCTACCTGGCGACCGGCCAGGGCCCGGCCGTGCTGTTACTAGCCTCGCTCGGCCGCGGCGCCGAGGATTTCGCCGAGGTCGCGCCGCTGGTGGCCGAAGCCGGGTTCCGCGTGCTCTGTCCCGATCCGCGCGGCATCGGCGCCTCCGGCGGGCCGATGGAAGGGCTGACCCTCTATGACTTGGCGGAAGACGGAGCGGCGGTGCTGGAAGCCGAGGCGACCGGCCCTGCCATCATCGCCGGCCATGCCTTCGGCAATTGGGTGGCGCGGGCGCTTTCAGCCGCCCGGCCAGCTCTGGTGCGCGGAGTGGTGCTGTTGGCGGCGTCGGTGACCACCAACCTCGACCCGGCGGTCCGCGCCTCGATCGACGGCAGCTTCGACCCGGCGCTGTCGGCGGCCGAGCGGCTTGCACATCTGCGACGCGGCTACTTCGCCCCAGGACATGATGCCGGAGTCTGGCTGTCCGGCTGGTATCCGCCGGTGGCCCGGATGCAGCGGGCGGCGACGGCAGCGACCGACCAGCGCTGGCGCCGTGTCGCGGAGCGGCACCCGACGCTTTATGTCGCCGCGGCGGCGGATACGATCGCCCCGCCGCCGAGCCTGGACCAGCTGCGAGAGGCGCTGGGCGAACAAGTCGCCCTCACTGTTATCGCCGATGCCGGGCATGCCCTGCTGCCGGAACAGCCGGCAGCGACGGCGGCGGCGCTGGTCGGTTTCGCCCGGTCAGCCTAGCCGGGCGGCGAGAGCGGCCCTTCCCCCGGCCCGGCCTGCATGCCCGGTACCTGGCGCGGCACGGCGCCCTCCGGCAGCGGGGTGAAAGGCTTGCCGGCCGCCATGTGCGGACGGGTACCGGCGGTGTCGCCGGGCGCCAGCGGCCGGTAGGCCGGGCCGGCATTCATCCCGGCCACCGCTCCGGCGACCGACCCCCAGGGCATCGGGGTCAGGGGCTTGCCCGCATCCATCCGGTCGGGATCGGCATAGGTATTCGGGTGCGTCTCCACGAGATTACCGTTGCGATCGAGCCAGGTGGGGATCGGCACAACCGCCCCGGCTTCGCGCGGCCGGGTCGCCGGCGGCGCCGCGTCCGGTACCGCGACGGGTGCCGGGGTGGAAGCCGGGGAGGTCTGGGTATTCTCGCCGCTCGGCGCCTGCGCGGCCGGCCCGCCGGCGTTCTGGGCCCAGGCGGGTGCAGCCAGCAGGGCCAGGCAACAGGCTATGGCGGCCTTCGGGGTTCGCATGGCGTCTCCTCGTCGCTTCGGTTCCGGCGAGGCCAGAACGGCGTGGGAAGAACCCGGATGGGCCGCACCGGTTTCCCCGGTGGCGCCTATGGCCCCGAACGGAAGTCGAAGCGGCGTTGCCGCACGCTCCAGCCGTAGCGGGCATCGCCTTCCAGCACCGTCAGGTGGTCGCCGATGCGGTTGCGCTCCAGCCAAGCGAGCGTCGCCTCCAACTCGGCCAGCGACATCTCCGCCCGTCCCTTGCCCATGATCCGTTTCAGCGCCGCGGCATAGGCATGGTGGGCAACGCCGCCGCGCGGGATGCGGAGGCCGCCCTCGTCCTCCAGCACCTGGGCGGCGACAAGCTGGGCGATGCGGCCGCGCAGCGCGCGTTCCCGGGCGGAGGGGGTCTCTGCCGGCGGCGCCTGTTCCGGTCTGGCGGCGGCGAACTCGGGCCCCGGGGCCAGACGGTGCCAGTGCAGCGCGGTGGCGTTGGAGGCCAGCGGGATGATCGCCGGCTCCCGCACGCCCTCCGGCAGGATCGGCAGCTCGCCCTGCCGGCGCGGCGTCTTCATCCGCGCGAGCGTGCCCTGCTCGCGCTCGATCCTCTCGCGGAACCGGCGGAACAGCAGGTCGTCCGGGTGCAGCACCACGGCGCGCTGGCTCTCATAGGGCCCGGCGGCGAAGTCGACGCGGGTGGCGCGGGCGATCATCTGCTCCAGCCAGGCGCGGGAACGGATATGGGTCAGCGCGGCGCAGACCGAGACGCTCGGTGCGTCCAGCCCCTCATAGGCCATGGCGACGGTGACCAGGACGCTGGGTTCCGGCCGCAGCCGGAAGGCGGCCAGCACCTCCTGCGCGTCGCGCTCGTCCGAGGTGGCGATGCGCGCGGCGGTCTCCGCCTGGCCGCGCGGCAACCAGTCGCGCAGCCAAGCCAGGTAGTGCCGCGCATTCTCCTGGTCGGGTGCGACCACCAGCAGCTTGCCGAGGCCCATCGCGGTCTCGCTTGCCGGCAGGCCGAGCCGCGCCCGGCGTTCCGCCCGCAGATCGCGCGTCGCGGCGAAGGCGCGGCGCAGCAGGTCGCGGGCGAAGCCGGTACGCAGCGCGGTGAAGAGTGCGGCGCGGCCGACCTCCGGCGGGCCGGAGACGGGGTGCGGGCCGGTCCGGCGGCGCTCCTCGTCCAGCCATTCGGCCTCCCCGTCCAGCGCGCCGAAATCGACCGGCAGCACCGCTTTCTCGGCCAGCGCCTGGGCGCGACTGTAGCCGATGACGGCGAAGCCGGGCGCGGCGAGGTCGACCTCCCGCGTCCGGGTCCCCTGGCCCTTCCGATAGGGCAACCACAGGATCGGCCGGCCGTCAGCGCGCTCAAGCGTGCCCGACAGCAGCAGGCGCACCGCGGCGGTCTCGAGCAGCGGCAGGATGGCGCGGGACCAGGCCGCTTCCTCGGGGGCATCCGGGACGGCTTCGGCCGGCAGGTGGTGCACCTCGTCCACCACCAGCAGCGTGCGGTGACAGCGGAACTCCGCTGCGTGCAGTTCGGGTGCGGCGGCGACGCCCTGGTAGGTAGTGATCCAGCCCTGCAGCCCGCGGCAGGGATCGGGCGCATTCTCCGCGGCGCGGACCGAGACGGCGTGGTTCAGCGCGTCGCGCCAGGCGGGGTCGGCGAAGGCTTCCTCCGCCTGAAGGCGCAGGCTGTCGCGCGGGACGATCCAGCAGACCCGCTCCACCACGCCGGCCGCCATCAGCCGCGCCGCGGCGATCACCGGCAGGAGGCTCTTGCCGCCCCCAGGCGTCACCGCGGCGAGGATGTCGCGCAGGTCGGTCTGCCCGGTCGCGATCGCCTCCACCACGCCGGCCAGAAGCTGCTGATGGCTGCGAAGGGCGCGCTGCATGCGGGGCCGCAACGCGCCAGGAGGGCAACGGATTCACCCAGGCCGCGACTTTTCGCAGGCCGGGGCGCGGGATACAACCGGGGCAACCTCCAGAGGAAACGCAAGCATGGCCTTCCGAGTCGGCTACCTCTCCCATGTGCCGCACCCGTCCTTCCTCGAGACGGCAGCGCAGCACCCGGAACTGGAGGTCGTGCGCATCCCGCTGGACCAGCCCGAAGCCGGGGTGATGGAGGCGCTGCGCGGCGTCGATGCCTATTACTGCATGGCCTCGCGCGACGAGCTGCCGAAGCCCTTCCACGTCACCGCGGCCTTCCTGGCGCAGCTGCCGGGGCTGCTCATGGTCGGCAGCACCGGCGCCGGCTACGACCCGATCGATCCCAAGGCCTGCACCGAGGCCGGCGTGCTGCTGGTGAACCAGGCCGGTGGCAACGCCGAAGGCGTGGCGGAGCATGCGGTCGGCATGATGCTGGCGCTGCTGAAGCGGATGCCGGAAGCGGGCGCGGCGATGCGCGCGGGCCGGGCGAAGGACCGCAACGCGCTGATGGGGCGCGAACTGCGCCACCGCACCGTCGGGCTGGTCGGCATCGGCAATGTGGGGACCCGGGTGGCGGAGATCGTCCGCCTCGCCTTCTCCTGCCCGGTGCTGGCCTGCGACCCCTACCTGGATGCGGCGACGATCGAGGCCCGCGGTGCCCGCAAGGTGGAGATGCCGGAACTGCTGGCCGAGAGCGACGTGGTCAGCCTGCACCTTCCGCTGTCGCCCGAGAGCCGCAGCCTGCTGAACGGCGAATCCTTCGCGCGGATGCGCAAGGGCGCCATCTTCGTGACCACCGCCCGCGGCAACATCCACGACGAGCCGGCGCTGCACGAGGCGCTGCGCAATGGCCACCTGGCCGGCGCGGGCCTGGATGTGTGGGAGCTGGAGCCGCCGAACCCGGACCACCCGTTGCTCCACATGAACAACGTGATCGTCACCCAGCACACCGCCGGCGTGACGCATGAAAGCCGGGCGAACATCACCCGCATCGCGGCATTGGCGTTTGCGGACGCGGCAAAAGGCAAGCTGCCGCCGCGGATCATCAATCCCGCAGTGGTGCCGCGCTTTGCGGAACGCTACGCGGCGAAGCTGGGCCGGGCGATCGCCTGAGGATCAGCCGAGGGCGACGCCGTCCCAGGCCCAGCCCCGCATGGCCTGGTCGCGCGCCTGCCAGGCGGCGATCTCCTCCGCCCGCTGCAAGGTCTGCGCGATCTCGTCGAGGCCGCTCAGCAGCGCCTCCCGCTTGCGGGCATCAACCGAGAAGGGCACCGCCTCGCCCCAGGGCGTCACCACCACCTGCTGCTCCAAGTCGACGCTAACACGGGCATTGCCGGGCCCCTCCTCCATCGCCGCCGCGATCCGCCGGATCAGGTCGAAGGGCAGCCGCACCGGCAGCAGGCCGTTCTGGAAGCAGTTGTTGTGGAAGATGTCGCCGAAGCTCGGCGCGATGACGCAGCGCAGTCCCATGTCCATTAACGTCCAGACCGCGCCCTCGCGGGAAGAGCCGCAGCCGAAATTCTCCCCCGCCAGCAGGATCGGCGCGCCGCGAAAGGCCGGCTGGTTCAGCGGGAAGTCCGAGTTGTCGCTGCCATCCGGGTCGAGGCGGAACCGTTCGAACCCGTATTGCCCCAAGCCCTGGCGGCCGCTGCCGACCAGGCGCTGCACCGGGATAATCATGTCGGTGTCGACATTGGCCCAGAGCATCGGCACGGCGATGCCGGTGACGGTGGCGAACCTCTCCATTACGGCCATTCCCGGACATCGGTGATGACGCCAGCCAACGCCGCGGCGGCGGCCATGGCCGGGCTCGCCAGATGGGTCCGCGCGCCGGTCCCCTGCCGTCCCACGAAATTGCGGTTGCTGGTGGAAACGCTGCGCGCCCCGGCCGGCACCGCTTCCCCATTGGCTGCGACACAGAGCGAGCAGCCCGGCTCCCGCCACTCGAAGCCGGCCTCGAGGAAGCGCCGGTGCAGGCCCTCCGCCTCGGCTTCTCGCTTTACGGTCTCCGATCCCGGCACCACCCAGGCGGTGACACCGGGCGCCACGCGCCGCTCGCCCAGCACCGCGGCGGCGTCGCGCAGGTCGGACAGGCGGGAGTTGGTGCAGGAGCCGATGAAGACCCAATCCACCTTCGTCCCGGCGATCGGCCGCCCGGCCTCGAGCCCCATGTAGTCGAGCGCGGCGCGGTCGCCGGGATTGCGTGGCGGCGGTACCGCCTCCGTCACCGCGACCACCTGCTCCGGGCTGGTGCCCCAGGTGACCTGCGGCGCGACCCCGCTCGCCTCGATCCGGTGGTCGAGGTCGAAATGCGCCTCCGCGTCGCTCGGCAGCGCATGCCAATCGGCCAGCGCGGCGTCCCAGGCGCGCGCCCTGGGCGCGAACTCACGGCCGGCGATGAAATCGAAGGTCGTCTCATCAGGCGCCACCAGGCCCATCTTGGCGCCGAGCTCGATCGAAAGGTTGCAGAGCGTCAGTCGCGCCTCCAGCGGCAGCGCCCGCACCGCGCTGCCGGCATATTCCACCGCGAAGCCGGTACCGGCGGCGGTGCCGTAGCGGCCGATGGCGTGCAGGATCATGTCCTTCGCCGTGACGCCCGGCGGCAGGCTGCCCTCGAAGCGGATCCGCATGTTGCGCGGCCGTCGTTGCATCAGCGTCTGCGTCGCCAGCACATGCGTCAGTTCGCTGGCGCCGATGCCGAAGGCCAGCGCGCCGACACCGCCATTCGTGCAGGTATGGCTGTCGCCGCACACCAGCGTCAGGCCGGGCAGGACGATGGCGAGTTCCGGCGCCATGACATGGACGATGCCGTTGCCGGGCTGGCCGAGGTCATAGAGCCGGATGCCGGTCTCCGCGGCGCGCTTCCGCAGGCCGGCCAAGGTTCGCGCACCGCCGGCGAAGGTTTCGCCGGTCCGGCCCGGCGCGGTGGAGACGGCGTGATCGGGCGTGGCAAAGACCAGCTCCGGCCGCGCCAGCGCATGGCCAAGCTCGGCGACTTCGGACAGCGCCCGCGCGCCGGACAGGTCGTGCAGCAGGACCCGGTCGATATGCAGCAAGGCCCAGCCTTCGCCGAGTTCGGCGACGACATGGGTATCCCAGATCTTGTCGAACAGCGTGCGTGCCATGCGGCATTCTCCCCGTCCCGCCCTTGCCCCGCAAGCCGTGCCGTCGCAGCATCCGGCCCGCGAGAAATGGGTACGGGCAATGGTCGATCTGGTTATCACCGGGGACTGTGTGGTCACCCCCCACAGCATCGGCCCCGCCGACGTGGCGATCGCCGGCGGCCAGGTCGTCGCGGTTGCGGAACGTGGTGCCTTCCCGCTCTCGGCCGGCGCCCGCCTGGTGGACGCTAGGGGCAAGATCGTCATGCCCGGCGGGATCGACCCGCATACCCATTGCCTCTGGCCCGTTGTGGTGCCGAGCGGCGAGCCGACGCTCACCCAGGGCCCATCCATCGTCGGCAAGGCGGCTCTGTTCGGCGGCACCACCACCATCATCGACTTCACCCGCGTCATGCACGGACAGACCGTGCAGGGCGCGATCGAGCAGCGCATCGCCGCCTGGACGGATGACGGCTGCCCCTGCGACTGGGCGCTGCACACGATGGTCGAGGGCGACCTCGGCCCGGAGATCCCCGGCCAGCTCGGCGAGGCGATCGAGGCCGGCCATGCCTCGGTCAAAATCTTCACCACCGACATCACCCCGAGCCGCAAGGGCAGGATGGTCGATTTCGGCGACATCTGGGAGGTCTTCCAGGTACTGGCGAAAAGGGGCGGCCTCGGCGTCATCCACGCCGAGGACAACGACATCGTCATGCACATGTATGCCAAGCTGTTCCGCGAGGGCCGCGCCGGCTTCGAGAACATGGCGGAAGTGCACAACACCCTGTCGGAGGACCTGTCCTTCCGCCGCGTGCTGAAGCTGGCCGAGCACGTCCCGGGCACTGCGCTGTACATGCTGCACGTCTCGGCCGCCAACGGCGTCCGCGCCATCCGCGAGGCGCGGTCGAAGAACCAGGCCGTCTACGGCGAGAGCCTGCATCAGTACATGCTGTACACGCAGGAGGACTACAAGCGCCCGAACGGTCAGATGTATCACACCTACCCGTCGCTGAAGTCGCAGGCCGACCAGGACGAACTGTGGCGCGGCGCGATGGACGGGACCATCGGCTGCATCGCCACCGACGAGCTCTGCTGCTCGCTCTCGGTCAAGACCCAGGGCAGCCGGATCGACGACACCACCGGCGGCAATTCCGGCGTCGAGCCGCGCGTCGCGCTGATGTACTCCGAAATGGTCGGCAAGCGTGGCTTCACCCTGCGGCAGTTCGTCAATGCGGTCTCAACCAACGCGGCGCAGGTGATGGGGCTCTACCCGCGCAAGGGCGCTATCGCCCCGGGGGCAGACGCGGATATCTGCATCCTCGATCCGGCACTCAGGCGCACGGTGCGGGCCGAGGCGATGCACGAGACCGATTACAGCCCCTGGGAGGGCCGTCAGGTCGATGCCTGGCCATGCATGACCATCCTGCGCGGCAAGGTGGTGGTGGAGGGTGACCGATGGCTCGGCGATGCGAAGGGCGGCATCTGGTTGCCACGCCGCATTCCCGCCGAGATCCGCGCCGGCGCCGCACTGTAGCGTATGACGCCGCCCGAACTGCGCGACCTGCTGGCCGATAGCCTCGCCCTATGGGAGGTGGCGGCGCGGCCGCAGGTCACCGGGACGGGCATTGCGCTCACCGCACCCGACGGCACCCCGCTGTCCATCCTGCCCGCCGTTGCCGCCGACCTGCCGGTTCGCTGGTGGCTGGAGCGCCCGGGCCAGCGCCGCCCCTGCACCTCCGTCCTTGGACTGCTGCGCACGTTTCGCAACGCAGTCGGCGCCGGCGAGACCGAGGCCCGGCGCCTTCGAGTGGCGCGGCCTGACGTATGATCCCGATCTCGGTCGTCACCGGCTTCCTCGGCGCCGGCAAGTCCACGCTGCTGCGCCGCATCCTGCGCGATCCCGCCTGGGCCGACAGCGCCGTGATCGTCAACGAATTCGGTGAGATCCCGCTCGACCACGACCTGATCGCCGCCAGCGAGGAGAGCTTCGTCAGCGCCTCAACCGGATGCCTCTGCTGCGTGGTGCGGGACGACCTGACGCAGACGCTGCTGGACCTGCTGCGGCGGCGCGAAGCCGGCGCGGTGCCGCCTTATGCTCGGGTACTGATCGAGACCTCGGGCCTGGCTGATCCTGCCCCCATCCTGCACGCGCTGATGACCGACGAAGCCTTGGCCGCGACGCATGTCCTCTCCAGCGTGGTCGCGCTTGTCGATGCGCTGCATGGCGAGGCGACGCTGGCGCGCCATCCGGAAGCACAGCGCCAAGTTATGCTCGCCGACCGCATCCTGGTCACAAAGCCGGACCTGGCTGCGGCGCCGCAGGGTGCCATCCGCGCGCTGAACCCGGCCGCGCCGCTGCGCGAGGCAACGCATGGCGCTGCCGACCCCGGCTGGCTCTTCGCCGCTGCGCCGCGCCCGGCGGAGCTGCCGGACTGGGCGGCGCGCCATACGGCCGGTCTCGCTTCCATCGTCATCGAGCGCGAAGCGCCGATCCCAGCGCTGGCGCTGACGCTCTGGCTGCAGGGCTTGGCCGAACACGCCGGCCCGCGGCTGCTGCGCGTGAAGGGACTGGTAGCGCTCACGGAACAGCCGGACCGCCCCGCCGTGCTGCACGCCATCCAGCACATGGTGCACCCGCTGGAATGGCTTGATGCTTGGCCGGGTGAGGATCGGCGCAGCCGCATCGTCCTGATCGGCGAGCGCATCCCGCGCCACTTTCCAGCCCGGCTGCTGGCGGCGATCGAGGTCGAGGTGGCGGCGGCAGGACATTGAACCCATTCCCCGGGCCCGCTTGCCGCCCGTGCCGGGCAGTGGTCAATTGCGCGTCGACATTCCTTGGGAGAAAAGGGGCGACGGCATCACCGTGCGCCCCGGACAGCATGACCGATCCGGCGCAGATCTTTTCGCTTCGGGGCGCCACGGCGCTCGTCACCGGCGCGTCCGGCGCGCTCGGCGCACATTTCGCCCGCGTGCTGCACGCGGCAGGCGCCAATGTCGTGCTGGCGGCCCGCCGGACCGAGGCGCTGGACGCACTGGCCGCCGAGCTCGGCAAGCGTGCCGCCGCGGTGCCGCTCGACGTCACCGACAGCGCCGCCGTCGCCCGCGCCTACGACGGGGCGGAGGCCGCCTTCGGCGCGCCCTGCAGCATCATTGTCAACAATGCCGGCATCGCCGTCAGCCGCCCCGTTCTGCAGCAGACGGAAGCCGATTGGGACAGCGTCCTAGATGTCAACCTGCGCGGCTGCTTCCTGGTCGCAACCGAGGGCGCGCGGCGCTTGGTCGCGGCAAAGCACGGCGGCAGCATCGTCAACATCGCCTCGATCGGCGGCCTCCGCATCCTGCAGGGCGTCGTCGGCTACACGGCATCGAAGGCCGGACTGGTGCAGATGACCAAGCAGATGGCGGTCGAGCTGGCGCGCCATGGTATTCGGGTGAATGCGCTCTGCCCCGGCTACGTCGAGACGCCGATAAACACCGAATTCTTCGCCTCCGAAGCTGGGCAGGCCGTGGTCAAGCGGGTGCCGCAGCGCCGGCTTGGCCAACCACAGGATCTGACCGGCCCGCTGTTGCTCCTCGCCTCCGCTGCCGGCGCGCACATGACCGGCGCGGCGTTGGTGGTGGATGGCGGCCATTCCGTGAACCCGCTCTAGGACCGCATCGATGGATTTTGCCCTCTCTCCCGAAGCCGATGAGCTCAGGCTGCGCATCCGGGCCTATGTCGAGGAGCGCATCATCCCGCTCGAAGCCGATCCGGCGAGCTACGACGAGCACGAGAACATTGCGCGGCCGCTGCTGGAGACATTGCGGGCCGAAGTGAAGGCCAAGGGGCTCTGGGCGCTGAACATGCCGCAGGAGCGCGGCGGCGGCGGCCAGAACATGGTGACGCTCGCCGCCTGCTACGAGGAGATGAACCGCAGCATCTTCGGCCCCGTGGTCTTTCACGGCGCGGCACCCGACGACGGAAACATGCGCCTGCTGAACATGGTGGGAACCGAAGCGCAGAAGGAACGCTGGCTGCAGCCGATCATCGACGGCAAGGTGCAGAGCGCCTTCGCCATGACCGAGCCCGATGGCTGCGGCAGCGATCCGTCCATGACCTATACGCGGGCCGAGCGCGTCGGCGACCGCTGGCGCATCTACGGCCGCAAGCACTACATCACCGGCGCCGAATCGGCGAAGCACTTCATCCTCATGGCCCGTACCGGTGAGGACGACCGCAACGGCTTGACCGCCTTCCTGTTCCATGCCGACCAGCCGGGCTGGCGCATCATCCGCCGCATCCCGATCATGGGGCCGGAGGAGCATGGCGGACATTGCGAGCTGGAATTCGATGGGCTTGAGGTCACCGACGACGACGTGCTGATGAAGGTCGGCGACGGGCTGCGGGCGACGCAGATCCGCCTCGGCCCGGCGCGACTGACCCACTGCATGCGCTGGACCGGCATGGGCCGCCGCGCGCTGGAAATCGCCATGGCGCGCATCGAGACGCGGCGGGCCTTCGGCGCGACGCTGATCGAGAAGGAGAGCGTGCAGCAGTTGATCGGCCAGGCGGCGATGGAACTCGATATCGGGCGGCTGCTCACCATGCGCGCCGCCTGGCTGCTGGACAACGGCAGCCTGGCGCGGAAGGAGATCTCCATGGCCAAGGTCGTAGTGGCCGATGCGCTGCACAAGGCGGTGGACACCTCGCTCCAGCTGCTCGGCGCCCGCGGCTATTCGAAGGACACGCCGGTGGAATGGATGTACCGCTATGCCCGGCAGGCGCGGCTGGTGGATGGCGCGTCGGAGGTGCACCGCATGGTGTTGGCCAACTTCCTGCGTCGGCACGCCAAGGATTTCTTCAACTGGGGCGCCGGGCGTGGATGAGGCGGCCCGTGCACGCCTTGCCGCTTGGCTGACCGCCGAGGCGGGCGCGCCGGTGGTCATCACCGGCATGGGGCTGCTCTCGGGCGGCGCGGTGCAGCAGAACTGGGCGCTGGACGTGTTGCTCGGCGGCTCGCCGCAACGGTGGGTGCTGCGCACAGACAACGCCGCGGTGCTCGCCGTGTCCCACTCGCGCATGGCGGAATTCGCGCTGCTGCAGGCGGCGCATGCCGCCGGCGTGGCGGTGCCGGCACCGCTGTTCTGCTGCACCGCGCGCGACGTCACCGGCGCGCCCTTCTTCATCATGCAGCGGGTGGAAGGGATCGCTGCCGGCCATCGCCTGGTCCGCGCCGCGCAAGGCGCTGCGCTGGCCGAGGCGCTGGGGCGCGAGCTGGCGCGCATACACAGCATCCACCCACCGCGCGCGGACTTGGCCTTCCTCGGCGCCCCGCCGGCCGATGCGCATGTCGCCTTCGTCGCCGCTCAGCGGGCGGCGCTGGATGCCGCCGGCACGCCGCGCCCGGTACTGGAATGGGGGCTGCGGCACCTGGAACGCACTGCGCCGGTATCAGGCGATACCGTGCTGAACCACAACGACTTCCGCACCGGCAACTACATGGCGCAGGGCGACCGGGTTTCGGCGATCCTCGATTGGGAATTCGCCGCCTGGGGCGACCCGCATGCCGACCATGGCTGGTTCTGCGCGCCCTGCTGGCGCTTCGGCGCCCTGGCGCAGGAGGCCGGCGGCATCGGCCCGCGCACCGCTTTCTACGCGGGCTACGAGGCGGCCAGTGGGCGTGCCGTGCAGCATGACCGCGTGCTGTGGTGGGAGCTGGCGGCGACCATCCGCTGGGCCGTCGTCGCCGCCGACCAAGCGGGGCGGCACCTGTCCGGCGACACCAGCCTGGAACTCGCGCTGACCGGCCATATCGTGCCGGAGCTCGAGATGGATGTGCTGCGTATGACGGGGATCGCCTGATGCTGGAACGCCCGGATGGCGGCAACCTGCTGGACACCGCGCGTGACGTCCTGCTGAAGGAGCTGCTGCCGCATCTCCCGGAAGCGCAGCGCTTCCACGCACGGATGGTGGCCAATGCCATGGCGGTCGCCCGGCGCGAGTTCGTCACCGACCCCGCGCCGGCGCTGGCCGCACTGCGTACCGCGACAGGCGCGCCTGCCGGAGCAACGGACGACCTGCTGCAACGCCTGGCAGGCGAGATCCGCACGGGCACGCATGATCCCGGCACGGCATCGCACGCCACCGTCGCGGCGGCGCTGCTGGCGCTGACCCGGCTGCGCTGCGGCGTCAGCGCGCCCAAGGCGCTCGGCAAGGCGGGCTAGGAGACCACCGATGGACGACCCGAACACGCTGCCGCAACTCGCCGCGAACCATGTGCCGCTCTCGCCGATCTCCTTCTTGCAGCGGGCCGCGCGGATCTACCCGAAGCGTGTCGCCATCATCCATGGCGCGCGGCGTACCACCTATGCGCAGATGGCGGAGCGCAGCCGTCGCCTGGCATCGGCCCTGCGCGGTGCCGGCATCGCGCCTGGCGACGTCGTCGCAGTGCTGGCACCGAACATCCCGGAGATGCTGGAGGCGCATTACGGCGTGCCGATGGCCGGCGCGATCCTGCTGACCATCAACATCCGCCTAGACGCCGCGGCGATCGGCTTCATCCTCCAGCACAGCCAGGCGAAGCTGCTGCTGGTGGACCGCGAGTATACCGGCGTGGCCGGCGTGGCGCTGGCCGGGATTGAGGCAGCGCCGCCGGTGGTGGACATCATCGATTCGGAGGCACCCGCCGGCACGCAGCTAGGTCCGATCGACTATGAGGCATTCCTTGCCAGCGCCAGTCCGCAGCAGCCCCCGCGCCTGCCGGAGGATGAGTGGGAGGCAATCGCGCTGTCTTATACCTCCGGTACCACGGGCAATCCCAAGGGCGTCGTCACGCACCATCGCGGCGCCTACCTGAATGCCTGCGGCAATGCGCTGGCCTTCGGGCTGAGCCCGCGCAGCGTCTATCTCTGGACGCTGCCGATGTTCCATTGCAACGGCTGGACCTATACCTGGGCCGTGACGCTGCAGGGCGGCACGCATGTCTGCCTGCGCAATGTGCGGCCGGAGGCGATCTTCGCCGCCATCGCCGAGCATGGCGTGACTCATATGTGCGCCGCGCCCGTGGTACTGACCATGCTGATCCACGCGCCGGATGCGGCGAAGCTCAGGCCGGTGGAGCCGGTGGCCATCGCCACCGGCGGCGCCGCGCCGCCCTCGCCGGTCATCGCCCAAATGGAAGGCATGGGCTTCGCGATGACGCACCTGTACGGCCTGACCGAATGCTATGGCCCCGCGACGATCTGCCTTTGGCAGCCGGGGCTCGAGGAGATGACGCTCCCGGACAGGGCAGCGTTCATGGCCCGGCAAGGCGTCAACCATCCAATGCTTGAGGAAGCGACCGTGCTCGACCCCAGCACGATGTCGCCGGTGGCGCGCGACGGCACGACGCTCGGCGAGGTCATGCTGCGCGGCAACACCGTGATGAAGGGCTATCTCCGCAACCCGGTGGCCAACCGCGAGGTCTTCGCCGACGGCTGGTTCCACACCGGCGACCTCGGTGTGATGCATCCGGACGGATATATCGAGGTGAAGGACCGCGCCAAGGACATCGTCATCTCCGGCGGCGAGAACGTCTCGACGTTGGAGGTCGAGGAGGTCCTCTATGCCCATCCCGCCATCATGGAAGCCGCGGTCGTCGCCCAGCCCGACGAGAAATGGGGCGAAGTGCCGCACGCCTTCGTCACTCCCGCCCCCGACAAGGACCCGCCGACCGAGGCCGAGGTGATCGCCTGGTGCCGCGAGCGCCTGGCGCATTTCAAATGCCCGAAGCGCGTCACCTTCGGGCCGTTGCCGAAGACCAGCACCGGCAAGATCCAGAAATTCGAACTGCGGCAACGCCTGCGTCCGGTGTAGCCTGACCGGCAACAACCCCGGGAGGAAACCACCGATGCGCTTCGCCCGCCGCGCTCTGCTCGCCGCCCCCGCTCTGCTCGCGCTGCCGGCATGGGCACAGAGCTGGACGCCGGACAAGCCGGTCCGCATCCTCATCCCCTATACGCCGGGGGCGATCAACGATGCGCTCGGCCGGCTGGTCGGCGAGCGTTTCCAGGACACGCTCGGCCAGCCCGGCCTAGTGGAGAACCGGCCGGGCGCCAGCGGTTCGCTTGCGCTGGCGGCGACGGCGCAGGCGGCGCCGGATGGCAGCACCATCGTCGTCGCCAATACCGCCAACCTCTGCATGAACCCCTTTCTTTTCGCCAATACCGGCTATGATTCGCGGAAGGACCTGGCGCCGATCGCGGTGGTGGCGCGGGTGATGAATGCCCTGGTGGTGCGGGCGGACAGTCCGATCCGCAGCGTGGCGGAGCTGGTGGCTGCGGCCAAGGCAAAGCCCGGGCAGCTCAGCTTTGCCAGTTCCGGCGCCGGCAGCAGCCCGCACCTCGCGGCCGAGCTGTTCAAGGCGCGCACCGGCACCGACATCACCCATGTTCCCTATCGCGGCAGCGCGCCGGGGCTGGCCGACCTGCTCGGCGGCCGCATCACCCTGTCAGTCGACAACCTGCCGAACGTCCTGCCGCATGTGCAGGATGGCCGGATGCGTGCGCTCGCCGTGACCGGCACCGAGCGCGACCCGGCCCTACCGGACGTGCCGACCTTCGCGGAGGCCGGCTTCCCCGACGTCGAGGTCTATGTCTGGTTCGGCTTCGTCGGCCCTGCGGCGCTGCCGGCCGCGATCCGCGACCGGCTGTCGTCGACCATCATCCGCATCGCCGAGAGTCCCGACACGGCGGAGCGCATCCGCCGGGCCGGCGCCACGGTCTGGACCCGCGGTCCGGCGCCGATGGCCAAGCTGATCGACGAGGAGCTGGAGAAATGGGGGGCGGTGATCCGCGCCGCCAACCTGCGCTTGGAATAGGGAGGGGCGACATGCCCGACACGGAGCCGAACGAGACGCAGCGCCTGCTCACGGAGTTGAACGCGCTGCTGCGATTGAAGACTACCGTCATCGGCATGAAGCTGTTCGAGACTGTGGCGGAGATGGAGGCGATCCCACGCATCCGCCGGCCAAAGACCAAGCACACTACCGACCAGATCGTCTCGATGGCGTCCCGGCTCGGCTGGACTGTCGGCATCACCGCGGCCGACCTGGTCGGCGCGCAATGCCAGGCGGTGATCGGCTTGACGCCGCGAGACGAGGCTTGGCGGCGCGGCGAAAAATACGTTGGCGTCTGGCACGGCACCCAGCAGGACGCGCAGGCGCGGCAGGAAGCGCTGACGTGCGTGCCGCATGGCCGCTTCCAGGCGATGGCGGTCAGCCCGCTCGACAGCGGCCGGCTCGACCCGCCGGACATTGCCATGGTTTATGCGACGCCCGGGCAAATGATTATCCTCATCAACGGGCTGCAGTATCGCAACTACCGCAAGTTCGAATGGTCCGTGGTGGGCGAGACCGCCTGTGCCGATAGTTGGGGGCGGGCACTGGCGACCGGCGAGCCAAGCCTCTCGCTGCCCTGCTTCGCCGAGCGGCGCTATGGCGGCGTGCCGGACGAGGAGATGTTGATGGCGCTGAAGCCGGCCGACCTGCGCCAGGCGGTGGACGGGATGAAGGCGCTGGCGAAGAACGGCATCCGCTATCCGATCCCGCCCTACGGCATCCAGAACGATCCCTCGGCCGGCATGGGCATCAGCTACGGCAAGAGCTGAAGCGCCTCCAGCGTCGCGCGGGCGCGCAGCACGACCGGCGCCGCCGCTCCCGCCAGGGGCGCGAGCGCCGCATCGAGCGTCGTGCGCCCCGCTTCGGCACGCCCCGTGCGGCCGAGCAGCGCCGCCAGCGGGATCGCGGCATGCAGCCGGAACAGCGCTGCCTGCTGCGCCTCCGCCGTCGCTACCGCGTCGCGCAGCGCCGCTTCCGCCGCATCCGGCCGGCCGGCGCGACCCAGGATCTCGCCATGCTGCCGCAGCAGCACCGATTTCTCCCACTGCGCGCCGCTCTCGGCCATCAGCGCGAAAACCTCCGCCATCCGCTGCAGGGCGCTGCCGGTATCGCCGGCCCGCGCCATCAATTCCGCCTCCATGCCGAGGTAGTTCGGCACGAAGGTCAGCGCCTCCGTCGCCCGGTTCCAGGCCACCGCCTCCCGTATCAGTGCCAAGCCGCCCGCATGGTCGCCGCGGCGGCCGAGCAGCAGGCCGATGATCGCCTTTGCCGCCATGGCGAGGTATTCGATGCCGTGCTCGTCGCAGAGCGCGAGGGTGGTGCGAAGCCGGGCAATGCAGGCTTCCGCCGCACCGGTGTCGTAGTCATAGCGGCCCAGCGCGTAATGCGCGTTGGCCAGGGCGAAGGGGAATGTGGCGGCCTCAGCCGCTTCCAGCGTTGCCAACAGTTCGCGCCGCGCCTCCTCCAGCCGGCCCATGAAGCTGCGTGCCCAGGCGGCATAGCAGCGGGTGCTGATCACCGTCGCTTGCAAAGCAAGCCCATAGCGCCGGTCGCGCTCTGTACGCGCATCGTGGTCCAGGCCTCGCTCCAGGCTTTCCAGCGCCTCCGGAAAGCGGCCGAGAATGAATTGCGAATGCCCGATCGCGCTCCAGGCGATGGCCAGGCCGCCATGGGACTCGCGCGCGCGGGCCTGTGCCAGCAGGGCCTCCGCCCTTTGCAGCGCAAGGCCCATATGGCCGCGCATCCAGGCATGGCTCCACTGCCCGTGCATGGCGTTCCGCAGTTGCGGCTGGCCCGGCAACGTCTCGGCCAGGTGGCGGGCGCGGTCATAGGCTTGGCCAGTCTCCAGCGCGCTGTGGCCGCGCAGGCTCAGCAGCGCAGCGCCCGCCAGCAGCTGCATGTCGAGTTCGGCCTGAGCATGCGCCGGGCATTCGGGCAGCGCCTGCAGCAGGGCAATGCCGCGCCTCAGCTGCACCAGGGCTTCTTCCATCGCGCCGCGCCGCATCGCCTGCTGTGCGCCGCGCTGCCACCAGGCGACCGCCTGTTCGGGCTGCATCGCCTCGGTGCGGTGATGAGCGACGACTTGGGGTCGCGCCGCCGCACTTGCGGGGAAGCGTTCCTCGATGATGTCGGCGACCCGGGCATGCAGTGACCGGTAGCGCTCGCGCGGCAGCATGCTGAGCGCGGCATCCTGGAGCAGCACATGGCTGAAGCGGTAGGTCTTGCCGCCGGCCTCGCCGCGCTGCTGCAGCACACGCGATTCCACAAGGCGTTCCAGCATGGGGGCGAGGATACCGGCCTCGCGGTCCAGCACCGGGGCCAGCAATGCCGCGTCGAATTCACGGCCGAGGACCGAAGCGACCTCGGCCACCTGCCGCGCCTCGCCCAGGCGGTCCAGCCGCGCCAGCAGCGAGGCATGCAGGGAGACCGGCACGCTCGCGCGTTCCGTCGTCCGCTGCGGCATCAATCCTTCGATGCTGCCGCCTTGGGCGATCTGCTCGGTGACCGCGCGCGTCAATTCCTCAAGGAAGAGCGGCACGCCATCGGCGCGGCGCAGGATGTCGCGGGTGGTCGCCGCCGGCAGTGGGACGTCGCGGGCGATGGCGCGCACCAGTTCCGCCGCCTCGGCCTCGGCCAGCGGCGCCAGCGCGAGACGTTCGACCCCCGGCAAGTCGAGCCAGGCGGGGGTGAATTCCGGACGCGCGGTAATCACCGCCAGTACCCGGAGCCGCGGCACGCGCCGCGTCCAGAGCGCCAGCAATTCGCGGGTGGTCGGATCCGCCCAATGCGCATCCTCCAGCACCATCAGCACCGGCCGCAGCCGCGTGGTGGTGGCCAAACCCTCCGCAAAGGCCTGCAACAGGCGCTCGCGCCGCCGCTGCGGCGGCATCGGCGGGATGGCGGCAAGGCCCGCCTCCCGCAGCGACATCTGCTCGGCCACCAGAGCGAAGTCGATGGGCGAGAGGTCCGGCAGGATGGCGCGCAGCTTCTCGATCCGCTGCGCGGGACCGTCGGCCGGATGCATCCGGCCGTCACGTTCCAACTGTTGCAGCACCGGCTGCAGCGGCATCCCCTGCTGGTGCGGCGCGGCGAAGTAGCGAACCGGGATCCTTCCCTCGGTGTCCCTCAGCAGCTGCGCAACCAGGCGCGACTTGCCGATGCCGGCCTCGCCGGTCACCAGCACCGCGCGCCCCTGCCCGGCCCGGGCGGAGTGCCAGAGGTCCAGCAGACGATCGAGCGCCGCGCTGCGACCAAGCATTGGAAGCACACTGCCCGCAGCGCGGGCGGCGAAGCGGTCCGGGCTGCGGCAGACGCCAACCACCCGCCAGACCGGGACCGGGTCCGGCCACCCCTTGATCGGATGGAGGCCGAGGTCGCGGATCTCGAACAGCGCGCCGACCTGGCGCCGCACGCTGTCCGAGAGCAGTGCAGTGCCGGGCTCCGCCAGGGCCTGCAGTCGCGCGGCCAGATTCGGCGTCTCGCCGAAGATGTCGAGGTTGCGCGGATCACCGGTATCGGCAACATCGGCGACCACGACGAGGCCGGTCGAGATGCCGATGCGGACCGCCAGGCGCCGGCCCGCGGGCACCGGCAGCGCCGCCATCGCGTCGATGATGCCGAGTGCGGCGCGCACCGCGCATTCCGCGTCGTTCTCCTGTGCGGCCGGGTAGCCGAAATAGACCAGCACGCCATCGCCAACGAGGCGGCCGAGATGCCCGCCATGCGCCGCGACCACCTCCGCCGTGGTGCGGTAGAAGCGGGCGATGGCCTCGGTGAATTCCTCCGGGTCGATCCTCGCCGCCAGGGCGGAGGAGCCGACGACGTCGCAGAACAGCACGGTCATCGGCCGCAACTCGCGCGACCGCGGTGGGCCATGGCGCGGCGGCACCGGTCCCCGCTGCTGCGGCCGTCCGCATTCGCTGCAGAAGCGCGCCGTGGCCGCGAGCCTTGTACCGCAACCGGCACAGGTGGCACGGGCGCCCGGATGATCGGATCGTGGAGTCCGTTCTGCCGGCTGTGCCAATGCGACGGTGCCTCTTACGCGTTACGGCGGATTACGCAGCGGGACGCAGCATTCGCCGGTTCGTCGCGCCTCCCGCCTCCGCGGGACAGCGTCATCGCGCCGCGACCGCGTACCGTCATGTCTCGAATATTACACGCGAAGCAGACCTTGCAACATGCCAAGCGGCGCCAGGACGACACATCACATCCAGCGATTGAGAGCATGCCGCACCCGACCCGGCACGCGATCGCCTGCGCCGCAACAAGTGGCGCCTTGCCGCGTTGTAGCGGACCAATCCGAAGGAATTTCGTTCATGCCGCCATCCGACCCGATCCCGCCGCCGGGCTTTCCCGGCCCCGAGATCCCGCCGATGCCGCCCGGGCCCCCTTCGCCCGCCCCAGGCCCAAGCCCGTTGCCGCCGGCGCCGACGCCTAGCCCGGAACTGCCGGTACAAAATCCGCCCGGCCCGCGTGAGATGCCGCCGCCACAGGCCCTGCGCGGCTGATCCGGCCGCGCATCTTCCCAACCGAACACAAGCTCCAACGCATCCCGCCCCTGCCGTCGGCGTTGCAGTCTTGTCGGTCGCAATACTTGGCCGGCGGTATCGGGAGCAAACAGGAAGGACATTTTCATGGCGGGTTCCAGCGGCGACGTGCCGCAGGGCGGCAACCGGAACAGCAATCCGGGCAACTTCGCCAACAATCGGGAGAAAGCCTCGCGAGCCGGCCAGATCGGCGGTTCGCGGCAGGGTGCGGCGAGCAATCCAGGCAATTTCGCCAACAACCGCGACCGGGCGCGCGAAGCCGGGCATCTCGGCGGCGTGCATCAGGGCAAGGGGAACAACCCGGCGAACTTTGCCAACGATCCCGCGAAAGCGCGCGAGGCAGGGCATATTGGCGGCACGCATCAGGGCCGGCAGAACAATCCGGCTAACTTCGCCAATGACCGCAGCAAGGCGAGCGAGGCGGGACGGCTCGGCGGCCAGCAACGCGGCGGAGCCCGCGCCGGCGCGGGCGATGAAAGTCAGGCCGAGGAGGCCTGACTTCGAAGTACTGGCAATGCGGGCGGCGCCTGCTAGTCTCCCTCCGAACGGAGGGGATGAAGACGAATGGGACCGCTCGAGGGCCTGCGCATCCTGGAATTCGCCGGCATCGGGCCAGGACCGTTCTGCGGCATGGTATTGGCCGATCTCGGGGCCGAGGTTGTGCGGATCGAGCGGACCGAGGGACCGTCCGGCGCACGCGAGGATTTCACCGGCCGCGGCCGCCGCTCCATCGCGCTCGACCTGAAATCGCCGGCGGCGATCGAGGCGGCGCTTCGCCTGGTGGAGGGCGCGGACGCACTGATCGAGGGCTTCCGACCCGGGGTGATGGAACGGCTCGGCCTCGGGCCAGACCCATGCCTCGGGCGTAACCCACGCCTGGTCTATGGCCGCATGACGGGTTGGGGCCAGGACGGGCCGCTCGCGCAATCGGCCGGGCACGACATGAACTACATCGCGCTGACCGGCGCGCTCTGGGCCATCGGGCGCCCGGGTGAGCGGCCGGTGCCGCCGTTGAACCTTGTCGGCGATTATGGCGGCGGCGGCATGCTCCTGGCGGTCGGCCTCCTGGCGGCACTGCTGAGCGCGAAGGCGACCGGCAAGGGCCAAGTGGTGGATGCTGCCATGGTGGACGGCGCAGCGCTGCTGATGGCACCGATCTACGCGATGAAGGCGCGCGGCCGCTGGCGGAACGAACGCGGCGTCAACATGCTGGATGGCGCGGCGCCCTGGTACGACACCTACGAATGCGCCGATGGGCGCTGGCTTTCGGTCGGTCCGATCGAGCCGCAATTCTTCGCGCTGCTCTGCAGCAAGCTCGAACTGGATGCCAAGGATTTCCCCGATCGCATGACGCCTGCCGCCTGGCCCGGGCTGAAGACGAAGCTCGCCGGCATCTTCCTGACCCGCACCAGGGATGATTGGGCGGCGCTCTTCGCGGGTACCGATGCCTGCGTCGCGCCGGTGCTGGACATGGAAGAAGCACCCATTCACCCGCATAATGCCGCGCGCGGCACCTTCGCGGTGCGGGACGGCGTGGTGCAGCCAAGCCCGGCGCCGCGCTTCAGCGCCACCCCGGCCGGGATCGGCAGCCAGCCGCCACTGCGCGGCGAGCATACCGAGGCCATTCTGCGGGATGCCGGCTTCTCCGCCGCCGAGATCGACGCGCTCCGCGCCGCCCGCGCCATCGCCTGAACGACCTCCCGGAGGAACCCCATGGATACCATCACCGCCACGGGCAGCGGCCGCCTGACCGGCCCGCGCACCGTCTACAACGCGGACCACGAGATGTTCCGTGACCAGGTGCGCCGTTTCTTCGAGAAGCACGTCGTGCCGCACCACCGGCAATGGGAACGCGACGGCATCGTCTCGCGCGAGGTATGGCGGCAGGCGGGTGAGGCCGGCATCCTCTGCCCGATGCTGTCGGAGGAGTATGGCGGCGCCGGCGCCGATTTCGGCTACAGCGCCATCGTCATCGAGGAGATCGCCCGGACCAACTGCACCGGGCCCGGCTTCCCGCTGCATTCCGACATCGTCGTCCCCTATATCGAGGATCTGGCGACGCCGGCGCGGAAGCGCGAATGGCTGCCGAAGATGGCGGCCGGCGAGATCATCGGCGCCATTGCCATGACCGAGCCCGGGATGGGCAGCGACCTGAAGGCGATGCGCACGACGGCGCAGCGCGACGACGATCACTACGTCATCAACGGCTCGAAGACCTTCATCAGCAACGGCCAGCTCGCCGATCTGGTGATCGTCTGCGCCAAGACCGACCCGGCGGCGGGCCGCAAGGGCATCAGCCTGATCTGCGTCCCCGCCGGCACGCCGGGCTTCACCAAGGGCCGCAACCTCGAGAAGATCGGCTTGCACGCGCAGGACACCTCGGAACTGTTCTTCGAGGATGTGCGGGTGCCGGTCGAGAACCTGCTCGGCGAGGAGAACAAGGGCTTCTCCTACCTCATCCGCAATCTGCCGCAGGAACGCCTGGTCATCGCCGTGCGCGCCGCGATGGGCATGGAGGTGATGCTGCAGAAGACCGTGGACTACGTGAAGGAACGCCAGGCCTTCGGCCAGCCGGTCATCGACTTCCAGCACAACCGCTTCAAGCTGGCCGACGCCAAGGCGCAGGCGGCGATGTACCGGGTCTTCGCCGACCATTGCCTGGCCCTGCACCTGCGCGGCGAGTTGACGGTCGAGCTTGCCGCGACGGCGAAGCTGCTGGGCGCCGAGATGCAGAACAAGCTGTTCGACGACTTCCTGCAGCTGCATGGCGGCTATGGCTACATGGCGGAATACGAGATCGGCCGCGCCTGGGCCGATGCCCGCGTCGGCCGCATCTACGGCGGCAGCAGCGAGGTGATGCGCGAGATCATCGGCCGCACGCTGTAACGGAGGGACCGGGATGACGACCTCGCGCCGCGCCCTGCTGGGCGCGGCAGCCCTGCTTGCGGCCCCTGCCGCCCTGCGCGCACAGCCGCGCTTCCCGGACCGGCCCATCACCGTGCTGGTCCCCTTCCCGCCTGGCGGTGCCACCGATGTGCAGATGCGTGGCCTGGCGGAAGCCGCGACGCGCGCCTTCGGCCAGACCGTGCTGACCGAGAACCGTCCGGGCGCCGGCAGCACGCTGGGCGCCGCGGCGGTCGCACGCGCCAAACCGGATGGGTACCTAGTGTCGCAGATGACCCTGCCGGCGCTGCGGCTGCCCTTCATGCAGCGCATGGCCTATGACCCCCGGCGCGACTTCACGCCGATCCTCCACCTCACCGGCTATACCTTCGGCGTGCTGGTGCGGGCCGACAGCCCCTGGTCTACCTGGAAGGATCTTGTCGCGGATGCGCGGACGCGGCCCGGCCGGCACCGCTGGGGCAATACCGGCGCCAACGGCACGCCGCATCTCGCCATGGTCGACCTGGCCGAGGCGGAGCGGCTGGATGTCGAGCACATTCCCTTCCGCGGCGAATCGGAAGGCACCACCGCGCTGCTCGGCGGTCATATCGAGGCACAGGCAGCCGGCACTGGCGGCGCCCAGCTCGTCACCGAAGGCAAGCTGCGCTACCTGAATTTCTGGACGCGTGAACGCGTGGCACGCTTCCCCGAGGTGCCGACGCTGATGGAGCTCGGATATCCCGGCATGGTGGTCACCTCGCCCTATGGGCTGGTGGCGCCGGCGGGACTTGATCCGGCGATCCTCGCCACCCTGCATGACGGCTTCCGACGCGCGCTGCACGACCCCGCGCATCTCGCGGTGCTGGCACGGCTGGACCAGCCGGTGGAATACCTGAACAGTGCCGACTACGCGCGCAACATGGCCGATACGATCAACCTCGAGGAGAAGCGCGTCGAACGGCTCGGGCTTCGCACCGGCTAAGCGGCAGCGGCGACCTGTGCGCCGCGCCACAGCCGCCCGCCGCGGCCCGGCACATACCTCCTGCATGCAATACGCCATCCAGGAGAAAGACAATGTTCCAGGCATTCAAACGGCATCGGCACCAGTGGGAAGACGTGGGCGCAGCCGCGCTGGCCCTCGGCTATCTCGGCGGCTTCGTGGCGGCGGTGGAATTCGCCCTCGCCCGGCTGGTCTTCCTCAGCAGCTTCTGACGCGGGAGCGCTACCCGGCGGGCAGGTAGCGCTCCTTCAATATCCGCCGCAGCAGCTTGCCGGCTTCGCTGCGCGGCAGTTCCTCCGCCACTTCCCAGCTCCTCGGCCGCTTCGGCCCGGCCAGGCGGTCCCGGCACCAGCCATCCAGCGCTGCGGCGTCCAGCGCCGCCCCGCCGCGCGGCACCACAACGGCATGCACCTGCTCTCCCATCTCGGCATGCGGGACGCCGACCACCGCAACTTCCGACACGTCCGGGTGCTGCGCCAGCACCGCCTCGATCTCCGCGGGATAGAGGTTGACCCCGCCCGAGAGAATCAGGTCGGCACGGCGGTCGGACAGGAACAGGAAGCCGTCCTCGTCCAGCCAGCCGAGATCGCCGAGCGTTGCCCAGCCGCGCGCGTCGTAGCAGGCTGCCGTCTTGTCCGGCGCATTGTGGTAGGCGAAGCGCGGCGCGCCGCTGAAGCGGATGGTGCCGGTCCGGCCTGGCGGCAGTTCCGCGCCATCCTCCCCGGTGATGTGCACCGCGACGCCGTTCACCGGCCGGCCGACGCTGCCGGGCTTGCGCAGCCAGTCCTGCGGCGAGATGACCGTGGTCCCGATCCCTTCCGAGCCCGCGTAGTATTCCCAGAGGATCGGCCCCCACCAGTCGATGATGGCGCGCTTCACCGCCGGCGGGCAGGGCGCCGCGGCATGGATCGCGGTGCGGTGCGACGAAAGGTCGTGCGCCCGTCGCACCGCCTCCGGCAGCGCCAGCATGCGGACGAACATCGTCGGCACCCATTGGCTATGGGTGATGCGGAACCGCTCGATTGCCGACAGCGCCTGGGCCGGGTCGAATTTCTTCAGCACCACCACGCTGCCGCCCTCGGTCAGCGTGCGATAGACATAACGGTTGGGCGCCGCGTGATAGAGCGGCGCCGGGCAGAGATAGACCGTGTCCTCGCCGAAGCCGTAGAATGCCTTCCAGGTCATGTCCCATTCCGGCGCGTCGCGGTCGGCATAGGCGATCAGCGGCCGGCGGATGCCCTTCGGCAGGCCCGTGGTGCCAGAGGAGTAGAGGAACTCGCGCCCGACCGGCCGTTCCGGCAGCGGGGCCGCAGGATCCTGCGAGGCGACGCCCGCCTCGTAGCCAGCATAGCCGGGGATGCCTTCGGCCAGCGCATAGCGCGGCCGGTCGCCGACCGCGCCTTCCGCCACCAGGTCCTGCGCCAACTGGGCCAGCGCCGGGCTGGCGATCAGCAGCTTCGCGCCGCTGTCCTGCAGCACGTAGGCGACCTCATGCGGCCGCAGATGGATCGAGAGCGGCGTGTAGTAGAGGCCGGCCAACCGCGTCGCCTCGGCGATCTCCAGGAATTCGGGCCGGTTCTCCAGCAGCAGCGCGATGCCATCGCCCGGCTGCAGGCCGAGGCCGACAAGCCAATGCGCCACCTGTCGTGCCCGCGCGTAGAGCCGGCCATAGCTGATCGCCTCGTCCGTTTCGGGAAAGTGCGCGGCGATCTTGTCCGGTTGGCGATCCGCCCAGTAAGCCAGTTGCGGCATCCGCGTCCTCCTGTCGCCGTCAGGGTGGCGGCAGCCGGCCCCGCGCGTCAATGCGGTGGCGCGGCGTGGAAATTCCGCGAGACACAAGGTGCGGCTGTGGCATGCTGGATCCCCGCGCCACGCCGCGGAATCCCATCGGGGGAGGAGAACACATGTCCATCGTCAGCCGCCGCGGCCTGCTCGGCGCGGCCGCCGCAACCGCGGTCGCGTCCGTATTGCCAGGCCTGCCCGCCATGGCCGCCGCGCCATTCCGCAACGTGCTCCCGCCGGCCTGGCAGCGCTTCAAGGTCGGTGAATTCGAAGCGACTGTGGTCTCCGATGGCCTGTTGCCGATCGGCAAGCCAGAGCCCGCCTTTCCCACTGCGCCGGTCGGGGAACTACGCAACCTGCTGGCCAGCAATTTCCTGCCGCTCGACGAGACGCCACTCGAGCAGAACATCCTCATTCTCAACACCGGCCGACAGCTGATTCTGTTCGATACCGGCATGGGAGAAAGCATGGGGCCGGCGAGCAAGATGTTCGGCCCGACATCCGGGCGCATGCTGCAGAACATGCGGGCGGCCGGCATAGAACCTGAGCAGATAGACCTCGTCGTGCTGACCCACGCGCATTGCGACCATTGCTGGGGGCTGGTCGATGGCGCCGGCAACCGCGTCTTCCCCAATGCTCAGGTTGCCATCAGCGAAACCGACCTGAAATTCTGGACCGATGACGCCAACAAGAAGGGGCCGGAGTTCATGGTCACCTTCATCGACGGCGCCAAGAAGAACCTGCTGGCTTACCGTGACCGCATGATCATGGTGAAGGACGGGCAGCCGGTTGCGCCGGGCGTGGTGGCGATCTCGACGCCCGGGCACACGATGGGCCATCACTGTTATGCCGTCACGTCCGGCAACGCGACCATGGTGAACACCGGTGACCTGGCGCATCACCCGGTCCTGCTGCTGCGCCGGCCGATGTGGGAATTCGCCTATGACAGCGACCCGAAGCTGTCGGCGCAGACCCGCACCCGGATGCTCGACCGCTTGGCCACCGACAAACACCAGATCCTGTCCTACCATTTCCCCTGGCCCGGCCTTGGCCGCGTGGTGAAGGAAGGCGAGGGCTTCGGATGGTACGCGACGCCGACCAACGTCTCCGTGCTCTGATGGTCGCGGCGGCGCTTCCTGAAATCCGAGAGGCGGAGGCGCCGCCCGGCATCGCCGCGGTCTATGCGGCACTGCGCGAGGCCAGCGGCGTGCCGCTGGTCAACC
The DNA here is from genome assembly GCF_004355005.1 of Dankookia rubra. Lineage (GTDB taxonomy): Bacteria > Pseudomonadota > Alphaproteobacteria > Acetobacterales > Acetobacteraceae > Paracraurococcus > Paracraurococcus ruber_A. The sequence goes on from NZ_SMSJ01000009.1 coordinate 84,455, forward strand.
TGATCCACCGCCACCTCGCCACCCTGCCCGGCGTGCTGCCCTGGGTCTGGCAGGCGATTCGCCCGCCGCTGGAAGATGGCCGCCTGGCGGGTGCGCGGGAAAGGCTGGCGGCGGCGGTGCCGCTGTCGCCCGTCTCCCCTCTGCCCGAAAGTGCCCTGACCGCGGCGGAGCGTGCCGACGTCGCCGCGCTGGTCGAGACCTACAACCGCGGCAACCTGACCAACCTCATCCTGCTGACCGCGCTGCGCCGGGCGTTGGAAGGCGTGCCGGCCGAACCGGCCCCGCCGCCGCCGGCGATCACCCCGCCCGGAATGCTGCCGATGTCGCCGCCCCTGCCGAAGCTGGCGGACCTTCCCCCCGCCCTGGCCGCCGCGGTGCGTGCGCTCGCCGCGCGGCATGGCACGGTCGGGGTGGTGCCCAGCCTCTATCTCCATCTCGCACATTGGCCCGCCATCCCGCCGGCACTGCCGGGCTGGCTCGGCGGAGCGCTCGACCCGGCAGCGATCGCGACGGGCCGCGACGCCACGCTGCGGCTGGCGGAGCGGGAAGCCGATGCGCTGCGCCCCGCCCTGGCGCTGCAGGGCGAGGTGCCGAACGGCCATGGCACGGCTGTGCTCGCCGTGCTCGGCAGCTTCACCCGGCAGGTCATCCCGGCGATGGTGCCGATCGGCCTCGCGCTCAGGCGCGCGCTCGCCCAGGGTTGAACCCTGCGGGGAGCCGAGCGCCGCATCGGCTTTTTGCCGCGGCCGCTATATTGGCGCCCTCCCGATTGGGAGGAGGCCCCAGCCCTGCCCGATATCCCCGTACCCCCTGTCGAGGCCACGGCCGGCAATGCCGGCGCGCCGCTCATCGCCGCCCTCGAATATGGCTGGGCCATGCTGCCGCACGCAGTGATCGGCGGCCCGGGCGAGGCGCCCGTCACCATCGACATCGTCCTGCTGCATCCGGCGCGCGGCGTCGCGCTGCTGGAAGCGCCACCCCACTGGACGCCGGATGCACCGGCGCGGCTGCAGCGCCGCCTGACGCAGGCACGCTTCGCGGCGATCTTCCCCGGCACGCTACCGGTCGTGCATGCCCGCCTGGAGCGTGGCGCGGTGGCCGGCCTGCCGCAGCTTCTCGCCCGGGAGTTCGCGGCGCAGCCTCCGCTCGATCTGCCGGGTGGCAATGCCTGGGTGGCAGTGGTGCGCCGCGCCCTGCTGGCACCGGCCGAGACGGCGGCGCCCGCCAGGGACGGCCGCCGGCGCGGCGGGTTGATCGGCGCGACGGGACTCGTCCTCGCCGGCGCGCTGGGTGGCGGCTTCCTGGCAGCGCGGCCGACGGCGGCGCCGAAGCCCGAGGCAGCGGCCCAGTCCGGCATCCTGGAACGCCTGGCCAGCAGCGTCGTGGTATCCGCCGAGGCTTCCTCGGCCTTGCCACCGACCGAGGGCTTGTCCGCGCCGCCCCTGCCCGAGGCTGCCTTGCCCGTGCCGGCGGCAGCCTTGACCGAGGATGCCCGCGCCATCGAGTTCGCCGAGGCCCCGTCACTCACCGTGCCGTCGCTGCCGCCCAGCCCGCCGGCCATGGCCGCGCCGCCCGCGCCGGAGCCGCACGCAACGTTGCAGCCAGCGTTCTTGCGCGACGCAGCAGCCCGCTTGGCCCACCCCGCACCCGGTGACGCGCCCTCGCCACCGGCCGCACCGGTGGCGGCCAGTTCGGCGTCACCGGCCGCGGCCGGCCGCCCGCAGGCGGACCCGTCCGCAGTCGTCGCCCTTCTGCGCCGCGGCGATACGTTGCTGGCGCTCGGCGACGTCTCCGGCGCCCGCCGCTTCTACGAACGCGCCGCCGAGGCCGGCAGTGCGGCCGGCGCCAGGGCCGCCGGCCGCACCCATGACCCCGCCCTGCTCGCCGAACTCGGCGTGCGCGGCATCCGTCCAGACCCCGAAGCCGCCGCGGCCTGGTATCGCCGCGGTGCGGCACTCGCGGCGCAGGAACGCCCATGACCGCATCCACCTGCCTGGCCCGCCGCGGCCTGCTGCTCGGCGCAGCCGCCGCCGGCCTTGGCGGCACGGCCCTGGCGCAGGGCACCACGCCGACGCTCAACGCGCTGGCGGCGAAAGCCAATGCCGGCACGGTCGGCATCGTTTCGGGCGGGCCGGACGGCACCTATGTCCGCATCGCCGCCGACTTGGCCGCGGTGCTCGACGACGGCGACGCCCTGCGGGTACTGCCGATCCTCGGCAAGGGTTCGCTGCAGAACATCGCCGACATCCTGGTGCTGCGCGGCGTCGATATCGGCATCGTCCAGTCGGACGTCCTCGCCTATGCGCGGCGGGAGAAGCTGCTGCCCGGCCTCGACAGCCTCATCCAGTACGTCGCCAAGCTCTACGACGAAGAGGTGCATGTCCTGGCCCGGCAGGAGGTCGGCCGGATCGAGGACCTGGCCGGGAAGCCGGTGAACGTCGATGTCCGGGGCAGCGGCACGGCGATGACCGCCTCGCTGGTCTTCGATGCGCTCGGCGTGCCGGTCGAGGCCCGGCACGACCCGCAGGACAGCGCCCTGGAGCGGCTGCGGCGCGGCGAGATCGCGGCGCTGGTTTATGTCGCGGGCAAGCCGGCCCGGCTGTTCGGCGGCATCCCGGCCGCGAGCGGGCTGAAGCTGCTGCCGGTGCCGGCCAGCCCGGCCCTGCTGGAGACCTACCTGCCCGCCGAGTTCCGCCCCGCCGACTATCCCCGCCTGGTGCCGGAGGGCGGGACGGTCGAGACCATTGCGGTCGGCGCCGTCATGGCGGTCTATGCCTGGCCGGCGGCGACCGAGCGGCACCGCAAGGTGGCCCGCTTCGTCGAGGCCTTTACCGCCAAATTCCCTGCCTTCCTGCAACCGCCGCGGCATCCGAAGTGGCGGGAGGTGAACCTGGCCGCCCAGGTCCCGGGCTGGACCCGCTTCACGCCCGTTGCGGCGGCCGCTCCGCCGCCGACCAGGGTCCGGCCGGCGGCGGAACGCTAGCGGAAGCCGCGGCGTTGCACCGCAACCTCACGGGGGACGGAGCCCGCCCATGCCCAGCATCATCGCCAAGGACGGCACGCGCATCTTCTACAAGGATTGGGGCAGCGGCCCGCCCGTGGTCTTCTCGCATGGCTGGCCGCTGAACGCGGATGCCTGGGACGAGCAGATGGTCGCCGTCGCCTCCCAGGGCTTCCGCGCCATCGCGCACGACCGCCGCGGCCATGGCCGTTCCGAGCAAAGCTGGGCCGGACACGACATGGACGAATATGCCGACGACTTGGCCTCGCTGATCGAGACGCTGGCGCTGCAGGATGTCAGCCTGGTCGGCCATTCGACCGGCGGCGGCGAGATCACCCGCTATGCCGGCCGGCACGGCACCGGGCGGATCGGCCGCATGGTGCTGCTGGGCGCGGTGCCGCCGCAGATGGTGAAGTCGGCGACCAACCCGGATGGCCTGCCGATGCAGGTCTTCGACGCCATCCGCGCCGGCGTCATGGCCGACCGCTCGCAATTCTACCAGGACCTCAGCGGCCCCTTCTACGGCGCCAACCGGCCGGGCGCGAAGGTCTCGCAGGGGCTGCGAGACGCGTTCTGGCGATGGGGCATGCAGGCCGGGCTGAAGCCGGCGCTTGACTGCATCAAGGCCTTTTCCGAGACCGACTTCACCGAGGACCTCAAGCGGATCGACAAGCCAGTGCTGGTGGTGCACGGCGACGACGACCAGATCGTGCCGATCGACCAAGCCGGGCGCGCCTCTGCGAAGCTGCTGCGGCATGCCGAACTGAAGGTCTACGAAGGTGCGCCGCATGGCATCGCCAGCACCCACAAGGACCGCTTCAACGCCGACCTGCTGGCCTTCCTGCGAAGCTAGAGCGGTTTCCGTCCGCCTTTGCTCACGGCACCCGCTCTAGCTGCTTGTCTTTGCGAGCACTTTACCCGATCCGATGACTCCACCAGATCGGGATCTCCTTTAGTCGAGATCCTCGAGGCCGAGGGCGCGGAGCCGGCCGCGCTCCTCGTCCCAGCCCGGCCTGTCCTTGACGTTGAGGAAGAGGTGCACGCGGCGCTCCAGCAGCGTCTCGAGCTCGCGCCGCGCGCTCTGCCCGATCGCCTTCACCTTGGCGCCGCCGTCGCCGATCAGGATCGCCTTCTGGGTGGCGCGGCCGACATAGATGGTGCAGTCGACGCGGACGCTGCCGTCCTTGCGCTCCTGCCAGTTCTCGGTCTCGACCGTCGCGTGGTGCGGCACTTCCTCGTGCGTCTGGCGAAGGATCTGCTCGCGCACGATTTCCGCGACCAGCATGCGGTTGGGCAGATCGGAAAGCTCATCCTCGGGGAACAGATAGGGGCCGGGCGGCATGTCGGCCGCCATCTTTTCCAGCAGCCGGTCCAGGCCGCGGGATTTCTCGGCGGAGATCATGAAGGTCTCCTCCACCGTCAGCAGTTGGTTCAGTTCGGCGGCCAGCGGCAGCAGCCGCGGCGGCTCGACCAGGTCCACCTTGTTCAGCGCCAGCCAGATCGGCTTCGCTGCCTTGGCGAGGCGCTCCACGATGGCGCGCACCGCATCCGTCAGCCCGGCGCGCGCATCGACGATCAGCAGCGTGCGATCGGCATCCTGCGCGCCGCCCCAGGCGGCGGCGACCATGGCGCGGTCGAGGCGCCGGCGCGGCTGGAAGATGCCGGGCGTGTCCACCAGGATGATCTGCGAGCCTTCGTGCATCACCACGGCGCGGATGCGGAAGCGGGTGGTCTGCGGCTTGGGCGAGACGATCGTCACCTTGCTGCCGGCCAGCGCATTGACCAGCGTCGACTTGCCGGCATTCGGCGCGCCGACCACGGCGACCAGGCCGCAGCGCGTCGGTTCGCGGGACGGCGCGGGGCGGTCTTCCTCGGGAGGGTGGGGCAGGTCCTGGTTCTCGTTCATGTCCGTTGCAGCCCCAAAAGCCAGGCCTCCGCCGCCGCCTGCTCGGCGGCTCGCTTGGACGCCCCGCTGCCCTCCGCCTCGCGGCCCGCCGCGGCGACGGTCACCTTGAAAACCGGATTATGCGCAGGCCCCTCGGTCGAGTTGAGGGTATAGACCGGCAGGCCGAGGCCGCGCCCGAGCGTCCATTCCTGCAGCCGGCTCTTCGCCGGCAGCGGCGGCTTGTGGTGGCCTTCCAGCAGCCCGAGCCATTCCCGCCGCACCAGCCCGCGCGCCGCATCCAGCCCGGCATCCAGGTAGAGCGCGCCGAGCACCGCCTCGAGCGCATCGGACAGGATGTTCACCCAGGTGCGGAAGCCCTGCTGCCGGTAGCTCTCCGGCATTCTCAACGCCGCGGCGATGTCCAGCCGCTCGGCGATGCCGGCCAGGGTCTCGGCCGAGATCAAAAAGGACAGCCGCTTGCCGAGGTCGCCCTCGCGCTCGGTCGGGAAGCGCTCGATCAGCCATTCCGCGATCAGCAGGCCGAGCACACGGTCGCCGATGAATTCCAGCCGCTCGTTCGAGCTCAGCCGCGCCCCCTGGGTGGAGGAGGAATGGGTCAGCGCCTGCCGCAGCAGCTCCGGCCGGGCGAAGGCATGGCCGAGCTTGGCCGCGAGGGCGGCATGGGCGGCCTCCTCGCTCATGCCAGGCTGCTCATCGGGTTCGGCTCATCGGCTTCGGGTCATCCGGGCGGCCTCACCGGACGCCGGAGAACAGCCGGTTCCAGCGGATGGCCATGGGCCAGGTCCAAGGCTTCCACAGGCTGGCCTGGGACCCGTCGATGGAGAAGAAGATGAACTCGGCCCGCCCTACCAGGTTCTCCACCGGGATGAAACCGACCGCGTCGAGGTAGCGGCTGTCCTGGCTGTTGTCGCGGTTGTCGCCCATGCCGAAGACGTGGTTGGGAGGGATGCGGAATTCGATGGTGTTGTCGGCGCTGCCCTGGTCGGTGCATTCGAGGATGCCGTGCACCCGGCCCTCGGGCAGGGTTTCCCGGTAGTACTTGGCCGGCTCGCGGTAGCAGCGATCGAGCTCGGAATCCCCCACCAGTTCCCGCTTCACCGGCTGACCGTTGACATGCAGGATGCCGCCCTTGACCTGGATGCGGTCGCCCGGCAGGCCGACGATGCGCTTGATGTAGTCCTGGCTTGGGTCGCGCGGCAGCTTGAAGACGGCGACGTCGCCCCGCTTCGGGATCGACCCCATGATCCGCCCGGAGAACAGGTTAGGCCCGAAGGGCATCGAATAGCGCGAATAGCCGTAGGAGTACTTCGAGACGAAGAGGTAGTCGCCGACCAGAAGGGTCGGGATCATCGAGCCCGAGGGGATGTTGAACGGCTCGAAGGCGATGGTCCGGATGCCGATGGCGATCAGGCCGGCATAGAGCATCGTCTTGACGCTCTCCAGCCAGCCGCCGGACTTCTTCTTCGCCATGGATGTGCTCAAGGAAAACCACCGCAGGGTTGGGTGCCCGCGGGGCGGTCCCCGGGCAGGGTCGGCGCGTCAGGCGCCGGGATGAAGCCTGCCGGGGGGTGGGGTGTCAAGAAACCGAGGTTTACCGGATGGCCGATGCAGACCTGCAGGCCGCGCACCCCGTCCATCCGGCCGTAGCGGACGATACGGCCGAAGCAGACCTTTGGGCTGCGCGCTCCGGCCATTGGACCATTCCAGCCGCTTCCGCTGCGGTCACGGCATGAAGCTGCCGCCGCCGACATCGATGGTGGCGCCGGTCAGGTAGCCCGCGGCGTCGGAAGCGAGGAAGGCCGCGACCTCCGCCACGTCGAGCGGGGTTCCCACCCGCCCCATCGGCACCTGGGCCAGGAAGGCGGCATTGGCCGCATCGGTGGTGCCACGCGCCATTGGGGTGTCGATCCGGCCCGGGGCGATGGAGTTCACCGTGATGCCGTCCGGGCCGCATTCGACGGCCAGGCTCCGGGCGAAGCCCATCAGTCCGGTCTTGGCGGCGGCGTAATGGGCCCCGGCGATCTGGCTCTTCGCCCGCGCCGCCTGGCTGGTCAGCATGATGATGCGGCCCCAGCGCCGCGCCCGCAGCGGCGGCAGGCAGGCCTGGGAGACGAGAAAGGCGCCGGTCAGGTTCACCGCCAGCACCCGGCGCCATTCCTCGGCCGGCATGTCGCGGATCCTGCGCGCCCGGCCATCCGCGGCCTTGGGCGAGATGCCGGCATTGTTCACGACGATGCCCAGGCGCTGCCAATCCGCGCCGAGGGCGATCGGCAGGGCGGCCACCGCCTGCTCGTCCGCCACGTCGAGCCGGATGGCGCGGGCCTCGTGTCCCTCGGCACGGAGGGCGGCGGCGGTCGCCTCCACCTCGTCGATCACGTCGGCGAGGACCACGGGGTGGCCGTTGGCGGCGAGCTTCGCGGCGATGCCGGCGCCGATGCCGCGGGCGGCGCCGGTGACCAGGGCGAGGCGGTGCTGCGGGGCGTTCATGGCGTCAGAATCACCTTGCTGGCGGCGCGCTGGCGGGCGAGCTCGAACCCCTCGATCCCGCGGTCCAGCGGCATGCGATGGGTGATCATCGGCCGGAAGCCCTCCGGGTCGCGCGACAGGTGGGCCAGCACGCGGTCCCAGGTGCGGCGCTCGGCGCCGTGGCTGGCGCGGAGCTGGTGGCGCATGCGGACGAAGTCGGTCAGCGGCAGGGTGAGCGGCGATGCGTGGATGCCGGCGGCGACGATGACGCCGCCCTTCTTCAGGACCGACATGCCCTCGACCAACGTCTGCGGCACGCCGGTCGCCTCCAGCACCACGTCGACGGCGCGGCCGCCGGTCAGCGCCAGGACCTGGTCCTTCAGGGCGCCTTCCGCGACATCGACCAGATCGGTAAAGCCGAGCGCCCGCAGCACGTCGAAGCGCGGCGCATCGGCGCGGCCGGCAACGATGACCCGGGCGGCGCCGGCGAGGCGCGCGAAAAGCGCGATGGCCTGGCCGATGGTCCCGGGGCCGAGCACGAGGACGGTGTCGCCGAGGCCGACCCCGCCGGTCAGCACCGCCTCGGCGCCGACGCCGAGCGGCTCGGTCAGCGCCACCAGCTCGGCGTCCAGCGCCTTCGGCAGGGCGACGCAGCAGCGCGAGGGCACCCGGACCTCGGCCTGGAAGCCGCCGTCCCGGGTCAGGCCGATGCCCTGCCGCTGCAGGCAGTTCCGCGTGTCACCGGCGCGACAGTTGGCGCAATGGCCGCAGAAGACGAAGGGGATGACGGCGACCCGGTCGCCCTCGGCGAAGCCGGAGCCGGTGCCGTTGCGGATGATGGTGCCGCAGAACTCGTGGCCCATGGTCAGCGGCAGGTGCTGCACCATGAAGTCGTAGCCCGACGTCCATTCATAGGCATGGACGTCGGAGCCGCAGATGCCGACCGCATCGACCCGCAGCACGACCTCGGCCGGGCCGGGCGGCGGTGGGTCGGGGATGTCCTGGAATTCGAGGCCGAAGGCGGCCTGGGTCTTCCGGAGCGCCAGCATCAGAAGGGCTCCGGGTAGTGGCCGGCATAGAAGGAGATCGGCGGCTTGGCATCGGGGTCGGTCACCATGTCGATCAGCGTGGGGTGGTCCGCAGCCAGCGCGGTCTCCAGCGCGCCGCGGATCTCACCGCTGTGCTCCAGCCGCACGCCGAGCACGCCGCAGGCCCGGGCGATGGCGGCGTGGTCCACCGCGGTGAAGTTCACCGCCTTGGTGTGCTCGCCGAATTTCACCTCCTCCGCGTGCTTCTGGTAGCCGAGGATGCCGTTGTTCAGGACGATGGTGACGATCGGCAGCTCCAGCCGCCGCAGCGTCTCGAGCTCGGCCCAGGAATGGCCGAAGCCGCCGTCGCCGCAGAGGCAGACGACGCGGGCACCGCTGCCCGCCTCCTCCGCCGCGATCCGCGCGCCGATCGCCATGGGCAGGCCCCAGCCGAGGCCGGCGATGCCGCGCGGCGTCAGGAAGCGCTGCCCCGGCCGCTTCGCGGTCAGGTAGTTGGCGATCCAGATCGAGGAATAGGAGGCATCGGCGACAACGATGTCTTCCGGCCGCAGCAGGGTGTCGAGCTCGGCCATCAGCCGCTCCGGCCGCGGCAGCCGCGCGTCACGGGTGGTGATGTCAGCGATGGTGCGGCGCCAGCCGGTGATGGCGCTGGCGATCTCCGCCTCGACGGCCGGCCGGGCGGCGGCGCGGGTCGAGAGGTCGCGGGCCCGCAGCGCCTCGGTCAGCGCGGCCAAGGTAAGCTTCGCGTCGCCGACCAGGCGCATGGCCTCGTAGTTGCGGCCGACCTCCATCGGATCGGCGTCGAGGTGGATAAAGCGGGTGTTGGGGGAGAACAGCTTCCAGCTGTCCGTGCCGTTCTGGTTGGTGCGGTTGCCGACCAGCAGCACCACGTCGGCGCGGTCGACGATCGGCCGCATCTCCCCGGTGCGGGACCCCTGCCCCATGACGTAGCCGATGACGCCGAGGCTGAGCGGATGCGTCTCGTCCACCGCGCCCTTGCCCATCACGGTGGTGCCGACCGGCAGGTGCGCCGCCTGCTGCAGCGCGGCGAGTTCCGCCGCGGCGTCCGAGAGGTGGATGCCGCCGCCGGCGACGACCAGCGGGTGCCGGGCCGCGGCCAGCGCATCCGCCGCCGCGGCGATGGCGGCGGGGTCGGCCACGACACGGTCGAGCGGCATCTGGCCGAGCGACATGGCGCGCGGCCGCAGCAGGGAGGAGAGCGGCGCCGCCGGATCGGTCAGCAGGTCGGCCGGCACCAGCAGCACGGCCGGGCCCGGCCGGCCCGAGGTCGCGGCGGTGAATGCCATGTCGACATAGTCGTCCAGCCGGTCGGCGCGGTCGATCCGCCGCACCCACTTCGCCACCGGGGCGAACATGTTGAGGTGGTCCAACTCCTGGAAGGCATTACGGTCGGCGCTGTCGCGGGTGACCTCCTGCACCAGGGCGAGGACCGGGATGCTGGCCTTCAGCGCCTCGGCCAGCGGCGGCACCAGCAGGGTGGCGGCCGGGCCGTTCTGCGCGGTGACCACGCCGACCTTGCGGGAGATCCGGGCATAGCCATCCGCCATGGTCCCGCCGGCATTCTCCTGCCGGTAGACCTTCTGGTCGATGCCGACATGCGGCGAGGCCAAGTGGAAGGCGCTGGGCAGGGACTGGCCGAAGGTCAGGGTCACCCCGTGTCGGCGGAAGGCCTCGGCGAGGCGGAGCGCGACGGTGGCGTTGGTGGTCTGTCCGGCGTGATCCGGCATGGCGTTTCCTCTCGGCATTTGGCCGGAGGGTAGCACCGCGGGCCGGAGGGGGAAGCCGGGGGACGGGTTTGCCCCACGTGGCTCGCCCCCTATGCTGGCGGCTTCGTCGCAGCCGAGGGCTTCCGGTGCCGGACAGACAGAAGCGCCGCGGCCCGGACCTGGTCGGGATCATCGGCCTGGCGGTGATCCTCGGCGTGCTGGCCGGGGCCTATTTCCTGTTCCCGGTGCTGCAGCGGTCGATGAGCTACCAGGACTGCATCGCCTCGGGCCGCGTCACCGGCTGCTGAGACAGCCGGGCCAGACTCGACCCGCGGATTCGGTTGCTATCGCAACGAACCGGACGCCGATGCTGCCGGCCTGCGCGGGCATGTCGGGCCGGCCCCATCGAATCGCAGGCTTGGGGCCGCCCCCTCCGCGCCTGCGGAATGCACCGGGCACCCGCGCCGCCAGACACCGTGCCGCGGCGGCCCTCGCAGGGAGGCGTATTCGCCCGGACCGTCTGCCAGCCCCTCGCGGAACTCGCCATCGAAGCGTGCGCCGTCGGCGAAGAGCACGACTCCCCTGCCATGCGGCCGGCCGTCGCGCCATTCGCCTTCGTAGCGACGGGCGCGGATCCGCCAAGTGCCAGGAGGGGCACCCGCCACCAGTTCGCGGCCATGGGCGTCGGGCGCGAAGACGAGCATGCCGAAGCCGTCCGGCCGGCCGGCACGCCAGTTGCCTTCATAGCGTTCACCGTTCGGGGCGACGACCTCGCCCAGCCCGTTCAGGCGACCGTTCTCATAATAGCCATAGGCCAGGGCACGGCGAGCCCGGCCATCCTCGAGCCATTGCCACGCGGCTCGGCCACGGCCGGCGGCCGGTCCGCCCGGGCAGGTTCCGCTCGCTCCATGCGGTGCCAGGACCGTCCAGGTCACGACCTCGCCGTGCTTCGGCAAGGCATTCCAGAACCAGCAGCCGGAGGCCTCGTCCACCACCCAGCCCGGATGGCCGGGGCTGGCAAGGTCGGCCATGGGCGGGACGGGGCGCGATGCCGACGCCGCCGGATGCGGCCCATCCTCCGCAGCCCCGGTGCAGCCGACCAGGAGCACCATCAAGAACCCGACCGCGGCGCTCCGCTGCATATCCATCGAGGCTTCCCACGGCTAGCGGAGGGAAGCCTAGAGGCATGCCGACGGCTCGGCATCCACGATCTGGCCGGATCGCGGCACCAGTTTCACGCCGCATCGTGGAAGATCACCCCGAGGGTGAAGCGCTCCCCCATGCGGATGCGGCTGACACCGTGCCGCAGCATGACGCGGTAGACCCCCCGAGTGCCCCGCACCGGCCGATGGTGGACGGCAAAGACCACCGCTTCGCCCTGGCGCAGCGGCACCACCTCGGCGCGGGACTGCATGCGCGGGCGCTGCTCAGTCAGCACGAATTCGCCGCCCTCGAAGTCCCGACCGGGCTCGGACAACAGGATGGCGACCTGCAGCGGGAAGACCTGTTCGCCGTAGAGGTCCTGGTGCAGGCAATTGTAGTCGCCCGGGCCGTAGCGGAGCAGCAGCGGCGTCGGCCGCGCCTGGCCCGCCGCGTGGCACTCGGCGGTGAAGGCGGCGAGCCCGGGCGGGAACCGCCGCGGCAGGCCCAGCGCCGCGTTCCAGGCATTCGCCACCGGCGCCAAGCGGGGATAGAGCGCCTCCCGCAGCGCGCCGACCAGGGGTGGCAGCGGGTTGGCGAAATACCGGTACTCGCCGCGGCCGAAGCCGTGCCGGGCCATGACCACCCGGCTGCGGAAGCCGTCCTCCCGCCCATAGAGCGCGGCGAGGCCGGCGCATTCCCCCGGCGTCAGCAGCGCGCCGGTCGTCGCGGCGCCGAAGCCGTCCAACTCGGCCGGGATGCGCGCCCAGTCGAGCGCGGCGATGCGATTTGCGATGTCCATGCCCCGGCTATGCCGCATCCCCTGCCCCGGCGCCTACCGCCCGGTGCGCCAGCATGTGGAAGGACGCCGGGCCGCAACCATCCCGAGATAGAAATAAGATGATGTCCCTGTGTCCGTGGTCAAATCGCCTCCCCCTCTGGCAATGACCCCATGGAGTTACAACCAATAGAAATGCTCCCACCATCCAACGGCGCGAAAATGGCCGGATCTTTCCTGCGTCTGCGTGTCGCTCGCAGAGGCAATCGCCCAGGGGGATGCCGACCATGGCCAATATCGTCCTGCTTTTCGTCTGTCCGGTGATCGGCATGACGCTGCATCGCGCGAGACGATGACCGGACGACGCCCCGGCCATCATCAACGGGCTCATCATCCATGTCTCGCTGCCGGCCCTGATCCTGGGCTCGCTGCACGGCATGGACCTGCACCCGGACCTGCTCGGCGTCGCGGCCATGCCTTGGCTCCTGTTCGGGGTCGGCACGGCCCTGTTCGGCTGGCTGGGCCGGCGGCTGCGGCTGCCGCGCCCGACCACCGGGGCGGTGATCATGCTGGGCGGTCTGGGCAGTACCTCCTTGATCGGGCTGCCGGTGATCGAGAGCTGCCACGGCACCGCTCCCTGCCGACCGGGATCCTGATCGACCAGTTCGGCACCTACTTCGTGCTCAGCACGGTGGGGATCGTGGCCGCCTGCCTGCATTCCGATGCCGTCACTTCGCGGCGGGAAATCGCCGGGCGGATCGCGCGCTTCCCGCCGCTGCTCGCCACGTTGCTGGCGCTCGCCCCGATGCCGGTCAGGTACCCCGACTGGCTGGTGGCCGTGCTGCATCGCCTCGGCGGCACGCTCGCCCGGCTCGCCCTTGTCTCGGTCGGGCTGCAGCTGCGCTGCGCCACGCTCCGCGGCAACGGCACGGCCCTGGCGCTGGGGCCCGGCTACAAGCTGGTGCTCGGCCCGCTGCTGCTCGACCTGCTCTATGTCGGCGTGCCCGGGCAGGCAGGCGAGACCTTGCAGGTCACCTTGCTCGAGGCGGCGATGGCGCCGCAGATCGGCGCCTCGATCATCGCCATCCAGCAGGGGCTCAACCCACCGCTGGTCACCCTGATGGTGGGGATCGGCACCCTGCTTTCCTTCGTCACCCTGCCGGTCTGGTAGTCCCTGCTCGGCGCGGCGTAGCGGCTGCGTCAGCGCGGGATGGCCGGTGCCCGCAGCAGCAGCGGCCGGCCGAGCGCCCAGCCCAGCACCACCAGCACCGCGACGGCGCCGCCGTGCCAGACCAGGATCATCAGCATGGCATCCAGGTGATGGAACAGGCTCAGCCCCGCCGAGCACAGCGCCGCGGAGGCCAGCCCGCCCAGCAGCAGCACCGGCAGCGGCCGGACCGGCCCGGCATGGCGCAGCAGCAGGTAGAGCGCCACGGTCAGCGGCGTGCCCATCAGCAGGATGAACTTCAGGCAGCCCCAGCTGGTGTCCATGGCCAGGGCATCCGGCCCCATCCGGCCCAGGTCGGCGAAGCAGCCCCAGCCCAGCCCGCCCAGCCACAGCACCAGCGGGACCACCGGCAGCAACACCCAGGCGGCCGAGCGGTCCGGCCGCGCCAGCATCGCCGCCGCCAGCGCCGCGGCCAGGCCGGTGGCGATCGAGGCGAGAAACTGAGCCAGCTCCTGTGGCAGGGCCATGCGCTGCGCCAGGTCGTGGCGCAGCCCCTGCACGGCGACCGCGAAGCCGATCACCAGCACCGCCAGCGCGCACCACAGCAGCGCCTGCAGCCCCGGCGGCGGCAGGCGGCGGACCGGGCGCAACCCGGTGGCAAGCCGGTCGATCAGCTGCTCGCTCTCCACTCAGTCCTCCGCGCCCAGGCGTTTCCGCAAGGCCTTCACCGCCCGGTGGGTCGCCACCTTCAGCGCCCCGACCGACATGCCCGACCGTGCGCTGGCCTCGGCCAGCGGCAGGTCCTCCAGCTTCGCCAAGCCAAGCGCGGTACGCTGCGCCGGCGGCAGCTCGGCGACCGCGGCGCGCAATTCGGCCGAGGCTACCCTCGTCTCCCCCTGGTTCGCCCCGGGTGCGGCCAAGGTTTCGCCGAAATCGTCGATCGGCGTCTCGCGCCCCAGGCGCCGGCCGCTGCGGCGCAGCCGGTCGATGGCGCGGCGCTCGCAGATCGCCACCAGCCAGGGCCGGATCGGCCGCGCCGGGTCGAAGGCGTGGCGGAGCTGGTGGATGGTCAGCAGCGCGTCCTGCACCGCATCCTCCGCTTCCGCCGCGTCGCGGATGCGGCGGCGGGCAACGCTGCGGAGCAGGGGCAGCGCGGCGCGGAGGAGGGCGTCATAGGCGCGGGCGTCGCCGGCCTGCGCCGCGACCATCCAGGCCTCCCATTCCCCCTCCCCCGCCATTGCCGGTGTTATGCCACCACGGCAGGCCGCTTCGCGCGCCAGGCATGCGCCGCCTCGTAGGCCTGCCCGGCGCGGAAGACGGTCGCCTCGGCGAAGGGCTTGCCGATCAGCTGCATCGCCACCGGCAGGCCGCCCTCGCCGAAGCCGGTGCAGAGGGTCAGGGCCGGCCAACCCGTGACGTTGAAGGGCATGGTGAAATTCGGCTTCTCCAGGAAGGCCCATTTGGGCACGTCCTCGATCCGCGGTGCCTCGCCCTGTGCCGAGGCCGTCAGCAGGATGTCGAGATCGGCGGCCGCCGCCAGCGTTGCCGTGATCAGCTCGCGCCGCTTCTTCTGCGCCGTCAGGTAGTCGCCGGCCGAGAGCAGCCCGCCCGCCACCAGCCGGTCGCGCAGCAGCTCGCCGTACAGGCCGGGGTCGCGGCGCATCCATTGCTCGTGCACCGACCAGGCCTCGGCCAGCAGGATCAGCCAGCCGCAAGCATTGTAGTCCGCCAGGCTGGGCAGGGTGACGTCGCGCACCACGGCGCCCTCGGCCCTGAAGAAGCCGGCCGCCGCCTCGATGCCGGCGAGCGTCGCCGGGCTGGTCGGGTTGTCGCGCTCGTGGAAGTGGCGGACCACGCCGATGCGGAGACCCTTCACCCCGCGGCCGAGTTCGGCACGGAAGTCGGGCACCGGCACCTCGGCGCTGGCCGGGTCCGAAGGGTCGTATCCGGCCATGGCCTGCAGCAGGATGGCACAATCCTCGACCGTCCAGGCCATCGGCCCGGTATGGTCGAGCGACTGCGCCAGCGGCAGCACCCCGGCGCGCGAGCAACGGCCATAGGTCGGCTTGATGCCGGTGATGCCGCAGAGCGCCGCCGGGCCGCGAATGGAGCCGCCGGTATCCGAGCCGGTGCCGCCGAGGATCATGCCGGAGGCGACCGCCGCCGCCGTGCCGCTCGACGACCCCGCGGGGAAGTGGTCGGGGTTCCAGGGATTGCGCGCCGGTGGCCAGGGCAGATCGAAGCTGGGGCCGCCGAAGGCGAATTCATGCGTCGACAGCTTGCCGAGCATGACCACGCCCGCCTCGGCCAGCAGCCGGACCGTGGTTGCGTCCTCGCCCGGCACATGGTCCTGCAGCACCTTCGAATGCGCGGTCGTGGGGACGCCGGCGGTGCAGTAGATGTCCTTGTGGGCGAAGGGGATGCCGTCCAGCGGGCCGCGCGGGCCGTCGCGCAGGATGCGCGCCTCGGCCGCCCGGGCCTCGGCGCGGGCGCCGGCGGCGTCCAGCCGGATGAAGGCGTGCAGGGTGCCGTCCAGCGCCTCGGCGCGGGCCAGGCAGGCCTCGGTCAGCTCGACCGGCGAGAGTGACTTCGTGGCGATCGCGGCGGCGGCCTCGGCGATGCTCGGGATCGCGCTCATCGGCCGGGCTCGGTCGAGAAGGTGGTGGCGGGCTCGGCCTCGGCCGCCGGCGCGGGCGCGCGTACCAGGCGCTGCATCGCCTCGATGCCGCCCCAGGCGGCGTGGATCCCGGCTTTCTGCTCGGCGGTGAGCGGGATGCCGGCGCGAGCGACCAGCGCGTCGAACTCCTCTCGGGTGGTCTCGGGCGGCATCGGCACTCCCCCAACGGCGGATGATGCGATGCAGTATGAAGCGATTCGCCGTGCCGGGAAGCCGCGGAAAGCCGGCCGGTTGCGTGCGATGCGCGACGAAGGCTAGGCTGGAAAAGGAAACGGACGCGGACCGGGATCACCGGCCGCGCATCATCGGGCGCGCGCAGCCCGGGCGGGAGGATTCAATCCATGAAGCTGGGCGAAGCCATAGCTGAGATCATGAAGCGCGAGGGCATAGAGATCCTCACCGGTTATCCGGTGAACCACCTGATCGAGCATGCCGCTGCCGCCGATATCCGCCCCGTGATGGTGCGACAGGAACGCATCGGCCTGCACATGGCCGACGCCATCTCCCGCGTCACCTCCGGCCGCAGGATCGGCGCCTTCTGCATGCAGCACGGGCCGGGCAGCGAGAATGCCTATGGCGGCGTGGCGCAGGCCTATGGCGAGAGCGTGCCGATCCTGGTCCTGCCGATGGGCTATGCCCGGCGGATCGCGCATATCGACCCGAACTTCAACTCCACCGCTGCCATGCGCGGCATCACCAAGAGCGCCGAGCCGATCGTGCTGGCGGCCGAGGTGCCGAACATCCTCCGCCGCGCCTTCACCCGGCTGCGCAACGGCCGCGGCGGCCCGGTGCTGGTCGAGATCCCGACCGACATGTGGAACGAGGAGGTGCCGGAACCGCTGGACTATACCCCTGTCATGGCGACGCGCTACGGCCCCGACCCGGCCGAGGTGAAGCGCGCCGCGGCGTTGCTGGCGGGGGCGAAGCGGCCGGTGATCTATGCCGGCACCGGCGTGCACTGGGCCGAGGCTTGGCCGCAGCTGAAGGCCTTGGCCGAGCTGCTGGCGGCGCCGGTGACCACCAGCCTCGGCGGCAAGTCGTCCTTCAACGAGGACCATCCGCTCAGCCTCGGCTCCGGCGGGCTCGCCATCCCGCAGCCGGTGCGGCACTTCCTCGACAAGGCCGACCTGATCTTCGGAATCGGGTGTTCCTTCACGGAGACCAATTTCGGCGTGAAGATGCCGAAAGGCCCGAAGATCATCCACGCCACGCTCGACCCGATGCACCTGAACAAGGATGTGCGGGCCGAGCTCGGCCTGATCGGCGACGCGGCGCTCACGCTCGATGCGCTCCTGGCCGAGCTTGCTACGCTGGTGCCGCAGCCGCGCGACCCGGCGCCGGTGGCGGCCGAGATCCAGGGGCAGCGGGAGCCCTGGCTGGCGCAGTGGATGCCGAAGCTGAAGTCCAAGGACGCGCCGATCAATCCCTATCGCGTGCTCTGGGATCTGCAGCACACGGTGGACCGCGACAACACCATCATCACCCATGACGCCGGCAGCCCGCGCGACCAGCTCTCGCCCTTCTGGAAGGCGACGACGCCCCTGAGCTACCTGGGCTGGGGCAAGACAACGCAGCTCGGCTACGGGCTCGGCCTTGCCATGGGCGCCAAGCTGGCTGCGCCCGACAAGCTCTGCATCAATGTCTGGGGCGATGCCGCGATCGGCTTCACCGGGATGGACTTCGAGACCTGCGTGCGCGAGCGCATCCCGATCATGTCCATCCTGCTGAACAATTTTTCCATGGCGATCGAGCTGAAGGTGATGCCGGTCAGCACGGAGAAGTACCGCAGCACCGACATCTCCGGTGACTATGCCGCCATGGCCCGCGCCTTCGGCGGCTACGGCGAGCGCGTGACGGACCCGGCCGAGATCATCCCCGCCATCCGGCGCGGGATCGAGAAGACCAAGGCGGGCGTCCCCGTGCTGCTGGAGTTTATCACCTCCAAGGAAACCGCCGTCTCGCGCCTCTGACAGGCGGGGACAACCAGAAGGAAGGAACGGGCGGCCGCTGTGGCCCGCCCGATCAGGGGAGGCAGAATGGCGACGGTCGACATCCGGAATGTCCGCAAGTCCTTCGGCAATTTCGAAGTGCTGCATGGGGTGAGCGTCGACATCTCGGACGGTGAGTTCGTGGTGCTGGTCGGGCCGTCGGGCTGCGGCAAGTCGACCCTGCTGCGCATGCTGGCGGGGCTCGAGAATATCAGCGCGGGCGAGATCGCGATCGGCGGCCGGGTGGTGAACCTGGTTCCGCCGAAGGACCGCGACATCGCCATGGTCTTCCAGAACTATGCGCTCTACCCGCACATGACCGTGCGGCAGAACATGGCCTTTTCCATGAAGCTGGCGAAGGCCCCGGCCGCGGTGATGGAATCCGAGGTGCAGCGCGCCGCCGCCATCCTGGGCCTGGGCGAGCTGCTCGACCGCTACCCGCGTCAGCTCTCCGGCGGCCAGCGGCAGCGCGTCGCCATGGGCCGCGCCATCGTCCGCCACCCGCAGGTCTTCCTGTTCGACGAGCCGCTCTCCAACCTCGACGCCAAGCTGCGGGTGCAGATGCGGGCCGAGATCAAGGAACTGCACCAGCGCCTGAAGGTGACCACGGTCTACGTCACCCACGACCAGATCGAGGCCATGACCATGGCCGACAAGATCGTCGTCATGAACGGCGGCAACGTCGAGCAGGCGGGACCGCCGCTCGAGCTCTACGACCGCCCCGCCAACCTTTTCGTCGCCGGCTTCATCGGCAGCCCGGCGATGAACCTCATCCGCGGCCGCATCGGCAATGGCGGGTTCGAGGCCGAGGGCGGCGCGCTGCTGCCGTTGCCGCCGGGCGCCGGGGGCAATGCCGGGGTCTACGGCATGCGGCCGGAGCACATCATGCTGACGCCGAACGGAGGGTTGGAAGCGACGGTGACGCTGGTCGAGCCGACGGGGTCCGAGACCCAGGTCATGGCGCGGCTGGGCGACACGCCGATCCATTGCACCTTCCGCGAGCGCGTCACCGCAGGGCCGGGCGACACCATCCGCATCATGCCCGACATCTCGCTGGTGCACCTGTTCGACGGCGGCACCGGTCGCCGCATCAGCCACTGACGTCCAAGACATATCCGGGAGACAAGAATGACGCTCATCACCCGCCGGTCCGCCCTTCAGCTCGGCGTCGGCGCCGCGGCGCTGTCCGCCACCGGCGCCCTCGCCCAAAGCCGCGTCACCGCCGCCAACGCCACGCCGCCAAGCCTGCCGATCGAGAAGGGCGCCACGCTCCGCATGCTGCGTCCGGTGCGCTTCGTGCAGCCGGATGAGGACATCTTCCGCGCCGGCGCCGCCGCCTTCACCAAGGCGACGGGCGTCGAGGTCCGCGTCGACTTCGTGGGCTGGGAGGACATCACCCAGCAGACCGCGGTCACTGCCAATACCGGCGCCGGCCCCGACATGATCATCGGCTTCGGCGACGCGCCGCACATCTACGCCGACAAGCTGGTCGAGCTGTCCGACGTTGCCGAATATCTCGGCAAGAAGTACGGCGGCTGGATGTTCGTCGGCGAGAAGTACGGCAAGCGGCACGGCACCAACAACTGGATCGGCCTGCCCTTCGGCGGCACCGCCGGCCCGCTGGTCTGGCGCAAGTCGGCGGTGAACGCGGTGGGCCTCGAGACGCCGCCGTCCGACCTGCCGGGCTTCCTCGACATGTGCAAGAAGCTGAAGGCGGCAGGAAAGCCGGCCGGATTCGCGCTCGGCAATGCCGTGGGCGACGGCAACGGCACGGCGAACTGGCTGCTCTGGTCGCATGGCGCCTCGATCATCGACGAGGAAGGCAAGGTCTCGATCAACAGCCCGCAGACCGTTGCCTCGCTGAACTACCTGAAGGAGCTCTACCCCACCTTCGTGGCCGGCACGCTGGCCTGGGGCGACATCAGCAACAACCGCGCCTATGCGGCGAACGAACTGTCGGTCACCTCGAACGGCGTCTCGCTCTACTTCTCGCTGAAGAACGACCCGGCGACGGCGGCCATCGCCGCGGATACCGAGCACACGCCGATGCCGGCGGGCCAGGCCGGCAGCTGGCCGAGCGCGCCGCTGACCCTGAACGCCATGGTGTTCAAGCACAGCCGCTACCCCAATGCCGCCAAGGCCTTCCTGCAATTCATGCTGGAGCAGGAGCAGTACGAGCCCTGGTTGAACGCCAACCTCGGCTACTGGGCGCATCCACTGGCGGCCTACCGGGATGCCGCGGTGTGGACCAGCGATCCGAAGATCGCCATCTTCCGCGACAGCATGAACAACAAGTTCTGGAACGGCTACAAGGGCCCGATCTCGGAAGCCTCCGGCCAGGCGAGCGCGGAATACGTGACGGTGCAGATGTATGCCGCCGTCGCCTCCGGCCAGTCCACGCCGCAGGAAGCGGCGCGCGAGGCCGAGCGCCGCGCCCGCCGCATCTTCCGCCGCTGACGCCTGTCGGCGGCGCCCCTTCGCGGGCGCCGCCGCAGCCAAGGAACGCTGCATGTCCGTCACGACCGCCCCGGACTGGGTCCGCCGCCGCACCGAGCCCAACTGGCTCGCCCGGCTGTTCGACTACAAGCCCTTCCTCGTCTTCGCCTGCCTGCTGCCGGCGGTCGGGCTGCTGCTGGTGTTCCTGACCTATCCCCTGGGTCTCGGCATCTATCTCGCTTTCACCGACACCACCATCGGCCGCAGCGGCGTCTGGGTGGGGCTCGAGAACTTCGAGTACCTGCTGGAGGACAAGCTCTGGTGGAACGCGGTCTTCTTCAGCGTCTTCTACACAGCCGTCGCCACGATCGGGAAATTCGGCCTCGGGTTGTGGCTGGCGCTGCTGCTGAACAACCACGTGCCGTTCAAGTCGCTGCTGCGGGCCATCATCCTGCTGCCCTGGATCGTGCCGACGGTGCTCTCGGCGATCGCCTTCTGGTGGATCTACGATCCGCAGTTCAGCATCATCTCCTATCTCTTCGTCGACGTGCTGGGCTGGCGCACCACCAATATCGACTTCATCGGCAGCGCCTGGCCGGCCCGCTTCTCGCTCATCGCCGCCAATATCTGGCGCGGCATCCCCTTCGTGGCGATCTCGCTGCTGGCCGGGCTGCAGACCATCTCGCCCAGCCTTTATGAAGCCGCGCTGCTCGATGGCTCGACCGCCTGGCAGCGCTTCCGCTTCATCACCTTCCCCATGCTGCTGCCGATCCTGGCGATCGTCATGACCTTCAGCATCATCTTCACCTTCACCGATTTCCAGCTGGTCTATGCCATCACCCGCGGCGGGCCGGTGAACTCCACCCACCTGCTGGCGACGCTGGCCTTCCAGCGCGGCATCCCGGGTGGCCAGCTCGGCGAAGGCGCCGCCATCGCGGTTTCCATGATCCCCTTCCTCGTCGCCGCTACGCTGTTCAGCTATTTCGCCCTCGCCCGGCGCAAGTGGCAGCAGGGAGAGAGCAATGACTGACGCCGCCGCCACCGCCGCCCCGATCCAGGGCAATGCCGCGACCGCGCAGCCCGAGGCGATGTCCTGGGACAGCAAGACCCGGCGCCTGGTCATGCTCTACGTGCCGCTGGCCTGCTTCGTGCTGATCCTGCTCTTCCCCTTCTACTGGATGGGGATCACCGCCTTCAAACCGAATGCCGAGCTCTACGACTACAAGACTTACAATCCGTTCTGGATCGGCTCGCCGACGCTCGACCACATCAAGCACCTGCTGTTCAACACCGCCTATCCGCGCTGGCTGGTGACGACGATGACGGTGTCGATCTGCGCCACCATCCTGTCGCTGTTCGCCAGCACGCTGGCGGCCTATGCGATCCAGCGCCTGCGCTTCCGCGGCAGCCAGTATGTCGGGCTGGCGATCTACCTGGCCTACCTGGTGCCGCCCTCGATCCTGTTCATCCCGCTGGCGACCATGGTCTTCCAGCTCGGGCTGTTCGACACGCCGATGGCGCTGATCCTGACCTACCCGACCTTCCTGATCCCCTTCTGCACCTGGCTGCTGATCGGCTACTTCAAGTCGATCCCCTATGAGCTCGAGGAATGCGCGCTGATCGACGGCGCGACGCGCATCCAGATCCTGATGAAGATCACCCTGCCGCTGGCGGTGCCGGGCCTCATCTCTGCTGGCATCTTCAGCTTTACCCTGTCCTGGAACGAGTTCATCTATGCCCTCGCCTTCATCCAGAGCAGCGAGAGCAAGACCGTGCCGGTGGCGATCCTGACGGAACTCGTCTCGGGCGACGTCTACCAGTGGGGGGCGCTGATGGCAGGCAGCCTGCTGGGGTCGCTGCCGGTGGCGATCTTCTATTCCTTTTTCGTCGACTACTACGTGTCGTCGCTGACCGGGGCAGTAAAGGAATAGCTGTGCCGCGGCTTGCGCTGGCGTCGCCGCCTTCCTAATGATAAGCCACTGAAATGCTTGGATTGTTTTCGCGCGACTGTTCATCTGAACAGCTATGCAGACTTCCAGGCCTTTCGACGAATGGCAAGGGGTGGACCGCTATGCAGGATACGGGGCGCCGCGGCGCCATGGGGCTGATCGCCACCGCAGCGGCGATGGTGATCGGAAGGGCGCAGGCGGCGGGCGACCTGTCCCGCCAGGCGGCAACCGAGATGGTGGTCGACCTCGGCACGCCGGAGATGCCGCTCGGCTTCTCACCCTCGAAGCTGCGGTTCGAGGCGGGCAGGCTCTACAAGCTGGTGCTGCGCAACCGCGGCACCGAGGCGCACTACTTCACCTCCGACAACTTCGCCGCCAGCGTCTGGACCCGCAAGGTGCAGCTGACCCAGCGCGGCGCGGACGGGCGCGACGCGGTGCTGGCCGAGATCAAGGGCGCCATCCGCGAGATCGAGGTCTATCCCGGCCATAGCGCCGAATGGTGGCTGGTGCCGGTCCAGGCCGGCCGCATCACCGACCTGCGCTGCGGCATCCGCATGGCGGATGGGAAGACCCACGCCGACCACGGCATGCAGGGCGAGATCGTCATCGAATAGGCCGAAGGGGCGCCGCATGCCCGCGGCGCCCGTGCCGGCTACAGCTTGCGCCCCAGCGCCGCGACATAGCCGCGGTTGTAGGTCGGCGTCAGCCAGACCTCGTTCATCGTGACGCTCGCCGGCAGTGTCGCCGCATAGAGGATGAGCTCGGCGCAATCCTCCGGCTGCAGCATCCGGTCCAGGTCCTCCTGGCTCAGTGGGTTGGGCCGCTTCTTCAGGATCTCGGTATTGACCTCGCCGGGGCAGAAGGCGGTGCTGCGGATGTTGTTGACGCATTCCTCCATGTTGAGGCTGTGGCTCATCGCCACCACGCCGTGCTTGGCGGCGTTGTAGCCGGCGCCGCTCATCGGCCCGACATTCCGCCCGGCCATGGACGCGGTGTGGATCATCACCCCGCCGCCCTGCGCCCGCATGATCGGCAGCACCGACCGCGCGACATAGAAGGCCGAGGACAGGTTGCCATGGATCAGCTGGTCGATCCCCTCCGGCGTCAGGTTGTCCCAGCGACGCTCGGTCACGTTCAGCCCGGCATTGCTCACCAGCACGTCCAGCCGCTTCAGCGTCGCGCCGATCCAATCCGCCACCCGCTGCACCTCGGCCGACTGCATCAGGTCGGCCACCTGCACATGAGCGGTGCCGCCCTTGGCGCGGATGCGCTCCGCCACCTGCTCCAGCCGGTCCTGCCGGCGGCCGGTGACGACCACCGTCGCACCCTCGGCGCCGAAGCGTTCCGCCACCGCCTCACCGATGCCGCTGCCCGCTCCGGTTACCCAGGCGATCTTGCCGTCCAGCTTCCCCATTGTCCCCTCCATTGCTTGCCGGGCAAGGCTACCGTCCCGACGCCGTCTTGTGGATAGGCGGACGGCATGCTTGGTTTCGGTCGGGACGGGAACGGAGGCTGCGATGAAGATCGCCCAGGTCGAGACGCTGCGAGCGGATGCCGGCTGGCGGCTTTTCTCCTTCCTCAAGGTCACCACCGATGACGGGCTGGTCGGCTGGTCCGAGTACAGCGAAAGCTTCGGCTCCGCCGGCCTCTCCTCGGTCATCGATGCGCTGACGCCGCTCATCATCGGCCGCGATCCGACGCGGTGGGAGGAGGTGACGGCCTGGCTGCAGGTGATGACCCGGCAGTCGCGCGGCGGGCTGAACCAGCAGGCGATCGCGGCGATCGAGAATGCGCTGCTCGACATCGCTGCCCGGGCTCGCGGCATCTCGGTCGCCGCGCTGTTCGGCGGCCCGATCCGGGAGCGCATCCCGGTCTACTGGTCCCATTTCGCCAGCTACCGCGTCCGCAACGCCGCGCATATCGGCGTGCCCGCCATCCGCAGCCGCGCCGATGTCGCCCGCCACGCGGCCGAGGTGAAGGACCGCGGCTTCAAGGCGCTGAAGACCAATATCCTTGTGCCGGGGCCGGACGGCAGCCTGTTCCAGTATTCCCCCGGTTTCGGCCGCCACGCCGGCTGGCCGGAGCTAAACTGGGACAACCGGCTGCTGGCCGAGCTTCGCGCCCATCTCCGCAGCATCCGGGACGCGGTCGGGCCCGAGATGGGCATCCACCTTGATACCAACTTCCACTTCAGGACCGAGGGCTTCCAGCGCATCGCCGAGACCGTTGCGCCTTTCAACCTGACCTGGCTGGAGATCGACATCCACGATCCGCAGGCGTTGGGCACCATCAAGCGCATGGCCCCCTGCCCGATCGCCTCGGCCGAGACGCTGCACGGAAGGCGCGACTTCCGCCCGTACCTCGAGCAGTACTCGATGGATGTCGGCATCGTCGACGTCATCTGGAACGGCTTGGGCGAATCGATAAAGATCGCCTCGCTCTGCGACGTCTACGAGGTCAACTGCGCGCCGCACAATTTCTACGGCAACCTGTGCAGCATGATCAGCGCGACCTTCTCCGCTTGCATCCCGAACTTCAGGGTGATGGAGATCGACATCGACAGCGTCGCCTGGCGCGACGAGTTCACGCCCCCGCCGGTGATCGAGGATGGCGAGCTGGTCATGCCAACTGGACCGGGCTGGGGCGTCGAGGTGAACGAGGCCGCGATCCGCGCGCGGCCGCCGAAGTAGGAGGGAACGCCCAACCATGGCCAAGTACAGGATCGTCACGCCCGCCGGCGCCAGCTTCACCACGGCCGGTGGCGGCTATGCGCTGGAGAGCGAGGCGCTGGCGGGCATGGATGCCGAGATCGTCGAGGCGCCGACCGATACCGCCGGCTTCATCGCCGCCGCCCGGACCGCGGATGCGATCTACGGCAAGGGCATCGCCATCACCAAGGACATCATCGACGCACTGGAGAACTGCAAGGTCATCGCGCTCGGCTCCGTCGGCGTCGACAGCGTCGATGTGAAGGCGGCGACCGCGCGCGGCATCCCGGTGACCAACGTGCCCGACACCTTTATCGAGGAAGTTGCCGACCACGCCATGATGCTGCTGCTGGCGGGCTTCCGCCGGTTGCTGGAGCAGGACCGCATGGTGCGCGAGGGCCGCTGGAAGGAAGGCCGTCCGGCCCTGCTGAAGATCCCCCGTCTGATGGGCCTGACGCTCGGCTTCATCTCCTTCGGCCGCGTGGCGCGTGCGGTAGCCAGGCGCGCCGCGCCCTTCGGCCTGCGGATGATCGCCTACGATCCCTTCGTCGAGGAGATGACCATCTCCGAACACGGCGTGCTGCCGGCGACGCTGAACGAGGTGATGTCACAGTCCGACTTCGTCTCCATGCACGCGCCTGCTCGCCCCGAATGCACCCATATGCTGCGGGAGGAGCACTTCCGGCTGATGAAGCCGAGCAGCATCTTCGTCAATGTCGGCCGCGGCCCGACGGTGCACGAGGAAGCGCTGATCAAGGCGCTGCAGGAAGGCTGGATCGCCCATGCCGCGCTCGACGTGCTCGAGGTCGAGCCGCCCAGCCACAACAACCCGCTGCTGCGGATGGAGAACGTGACCCTCACGGCGCATGTCGCCAGCGCCTCCGCCCGGTTCGACGAGGCGCGCAAGCGCCGCGTCGGCCACGAGCTGGCCCTGGTGCTGTCCGGCAAATGGCCGATGAGCTGCGTCAATCCCGGCGTGCTGCAGGATACCGCCTTGCGCCGCTGGCAGCCCATCGGCATGGGTCGCGGGCCGAATTCCTGAAGGAGACACCTCGATGACCAAGTATGCCGTTGTCACCGGCGCCGGCTCCGGTGTCGGCCGCGCCGCCGCCCTTGCCCTGCTCGCCGATGGCTGGACCGTGGCGCTGGCCGGCCGCCGCGCCGATGCACTGGCCGAGACCGCGGGCCTGGCCGGCAATGCCGGGCCGCGCGCCGTCGCGGTACCGACCGATGTGGGCGACCCCGCCTCGGTCAGCGCGCTCTTCGACAAGCTGAAGACCGATTGGGGCCGGCTCGACTTCCTGTTCAACAACGCCGGGGGCAACGTCCCGGCCGGGCCGATCGAGGACCTCCAATACGACGACTGGGCCCGCGTGGTGCAGGTGAACCTCACCGGGTCCTTCCTCTGTGCCCAGGCGGCGTTCCGCATCATGAAGAACCAGGACCCGATGGGCGGCCGCATCGTCAACAACGGCAGCATCAGCGCGCATGTGCCGCGTCCCAACAGCGTTGCCTATACCAGCACCAAGCACGCCATCACCGGGCTGACCAAGACGCTGGCGCTGGACGGCAGGGAGTTCGACATCGTCTCCGGCCAGGTCGATATCGGCAATGCGGCGACGCCGATGACGGCCCGCATGGCGAGAGGGGTCAAGCAAGCCAATGGCGAGATGAAGGTCGAGCCGACCTTCGACGTCGCCCATGTCGGCAGCACCATCCTGATGATGGCAAACCTGCCGCTCGATGCGAACATCCAGTTCGTCACCATCGCGGCCTCCAAGATGCCCTGGATCGCCCGCGGCTGACCCCCAGTGTTGCGGCCGCGCCTTCAGTGCGGCCGCAGCGCCCGGACCAGTTCCGCCTTGGTCATCCGGGACCGGCCGGCTATGCCGCGCTGCGTCGCCTCGGCATAGAGCGACGCCCGCGTTTCCTCGGACTTCCGCTCCCGCGCCTTGGTCACCTGCAGGTTCCTGCGGTTCTTCGCCGGCGTCTCGTCGCGCGATGCGCCGGCCTCGTGCAGCGCGATCGCCACCGCCTGGCGTCGCGACGTCACCGGGGTTCCGCGGCTGGTTTCCAGCTCGCCTTCCTTCCACTCGCGCATGACCCGCTCGACCGTCTCGCGCTGGGCCCTGGTTTCCTTCGCCATCCCGGCCTCCCGTTAGGGCATCACGTCCAGCAGCGCCTGGCAGGCCGCCGCGCAGTCGCGGCAGGCCTCGGCGCAGATCCGGCAGTGTGCGTGCATCCCGGCATGCTTGCCGCATTCGGCGGCGCAGGCCTCGCAGGCGGCAATGCAGGCCTGCAGCATGGCGGCCGTTGTCGCCTTGTTCGGCTTGGTCAGCCGGCCGATCACCCGCCCGGTCGCGCCGCAGATATCGGCGCAGTCCAGGTCCAGCCGGATGCAGGGCACCAGCTCCGCCACCATCGGCTCGGCCAGGCAGGCATCGGCGCAGCTGGTGCAGGTCGCGTTGCAATCCAGGCAGGCGGCAATGCAGCGCCGGATCACCTCCAGCGCCGATGGGTGGTGCGGCTGGCTGTCCAGCATCGCCTTCAGGTGGTCCGCCATGGGTTTCCTCCTCGGGATGGCGAGGCAACGCGTCATGGGGCAGCGGGCTGCATCTGGCGCTTCGCCGCGCGGCTTGTCATCCTGGCGCGAGCACCGGCGGCAGCGCGCGCGTGTTGCAGTGGGATACCGGCGATGAGTGGTGAGCAACCCCGCGGATCGGGCTTCCGGCCCCTGGTACCCCCGGCCCGCGACGGCGGGCCGGAGGACCTGCTGGCCATGCAGCGGCGAGGGATCGAGATGGTCGCGGCGGCCAACCGGCTGGCGATGACTTGGATGCAGGCCGCGGCGAATCAGCATGCCCAGGTGACCCGGCGGATGCTGGACGAGATGACCCGGAACGCCCGTCACCTCGCCAGTGCCAGCGCCCCGCCCGAGGCGGCCGAGGCCATGATGGCCATGCTCGACCGGGCCCAGTGGCTCGGGTTGCAGACCGCGCAGGAGATCGGCGCCCTGATGCAACGCATGCAGGGCGACACGGCGCGGTTGATGAGCCAGGTGATGCGAGGCGGGAAGGCCGAGGCTTAGGCCGCCACCCTCCTCCGCCCAGCCACCCGGGACGTGACCCGCGTCAGCGCCCGCGCAGCCAGCCCGTCACCCGCTCCAGCGCCCGTTCCAGCGTGGCCTCCTGCTGCGCGAAGCAGAGCCGGAAATGCCCCTCCCCGCCCGGGCCGAAGGCGGAACCGGGGGCAAGGCCAACCTTGGCGCCGCGGCTCATCCGCTTGGCCTCGGCCAGGCTGTCGGTCAGGCCTTCCACCCGGAAGAAGCTGTACATGCCGCCCGAGGCGACCGGCGCGGTCACCCCCGGCACGGCGTTCAGCGCCGCGGCGGTCTTGTCGCGGAGACGGCGGTACAGCGCCGCGACCTCCAGGATGAACTCGTCGCCCTGGTCCAGCGCCGCGACGCCGGCGCGCTGGACGAAGACCGGGGCGCAGGACGTGTTGTACTCGACGAGCTTGGCGACGGAATCGGTCACCGCGGGCGGCACCACCAGCCAGCCCAGGCGCCAGCCCGTCATCGCCCAGGACTTGGAGAAGCTGTTGACCGCGATGACGCGGTCCTCGGGTTCGGCGATGTCGAGGAAGGAGGGCGCGCGCGGGCCTTCGTAATACAGGCGCTCGTAGACCTCGTCGGCCAGGATCCAGGTCCCGGTGCGGCGGCATTGCGCCAGGATCGCCTGCTGCTCCTCCCGCGTCAGGGCAAAGCCGGTCGGATTGGCCGGTGAGTTCAGCAGCACCAGCCGCGTCTCCGGCGTGATGGCCGCCAGCAGGCGGTCGAGATCGACCCGCCACAACCCCTGCGCCAGGTACAGCGGCACGGTTTCGACCGGCGCCGAGAGGATCAGCGGGATGGCGCCGATGTTCGGCCAGTGCGGTGCCAGCGTGACCACCCGGTCGCCCGGGTCCAGCACGGTCTGGCATGCCAGCATGATGGCATTGACGCCGGCGCTGGTCGCGCAAACGCGGTCCATGGTCACCCGACGGCCGTTGCGCCGCTGGTAACGGGCAACGGCGTCGCGCAGCGGGTCGATGCCGAGGTTGGAGGAGTAGAAGGTCTCCCCCGCCGCCAGCGACTCCGCCGCCGCCCGCTTGATGAAGTCCGGCGTCGGGATGTCCGGCTCCCCGACCCAGAGCGGGATGAGATCGGGGATGTCAGCGCCGTCGTTGTAGACTTCGCGGATCTTCGAGCTTTCGAGCGCGCCGACGGCGGCGCGGGGCAGGGCGGGCCCGGTCGGCGGAGGCGCGGAGGCGCGAATCGGACCCTCGGAGAGGATGGTCATCAGCGCCCTGTAAAGGTCGGCTTGCGTTTCTCCAACATGGCGCCGACGGCTTCCTTGTGGTCCTCGGTGCTATGGGCCAGGGCCTGGAAGGCGGCCGACATCTCCAGCAGGGTGGACAGCCTGGTATGCTGGCCCTCCCGCAGCAGCCGCTTGGTCATCCGCACCATCTCCGGCGGGTTGGCGGCGATGCGGCCGGCGAGCGCCCGGGCGGCGTCCATCAGCGCCTCGTGCGGGACGACGCGCGACACCAACCGCACCTCCTTGGCCTCCTGCGGCGTCAGCACGTCCCCGGTGAAGCTCATCTCGCAGGCGACGGACATGCCGACCACGCGCGGCAGCAGCCAGGCGCCGCCATCGCCGGGGACGATGCCGACCTTGACGAAGCTCTCGGCGAAGCTCGCCTTCTCCGAGGCGATCCGCATGTCGCACATGCAGGCGACGTCGAGGCCCAAGCCAATGGCAGGCCCGTTCACCGCGGCGATGGTCGGCGCGTCGCAGTCGTAGAGCGCATTCGCCATGGCCTGGACGCCGCGGCGGTAGTTCTCCCGCAGGTCGGCATGGCTGCCCTCGATGATCCCCCGCCGGTCGCGCATCGCCTTCAGGTCGCCGCCGGCGCAGAAGGCCGTGCCCGCGCCGGTCAGGATCACGGCGCGCACGGACCGGTCCCGGTTCACCCGGTGGACGGCGGCGACCACCGCGTCGCAATCGGCGAAGGTGGAGATGGCATTGCGCTTGTCCGGCGCATTCAGGGTGAGCGTGACGACCGGCCCATCCTGTTCGTAGGTGACGTAGTCGGGCATTCCCGGAGTTTCCCCTGTTTCAGCGGGCCGTCAGGTCGGCCCAGAGCCTGTCGCCGCCGCGCGTCAGCGCCGCCTTGCCGATCCGCGCCGCCCAGACGCGTTCCGCGCCGCAGCCGTCCCGCCAGTCCCACATGCGGCGGGTGAAGAGGTGCAGCGGATGATCGTCGGTGAAGCCGATGGCGGCATGGACCTGGTGGACGATGTCGGCGCCGGTCCCGGCAGCCTCTCCGGCTACCACCTTGGCCGAGGCAATCTCGAACTCGGCGGCGGCCAGCCCGTGCCGGTCGGCGGCGCGGCCGGCATTGGCGACGGCGACGCCGGCCGCGGCCACCTCGCCGGCGCAACGGGCGAGCAATTGCTGCACCGCCTGGAAGCCGCCGATGGGACGCCCGAATTGCTTGCGGGTATTGGCATACTCGACCGTCATGTCGAGCACCGCCTCCAGCGCCCCGGCGATCCGGGCGGCGTTCAGCAGCGCGCCGGCCAGCAGCGCGGCGTCGGGCCCGAAGGCATCGGGCAGCCGGCCTTCCTCGGAGGGCACGCCGGGCGCGGCCAGGTCGGCCGGCTCCCGGCTATAGTGGGCGGTACCCTGGCGGGTGGCGGGGCCGGGCTGCAGCAGCACGGTGCCGGCCGAGACCATCACCACCGCGGCCGCCCTACGGCCCCAGGCGACCGGCGCATTGCCCACCGCGAGGCCCAGCAGCCCGGCCCGCGGCGCGATGCCGCCGGCGGCCAGCAGCGCCGCCGCGACCATGCTCTCCCCGAGCGGGACCGGCGAGGCATGCCGGCCCAGCGCCTGCCAGACCGCGACGGCATCGTCCCAGCCGAGCCCGGCCCCGCCCAGCGCTTCCGGCGCCAGCGCGGTCGGCAGGCCGAGCGCCTCGGCCTCGGCCCAGAGCGCCTCCGGCCAGGTGCCGCGCTCATTGGCGCGCAGCAGGTCGGGGCCGGCCCGGTCGGCCAGCAGGCGCTCCACCTGCTCCAGCAGGATCGTGCGAAGATCGTCCGACATCAGCGCAGCCCCAGCTGGCGGGCGATGATGCCGCGCAGAATTTCGCGGGTGCCGCCGCGCAGGCTGTAGCTGCGGGCGACCATGGTCATGATGCGCTGCATCTCCTGCACCTCATCCGGCGTGCGGGCGGGATCGAAGAGTTTCCGAAGCGTCTCGGGCAGCGCCTGCTCGTAGTCGTTGCCGACATCCTTCACCAGCGCGGCCTCGCGCGCCGGGGTCTTGCCGTCCTGCAGCATGCCGGCGACGGCCAGGGACATCTGGCGCAGCGTGCCGGCGCGGGCGAGCAGACGGCCGACCGCCTCGGGCGCCGCGGGTTCGTCGCGCAGGTCGTCCAGGGCGGCGGTCAGCAGCGGCAGCGAGGACAGATACCGTTCCGGCCCGGCGCGCTCGAAGGCCAGCTCGGCCGTTGCCTGTTCCCAGCCATTGCCCTCCTGCCCCACCAGCATGCTGTCGGGGACGAAGACGTCGTCGAAGGTGATCTCGTTGAACCCCTCCTCCCCTACCAGGTCGAGGATCGGCCGGATGGTGATGCCGCTGCTGCGGCAATCCACCAGGAACTGGCTGAGCCCCTGGTGCTTCTGCTTCGGGTCCGGCGCCGGGGCGGTGCGCAGCAGGGCGATCATGAAGTCGCAGCGATGCGCGTTCGTGGTCCAGACCTTGCGGCCGTTGATCTTCCAGCCGCCCGGCACCTTCTCCGCCCGGGTGCGCAGGCTGGCGAGGTCGGAGCCGCTGTCGGGCTCCGACAGGCCGATGGCGAAGGCGAGGTCGCCGGAGACGATGCGGGGGAGGAAGTCCCGCCGCTGTTCCTCGGTGCCGAGCCGGAGGATCAGCGGGCCGGATTGCCGGTCGCCGATCCAGTGCGCGCCGACCGGGGCACCGACCGCCAGCATCTCTTCCAGCACCACGTAGCGCTCGAGCGCGGTGCGCTCGCCGCCGCCATAGGCCCTGGGCCAGGTCATGCCGATCCAGCCGCGTTTGCCGACCTCGCGCGAGAAGTCACGGTCGAAGCCCATCCAGGAATAGCCGCGGACCATCGGGCCCCAGTCGCGCCCCTGCTCGGCCAGGAAGGCGCGAAGCTCGCCGCGCAGCGCCTCGGCTTCCGGCGGGGTGTCCCGCAGATCGAACCGCAAGCCGGCCATGGCGCCTTCCTCCTGCCCGTTTGGCCCCTTTCCTCGCCCATTCCGGCCCGTCGCGCCACCCCCCCTCGACAGTCCCGGCCGGGGCGGCTTTCCTCCGGGGGAAAGCAGGGGCGGAACCATGGACAAGTTCGGGATCGGCCAGCCGGTGCGGCGCAAGGAGGACGTCCGGCTGCTGACGGGACGCGGCACCTATACCGACGACGTCAACCGGCCCGGCCAGGCGCAGGCCCATGTGCTGCGCTCGCCGCATGCGCATGCCCGCATCCTGTCGATCGACGTGACGGCGGCGAGATCGGCGCCCGGCGTCGTTGCGGTGCTGACCGGGCATGACGCCGCCGCCGACGGGATCGGCCGGTTCCCCGTGATGGTCGACGTGCCCGGCAAGGGCGGCACCAAGCTCTTCCCGACGCCGCGGCAGATCCTGCAGACGGAAAAGGTCCGCTTCGTCGGCGACCCGGTAGCGCTGATCATCGCCGAGACCCGGGCCGAGGCGCAGGACGCCGCCGAACTGATCGAGGTCGACTACGAAATCCTGCCGAGCGTCACCGACACCGCCGCGGCGCTGGCCCCGGATGCGCCGGTGATCTGGGAGGAGAATGGCAGCAACCTTTGCGTCCTCTGGGACAGCGGGCGGGAGGCGGAGGCCGATGCCGGCTTCGCCCGCGCCGCCAGGACCGTCTCGCTCGAGCTCGTCAACAACCGCCTGGTCGGCAACCCGATGGAGCCGCGCACGGCGCTCGGCGAATACGATGCGGCGAGCGACAGCTACACCCTGCACTCCCCGACCCAGGGGGTGATCCGGGTGCAGGACGGGCTGGCGCGGCTGATCCTGAAGGTGCCGAAGGAGAAGCTGCGGGTCATCTCCCCCGATGTCGGCGGCGGCTTCGGCCTGCGCGGCAAGATCTTCCCGGAATCGGGGATGGTATTATGGGCGGCAAAGCGGCTCGGCCGGCCGGTGAAGTGGACCAGCGGCCGGACCGAGACCTTCCAGTGCGACCCACATGGCCGCGACCACGTGACGCGGGCCGAGATGGCCTTCGATGCGGATGGCAGGACGCTCGCGGTCGGCATCCGCACCATGGCGGCGATGGGCGCCTACCTCCAGGATTTCGGCCCGCGCGTGCCGACCGTCGCCGGCGGCCGCATCATGGGCACGGTCTACGACATCCAGGCGCTGAACGCACAGGTCAGCTGCGTCTTCACCAACACTACGCCGACCGATGCCTATCGCGGCGCCGGGCGGCCCGAGCAGGCCTATGTGCTGGAACGCCTGTATGACCTCGGCGCCGCCGCATTCGGCATCGGCCGCGACGAGATCCGCCGGCGCAACTACATCCGGCCCGAGCAGATCCCCTATACCAACGTCGTCGGCAACGCGATCGACAGCGGCTTGTTCGCAGAAACCCAGGCCAAGGCGCAGGCGCTGGCCGACTGGGCCGGCTTCCCGGCGCGGCGTGCGGCCGCGGCGGCGCAGGGCAGGCGCCGCGGCATCGGCCTCGGCTACTTCATCGAGGCCTCGGGCGGCCAGCCCAGCGAATGGGCGCGGGTTCGCTTCGAACCCGACGGCACGGTCGCCGTCACCGTCGGCACCTTCAGCCATGGCCAGGGGCACGAGACCGCCTATGCGCAGATCCTGCACCAGAAGCTCGGCGTGCCCTTCGATGCGGTGCGGCTGATCCAGGGTGATACCGCGGTGGTGGAGAAGGGCAACGGCACCGGAGGCTCGCGCTCCTCGCAGATGGGCGGCGTCGCCATCGCCCGGGCCTCCGACCTCGTCGTCGCCAAGGCACGGCGGCTGGCGGCGCACCTGCTGGAAGCCGGGGTGGACGACGTGGAATTCGCGGGCGGCCGCTTCCGCGTCGCCGGCACCGACCTCAGCACCGGCTGGGAACAGGTGATCGAGCTGGCGCAGGTGCCGCCCGAAGGCGAGGCGCCCGGCCTCGACGAGCAGCTGCTCTATACCCGCAGCACCGAATGCAATTTCCCGAACGGCTGCCACGTCGCCGAGGTGGAGATCGACCCCGACACCGGCCAGGTCGAGATCGTCCGCTACGCCGCGGTGGACGATGTCGGCAACGTCATCAACCCGATGCTGGTGCATGGCCAGAGCCATGGCGGCATCATGACCGGCATCGGCCAGGCGCTGCTGGAACATGCGGTCTACGACAAGGAGAGCGGCCAGTTCCTCACCGCCACCTTCCAGGACTACTGCATGCCGCGCGCCGCCGACGCGCCGGGCTTCGACCTCGGCTTCAACATCGTGCCCTGCCCCAACAACGACCTCGGCGTGAAGGGCGCGGGCGAGGGTGGCGCCTGCGGCGCGCCGCCGGCGATCGTCTCGGCGGTCTGCGACGCGCTGGGGATCGGCCATATCGACATGCCGGTGACGCCCGAGAAGGTTTGGCGCGTGCTGGAGGCGCAGGCGGCATGAGCCAGCAGTTCATCCCGGCAGCCTTCATCCGCGGCGGCTCCTCCAAGGGCGTCTTCTTCCACGCGAAGGACCTGCCGGCCGACCGCGCCGCGATCGACCCCATCCTGCTCGGCGTGCTCGGCAGCCCGGACCCGAACGGCCGCCAGCTCGACGGCATGGGCGGCGGCATCTCCTCTCTCTCGAAAGGCGTCATCATCGGCCCGCCGACCCACCCCGAGGCTGATGTCGACTACACCTTCGCACAGGTCTCGGTGGACCGGCCGGTGGTGGACTGGAAGGGCAATTGCGGCAACCTGTCCTCGGCCGTCGGCCCCTTCGCGGTGGATGAAGGCCTGGTGCGCGCGGCGGATGGGGAGGCGCTGGTCCGCATCCACCAGGTCAACACGCGGAAGCTCATCCACGCCCGCTTCCCCGTGCGCGACGGCCGCGCCGAGATTCACGGCGACTTCGCCATCGCTGGCGTCGCCGGCACCGGCGCGCGCATCCGGCTGGATTTCCTCGCGCCCGGCGGCTCGCAATGCGCGGGGCTGCTGCCGACCGGCAATGCGGTGGACGTGCTGGACATCCCCGGTTTCGGGCCGCTGCGCGCCAGCCTGGTGGATGCGGCCAACCCGGCGGTCTTCGTCGCGGCGAGCGACCTCGGCCTGACGGGCGCTGAATCGCCCGACGAAATCGAGGCCCGCGCCGACCTGATGGCGTTGCTCGACCGCATCCGCCGCACGGGCGGCGTCGCCATGGGCCTGGCCGCAACCGAGGACGGCGTCAGCCTGGCCAATCCGCGGGTCGCCCTGGTCGCCGGCCCGACCGCCGCCCGCATCCTCGACGGCAGCGTGCTCGAGCCCGCCGGCCATAACGTCACCATCCGCATGCTGTCCATGGAACGGCCGCACCGCGCGGTGCCGATGACCGGCGCCCTCTGCCTTGCAGTCGCCTGCCGCATCGAAGGCAGCATCCCGCAGGCCCTGGCCACCCGCGGCACCCGGCCCGAGGAGATCCGCGTCGCGCACGCTTCCGGCATGCTGACCGTCGGCGCCGAGGTCCGCCGGGACAATGCCGGCTGGCATGCAGACAGCGCCGTGGTGTTCCGCACGCAACGACGGCTGATGCAGGGCGCGGTCGCGCTTCCTATATGACAGCTACGGAAGGAGCACGGCGATGAGCGACAGCTACATGCGGGAACAGGCGGAGGCGCTGGCGCAGCACCTCCGGCTCAACGACGGAAAGTCGGGCTATGTGGAAGCCACCCCCGATGGCTTCCAGGTCTATGTCCGGCGGAAATGGCCGGGCAAGCAGCTCGCCACCTGGGACGGGCTGCCGGTCGAGTGGCACGAGAATGTCGGCTCGCACAAGGCGGCGAACCGCTAGACGGAAAAGTACTTCGCCCGCGGGTGGTGCAGCACGATCGCACTGGTCGACTGCTCCGGGTGAAGCTGCCACTCGTCGCTGATGGTCACGCCGATCCGTTCCGCATCCAGCAGCCTCAGCAGCGGCGCCTGGTCCTCCAGCTTCGGACAGGCGGGGTAGCCGAAGCTGTAGCGGCCGCCGCGGTAGCCCTGGGCCAGCATCTTGTCCATGTCACGGTCGTCCTCGCCAGCGAAGCCGAGCTCGGAGCGGATGCGCTTGTGGACGTATTCCGCCATCGCCTCGGCCATCTCCACGGACAGGCCGTGCAGGTAGAGGTAGTCCTGGTAGCGGTTGTCCTCGAACCAGTCGCGCGCCATGTCGGACGCCTTCTGCCCGACGGTCACCACCTGCAGCCCGATCACGTCGCGCGA
The DNA here is from genome assembly GCF_004355005.1 of Dankookia rubra. Classification (GTDB taxonomy): domain Bacteria; phylum Pseudomonadota; class Alphaproteobacteria; order Acetobacterales; family Acetobacteraceae; genus Paracraurococcus; species Paracraurococcus ruber_A. The sequence continues at coordinate 120,942 of NZ_SMSJ01000009.1, forward strand.
CCGCGGCCCGTCCTCGATGTCGCGGACGAAGTCGGCGATGCACTCGCCGTCCTGCTTCGGCTGCCGCGGCAGGGTGAAGCGGCAGGCCTCGGTCTCGCCGTCCTGTTCGAACAGCACCAGGTCGTTGCCCTGTCCCGCGCATTTCCAATAGCCGTAGATCGCCTGCGGCCGCAGGATGTTCTCCGCCTCGGTCAGCGCCAGCATGCGCTTCAGCACCGGCCGCAGCTCCTGCTTCGCCCAGCCGAGGAAGTCGTCCAGGCTCCGCCCCTGCTTCCGGAAGCCCCACTGGAATTGATAGAGGCTGCGCTCGTTGATGAAGGGCACCACCGCCTTCGGCGCGGATTCGATCACCCGCGCGCCCCAGAAGGGCGGGTCGGGGATCGGCTCGCCGGCGGTGACGCGGCGGCGCCGCTCCTGCGCATACTTCACGTCGACCGGGGCGAAGCCGCGCGGGTCGGCGGTGCCGAGCGTCCGGCTCTCGTTGCGCGACTTGCCCACCCGCTTCTTCTGGATGGCCGCGAGGTAGTCGTCGAAGCCGTTGCCGGTCACCTTGTCCATCAGGTGCAGCCCGTCGAAGGCATCCCTTGCATAGGCGACGCGGCCGGAGGTCTCGCCGGCGGCATAGGCGCGGACGCAGTCGTCCTCCACATAGTTGCGGGTCAGCGCCGCGCCGCCCAGCAGCACCGGCACCTCGAGCCCGATGCGCGCCATCTCCTCGAGGTTCTCGCGCATCACCACGGTCGACTTCACCAGCAGGCCGGACATGCCGATGGCATGCGCCCGGTGTTCCTTCACCGCCGCCACCATGTCGGCCAGCGGCACCTTGATGCCGAGGTTGACCACGCGGTAGCCGTTGTTGGTCAGGATGATGTCGACCAGGTTCTTGCCGATGTCGTGCACGTCGCCCTTGACGGTCGCCAGCACGATGGTGCCCTTCTCCTGGCCCTCAACCTTCTCCATGAAGGGCTCGAGATAGGCGACGGCGGCCTTCATCGTCTCGGCGGATTGCAGCACGAAGGGCAGCTGCATCTTGCCGGCGCCGAACAGCTCGCCGACCACCTTCATGCCGTCCAGCAGCACGTCGTTGATGATGGCAAGCGGCGCGATGCCCTGGTCGAGCGCGTCCTGCAGCTCCTCGTTCAGCCCCTTGCGGTCGCCGTCGACGATGCGGTCCTTCAGCCGGCCCTCGACCGTCTCGCCCCGGACCTTCTTGACGCTGTCGGCGGCCTTCCGGCCGGAGAAGATCTCCAGCACCTTCTGCAGCGGGTCGTAGCCTTCGCTGCGGCGGTCGAAGATCAGGTCTTCCACCACCTGCACCTCCTCGGCCGGGATCAGGTGCAGCGGCTTGATCTTGGAGACATGCACGATGGCGCCGGTCATGCCGGCCTTCACGGCATGGTCGAGGAACACGCTGTTCAGCACGTGCCGCGCCGCGGGGTTGAGCCCGAAGCTGATATTGGACAGGCCGAGGATGATCTGGATGTCGGGGAAGGCGTCGCGGATCATCCGGATGCCCTCCAGCGTCCACTGGCCGAGCTTGCGGTCGTCCTCGTTGCCGGTGGCGATGGTGAAGGTCAGCGGGTCGATCAGCAGGTCGGACTGCGCGAGGCCGTGCTTGTTGCAGGCGAAGTCGACCAGGCGCGTGGCGATCCGCAGCTTGTCCTCGGCGGTCTTCGCCATGCCGACCTCGTCGATGGTCAGGGCGATGACCGCGGCGCCGAACTTCTTCGCCAGCCGCAGCCGGTCCTCGGCCGCCTGCTCGCCATCCTCGAAGTTGATCGAGTTGATGATGGGCTTGCCGCCATGCAGCTTCAGCGCGGCCTCGATCACCGGCGTCTCGGTGCTGTCGATCACCAGCGGGGCGTTGACCGAGGAGGTGAAGCGGGTGATGACCTCGTTCATCTCCTCCATCTCGTTGCGGCCGACGAAGGCGGTGCAGATGTCGAGGCTGTTCGAGCCTTCGCCGACCTGCTCCCGCCCGATGGCGACGCAGCCGTCCCAGTCATGCGCCGCCTGCCGCTCGCGCCAAGCCTTGGAGCCATTGGCGTTGCAGCGTTCGCCGATGGAGAAATAAGCATTCTCCTGGCGCAGCGGGGTCGCGCCGTAGAGCGAGGCGACCGAGGGCACCCAGTGGTGCTTGCGCGCCACCGGCGCCGGCCGCCACTCCCCGTGCTTCCGCAGCATCGCGTCCAGCGCCTGGATATGCGGCGTCGAGGTGCCGCAGCAGCCGCCGATCAGGTTGACGCCGTCCTCCCGGACGAAACGCTCCATCCAGCTCGCCATCTCGGCGGCGCCCAGCGGGTAATGGGTCTTGCCATCGACCAGCTCCGGCAATCCGGCATTCGGCTGCACGCTGATCAGCCCCGGCCAGTTCTGGCTGAGGAAGCGGACGTGCTCCGCCATCTCCTGCGGCCCGGTCGCGCAATTCAGCCCGATCAGCGGCACGTCGAGCGAATGCACGACGGTGGACGCCGCGTGGATGTCCGGCCCGACCAGCAGCGTGCCGGTGGTCTCGACCGTCACCTGCACGAAGATCGGGATGTCCCTGCCCGTCTGCTTCAGCGCCGCCTTGGCGGCATTCACCGCCGCCTTGATGAACAGCGTGTCCTGGTTGGTCTCGGTCAGGATGGCGTCGACGCCGCCGGCGATCAGGCCGAGGCACTGGACTTCCAGCGCCGCCTGAAGCGCGTCGTAGCCGATATGCCCGAGGCTCGGCAGCTTGGTGCCCGGGCCGATGTCGCCGATCACCCAGCGGTCGCGGCCATCGGCGAAGGTTTCGGCGGCTTCCCGCGCCAGCTCGCCCGATGCCTTGCAGATCTCGAAGGCGCGGTCCTCCAGCTCGAACTCGCCGAGCGTGACCGGGCTGCCGCCGAAGCTGTTGGTCAGCACCATGTCGGCGCCGGCCTCGTAGTAGCCGCGGTGGATCTCCCGCACGAGGTCGGGGCGGGAAAGGTTCAGCACGTCGGTGCAGTTCTCCTTGCCCCAGTAGTCGCGGTCGATGTCGAGGGTCAGCGCCTGCACGCGGCTGCCCATGCCGCCGTCGCAGAGGAGGACGCGGTTGCGGAGCGCTTCGAGCAGAGGGGGACGGGCCATGGGGAAAAGCTTTCCGCGAAATCAGAAGGTAAGCGCAGGCACGGCGGCGACGGCGCCCGGCATTCGCCGCGCCGGCCAGAGGCGAACCGCGAGCGGCCCGCCGATCTCGACCGGCGGCAGCCCGGCGCAGCCGGACGCACCCAGCCATCCCGCCATGCCGGCATCGTCGAAGCCGGGCCAGCGATGCGCGTGGTGCTCCAGCAACTCGCCGCGCTCATGCGCGGCCAGGTCCACCACCAGCAGCAGCCCGTCCGGGCGCAGCACGCGGGCCGCCTCGGCCAGCGCCGCGGCGGGATCCTCGGCGTAGTGCAGCACCATCTGCAGGGCGACGACGTCGAAGCCGGCATCCGGCAGCGGCAGCCGGTACATGTCGGCCTGGCGCACCGCGCAATGGCCGCCCAATCCGCGCTCCGTCAGCCGGGCGCGGGCCAGGGCCAGCATGTCGCGGCTGGCATCGACGCCGAGCGCCGCCTCGGCCCGCCCGGCCAGCAGTTCCAGCAGGCGGCCGGTGCCGGTGCCGATATCCAGCACCCGGCCAGGCTTCTCCGGCAGGGCGGCCAGCAGCGCCGCCTCGATCGCCTCGGCCGGCAGGCCGAGGGCGCGCATCTCGTCCCAGTCGGCGCCGTGCCGGCGAAAGCTGTCGGACGCCTCACGGGCGCGTTCGGCGGCGAGCCGGGCCGCCTGGCGGCGATCGGCGGCCAGCATCTGGTCTTCCTCTGGCAGGCGGGCCAGCAACTGGTGCACCAGGCCGGCGCTGGCGGGGACCTGGAAATAGGCGTTGGCGCCTTCCGGTACGCGTTCCAGCAGCCCGGCCTCCACCAGCAGCTTCAGGTGGCGGGACAGGCGCGGCTGGGACTGGCCCAGCACCTCGCAGAGGTCGGTCACGCAAAAGGCGCCGCGGGCACAGAGCGCCAGCAGGCGAAGCCGGGTCGGCTCGGCGGCGGCGCGCAGCTGGGCCAGGAATTTGTCCATGGGTGTGGAAATGACATAAAGATATCCTTATGTCCAGCATCCTCTCGGAGACACAACGCGTGGCCTGGACCCTGGATGCCCGAATTCCCCTGCTGGTGACCGCGGATACGGCGACGCTGGCGGCGGCGCTGGCGGCCGGACCCAAGGCGGCCGTGCTGGCGGCGGCGCCGGCCCCGGCGCTGCCGGAGGGCGCCGTGACCACGGGCAGCTTCGATGCCATGCAGTCCCATGCGGCAGCATGTTCCTGCTGCGCCGGCCGGTCGCCGGCGGCCGCGGCGCTGGACCGACTGTTCCAGGCCCGGGTGCGCGGCCAGTGCCCCTGGTTCGACCGGGTGGTGGCGCTGGCCGAAACTGCCGAGGCGCGCGCGGCGATCGCCTCGGCGCTGGTGGAGGATGCGGTGACGGCGGCGCGCTTCCGCGCCGCTTAGGCTTTGAGCCGCGCCGCGTGCCAGCGCAGGTGGTCCTCCACGAAGCTGGCGATGAAGAAGTAGGAGTGGTCGTAGCCCTCCTGCCGCCGCAGCGTCAGCGGGATGCCGGCCTTGGCGCAGGCGGCCTCCAGCAGCTCCGGCATCAACTGGTTCTCGAGGAAGCCGTCCGCGCCCCCCTGGTCCACCAGGATGTCGGCGACGCGCGCGCCGTCCTCGATCAGCGCGGTCGCGTCGTATGGGCGCCACCCCGCGCGATCGGGGCCGAGATACCCGCCCAGCGCCTTCTCCCCCCAGGGGCAGCGCATCGGCGAGCAGATCGGGGCGAAGGCGGAGACCGCCCTGAACCGCCCCGGATCGCGCAGCGCGATGGTCAGCGCGCCATGGCCGCCCATGGAATGGCCCATGATGCCCTGCCGCGCCGGGTCGGCCGGCAGCTCGGCGGCGACCAGCGCCGGCAGCTCCCGCTCGATATAGCTGCGCATCCGGTAGTGCCGCGCCCAGGGCTGCTGCGTCGCATCCACGTAGAAGCCGGCGCCTAGGCCGAAGTCGTAGGCCTTCTCCGGGTCGTCCGGCACGCCCTCGCCGCGCGGGGAGGTGTCGGGCGCCACCAGCAGCAGTCCGAGCTCCGCCGCGACCCGCTGCGCCCCGGCCTTCACGGTGAAATTCTCCTCCGTGCAGGTCAGCCCGGCGAGGAACCACACCACGGGCACGTGCGCCCCCGCCAGCGCCTGCGGCGGGAGATACGCGGCGAAGCGCATCTCCGTGCCGGTCTCGGCCGAGGCATGCCGCAGCACGCGCTGCTCGCCCCCGAAGCAGCGGGCGCGGGAGACGACCTCCGCCACGCTCAGAACACCACGACCGAGCGGATCGACTTGCCCGCATGCATCAGGTCGAAGGCGTCGTTGATCTTCTCGAGCGGCATGGTGTGGGTGATCAGGTCGTCGATGTTGATCTTCCCCTCCATGTACCAGTCGACGATCTTCGGCACGTCGGTCCGGCCGCGCGCGCCGCCGAAGGCCGAGCCGCGCCAGACCCGTCCCGTCACCAGCTGGAAGGGCCGGGTGGCGATCTCCTTGCCCGCCTCGGCGACGCCGATGATGATGCTCTCGCCCCAGCCGCGGTGGCAGCATTCCAGCGCCTGGCGCATGACGTTGACGTTGCCGGTGCAGTCGAAGGAGAAGTCGGCGCCGCCGCCGGTCAGGTCGACGATCGCCTGCACCACCTTGTCGGTGCCGACCTCGGTCGGGTTGACGAAATGGGTCATGCCGAATTTCTTCGCCATCTCCTGCTTCGCCGGGTTGATGTCGACGCCGATGATCTTGTCCGCACCCACCATGCGGGCGCCCTGGATCACGTTGAGACCGATGCCGCCGAGGCCGAAGACCACCACGTTGGCGCCCGGCCAGACCTTGGCGGTGTAGATCACCGCGCCGATGCCCGTCGTCACGCCGCAGCCGATGTAGCAGATCTTGTCGAAGGGCGCGTCCTCCCGCACCTTCGCCACCGCGATCTCCGGCAGCACGGTGAAGTTGGAAAAGGTGCTGCAGCCCATGTAGTGGAAGATCTGGTTGCCTTGCGGCTTCGCCGGCTCGCAATGGAAGCGGCTGGTGCCGTCCGGCATCACGCCCTTGCCCTGGGTCGCGCGGATCGAGGTGCAGAGGTTGCTGCGCTGGCTGAGGCAGGTTTTGCATTGCCGGCATTCCGGCGTGTAGAGCGGGATCACGTGGTCGCCGACCTTCACGCTGGTCACGCCGGCGCCGATCTCGCGCACGATCCCGGCGCCCTCATGCCCGAGGATGGCGGGGAAGAGGCCCTCGGAATCGAGCCCGTCCAGCGTATAGGCATCGGTGTGGCAGACGCCGGTCGCCATGATCTCGACCAGCACCTCGCCGTGCTTCGGGCCGTCCAGTTCCACGGTCTCGATGGTGAGGGGCTTCTTGGCCTCCCAGGCCACTGCGGCACGTGTCTTCATGGTGGGGTCCCTCCCTTGGCGGCATGCGGAAGGACAATGCCGCGGGGTGGGTATGGGTTCAACGGGCGGGGCCGAAGCGCCGGGCCCCGGGGCTGCCCGGCACGGTCCCGAGCGGGCGAAGCGGCCATGGCGCCTGGTTCCGGACAAAGCCCCGGGTCGAGCCGTGGTGTTGGACGCCGCGGCGCGGCAGGCCGGGCGGGGGCGATGTCGCGCGGCGGTGGCCGGATCCCCTGCGCCTGCGGCTTTCGGACAAACCTGCCGTGTTGCCCGGCGCAAGCCCGCCGCAGGACGCGGCAGCGCGGTGACGGGGATGCCGCCCGGCAGCGCCTGCTTCGGCCGCACCTGTCGTTTCCGGACAAACCCTCCGCCGCGCCGGCACGAGGCATTGGCGGCGGAAGGCCGCACCGGTAGGGGGCCTCCGTTGGGCGCCGGACGGCGGGATGGGCGGTTCCTGGTCGGGGCCAGCGCAGGGACACGGGCGGCATCGCTTCGGCTCCCGGAAAAAGCGGCCGAGACTAGGATATTATTCCTTCGAAGTCAATCCCTCTTCCTTCCCCGGCGGCAAGGCGCCGGCCCTCGCCGCGCATGTGCTCAGGGTCCGGGCTCGGGTCCGCGGCGGAAGCTGATGGCGATCCTGTTGCAGCTGTTGATCAGGCCGATCGCGATGGTCAGGTCGGCCACCTCCTTCCCGGAAAACCCCGCCCGGACCGCGGCAGAGGCCTCGTCGGGGACATGCCTCTCCGCCACCGGCGTCACCGCCTCGGCCCAGGCCAGCGCCGCGCGCCCGGCGGGCAGCAGCAGCTTGCGCGCCGGAACCCCGGCGCCGAGCAGGTCGTGGCTGTGGCTGCCGACGCAAAAGGCGCAGCCATCGAGCTGCGAGGCGTGCAGGTAGACGAGGCCGACGACTCAGCCCGTTCCACGTCAACCGCGCCTTCGCCGCGACGATGGGCGTGCCGCCGCAGCGCGACCTCAGCCGGCTGCGCCTCGAGCGCGCGAAGCCGCTGCTGTCGCTCGGCGCGATGCCGATCGCCCAGGCGGCCCTCGCCTGCTGCTGCTCCGCGCAGTCGAACTTCACCCGTGCCTTCCGGCGGGCGGCCGGCATGAGGCCCGAGGCCTGTCGCCGCGTCGCCGGCCGGGCGAGGTGAGGCAGGGTCGGCGGCGGCGCCCGCCGCAGCCCGCCGCACCGAAGATCATCCAGCCGCCATCCCCCGGCGGAGTCATCCCGGTCCGCTAGCTCGTGACCGGGAAAGGCCGAGGCGCCAGGCCGCCCCGGCGGTCTCCCCCGGCCGCCGGGGCTGCGCGCATCCGGCGGATATTGCGCGCTCCAACCGCGTTGACCGGCGGGTCGACGGCTGCGCCCCCCGCATCGTCCAGAGCTCGTTGCCACCACGCGGCACCCGACCCGCGGTCACGACGCCATCAAGCATCCGATCACAATATTCGAGCCACCTCATATCACGCGGTCTATTCCGTCAGATGGAGGAAATCCAAAACAATGGACCATCACCATAAATTCAATCATATACCGTCGCCGCCACCTCCTGCACAACGATTGCACTCTTGACGGTTGCACAAATGCATTGGTTTGGGTCCAATCGGGTTGCAGGATCGATCCGTTTCGAGTATTATCTTCTTGCATTGGCGCTTGCCATGCTCATTCCAGCCTTCGGGCTGGGACTTGCTTCGGCGAGCCGCGCGGTCACCGCCTACCAGGAGGCTTTCCGGAACGGGCTGGTCGCCACGGCGGAGGCCCTGGCGCTCGCCACGGACCGCGAAATCGACGCTCACCGGGCGACCATGGCCACCCTTGCGGGTTCCACCACCCTCGACGGCCCGGTCCCCGACCTCGCCGCCTTCGAGGTGGAAGCCCGCCGCGCCTCCGCCGCATTGGGGACCCCGGTGCTGCTGCTCGACGGCGCCAGCATGCGGCAGATCGTCAACACCGCCCTGCCACCGGGCGAGCCCGCCGGCCGGGTCTCGGCCGGGGACTTCCGGCCGGTGGCGGAGAGCGGCGAGCCAATCGTCACGGACCTGGTGACCGGGGCGGTGGCGCAGCGGCCGGTGGTCGGGGTGGCCGTTCCGGTGAAGCGCGACGGGCTGATCCCCTTCGTGCTGGCAGCGCGCCTGGCACCCGAGCGTCTCGCTCGGCTGCTGGCAGAACAGAAATCCGATGACACGGGGTTCAACGTCGTCGTCGATGGCCATCAGTCGGTCGTCGCCCGGTCCCGGGAGCATGCGATCTATGTCGGCCGTCAGGCACCGGGATGGTTCACGGCCGGCACCGCGGGACGGAACTCCGGGTTCCTGGAGGGGATGTCGGTGTCGCAGCAGGAAGTCGTCATGGGCTTCGCCCGGCTGGGCTCGGTGCCCGGCTGGATCGTCGGCAGCGTCGCGATGCGGTCGAACTACGTCGCAAGCTGGCGCCGCCCGCTGGAAATCCTGGTCCTTGGCGGCGGCGTCACCGTTATGCTCGGCGCCGTGCTGGCGATCTGGCTGTCGCGCCGGCTGATCCGGCCGGTGACCGATCTGGTCGGCGCCGCGCAGGCCCTCGCCGCCGGCGGCACCGCGACGCCCCTGCCGCTCCCGCCGGCATCGGGCGTCGCCGAATTCGAGGCGCTGCGGCTCGGCCTCTCGGCCGCGGAGGCGGCGCTGCGGTCGCGGGATCTGGCCAAGCGCCAGGCGGATGAACGCCAGACCTTGCTGATGCGGGAGGTCGACCACCGGGCGAAGAACGCGCTCGCGGTGGCACTGTCCCTCGCCCAGCTCGCGCCCCGCGCCGTCTCGCCGGACCAGTTCGCCACGGTCCTCGTGGGCCGTATCGCCGCCATGGCCAGGGCGCATTCGCTGCTGTCGGAAACGGCCTGGAGCGGCAGCGACGTCAGGGCGGTCGCCGAGGGCGAGTTGAGCCCCTATGCCGGGCGGGTCGCCTTGGCGGGCCCCACGGCGCACCTCGTCGTGGAGGTCGTCCAGCCCATGGCGATGCTGCTGCACGAGCTGGCCACCAACGCGGCGAAGCACGGCGCGCTCTCCGGTCCGGAGGGCCGGGTCAGCCTGAGCTGGCGCTTCACCGACCCGGACGGCGGACTGCAGTTCACCTGGAAGGAGTCGGGCGGCCCGCCGCTGGCGGGAGAGCCACCGCACCGCAGCTTCGGCTCCCGCCTCATCACCCAGCTTGTCGAACGTCAGATCGGCGGTTCGATCGACTTCGCCTGGCACACCAGCGGGCTGGAGGTCTCCTTCACCTTGCCGGCGGGCAAGGCGAGCGGCGGTTCCGATCCGCCGCTGTTGGCGACAGGCGCGGTCCTGCAGCCGGGCCCCGCCTGCGGCGCCTAGGGCCGGGCCTTCGGTCTCCCCCCCGCACGCGTCGCGGCGTCGGCCAAGGGCCTCACCCCGCCGCGCCGAAGGCCATCCACCCCCCGTCCACCGGCAGCGTCACCCCGGTCACGTAGCTCGCCGCCGGGGAAGCGAGGAACCACGCGGCTTCGGCGATCTCCTCCGGCCGGGCCAGCCGGCCGAGCGGGGCGCGCCCGGCGATCGCCGCGGTATCGATCTTCCCGTCCCGCTCCAGCGCCTCGACCAGCGCGGTGCGGACATAGCCGGGGGCGATGGCGTTCACCCGGATGCCGCCGCCGCCCCATTCCGCCGCCAGCGACCGGGTCAGCGCGATGATGCCCGCCTTGGCCGCGCCATAGCCGTTGCGCCGGGGCAGGCCGGTGAGCCCGGCGATCGAGGCCAGGTTGACGATCGCGCCGCTCCCGGCCCCCAGCATCGCCTTCGCCGCTTCCCGGCTCGCCACGAAGGTGCCCTTCAGGTGGATGTCGAGCTGCCGCATGAAGAGGTCGGCGCCCTGCTCCACCGTCGGCAGGAAGGTGTCGGCGATGCCGGCATTGTTCACCAGGACGTCGAGCCTGCCGCAGCGCGCCAGGGCTTCCGCCACCATCGCCACGACAGCGGGCTCGGAGGCCACGTCGCAGCCGAGCGCCAGGTGCCCCTCCCCCAGCGTGCGGGTGCGCGCCTCGGCCGCCTCCGGCCGCAGGTCGGCGATGACGACCCGGTGGCCGCCGGCGGCGAAGCGCCGGGCGATCGCCCAGCCGATCCCATCCGCCCCGCCGGTCACCAGCGTGACCGGGCTGCCTTCCTCCGCCATGTCGCCCTCCTCCCTTTCCCTCGGCGAAGCTTCCACCGGATCGCCCCCGATGGAATAGTCCCCGCCAGGACGCGGAGGACCAAGATGACCGCCACCACCCCCTTCCTGGCCGGCGAGGACAGGCTGCACCCCCTCGCCTCCCGCTATGTCCGCACCGATGCGCTGCCCTGGAAGCCGACGCCGACTCCGGGCATCCACATGAAGATCCTGCTGCAGGACCCGGACAGCGGGCTGCTGACCGCGCTGTTCCGCTGGGCGCCGGGGACCGAGCTGGCGCTGCACGAGCATGTCGAGATCGAGCAGAGCTTCCTGCTCGAAGGCAGCCTCGAGGACGAGGAGGGCGAGGTGCTGGCCGGCGACTTCGTCTGGCGCCCGCGCGGCAACCGGCATGTGGCGCGGTCGCGCACCGGGGCGCTGGTGCTGTGCTTCTTCCTCAAGCCGAACATCTTCCTCGACGGCGGGCTCGAGGGTCAGGAACTGAAATAGCCGCCTGAGGTATTGAGGCGGCTAAAGCCTGAAATTCGGCTCAATGCCGCTCAATCCGATTGAGGCCGATCCGGCCCCGATCCGCCGCGGGTCAGGTCGGCCGCGGCTTTGCGCGGTCGCCGCTTCAGCGATTGAGGAATTGAGCAATTCAAGCGCGCCCCGCGGCCCCGGCCGGGCGCGGCACCGACCTTGACGATAGTCCTATCGCACGGCCCGCCGCGAAAGGCCACGGAAACCGCTCGGCGCGGCCTCAGAAGATCCCGAGCGCCAGCCCGGCCCCGAGCGCCGCGCCCGCCTCCTCGCAGCGGCGCAGCTCCGCCTCGTCCAGCGCCTTCGGCGCCAGGATCGCCGCCGCCGTCTGCGCCCGGGTGCAGACGATCAGCGGCTCCGCCACCGCCCGCAGCCGCCAGCCGGTGGCGATCCGCGCGACCTGCCGCGCCGCGCCGGTGCCGTCGCTGCCGGCGGCGACCAGCAGCGCATAGGGGCGGCCGTTGAGGCGGTCCAGCACGGGGTAGTAGCACCGGTCGAAGAAGTCCTTCATCGGGCCGGACAGCGCCGCCAGGTTCTCCGGCGCGGCGAAGAGGTAGCCATCGGCGCCCAGCAGGTCGTCGGGCCCCGCCGCCTCGGCCGGCAGCAGCCGCACCTCGGCCTCGGGCGCCGCACCGTGCGCCGCGGCCTCGGCCATCTGCCGGGCGGCGCCGGTGCGGGAATGGAAGACGATCAGCAGGCGGGCCATGCGGCGTTATAGGGCGCGGCGCTTCCCCTTGTCCCGCCGCGCCGGCGCGCCGTGCGGAGCCCGCCCCGATGCCGCCCAAGGCCCATCCCGCCGGCGCCGATGTCTTCCTGCCCGACGCCGCGGCGCATGCCGCGCGGAAGGTGGCGATCTGCGCCCGCCATGGGATCGAGGGGCGGCCGCCGCTGAACGAGGAGGTGGCCGGCCTGGCGGCGATGCCGGAGGCGGAGGCCTGGCGGGTGATCCTCGCCAAGGACCTGGCGATGATGCGGGACTGCGACCTGATCATCGCCAAGCTGCCGCCCTTCCGCGGCGCCTCGGCCGATGCGGGGACGCTGGTGGAGCTGGGCTGGTTCCTCGGGGCGGGGAAGCCGGCCTTCGGCTGTTCCAACGGCGCGGTGCCCTTCGCCGAGCGGAGCGCGCGGCAGGTGGCGGCGGTGCCGGACCCGACGCCGGGGCTGTCGGTGGGCGGGTTCGGGCTGCCGGACAACCTGATGATCCCGGGGGCGGTGCTCTGGGCCGGCGGGGTGGGGATGGTGGTGCCGGAGGATGGGGTGGAGCGGGGGTTCGATGGGTTGGAGATGGTCGAGCGGTGTGTGAGGGGGGGGCGGCGAGGCTGGGGTAGGTGAGCGGGCGATCAGCGAAAGTCGGTTCTGGGCGGAAAGCGGCTGTACGAGGCCGTGTGCCCACCTGTTTGATCCACCTTCCAAAGCGGAACCTTTGGGTCCGCCGTTCAGGCTTCCCCGTAGCAGCACCATTTGGCCGAAAATTGCCATTGGGGCGAACATTCACTCAGACCCTCTTTGCGAAGGGGTGAGGGCACCGGTTTGACGGGCTGATCCTGGCCTTCCGGGCGGCGTTGCGGGCGGTTTCCTGCCTGGAGACCGCCATGTGGACGCCGGCCGATCGCGCGCTGGTTGGGGACTTCGGCTCCGGCCAGGCCCTGACAGATGACCAGTTCCGCCTGCTTGAGCCGCTGATCCCGCCCGCCAGGCCGGGCGGGCGACCGCGCACGACGGACATCCGGAACCTGCTGGATGGCCTCTTCTACCTCGTGCGCACCGGCTGCCAGTGGCGGCACCTACCGCCGCCTCCGGCCTTCCCACCGTGGCGCACCGTCTATGGTTATATGCGCGCTTTCCTGCGTGACGGCGTGTGGGAGAGCATCCGCCACCACTTCGTGGTCATGTTGCGTGAGGGCGCGGGGCGGGAGGCCGGCCCCTCGGCGGCGATCGTCGATACCCAGAGCGCGAAGACCACGGAGAGCGGCGGTCCACGCGGCTGGGATGCCGCGAAGCGGCTGAAGGGCCGCAAGCGCCACGTCGCGGTGGACACCGACGGGGTGCTGCTGGGCGTGTTCGTGCATGCAGCCGACATCCAGGATGCCGACAGCCTCGACGATCTGCTGAAACGGGTGAAGCCGCTCTACGCCTAGCTCCGGGTCGTGTTCGCCGACAGTATCTATAATCGGCTCGCGGCCTTGCTCGCCTGCTTTCTGGCGGGTCTGGTGCTGATCATCGTCCGCCGTGCCCCAGGCACCACCGGCTTCGTCGTGCGGCCGCGCCGCTGGGTGATCGAGAGATCGCTCGGCTGGTTCGGCCGCTGGCGGCGACTCTCCAAGGACTACGAGGCGCTGCCCGAGGTTTCCGAGGCCATGGTCACACCCTGGCCGCGATCCGCCTGATGCTCCACCGCCTCGCCCATCCCAATCGCAGGCGACTACCCGCACCCTGACTTCGCAAACAGGGTCTCAGAGACCCGGCGCGGAGCCGGGAATGCCGGCAAGGTAGCGTCCCGCATCGACAAATGACTGCTCATTCGTAAAGAAATGGGCGTTTGCCGCCTGAAGGTCGCGGTAGCAGCGCTGAATACGGCTGCCGTTGCGCAGACCCGTCGTGGCGCTGGAAGCAAAGGCGGTTTGGCTGATTTGAGCGCCCGTTGCGATGATGTTCGAGGTGCAAAGCCTTCCATCCAGGGACAGATCCTCCGGGATGGAGCCGCCAGATGCGGCGGCGAACAGCTTGTCGAACGTCGCCCGGACATAGGCTTCCGCCGAACGCATCCGGGCTCGGGAGCATCACCGGCTCACCATCGCGCATCACCGGGTCGCCATCCTCGTGCAGGATATAGCCGCCAAGCACCCAATCCGCGTTGGGAAGGCCGCTGCCAAAGCTGAACGACCCAGAAATGCGGTAGCCATCGCCCACGCGCTCGGCCTTGCCGCTAGGCGCAACTTGACCGGCGCAGGTCCCCCGCTTGTCGGAGCCGAAGATGGCATCGGCGGCGCGCTCTCCCAGGAACGCGCTGGTGACGCCCACTGCCGTCACCACGGCCATGGAATGCCAGCCGGTCGAGCCATCAAAATATGCCAGCTGCTTCAGTACATCGATGACCGATGAGGGATGCGCCTCAAGACCACCAAGGCAAGCTGGCACCATCAGGCGGAACACCCCAGCTTCCTCCAAGTCGTGAAGCACGTGGGCGGACACTTCCGTAGCAAACTCATCCGACGAGCTGCTTTGCTCGATTACGTCTCGAAGCGCCTGGATGCGATTCAGCAGGACGGAATGTTCGCTGGTAGTCAGGTTGCTCACCGTGTCCACGAGTACCTCCAAATCAGCTTGTGTGCCTGTAGTCGGATGTGCAGCGTCGCGGCTGGACAAAGTCCTGCGGCTGTCTTCAGCCTGCGAAAGTCATGGCGATAAGACGGTCGCGCAGGGCGGGAATGTCTGGCACTGGCCCCCCTTCCTCGCGGAGGAAGCAGGCGAGCCAAGCGCCGTCTGCCGCCAGGCGCACCATTTCGAGGACTGGCCCGCTATCGGTATCGCGGTGTCGCTCTACTCGTGCCGAAAGCCATTCAGCGACCAATCGGCGGAGGCTCGGCTCGGCGATAATCGAAATGTGCAGCGCCGCCCATTGCCCGCTCTCCGGGAGGAGTGGGTCGGAAAGCGTCGATGCGACATAGGCGCGCGTGTACGCGCCCTGCGGCTTCGGATCGCGGGCAATCGCCGCGTCAATATCCGCTTCAACCTGTGCCAGCAGATCGGTGACAACCGCCTCAACAAGGGCCTGCTTCGTCGGGAAATGATGAAAGAGGCCGCCTTTGGTCACGCCCGCTGCTTCGGAAACGGCTTGCACCGTCACCGCCCCCAGCCCGTGTTCAAGGGCGAGCTTCGCGGCGCAGTCGAGGAGCGTGCGCCGAACCAAGTCTGGCTGCTTCCTGCGGCGGTAGGCGGAGGGGTCGGTCAATGTTCAGTCGCCGCCGAAAATGCCTGCATAATCACAACCCCTCCCACGATCATGGCGATGCCGACGAGCGCAGGTAGGTCGAGGGTCTGCTTGAACACGACAACGCCAATGGCAGCGGTCATGACGATGCCGACGCCGCTCCAGATAGCGTAGGCGACACCGAGCGGCATGACCCTGAGAGCATGGGTGAGGAAGTAGAAGGCGGCGACGTAGAAGACCGCCACAGCCAACGACGGCCACAGCCGGGTGAACTGCTGAGACTTCTGCAGGAAGGTGGTTCCAACAAGCTCGCAGGCTATGGCCACACCAAGGGCGGAGTAGGCGACGATATGGCTTGGCATGATCCTGCAACCGGCTTTGTCCAGGTAAGATACCTACCAGAAGGTATCTTTCAAGCCTTGATTTCAGTTGGTGTGGACCATGGTCCGCTGCCGTATGCCCTAGGACTAAAAACCTTATCGTACACGTGAGAACGTTCTGGTCTCGCGAGATCCGGACCTAGATCGACCATAGATGAAGGACCGCTTTGGGTCGAATGCGGTCCTTCCCGCTTGTAGACCCTGGACACCCCTCCCCCCACCTGCTCCACCCCCGCCCCATGCGCCCGACCATCGGAATCGACTTCGGCACCACCAACAGCGTCGTCGCCACCCTCCGCCCGGACGGCAGCGTCGTCTCCCTCGACCATGCGGCAGGCGACGTCTTCCGCTCCGTCCTCTGCCTCTGGCAGGCCGGCCGCGCCGGCACCCGCCTCGCCGCCGGCCCGGCGGCGATCGAGGCCTACCTGGAAGACCCGCTGGCCTCCCGCCTCATCATGTCGATGAAGTCCTACCTGGCGCAGCGCAGCTTCCGCGAGACCCGCATCCATGGCCGCGCCTGGACCCTGGAAGCGCTGGTGGCGGCCTTCCTGCGGGAGCTGCTGGCGCCCTTCGGCGCCGAGATGGCCGGCGCCCGCGTCGTGGTCGGCCGCCCCGTCCGCTTCGCCGGGGAGACCGCCGACGACGCCTTCGGCGAGGAACGGCTGCGCGCCGCCTTCACCGCCGCGGGCCTGCCCGGCGTGCAGGTGGCGCTGGAACCGGCGGCGGCCGGGCACCGCTTCGCCAGCACGCTGGACGCGCCGGCGACCGTGCTGGTCGGCGACCTCGGCGGCGGCACCAGCGACTTCTCCGTCCTGCGGTTCGAGCCCGGGCCGCCGCGCCGGGTGACGCCGCTCGGCCATGCCGGGGTAGGGCTGGCCGGCGATGCGCTGGACTACCGGATCATCGACCGGGTGGTCTCGCCGCTGCTCGGCAAGGGCGACCAGTACGCCGTCTGGGGCAAGCCGATGCCGATCCCGGCGGGGTGGTACCTGTCCTTCGCCCGCTGGCACCAGCTCTCGCTGATGCGCGCCCCGAAGGTGCTGGCCGACATCGCCGAGGTGACCCGCACCGCCGAGCACCCGGACCGCCTGCGCCACCTGGTCATGCTGGTGGAGGAGGAGGCGGGCTATGCGCTCTACCGCGCCGTCTCCGGCGTGAAGGCGGCGCTGTCGCGCGCGGAGACCGCGGTGCTGTCCTTCCGGCACGAGGATTTCGCGGTGGAGGCACCGATCGCCCGGGCCGACTTCGAGGCCTGGATCGCCCCCGACCTGGCCCGCATGGGCGCCGCGGTGGATGCGGCGCTGGCCGATGCCGGGCTGGCGGCGGCGGATGTGGACCGCGTCTTCCTCACCGGCGGCACCTCCCTCGTGCCCGCGGTGCGCGAACTCTTCGCCGGGCGCTTCGGCGCGGCACGGATCGCCGGCGGCGGCGAGTTCGTCTCGGTAGCCGAGGGGCTGGCGCTGATGGGCGCCGAGGCCGGCTGACGCGGCTGCATCCTTTCGCCGGCTGGGCCGTTCGTGCCGCTGGAAACAGGGAAGGAACGCGTCCGATGAGCGGCCATGCAGCGCAGGTGAAGGAACACATGGAGGTCGTCGGCAGCGACGGCCAGCATGTCGGCACGGTGGACCACATGGATGGCGACCGGATCAAGCTGACCAAGAAGGACGACCCGGACGGCAGCGGCCAGCACCACCACTACATCGCGGTCAGCAACATCGCCTCGGTCGAGGGCAACCAGGTGAAGCTCAACCTGCCGGCTGCCCGGGCGATCTCCCAGGCGACCATGACCGGCGGCAGCCAGCCCGCTCCGGGCCTGGGCGGCGCCTCCCACTGAACTGACGCCCGGGTCGGGCATGGCGCTTGCTTGGCCTCCGCGACATGGAGCGAGGAGGCATCATGCCCGACATCTACGCCGAACGCGGCTATGGCAGCCGCCCCTTGGGCTTCGGCGCGAAGCCCGGCCTGGTCGTGGTGGATTTCCAGCGCGGCTTCGTCGAGCCGGACTTCCCGATGGGCGGCGCGCCGATGGTCGAGGCGGCGGTGCGCAACACCGTGCCGCTGATCGCGGCGGCGAAGCGGGCCGGCCTGCCGGTCATCGCCTGCGTCAACGGCTATGACGCGCCGCGCGCCGCGCCGCACTGGAAGGTCGCCCCGGTGCTCGACCTGCTGCGGGGCACGCCCGCGGTCGAGCTCGACCCGCGCATCGCCGCCGCGGGGCCGGACGTGGTGCTGATGAAATCGGCGCCGTCGATCTTCTTCGGCACCTCCGCCGCGGCGATCCTGACGAGGGAGCGGGTGGACACGGTGATCGTCGCCGGCTGCATCACCTCCGGCTGCGTCCGGGCCAGCGTGATCGACGCTTTCTCGCTTGGGTTCCGGGTGATGGTGCCGCAGGATTGCGTCGGCGACCACGACCGGGCGGCGCACGACCAGAACCTCAGGGATGTCGAGCGGCGCTATGCCGACGTCGTCGACGGCGCCGCCTGCATCGCCGCGATCGAGCGCTGGCGCGGCGCCAACCGGGAGGCCAACTGGGAGGGATGACCATGCCGAAAGAGATCCTCTGCGCCTTCAGCATCCATTGCGATGCGGTCGCCGGCTGGCTCGGCAGCTACATGGGCGAGGACAGCCCGGGCGACATCAGCCGCGGCGTCTTCGCCGCCGAGGTCGGCATGCCGCGCATCCTGACGCTGTTCGAGCGCTTCGGCCTGACGCAGAGCTGGTTCATCCCCGGCCATACCATCGAGAGCTTCCCCGAGCAGACCGACCTGGTCGCCAAGGCCGGGCACGAGATCGGCCTGCACGGGTACAGCCACGAGAACCCGCTGGCGCTGAGCCGCCAGCAGGAGGAGGCCATCTTCGACAGGTGCATCGGCCTGATCGAGCGGCACTGGGGCCGCAGGCCGGTGGGATACGTGGCGCCGTGGTGGGAGGTGTCCGCCGCCTCGATCGAGATCCTGGTCGAGCGCGGCATCGCCTACGACCATTCGCTGATGCACCACGACTGCACGCCCTACTACGTCCGCACCGGCGATGCCTGGATGCCGATCGACTACGCGCAGCCCGCCGAGTCCTGGATGAAGCCCTTCACCAGAGGCACGGTGACCGACCTGGTCGAGATCCCGGCGAGCTGGTACCTCGACGACCTGCCGCCGATGATGTTCATCAAGAAGTTCCAGAACAGCCACGGCTATGTCTCGCCGCATGCGCTGGAGCAGATCTGGCGCGACCACTTCGACTTCATCTACCGCGAATACGACTATGCCGTGGTGCCGATGACCATCCACCCCGACGTCTCCGGCCGGCCGCAGGTGCTGATGATGCTGGAACGCCTCATCGGCCACATGCTGAAGCACCCCGGCGTCCGCTTCGTGACGCTCGAGGAGATGGCGCAGGACTTCCGCCGGCGGAACCCGAAGTAGCCCGCGGCTACCGGATCTCGTCGTAGATCGCGCCGAGTGCCGCCTGCAGCGCCGCGAGGTAGCGGCCGACGGTCGCCGGGTCGGTCTCCGCCTTGGCGTACCAGTTGATGGTCGCCGCGAAGTAGAACCAGCGCCGATTGATGAAGACCGCGGCGGGCACGCAGAGCCCGTGGAAGCCGGCGACGTCGATGCTGCCGCCCTTGGCGAAGACACTGCCGCCGAGCGGGAAGGCGATGCGGATGACGTCGCCCAGCGCCAGCACGTTGCGGTACTGCGTCAGCGTCTCCGGGTTCCGGAAGAACTCGCCCTGCACCGACCGCGCGTAGAAGGAGACGAGGTCGTCGGCCGAGGAGGCCAGCGTCTGCACCTCGTTCAGCGGCGAATTGACGATGGTCTTGTCGGCCGAGGCGACCAGCTCCGCCCAGGTGAAGGTCAGGTAGTCCGGCGCGCCGAGCAGGTAGCCGAAGAAGGACCGCGTGCTCTCCGGCACCGCGGAATCCGCCAGGTTCGCGGCGGCGAGGAATTCCCGCACCTTCGCCGGCCCCGCTGCCCGCATCACCATGTCGGTCGCGGTGTTGTCGCTGTGGAGGATCATCGCCTCCATCGCCGTGCGTTCCGAGATCGTCCCGGTCAGGTTGGGCGGGTTGAGGATGGTGCTGTCCACCGACCAGACGGATTCATCGAGCGCGAGCGGGTTGCCGGTCAGCTTCGTCGCCACCTCCGGCCCGTCCAGCTGGCGCAGCCGCTCGCAGAGGATGAAGGCCTTGATGGCGCTGCCGATGAAGAGCTGCTGGTCGGCATTCTCGGTGATCAGGATCTCGGGTTCGGAGGCCGTCGCCGGCGCCCAGAGCTTCAGCGCCCGGGTGCCGGGCAGGCCGCGGAAGGCGCCGAGCACGCGCCGCCGCAGGCCTTCCTCGCCGCCGCCGCGCGCCTGGACCGCGAAGGGCGCGGCGGCGCCGCCGCCGATGATGCCGCGCCGAGAGAGTGTCCGCATGCCGAAGCTCCCACCTGGGGGCGGAGCGACGGCCCCGCATCGCCGCAGCAAACCAGGACGCCGCACGGCGGCAAGGCGCCGCCGCTGGAGTTTCCAGGAAGTCCAGCTATTCCGCCGCCAGCGCCCCCGGCGGCGTGAAGGCCTTCACCGGCGGCAGGTTGCCGGTGAAGCGCTCGACCTCCACGGTCGTCAGCTGCCCGGTGCAGCCCTGGGCGAGGCGCGAGGTGCCGGCATCCCGCGTCAGCACGTTCGGGTTGCCGTGCACGCAAAGCGAGCCGTCCTCGGCCGGGTCCTCCGGGTCGTACCAGGCGCCGGTCGGCAGCTGCACCACGCCCGGCATGACGCCGTCCGTCACCTCCGCCGCGGCGAGGCAGGCGCCGCGCGCGTTGAACAGCCGGACGATGTCGCCATCGGCGATGCCGCGCGCCCCGGCGTCGTCGGGATGGATGCGCATCACCTCCCGCCCGCGGCGCTTCATCTCGGCGCTGTGGCCGCCGAAGTCGAACTGGCTGTGCAGCCGCGTCGCCGGCTGGTTCGCCACGAGGCGCAGCGGCGCCCCCGGCTCCGGCACGTCGCGCGGCGCGATCCAGGCCGGGTGGCCCGGGCAGTCATCGTAGCCGAAGCCGGCGATGGTGGCCGAGGCGACCTCCACCTTGCCGCTCGGCGTCGGCAGCGGATCGGCCTCCGGGTCGCGGCGGAAGGCGCCGAGGATGCCGCCGTCGTCCGGCCCTTCCGGCAGCATCAGGTGGCCCGCCTGCCAGAAGGAGTCGAAATCCGGCGCGTCGTGGCCCTTGGCGCGCAGGTCGTCGGCGGTGCGGCCGTAGAGGTGCCGCAGCCAGTCGCGCGCGCTGCGCCCCTCGGTGAAGGCCTGCTCCCTGCCCAGCCGCGCCGCGAGGTCGGCGAAGATGGCGTAGTCGTCGCGTGCCTCGCCATAGGGTTCGGCCAGCTTGTGCATGGCGACCATCAGCGGATCGGTCTGGCTGCTGCCGATATCCTCGCGCTCCAGGGTCATGGTCACGGGCAACACGATGTCGGCGTGCCGCGCCGTCGCGGTCCAGGCGAGCTCGTGCACCACCAGCGTGTCGACGCGGCGGAAGGCCTCGCGCAGCCGGTTGAGGTCCTGGTGGTGATGGAAGGGATTGCCGCCGGCCCAGTAGACCAGGCCGATATCCGGATAGGTGAGGTGCTGCCCGTTGTATTCGAAGGCGGCGCCCGGGTTCAGCAGCATGTCGCTGATCCGCGCGACCGGGATATAGGCGCCGACCCCGTTGCGCCCCTGCGGCAGCGCGGCGGTGGAGACGGCATTGTAGCGCCGCCCGGTATGGCCGAGCGCGCCGAGCGCGTAGTTGAAGCCGCCGCCGGGCAGGCCGATCTGCCCGAGCACCGCGGCCAGGGCGATGCCGGCCCAGACCGGCTGCTCGCCATGCTCGGCCCGCTGCAGGGAATGGGAGACGGTGACCAGCACGCGCCGGCCGGCCAGGCTGCGCGCCAGCGCGGCGATGCGGTCGGCTGATATGCCGGTGATCGGCGCGGCCCAGGCGGCGTCCTTCGGCTGGCCGTCCTCCCGGCCCAGCAGGTAGGCTTCCAGCACCGGCCAGCCCGCGGTGTAGCGGTCGAGGAAGCCGCGGTCGTGCAGCCCCGCCGCCACCAGCGTGTGCATCAGCGCCAGCATCAGCGCCGCGTCGGTATTCGGCGTGATGGTCAGCCATTCCGCGCGGGCTTCGGCCGGCATGTCGTCGCGCAGCGGGCCGACGCCGACGAAGGCGCAGCCGCGCGCGGCGGCCGCCTGCATCGACCGGCGCTCGACATGCTTGCTGATGCCTCCCCCCGCGACCATGGAGTTCTTCAGCGCCAGGCCGCCGAAGGCGAGCACCACCTCGCTGTGCTCCGCCACCTGGTCCCAGGTGACGTTGCGGCGGCTGACCGATTCCAGCGGCCCCAGCACGTGCGGCAGGATGACGCCGGCGGCGCCGGCGCTGTAGCTGTTGACGCTGCGGACATAGCCGCCGAGCGCGGTGTTCAGGAAGCGGTGCACCTGGCTCTGCGCATGGTGGAAGCGCCCGGCCGAGGACCAGCCATAGGACCCGCCGAAGATCCGCTCCGGCGCGGTGCGCCCGAGCTCCCGCGCCAGCAGGTCGAGCGCGCGGTCCCAGGACACCGCGACGTAGTCGTCGCGGCCGCGGCGCGGGTCGGCGCCCGGCCCGTCCTCGAGCCAGCCGCGGCGGATCATCGGCCGGGCGATGCGCGCCTCATGCCGCAGGGCGCGCGGGAAGTTCTGCAGGATGCGGTTGGGGTCGGGGTCTTCCGGGTGCGGCCGCACCACCAGCTCGCCGTCGCGCCAGGCCGCGGTGAAGGCCCCCCAATGGGAGGAATGCGGGCGGAAATCGCTGTCCGTCATCCGGGTCAGCCCTTCGCCTTGTCGAGTTCGGCGAAGACCTCCATCGCCGCGCGCACCGCGGCGACCGCGGTCGGCACGCCGGCATAGATGCCGACATGCAGGAAGATCTCCTTCAGCTCCTCCCGCGTCAGGCCGTTGTTGAGGCCCATGCGGATATGCGACTTCAGCTCCTCGCTGCGCCCGAGCGCCGTCAGCACCGAGATGGTGATGGTGCTGCGGGTCACGCGTTCCAGGCCGGGGCGGTTCCAGACCGCGCCGAAGCAATGCTCGAACAGGTATTGCCGGAGGTCGCGGGTCATCTCGTGCTGCCCGGCCTCCTCCATCGCCTTCTCGGCGGCGGCGGGGCCGCGCATCTCGAACCAGACCTCGCGGCCGGCCTTGAAGAACTCGTTCTCGTCGAAGGGGAATGTGGTCATCGTCCTGCTCCCTCAGCGGCCCTGGAATTCGGGCAGGCGCCGCTCGGCGGTCGCCTTGATGCCTTCCTTGAAGTCCGCGGTCTTGCGCAGCCAGTCCTGCTCGACCAGCTCGCGCTCGGTCGCCTGCTCCACCGCATCGGCCAGGCCGCGCCGCAGGGTCTGCCGCGTGGCGGCGACGCCGAGCGGCGAGGACTGCGCGATCTCCGTCGCCAGCGCCATCGCCGCGTCGCGCACCTCCGCCAGCGGCACGAGCTGGTCGGCGAGGCCGAGCCGCACCGCCTCCTCCCCGTTGATCCGCCGCCCCGTGTAGAACAGCAGCGCCGCCTGCTGCTGGCCGACCAGGCGCGGCAGCGTCGCGGTCAGGCCGAAGCCGGGATGGAAGCCGAGCCGGGTGAAGTTGGCGCTGAAGCGCCCTTCCGCGCAGGTGACTCGGAAATCCGCCATGCAGGCGAGGCCGAGCCCGCCGCCGATCGCCGGCCCCTGCACCGCGGCGACGATCGGCTTGCCGGTGCGGAACAGCCGGATCGCTTCCTTGTACAGGTGCCGGCCTGGGCGTTCCTCGCCGACATCGCGGCGGGCGAAGTCGGCGCCGGCGCAGAAGGCCTTGCCCTGCGCCGCCAGCACCAGGGCGCGGATCGCGGGATCGGCATCCGCCGTTTCAAAGGCGGTGGCGATCTCCTCGATCAGGGTGATGTCGAAGAAGTTGTTCGGAGGCCGCTGGATCTCGATTGTGGCGACATGGCCGGAGGTGGTGACGCCGATGCTGGTGAAGGCCATGGGGGACTCGCTGTCTGGGGATGAGAGGGTCCCGCGCTGCCCGTCTTCGGCCATTCCGGCTTGCCCCTCCCGCAAGCCGGGCAGGCTAGACCCTGGATCGCCGGCTGCGAAGGGCGGGGCTGGCATGGGCGTTGCGCCGCGG
This sequence comes from Dankookia rubra, assembly GCF_004355005.1. GTDB lineage: Bacteria > Pseudomonadota > Alphaproteobacteria > Acetobacterales > Acetobacteraceae > Paracraurococcus > Paracraurococcus ruber_A. Next base: position 144,530 of record NZ_SMSJ01000009.1, read on the forward strand.
CCCGGCAGGGTGCACCAATTGATCCAAGAACCAGGGGGAGGCACCGCCATGGACGGGCTGCGCAACAGCGAATACCGCCATATCGAGGTCAGCCGCATCGCCGGCTCGCTCGGCGCCGAGGTCAGCGGCGTGGACCTGGCCCAGGACCTGCCGGAGGAGGTGCTGGGCGAGATCCGCCAGGCCCTGCTGGCGCATTGCGTGATCTTCTTCCGCGACCAGCGCCTGACGCCGGAGACGCAGCTGGCCTTCGCCCGCCGCTGGGGCGAGATCCACCTGCACCCCTACATGGCCGGGATGGACGACCACCCCGAGGTGCTGGAGATCGTGAAGACGCCGGCCGACAAGAAGAATTTCGGGGGATCCTGGCATTCCGACCAGGCCTTCACCCCGCGTCCGGCGATGGGGACGATCCTTTATGGCAAGGAGATCCCCTCGGCCGGCGGCGACACGCTCTGGACCAACCTCTACGCGGCCTACGAGGCGCTGTCGCCGGGCATGCAGCGGATGCTGGACGGGCTGAAGGGCGTCTATCGCGGCGACAATTTCAGCAGCCACGACGGCAAGACGAGGAAGGAGTACTACGCCGACAAGATCGGCATGAAGGTGGTCGATCCCGGCAGCACGCAGACCATCTCCACCCACCCGCTGATCCGCACGCATCCCGAAACCGGGCGCCGCGCGCTCTTCGTCGGCGGCCACCTGCACCGGTTCGAGGAGATGACGGAGGCCGAGAGCAAGCCGCTGATCGACTTCCTGATGCAGCATGCGGCGCGGCCGGAATTCACCTGCCGCTTCCGCTGGGCCAGCGGGTCGCTCGCCTTCTGGGACAATCGCTGCACGATGCATTTCGCCATCAACGACTATCCGGCGGAAACGCGGATCATGCACCGGGTGACGGTGTGCGGGGACGTGCCGTTCTGAAGGAAGGTTGGGGAGGGAAACAGGTGTTCCCTCCCCAAACCCCACCCTTCCCTTTTCTGGGTCGGCTGCCGCCGCGCGGCGAATGCCAGACTCCGAGAAATAGATGAGGGGGACTGGGGGAGAATACTTTCTCCCCCGGTCCTACCTCACCGCCGCCAGCACCCGCTCCGCCTGCCGCAGATGCGGCATGTCGAGCATCCTGCCGTCCATCCCGACGGTGCCGATCCCCGGATTGGCGGCGAAGGCCTCCACCACGCGGCGGGCGAAGGCGACTTCCTCCGCGGTCGGCTGGAAGCCGGCATTGATCGGCGCGACCTGGGCCGGGTGGATGGCGATCTTGCCGGTGAAGCCCTCTCGGTGCGCGGCGGCGCAGGCGGCGTGCAGCGCGGCCTCGTCGCGGAAGTCGGGCTCCAGAGTGTCGATCGGCTGGGCACCGGCGGCAACGGCGGCGACCAGGCAGGCGGAGCGCGCGATGCGGTAGGTCAGCGAGAGCCCGCCGCCGGCATCCTGGTTGCTGCTGGCGCCGAGCGCCGCGGCCAGGTCCTCCGCCCCCCAGGTCAGGCCATGCAGGCGGGGGACCGGGATGCGGGCATAGTCGGAGAGGCCGAGCACCGCCGCCGCGGTCTCGGTTGCGACCGAGAGCAGGCGGATGCCGCCCGGCGGCAGCCCCTCCCGCGCCTCGAGAGCGTCCAGCCAATGGGAGACGCGCAGCAGTTCCGCCGGGCCGCCGACCTTCGGCACCACCAGCCCGTCGGGGGCGGCGCGCACCACGGCGGCGGCGTCGGCCAGCCCTTCCCCGTCCAGCGGGTTGATGCGGACCCAGAGCTGCGGCCGGCGTGCCTTGGCGCCGAGGTATTCGCGGATCATCCCGCGCGCCAGCGGGCGGCGGCCGGCGGCGACGGCATCCTCGAGGTCGAGGATCAGCGCATCGGCGCCGCTCTCGCCGCCCTTCTGCAGCTTCCGCTCGCTGTCGCCCGGGACGAAGAGCCAGGAGCGCGGCGGCGCGCTCATGCCGGCCGCCCCTTCATCAGCGCGGAGCGGCGGCAATGCGCCACCAGTTCGCCCTTCTGGTTGAAGGCGCGGTGGACGAACTCGACGATGCCCTGGCCGGGGCGGGACCTGCTCTCGCGCTTCGACAGCACCTCGGATTCCACGCGGATGGTGTCGCCGTGGAACAGCGGCTTCGGAAACCGCACCTCGTCCCAGCCGAGATTGGCGACCGTGGTGCCGAGCGTGGTGTCGCCGACGGTGATGCCGACCATCAGCCCGAGGGTGAAGGCGCTGTTGACGATGCGCTGGCCGAATTCCGTCTCGGTCCGGCAGTATTCCTCATCCAGGTGCAGCGCCGCCGGGTTGTGCGTCAGCGCGGAGAAGAAGACGTTGTCGGCCTCGGTGATGGTCCGCCGCATGACGTGGCGGAATTGCTGGCCGACCTCGAATTCCTCGAACCACAGACCGGGCATCCCGCGCCTCCCCTTGGCTTTTATGGTCTTGCCGAGGGTAGGCCGGCGCCCCAACCTCCGGCAACCACGCCTCCCAGGGAGCACGTCATGGATTTCGGCTTCTCGCCCGAGCAGGAGGCGATCCGCGAAGGCGTCGCCGCCGTTTGCCGCCGCTTCGGCGACGACTACTGGCGGGACTGCGAGGCCGAGACGCGTTTCCCCCGCGAATTCCACCGCGCCATGGCCGAGGGCGGCTGGCTCGGCATCACCATGCCGGTGGAACACGGCGGCGCCGGGCTCGGGGTGACGGAAGCGGCGATCATGATGCACACGGTCGCGCGCTCCGGCGGCGGCATGGCCGCGGCGTCGTCGCTGCACATCAACATGTTCGGCCCGCACCCGATCGTCGTGCACGGCACCGCCGAGCAGAAGGCGCGCTTCATCCCCGCGCTGGTCGAGGGGCGCGACCAGGCCTGCTTCGGCGTGACCGAGCCCAATGCCGGGCTCGACACCACCAGCATCGCCACCTTCGCGCAGAAGGTGCCGGGCGGCTACCGCGTCAACGGGCGCAAGCTCTGGACCTCCACCGGCCAGGTGGCGAACCGCATCCTGCTGCTGGCCCGCACCGTGCGGAAGGAGGAAGCAAGGCGCCCGACGGACGGCATCACGCTGTTCTACACCGCGCTCGACCGCAGCAAGGTCGAGGTGCAGCGGATCCCGAAGATGGGCCGCGCCGCGGTCGATTCGAACATGGTCTTCATCGACGACCTTTTCATCCCCGAGGAGGATCGGATCGGCGAGGAAGGCCGCGGCTTCTCCTACCTGCTGGACAGCCTGAACCCGGAACGCGTGCTGGTGGCGGTGGAGGGCATCGGCATTGGCCAGGACGCACTCGACCGCGCCGCGCGCTATGCAAGGGAGCGCGTCGTCTTCGGCCGTCCCATCGGGCAGAACCAGGGCATCCAGCACCCGCTGGCGGAATGCTGGACCGGCCTGGAATCCGCGCTGCTGATGGCCATGAAGGCGGCCTGGCTCTATGACAACGGCCGGCCCTGCGGGGCGGAGGCGAATGCGGCCAAGCTGCTCGGCGGCCGCGCCGGCTACGAGGCCTGCCTGCGCGCGGTGATGACGCATGGCGGCATGGGCTATGCCAAGGAATACGTGGTCGAGCGCCTGCTGCGCGAGGTGATGATCACCCGCATAGCCCCGGTCTCGGAACAGCTTGTGCTGTCCTTCATCGCCGAGCGGGTGCTCGGCCAGCCGAAATCCTATTGAGATGACGCCGCTCGCCGGCATTCGCGTCCTCGACTTCTCCAAGGTGCTGGCCGGGCCGCTCTGCGGCCAGTGGCTGGGCGACCTCGGCGCCGAGGTGGTGAAGGTCGAGCCGCCGGGCGCCGGCGACGATACTCGCGGCTGGCCGCCCTTCCGTGGCGGCCCCGGGGGACGGGTCGGCGCCGTCTTCCTCAGCGCCAACCGCAACAAGCGCAGCCTGGCGCTCGACCTGAAGACGCCGGAAGGCCAAGCGGCGGCGCAGCGCATGGCGGCCACGGCCGACGTGGTGATCGAAAGCTACGCGACCGGCGTCGCCGAACGCTTGGGCATCGGCGCCGAGGCGCTGTGTGCCGCGAACCCGCGGCTCATCCATTGCAGCATCTCGGGCTTCGGCCGCACCGGGCCGCTGGCCAAGGGGCTCGGCTACGACGTCATCCTGCAGGCCTTCAGCGGCATCATGGCGATGACCGGGGACCGCGGCGGCGGGCCGATCCGCAGCCCCTTCTCGCCGATCGACCAGTCCACCGGCATGAACGCCTTCAGCGGCATCCTGGCGGCGCTACTGGAGCGCGGGCGGACGGGCAAGGGATGCCGGCTGGAGGTCTCGCTGTTCGAGACCGCGGCGGCGCTGCTCGGCTATTCGTTGCAGATCTACTGGGAGAAGGGCACGCTGCCGGAGAGGTCCGGCTCGGGCCATGAATCCCTGTGCCCCTACCAGGCCTTCGATGCGGCGGACGGGCCGGTGCTGATCGGCATCGCCAGCGACAACCTTTGGCGCCGCTTCGCGGCCGGGATCGGGCGGCCGGAGCTGGCCGAGGACCCGCGCTTCCGCACCAATGCCGACAGGGTCGCCAATTTCGCCGCGACAGTGGCGCTGGTCCAGGAAATCGTGGCGCGGGAGAGCGCGGCCCATTGGGTCGGGTTCTGCGGCCGGGTCGGCATCCCCTGCGCCGCGATCAACACCCTGGCCGACATGCTGGCGCATCCGCAGACCGCGGCGCGGGGCGTGGTGCTGGACTACGACCACCCCACGCTCGGCCCGCTGAAGACCATGGCCCAGCCGATCCAGTTCAACGGGGAGGCCCGCGCGGTGCGGTCGCCGCCGCCGCTGCTGGGCGAGCATTCGGCCGAGGTGCTGGCCGGCTACGGCTTTTCCCCGGCGGAGATCGCGGCGCTGCGGGCGGCGCGGGCGATCGCCGAAGCGGGCTAGACCCGCATCGGCATCAGCACGTAGAGCGCTTCCGGCTTCGCCGCATCCGCCACCACCGTCGGCGCGCTGCCGTCGGCGAAGCGGAATTCGACCTTGTCGCCGATCTGGTCGGTGATGTCATTGAGGTAGCGTGCCTGGAAGCCGATCTCGAGCGGCGAGTTCTCGTAGCTCACCACGTCGCCCTCCAGCTCCTCCTGCGCCTGGCCCTGCTCGGCCGAGCTGGCGGACAGCAGCAGGTGGTTGCGGTCGAGCGAGAGCTTCACGGGGCGCGACCGCTCGGAGCTGATGGCGGCGACGCGGCCAACGGCCTCGGCGAATTCCTTCTTGTTCACCCGCAGGATCTTGTCGTTGCCGCGCGGGATGACCCGGTCGTATTCCGGGAAGGTGCCGTCGATCAGCTTGCTGGTCAGCTGCACGCTGCCGATGTCGAAGCGGATCTTGGTGTCGGACAGCTTCACCTGGATCTCGTCCTGGGTCTCCTCGGCCAGCTTGCGCAGCTCGTTGATCGTCTTGCGCGGGATGATCACGCCCGGCATGCCGCCGGCGCCCTCGGGCAGCGGCTCCTCCACACGGGCCAGGCGGTGGCCGTCGGTGGCGACCGCGCGCAGCACCCGGGTGCCGTCGCTCTCGGTCGCATGCAGGTAGATGCCGTTGAGGTAGTAGCGCGTCTCCTCGGTGGAGATGGCGAAGCGGGTGCGGTCGACCAGCTCGCGCAGCTGCCCGGCCGGCAGGCCGAAGCCATGCGGCAGCTTGCCCTCGGTCATCGAGGGGAAGTCCTCGACCGGCAGCACCGAAAGGTCGGTGTTGAAGCGGCCGGCGCGCAGCTTCAGCGCGGCATCGCCGCCGGCATGGTCCAGCTCGACCTTGGCGCCCTCGGGCAGCTTGCGGACGATCTCGTAGAGCGTCGCGGCCGGGGCGGTGGTGCGGCCGGGGCGGGCGACCTGGACGCCCGGCACCTCCTCGACCACCGCGATCTCCATGTCGGTCGCGGTCAGCTTCAGCACCCCGTCCTGCACCGCGATCAGCACGTTGGCCAGGATGGGGATGGTGTTGCGCCGCTCGACCACGCTCTGCACATGCGCCAGCGCCTTCAGCAGGATCGCCCGTTCCACCGTGAACTTCATGCCACCCAGGCTCCCCCGACGATCCGTCCAGCCGCCGCCATGCGCCACCCGCGTTGGGATGGGCCGGTCGGTCTCAGCACCGCTTCTAGCAGCCTCGATTCGAGCCGATAAGGTAGGGTTTTCACCACGCAAGACCAAGGGTTGCGTTACGCTGCCGGCAAAATCCGGGACGGCTCCCGGCCCGGCCGCCAGGGCCGGGGCGGCGGGCGTCAGGTCTCCAGCATCTTCCGCAGCAGCGCCACGTCCTCGGCGAAGCCGGCATCGGCGGCGATCAGCTCCGAGACCCGGGAGACGGCGTGCATGACCGTGGTGTGGTCGCGGTTGCCGAAGCGCCGGCCGATCTCGGGCAGGCTGCGCTGGGTCAGCTGCTTGGCCAGGTACATCGCCACCTGGCGCGGCCGGGCGACGTTCCGGGCGCGGCGGGCGGAGACCATGTCGGTCAGGCGCAGATTGTAGTGTTCGGCCACCTTGCGCTGGATCTCCTCGATCGAGACCCGCTTCTCGTGTGCCCTGAGGACGTCGTGCAGCACCTCGTGCGCGCTGTCGATGGTGATGGGGCGGCCGAAGAGGTTGGCATGCGCCACCAGCCGGTTCAGCGCGCCCTCCAGCTCCCGCACGTTGGTGGTGATCTTGGTCGCCAGCAGCTCCATCACCTTGGCCGGCACCAGCACCTGCGCCGCGGCCGCCTTGGCCTGCAGGATCGACAGGCGCAGCTCGTAGGTCGTCGCGTGCAGGTCGGCGACCATGCCGCAGCCGAGCCGGGTGCGGAGCCGGTCCTCGATCCCCGCGAGGTCGGAGGGCGGCTTGTCCGAGGAAACGACGATCTGCTTGCCCTGGTCCACCAGCGCATTGAAGGTGTGGAAGAACTCCTCCTGCGTGTTGTCCTTGCCGATCAGGAATTGCAGGTCGTCGATCATCAGCACGTCGACGGCGCGGAGCGTCTCCTTGAACTCCATCGTGGACTGGCTGCGCAGCGCGGCGATGAAGCGGTACATGAACTTCTCGGCGCTCATGTAGGCGACGGTGCGGTGGGTATCGCCCTCGCGGATCGCCCAGGCGATGGCGTGCATCAGGTGGGTCTTGCCCAGGCCCACGCCGCCATAGAGGAAGAGCGGGTTGAAGCCCGGGGAGGCCGGGCGTTCCGCCACCCGGCGGGCGCAGGCATGGGCGAACTCGTTCGGCTTGCCGACGACGAAGGTGTCGAAGGTGAAGCGCGCCTCGAGCGGCACGACCCAGTCGGAGCGCGGCTCGGGCGTGCGGAATTCGGGCGGGCGCGGTGGCGGGGCGAGGCTTTCCGCCAGGCCCGGCGGCTCGGCGCGCAGCGCGGCGGCGGCCCCATCGGCATAGACAGGCTCGGCGCCGGCAGCCAGGCTGCCGGCCGCCTGCCCCCCCGCCGCCTGGGCGACGCGGATCTCGACCCGGCGGACGGCGCCGTCCTCGGCCTGCCACAGCGCGCGCAGGCGGTCGCCGTAATGGCTGTTCACCCAGTCGCGCAGGAAGCGCGTGGGCAGCAGGATCACCGCTTCGTCGCCGTCGATGCCGTGCAGGGTCATCTGCCGCAGCCAGGTGCGGTATTCGACCTCGCCCACCTCGTCACGCAGCCGGCCGCGGATGCGGGCCCAGCAGGCGACCATTTGTCCGGACGTCTCTGGGGGCAAACCGCCGGCCTCCTTCTGCTCCCAACGCCTGCCGGCGCACGGACAACGTCGAACCGTGCTGCCCGGAACGAAGTTCCGCGGCAGAATGCCAGGACAAGTAAAACCGCGCCGTTTCGGGGGAAACCTGTCCGCCGTCCTGACCTGGGGATGCTACCCCGGTGACCAAGTCGGCGCAAATGGTAACTTACCGAAATTGAGTTGCGAGGTAGTACCGGTCGAATGAAACCCGGGGCAAGATTATGACAGCCGATGAATAAATCGACCAACCACAAGCAATCAACAAGAACAGGCTTGACCCATTCCCGCCAACTCGGCCCCGATCACGGCTTTGGAAATATGGCCCCAGGCTTAAGCCTGGGCAGCGGCGCCCAGCGACTTGATGCGCGCGGAAAGGCGCGACAGCTTGCGGGCGACGGTATTGGCGTGGAAGACGCCCTTGGTCGCGGCGCGCTGCATTTCCGGCTGCGCCGCCTTCAGCGCGTCCTGCGCGAGCGACTTGTCGCCGCCGGCGATCGCCTGCTCGACCTTACGGATGAAGCCGCGCACCCGGGACTTCCGCGCACGATTGCGGAGGGTGCGCTTTTCCGTCTGGCGGATGCGCTTGCGGGCAGAGGCCGTGTTCGCCATGGGTGAATTTGACTCAAACCAGAGTGATGGGAGGGCGCACCGGTGATGCGCGAGGAGGGGCGTTCTACAGGCCCCCCCCGCGCCCCGTCAAGGGAACGGGACACCGGGACGGATCGAATGGGGATCAGCGGTTCTCGAAGCGGGCCTTCCGCTTCTCGGCAAAGGCGGCCATGCCTTCCTTCTGGTCGGCGGTGGCGAAGAGCGACTGGAACAGCCGCCGCTCGAACTTCACTCCCTCGGCCAGCGTCGTCTCGTAGGCGCGGTTCACCGCCTCCTTGGCAATGGCGACGGAGGGCGCCGAGAGCGTGCCGATCTTCTCGCCAAGCTTCACCGCCTCGGCCACCACCTCGGCCGCCGGCACCACGCGGGCCACCAGGTTGGCGCGCTCGGCCTCGGCCGCGTCCATCATGCGGCCGGTCAGGATCAGTTCCATCGCCTTCGACTTGCCGATGGCGCGGGTCAGCCGCTGGGTGCCGCCGGCGCCGGGAATGACGCCCAGGTTGATCTCCGGCTGTCCGAACTTCGCGTTGTCCCCGGCCAGGATGATGTCGCACATCATCGCCAGCTCGCAGCCGCCGCCGAGGGCGAAGCCCGCAACCGCGGCGATCACCGGCTTCTGGACGTAGGTCACGGCTTCCCAGCGCTTGCCGATGAAGTCGTCGAGATAGATGGCGGGGTAGCTGCGCCCCTGCATCTCCTTGATGTCGGCGCCGGCGGCGAAGGCCTTCTCGGAGCCCGTGATGACGATGGCGGCAATGCCGGGGTCGGCGTCGTAGCCGCGCAGCGCCTGGCCGAGCTCGTCCATCAGCTGGTCGCAGAGCGCGTTCAGCGCCTTCGGCCGGTTCAGCCGGATGATCGCCACCCGCCCCTCGACCTCGGTCAGGATCATCTCGTACTCGGCCATGGCTGCCTCCCTCGCGTCGGCGCGCAACCTATCACCGCTGCCTGCGCGGGCAATGGAAGGTGGCCCGGCCGGACTGGACGAAGCGGCGGATGCCCCCGCAGGCAGGCGGCCCGGGGCACTGCCCGCAGGGCTGGCCCGCGCGGTCGTAGACCTTGAAGCGTTCCTGGAAGAAGCCGATGCCGCCATCCGCCTGGACATAGTCCCGCAGCGAGGAGCCGCCGGCCTCGATGCTCTCCTCCAGCACCGCCTTGATCGCCGGCACCAGCCGCAGCGCCCGGGCGCCCGCGACGCTGGCGGCCAGGCGCTTCGGCGAGATCCCGGCGCGGTAGAGTGCCTCCGAGACATAGATGTTGCCGAGGCCCGCGACGACCTTCTGGTCCAGCAGCGCCGCCTTGATCGGGGTCTGCTTCCCCGCGAGCGCCGCCGTCAGCACCGCCGGGGTGAAATCCTCCTCGAGCGGCTCCGGCCCGATGCCGGCGAGCAGCCGGTGGGCGTCCTCGGCCGCGGTCGGCACGAGATCGACGCTGCCGAAGCGGCGCGGGTCGACGAAGCCGACGCGGATGCCCTCCTCGGTCTCGAGCGCCAGGTGCTCATGCGCGACCGGGGCATTGGGCAGGTCCGCGGCAGGCCGCGCCACCATGCGGCCCGACATGCCGAGGTGGATCAGCACGCTGTCGCCGCCCGAGAGCCGCATCAGCATGTACTTGCCGCGGCGGCGGAACCCCTCCACCCGGCTGCCGGCCAGCCGCGTGGCGAGGCCGTCCGGGAAGGGCCAGCGCATGTCCGGGCGGGCGATGCTGGCGGCGCGGATCACCCGGCCCTCCAGCACCTTCCGCAGGCCGCGCATCACCGTCTCGACTTCCGGCAGTTCCGGCATATGTCCCCGTCCCCCTCGCGGCGCTATGGTGACCGGGCATGACCGAACGCAACACCCCCGACCCGGCCCTTTCGGGCGACGACACGATCGACTTCGGCTACCGCGAGGTGCCCAAGTCCGCCAAGGCCGGGATGGTCCGCCAGGTCTTCGACAGCGTGGCGCCGCGCTACGACCTGATGAACGACCTGATGTCGCTCGGCCTGCACCGGGCCTGGAAGCAGGCCTTCGTCGCCGCCATCGCCGCCTCCCCGCGCGAGGCGCTGCTCGACCTCGCCGGCGGCACCGGCGACATCGCCTTCCGGGCGCTGGAACGCGGCGCCGGGCGGGTCATCCTGTCCGACATCAACCCCTCCATGCTGCAGGTGGCGCAGGGCCGTGCGCTCGACCGCGGGCTGGCCTCCGGCCTCACCTTCCTCTGCGCCGATGCCGAGCACCTGCCGCTGCCCGACCGCAGCGTCGAGAAGGTCTCGATGGCCTTCGGGCTGCGCAACTGCACCGACAAGCCGGCGGTGCTGCGCGAGGTCCGCCGCGTGCTGCGGCCGGGCGGGCGCTTCCACTGCCTGGAATTCAGCCGGGTCGAGGTCGCCGCGCTCGCCCCGGTCTACGACGCCTGGTCCTTCCGCGTGCTGCCCGCGCTCGGCGAGCGCGTGGCGCAGGACGGCGACAGCTACCGCTACCTCGCGGAAAGCATCCGCATGTTCCCGGACCAGGAGACGCTGGCGGGCATGATGCGGGCGGCCGGGCTGGAACGGGTGCAGCACCGCAGCCTGACCGGCGGCATCGTCGCCATCCATACGGGCTGGCGGCTCTAGGCCGCGGCCGGCCGCCGCAGGCTGGTCAGGACCGGCCGCCGCCGGTACCGGCCACGGACCGGCGCGCCCCGCGCCGGTAGTTCCGACCTCCGCGGCAGTATTCGGAACCGCAGCCATTGCAAAGGGCTGCTGCCTTTTCGGCGCCATGCGAGTATACATTTAGACGATCGGGGGACTTCGACGCGCGGGGGCGCGTTGAGGGCGTGCGTCCAGGGGGACTGTTCAATCCATGATGCAGCAGCGCGAGAGGCTTTACCAACTGGACAAGCCCATTCTCGCCCGCGACGCGGCCGGGCCGGCAGCGGCGCAGGGGCCGGACGTCCCGTCGGGTTGGATCAGGCTCGACCAGTGCAACCTGAGCCCCTTCCAGGGCCAGGCGCTGCTGGTGCCGCATGTGCTGCTGCATCCCGAGATCGGCGTCGCGCTGATCGACATCGCCCCCGGCGAAACGGCGGGCGCCGAGTTGGCCTTCCGCGACCGGCTCGAAACCGCCCGCTTCGCCGCGATCTTCCCCGGCCAGTTGCCCGTGGTGCACCTGCAGCTGCAGCCGGAGGAGCTGGGCAGCCTCGGCACCCTGCTGCCGCAGGCCTTCGCCACCCTGCCGCCGCTGCGCCTGCCGGGCGGGGATGGCTGGGTCAGCGTGGTGCGCCGCGCGCTCGCCTCCCGCGGGCCGCTGCGCGACGGCCCGGTGGCACAGGCGCGCGACCGCGCCATGCCGCAGATGCTGAACCGGGAAGTGGCGGCCCAGCGCGCCGGCCTGACGTCCCCGGTATCGGACGTGCCGGCGATGCCGGCACGGGCGCGCTGGCCGGGCCTGCCGGTCGCGCTCGGCCTGGCCGGGCTGACCGCGGTCGCGGTGGCGGCCGCGGTGGCCTGGACCGGGTCACGGCCGGCGAGCCCGGTCGTCGCCGCGGCGCCCGAGCGGAGCGGTGCCGTGCCATTCGAGCGGAGCGGCGCTGTGCCACCCCAGCGGAACGGCGAGGTGTCGCAACAGCGGAGCGGAGCGCCCGCCCCGGCGCCGGCCGCAACGGCGGAGGGCGGGTCGCCTCCCGTCGTGGCCCCGCGCCTGGTGCCGGCCCCGGCCGCCCGGGACCGCGTGGCCACCGTCGCCCCGCCGCGGCCGGCC